>CAIZIT010000022.1 GCA_903933115.1 uncultured Burkholderiales bacterium
CATCTTATGCAAGCATGGGCGCACAGTCCATGTCCGGCACTTCCATTTGGCAGCAACGCCAACAGAGCATGGGGGCCTTGAAATCAGCCCTTCAAAGTGGTGACTTGAGCAGTGCACAAAGCGCATTCGCCAGCATCAGTGCCAAGATGCCCAACATCGACCCCAACTCACCTTTAGGCCAAATCGGACAAGCCTTGCAAACGGGTGACATCGCCTCAGCGACCAAAATCTCCTCAAGTTGGAAATCCCATACAAGGCTCGAAGGCGCTAAAGACCAAGCCTATTCAAGCCAAGCCACCACCGACCCCTCGTCCTCGTTTGCCGCAGCCTTGATCAACTCCCTCACTCAAACGGGCCTGATCAATGCCAGCAACGCGGTCACAGCAAGCAGCTCCACATCATCGGCTGGTGCAAGCACTTCTGCGGCAACCTCAGGCAGCGCTGCAAGCGCACCGAGCAGCTTGGACCCCGCTGTTGCGCAGAGTTTGAGCACCTTCATGCAAAACCTCTTTGCCACTCTCCAAGCTCAAGCAGGCGCTCAACCCACTGCGCTCAGCCCAACAACACCCAGCTCTGCCCAAGGGGCTGCTGCGGTCACCTCAAGCTCTGCCAGCTCCGCCACACAAGTGGCCTCACAAACAAGCGCCTCCAGCACGGGCTTGACGCCCTCCACCAACCCCACGGGCGCCCCCTCCAGCGGACCCGTCAGGCATGGTCATCACGGCGGGGGACATCACCACTATTCTGAGGGCGCTTCAAGCAGCCAATTGAGCGCCAATTTACAGTCCCTGATTTCTCAACTCGGCGCTGCCAACTCCACCAGCACAGACCTTTCATCGGCCAGCGCTACAAGCCCGAGCGCATCAACAGATGCTTTGGCCCAATTGCAGCAAAGCTTCAACAATTTGAGCACTGCAACAGGAAGCTCGACAAGCAGCAATGGCGCCAACAACACGCTCGCAGCTTTTCTACAAAACTTGTCTCAAAACTTGCAAAGCATGGGCACGAGTGGCAGTTTGTTGAACATTTCTGCATAACGCCAAGAACAAATCAAACTCCTCCATGTCTCATCTGCTCATCATCGATTTGCCTGGGGGCAACGACACCGATATCTTGGAGGCGGCGCTTGGCGAAGGCCATTCGTTCAGCTTTATCAGCTCAGACCTTGAGATCTACCGCTCTCAACCGCTTGTTCAAGCGTATCTTGAGCAAGCCCTTGAAGTGATGGACATCCCAGGATTCGACGATGAAGAGGTGAGCGCCAAAGTTTTAGCCTTGCACCAAAGGCATCCCATTGATGCGGTCTTGTGTTTGATCGATATCCGACTCATCGAGGCCGCCCGATTGTCTAAGACCTTGGGACTGAGACACTTGAATCTTCAGAGCGCAACACTGCTCAGAGACAAGTTCAAAGTGAGAGAGCGTCTCAAGAGCTTGGGCATCCATCAACCCCAACACCACTTGGCCACCTCCAGCGCTGAACTCAAAGCGGCGGTCGATGCATTGGGCTTGCCGGTGTTGATCAAACCGGTGGACGGCTATGGTTCGCAAAACATCATCGTGCTCGAACGCGAGGAGGATCTGGAGCCTTGGATCAGTCCACTAGAGCACATCTTACCAAGCAACGCAGACTATGGTCTTGGGGTCAAAGCCAATGACCGCCTGATGGTCGAGCGCTACATGAAGGGTGACTTTCTAGGCTGCGACACGTTCACGATCAATGGCCAACACACCTTGATCGGTGTCAACGAAAAGCTCATGTTCCCTCCCCCCTCCTTTGCCATCAAAGGAGGATGCTTTTGTCCACAGGACCCACGAAGAGAAGTGCTCGAGGCTTATATCTTCCCCATCTTGGATGCTGTCGGCTTCGATCAAGGCGCTACACACATCGAACTCATGATGACCGCTGAGGGCCCCCAACTCATCGAAATCAACCCCAGACTGGTCGGTGCAAAGATCGCTCGACTGATGGGCTACGCGCTAAAACGCTCGGTGCACAAGGACTTGATAGATCTGCACTTGGGCAACTGGCGTGCCGAGCTGCATCAAGTCGAGGACGGTTGGGCTTCGGTGACCCGTTGGTTGACAGTTCAAGAGGTGGGCACCCTTCAATGCATTGAACTCGCTTCAATGGAGGACCCCAGGATCAAAAGCGTTGAGATCTTCAAAAAACCGGGCGACGCCGTGTCCTACCCTTTTGAAAATGCCCATCGCATTGGATTTGTGATGACCGCAGCCCCCACGAGGCAGGAGGCTGAGGAGGTGGCGGAAGAGTTCATACGCCATACAAAAATCAGCTTGAAAACATAGGCCTCAAAAAAATAGTGCTCAACGCCCCTCAAGTTCTCCACTCTTGAGTCGATTCTCACAATGCGGGATAGCAATTAGCAAAATTCCCACGTCTTAGATTTGAGTCATCGATGCGTTTAAATGCCTATGCGGCGGTCTCCGCCTGGAGTGCTCAAGCCAATGCTTCAGCGCTTGTTCAAAAGCGCCAGCAAAGCGTGAACGATCTCTTCTCGAGCCTACAAAGTAAAGATCTTGCTGCTGCTCAAAAGGCGTTTGCACAAGTGACCAAGAACAGCCCCGTGTTGACCCCCTCCAGTCCCATGGCCCAGGTTGGAGCAGCTTTGGCCAAGGGGCAATTGGATGATGCAACAAAGATTGCACAAACCATTGCCTCCTTCAAGAACAGCGCCACCGCCTACTCTGCCAAAGACATCACAAACACACCAACTGTTCCGATGAATCCATCGCAGCAAGGCCAGGCCAATTGGAACAACACATCTCAGCAGCGCGTGAGCACCAACAGCTTGGCACAACTATTTGGTCAGGGCTCACAGGTTGATCTTTACGCCTGAATTGGACATCTTTACATTCAAGAAGCTCAAGTCCAGAGAAACCCTGTCGATGATAGGGTTGTAATGGAAAACCTTGTTCAGACCTTCGTTTGAACGGAGCCGTTATGAGGAGAAATCCATGGGAATGAGAATCGCTTCAAGTGCTGCAGCAATGGGAGCAAGCTATTCGACTGCAGCGCCTGCTGCATCAGCAGCTGCACCATCGCCTGCTTTGAGCAGCACCGCCTCTTGGCAACTCGCAAAGTTGGCCACAACGTTACCCAAACCCCCTGCTGCAACAGAGACAACGGGAAACAACGTGAACGTCTATGCGTGAACACCAAGGCTGATTGAATGCTTGGATTGACCTGACGCAAAAAGCAGGTTTCGGGCAAGCCCTGAGCTTGAATCTGCAGATACTTGCAGAGAAACCACCCGATGCAAAAGGGCCTCCTCGGAGGCCTTTTTGTATGAAAAAACAAATTCAACCGATGGATCTAATGCTGAATACTTTGAATGATGGAGCGAATCACAGGGTATATTTGTCCCGCCCATTTTCTGCCGCTAAAAACACCATAATGCCCAACTCCTGCCTGAAGATGATGGGTCTTCATGTACATGGGAATTCCTGAGCACAAATCGTGTGCTGCCAAAGTTTGACCCACACCACAGATGTCGTCTCGATCTCCCTCGATGGTGGTGAGAAATGTTTTTTTGATGGCGTCAGGTCTGACCAACCTGCCCCTATAAGTCAACTCGCCCTTGGGTAGCTGATGCGTTTGAAACACCTTATCGATGGTTTCCAAATAGAACGCACCTGACAGGTCCATGATCGCAAAATACTCTTTGTAAAAGTCTCTGATCTGATCGGCCTTTTCATGTAAGCCTTCTGTACGAAATTTAAACAGATCTTTGAATGACTGCTTGTGACGCTCGAGATTCATGTTCATGAATGCACTCAATTGAATGAATCCTGGATAGACGCGTCGACCCGCACCCGCAAATTGCCCGGGTACAACATTGATCAAATTTTTCTCGAACCACTCAAAAGGCTTTGAATTGGCCAACTCATTAACGGCCGTTGGGTTCACCCTGGTGTCAATGGGTCCGGCCATCAAAGTTAAAGAAGACGGCACGCAGGGATCGGCATCTTCAGCCAATAGACTGGTGGCCACCAAACAAGCAACCGTTGGTTGACAGATCCCCATGAGGTGGGTCTTGGGGCCAATAAACCTCAAAGCAATCATGATTTCGTCGATATAGCTATCGAAATCAAACTCCCCCTTCGACTTGGGTATGTCTCGGATGTTGAGCCAATCGGTGATGTAGACCTCATGGTCTTGCACCAAGACTTGTACAGTTCCCCTCAATAGGGTCGCGAAATGCCCTGACATGGGTGCCACCAAAAGCACCTTGGGTAAGTTGTCCTTGGTTTTTTTCTTGAATCGGACCAAGTGACAAAAGGCGGTCTGGTGAACCAGCTCCTCTTGAACGTCAAAACTTTCGCCCGATGAGTCTGTAACGACTTCAAGATCAAATGCTGGCCTCTTGTGGGTCAAACCCATCAAGTCAATTTGTTCTTGATAAGCGTGAAACTTGTTTAAAAAGGGATTTTCGATCCCTTTGAACATGTCATGTACAAAGAGATGGAAGGCATTGGCCATGAATCGAAATGAATCGTTGGCATTGGCCAAGGTCTGGTAATTTTGGTACATCACGGCAATCCTTATTTTTTCATGCCCAGATCATGAACAACTTGTATCAACAGTCGCAAATCTTGTGCCATGGTGGCATATTTTTTGCACCAATGAAGGTATTCACAAGGGGGCACGAGGCCATGGCCAAGACAACACTCACGATCAGCAGCAAAAACTACTCTTCTTGGTCGCTAAGAGGATGGCTGATGGCAAAAATGTCAGGTATCGAGTTTGAAGAGGTAAAAGTGCCAACCGATACACCAGACAGCAGAGCCGAATTGCTGCTTTTGTCACCCTCTATTTTGGTTCCCTGCCTTTTACACAACAAAATCAAGGTCTGGGACACACTTGCAATTGGTGAATATCTGAACGAAATCGCACCAAAACAGAACCTTTTACCGTCCAATGCGGTGCACCGCGCACATTGTCGGGCGATTTGTGGAGAGATGCACTCCGGCTTCACTGCTCTCAGATCCTCCTTACCGATGAACATCAAGGCGCGCATCCCCATGACACAAGTATGGTCAAAGGCTCAGATGGATATCGATAGAATTTTAGAAATTTGGGAGCACTGTCTTCACACTTACAAAGGCCCTTACCTTTTCGGACGCACACCTTGCATGGCAGATGCCATGTATGCCCCAGTGGTGACCCGGTTCATGACCTATGGGATACCCTTGGACCCCCTCTTTGAGAAGTACTCAAAACAAATCCTCTCGATGCCTTTTATGAAAGAGTGGATAGCCGACGCTCAATCAGAGCCCGATGATATTGAAGAACTTGAAGTGGAGTTTTGAAATGAATGCTACCGTCAAATTTGAAAGTGATACCCTCTTTTCTCACATCAAGGGGAGCGAGACACAATTTCTCCCAGGAGGTCTTCGGGACTTTTTCCTCTACAAAGATTTAGGGGTTTCAAAAGCCACCAAGGGAAAAGTGATTGCCCACATTGCAAAAGCCAATATGCCTCCAGAAAACGGTACTGGATGGCACTACCATGTTGCCGAGTTTCAAATCGTCTACATGCTCAAAGGCTGGGCCAAGTTCATGTATGAAGACCAAGTCACTTTGGTGAGTGCCGGAGACTGTGTTCATCAAAGGCCTGGCATCGTACACTACCTCTTTGACTACTCAGCGGATATGGAGTACTTGGAGATTGTGGGACCTGCAGATTTTGGCTCTATCCCCGTAGAAGGCCCCTGCGAAGTGCCAAGCGTAACACCATGGACCAATTGAGTCGATTGTGAATCTTTTGAATGTATGGATGCTCACCCCTCAAAACATGAGAGTTGCAAGACGTGTCAATACGTCTTGCATTCAGAATCATCAAACACGGGTTTGAGGTGTGGGTACGACTATTTTCACGGCCATTTGTTTTTAAGAAAAGTCAGGCTGATGACCTACTACCCTGTGATTCATCACTACAACACTTGTGAAAAATTCGCAAAAATGGAGAGTCCACTCAACATAGGTGACCCCTTGTCCGCATGATCCGATCAAGCGCAGACATCACTCCATCTCATAGCTCCCTTGGGAGAAGCTGACTTTCAGATTAAAACCGCCCTCCATCACCAGCCACTCCTTCATCTCAAACGAAACAACGCTGTTGATCACATAGGGGTCGGTGTTCACCAACTCAATGGCCTCGTCTTTATTGGCCGCTCTAACAATGGTCATGCCGCCCGCAGGAGAGCCCGGTCGACCCTCTGTTGCTTTGGACTCCACAAAGGGACCTGAACAAAAAACCTTACCCGATTTTTCCATATCGATCACCCAATTGAGGTGATCCTTGAAGTGAATTTTTGCCAACTCAGTTTTCAATGGATGCCTGATCATGACAAACATTTTTTTTCTTAAAAAATTCTGGGTCAACTTTTGAATTTCAAGTTCTTCTGAAGAGGATGTCATGTCAATATGCCGAGTATGATTTATAAACCAAATTGCGAAACCACTTGTGACCAAGATCAGAGTGAACCTTGTCATGCCAGTACTGTGACACATCAATTGAAGGAGAATTGAATGGAAGCTCGGCAACATCTACATCCGAATGCTTTGCCAAGTTCACTGCAAGACGCTTAGGCACACAACAAAGTAAATCGCTGCCAGAGATCAACTCACCAATTCCCAAACCATGGGCCAACTCGATGGATACTTTCCTTTGAGCTTTCTTTGATTTGAAGATGCCGTCCAGCACTTTTTCAAAATCATCATGACTCTCAGCTGGAGGATGGTAAGTGGCAAACCGTGATCTTAAAAATTTATCCAAGGTCAACTTTCCCTTGAAAACCGGGTGCCCCTTCCTACCGATCACCACATAGCTTTTGGTGAAAAGCCTTTGACTATGAAAGCCCACTTGAAAGTCATCAAAGGTACCAATGGCAATATCGATCGATCCATCCATCATCATTTCTTTCGCTTTGGGAGGCGAAACGTTCACCAAAGAGATAGAGATTTTCTGGCCATCGCGCTCTAGCGCTTTCAACAAACGTGGCGCCAGAATCAATTGCCCCACATCACTCGTGTAAATACAAAAAGAGCGAGTGGATGTGGCCGGATCAAAGGTCTCGATAGAGTCCATGGCCAACTGAATTTGATGCAAAGCTGTGGAGATCGGTACTGACAACTGCTCAGCCAATAAAGTGGGCGTCATACCACGATTGGTTTTAATAAACAGCTCATCGTCAAAATGGCCCCGCAATCTTCTTAGGGCATTGGAAATAGCGGACTGCGTCATGGACAGCTCCACAGCGGCAAGTGTCACACTTTTTTTTCTAATGACGGCACTGAACACCATCAATAAATTTAAATCTATTTCATTGATTTTCAATTTGCCCTGTCTTTCGATTGCTTACACGATTGACATCATACCTGTGAAATGGTTTTGATCTTTTGAGCGTTTTCCAGCAACTTGATGAAACTTGCAATTTGAAGCCCCAAAAGCTTTATCGTTTCTTGATCCACACACTCACCAATATTGTTGAACTTTGACTTGGCGCTGCCAATGAACACCTCAGGCTTCAGAAGGGTTTGTGCTTGCTGAGAATCCAATACACGCCTTAACTCGTACTGAACCCTTGCTCCACCCAGATGCCCTGTAGCAACGGAGCCGATCATCGTGGGCAAATCTATCAGGACGTTGGGTTTTAAACGAGACAACCAGTCAAGCGCATTTTTGAGTCTTGCAGGCAAGGAGTGGTTGTACTCGGGCGTGAAAATGACGAGACCCTGAGCGTGGATCAACTCATTTTGAAAATTTGAAACAGCAAGAGGGAGCTCTGCTCCTTCCAAACCAGGTTCATAAAAGGGAATCTCTTTGATGTCGTGAACTTGGAGTGAAACATCATTGGGCAGCAAAGTAGAAACAAGCTTCAAAGCCATGAAGTTGTAGGACTCCTCAACACAGCGATGGGTCAATCCAATCAGACGAAAGCGGACTTTAGACATGTTGTGTACCGTCCCATACACTGACTTTCATTTCTCCCAAATGGGTTGCTTTGGCATATATTTCATCCCCGGGAACAATGGGACCCACGCCTTGTGGGGTTCCCGTCATGATGACATCACCAGGCTCTAGAGTGTAAAAATGAGAGGCGTACTCAATCAATTCTCGGAGGGATAAAACCATATCCGAAGTGTTCGTCTCTTGGCGAGCTTGACCGTTAACACTTAGGTAAAGGTCTATATTTTCGGGATCGATCTCTGGAGACGGTAAGGTCAACCATGGTCCTAAAACAGTATAGGTGTCAATGGACTTTCTATAACTCCTGTCCTCAGGCCCTCTGAGGGTGATGTCGAGCCCTAAACAGTAACCCAAAACATGATCTAAGGCTTTGTCGCTTGAAACGTTTTTACAGCGCTTTCCAATGACCGCACAAAGCTCAATTTCATGGTCTGTTCGGCGATCAAGAAAGATTTGATGAATACCGTGACTGGGCCCCACAACTGAAGAAGGTGCTTTTAAAAAGAGGCCAGCTTTTTTGATGTCGGTGATGATGTGTCCAAAAGCTTGACCATTTTCTTGCATCTCTAGAATATGGGCCTTGTAGTTGATCGGGGCAGCCACCACCTTACCAGGATTTTTCACCGGACTGTTGACTTTGACCGCATCTAAAGCGATAGGCTTTGATGATCTCATCAAATTGCTCAATTGCACTTCAGACTGATGGGAGATGAACTCAACAGCATGCAAGAGTTGGCGACTTTGGCAATGATGCGTGAATTCAAAGATTTGGTCTTTGATCAGCAGGCCGAACTGGTCGTCATTGAAGTTGATGATGTTCATGCCGACAACCCCATTTGGCCGCTCATGGCCTTTTTAATGACATCAGTGGGCAAATTGGCATGGCCCCACTGATCCATCCTCTCAGGAGAACGAACCCATTGCTCAGGTTCACCTGGGATGTGGGCAGGGTCTGTGATTTGTTGAATCTCGGCCGTATATTCCACGACAAAACCATCGGGATCCAAGAAGTAGGAAAACACATTGTCGCCAGGCCCATGTCTACCTACCCCCCACTGCAATGGGTGTCCAGCCAACTTGGTTCTCCCGACTGCGAACATGAGATCGTTCCAAGTTGGCATCTCAAAGGCGATGTGGTTCAAGCTGATCGAGTCGAAGTCTGCGATAGCCAGACTGTGGTGATTCGAGTTGCATCGGAAGAATTTCATTTTATGAGTGGCGTCGCTCAACTTAAATCCAATCGTGTTTTGAAAAAAATCCGATATGAGTTTCATGTCCTTCGTGTTCACAACCACATGCGCAATGCGCTGAGGTAAGGTGGTATCGTGTTGATGCGCTTGATGGTCCTCACGCTCCGCGACCACCTTGTGTACACGTCCCTCTGGATCATGAAATGCAAACCCCCAACCACCACCTGGGCTTGCCAATTTTCTTGGAGGCTCCTCGGTAAAAACGCCTGCATTGACCAATCTTTCGTAAAACCCCATCAAAGTGGCTTGGTCTTTGACACCCCACGTGATACTGATCAAACCTGGGGTGGTTGATTTCTCTATGACCAAGACGTGATGATCCAAACCACCAGCTCTGAGCCAAATGGTGTCATTTTTACGCTGCACGACCTCAAGACCCCAGACTTGGGTATAAAAACTCAAAGACTGCGCAATATCCGTGACACCAATGGTGACTGCTCGAATACGGTCAATTTCACAGATATGAAGATGATTTTGCATGGATGAACTCACTGGACCATTTCTAAGAATTTGTCATTGCCAACAACCGTCGACCACATGGGGTAAACCGTTGTGAGCATGTTCTTGGACAAGTCCGTGAAAAATCCAAGCATCGCATCCTCCAGGGCATAGACGTGGTAGCCCAGGTCATAGCCAGAGATCACGGTTGCATAAACGCAGACATCTGTGGTGAAACCTGCAACAGCGATATTTCGGATGCCCTTCGATCTCAAAATTTCATTCAAACCCGTTCCACCAAATGCACTCACTTGAATTCTGGGTGCTAGAAATAAATCGTTGTATTCAGGCTTTGGCATGAGGGGTGCGTAGTAGGCAGCCTCTTTGCTCCCGACTTTCCATGCCTTGCGAAGCAATTGACCACGGTGAAATCCACCACCATTGGTCCAGTCAAGCTCGCGATGATTTTGCGTATAGCCCTCGGTCACGTGAATGATCCACACTCCCTTTTTACGGGCTTCATCCACCAACTTCACCGTGTTATCAAGCATGCCCTTGTCATAGTCAGGTTTAAATTTTGCATACCAAGCACCATCGGTGTTGACAAAATTACCTTGAAAATCCACCAAAACAATGGCAGTCTCCGAAGCCTTGATATTCTTCTCTAGAGGTGGTACCTGCTGGGAAAAAGCAGCGGCTGAAAGACCGCCAAAGAAGACCATTAGAAAAATGGTTTTAAAAAAGTTGGTAAGCGCATGCATTGACTTCTCTCCCATGAAATAAGTGAAGTCGCGATATTACACACTGCACGCATCAATTAAATCAATAATCAAAATATGAATTATTTCCAACAGAAATATGAAAACAAAGATAAACCCATAACATATGGCACCAACTTGATCATTAAATACGCCACTTAGCATGAAAAAAATCATCGGACTTCTCCTCCTCACGGCTCAGCTCTGTTTTGCTCAAACTTACCCCTTAAAAGCGATCACCGTGGTGGTGCCCTATGTGCCAGGTGGCGTTTCAGATGGCTTGGCCAGGTCTCTTGCACAACGGCTCACCACAAGTTTGAATCAGCCTGTGTTGGTGGAAAACAAGGCTGGTGGTAACACCCTGATTGGGGCGAGCTTTGTGGCCAAGGCCCCCGCAGATGGCTACACCTTGCTCTTGACAGCAGAAGCCACCTTGACCATGAATCCCATGCTCTACAACAAATTGCCCTACGATGTTGATAAAAACTTTTCCCCCATCATTGCGCTGGCATCCATTCCTCAAGCCTTTGTTTTATCCAACACCATCAACGTGAAGGACATGAAGGAATTCATTGCGCTTGCTAAAAAGAACAAAGATAAATTTTCATATGCCAATCTCGGAAACGGATCCACAGCTCATCTGAATTTTGAGTTGTTCGAAAAGGAAGTGAACATCAATTTGACTTCCGTGCCCTACAAAGGCGCATCGGCTGCTTTGAACGATTTGATGGGTGGACATGTGGACGCGATGATCGTCTCCACAGGCTTTGTGGCCTCACAAGCCAAGTCTGGCAACCTCAAAGTCCTTGCCGTTGCTGGCAACAAGCGCTCACCCCTCCTGCCAGAAGTACAAACCTTCAAAGAAGCAGGTATCGGGGGCTTTCAACCCTCGTCATGGTTTGCCTTGATGGGGGTGGCGGGTACTCCCAACGACGTCATTGAAAAACTCAACACAGAGATCAACAAACTCCTTAAAGACCCCGTCTTCAAGGCCGAACAGTTGGATAAATTCATCTTAGAGCCTATTGGCGGCTCACCTGACAATTTAAAGAATTTGATCAAATCTGACTCCTCTAAATGGACTCAGATCATCAAAGACATGCAACTGAAGTTAGATTGATCCAATATCACGAAGGGGTTCCAAGTCATGCAATTCAATCTCCATATCAATCAAAAAAACCATCAAGTCGACGTCGACCCCGCCATGCCACTGCTGTGGGTGGTGAGGGACACTTTGAGCATGACAGGGACCAAGTTTGGTTGTGGTGCAGCACTTTGCGGCGCTTGTACCGTTCATGTGGATGGACGCCCCACTCGCTCTTGCCAAACGCCTGTTGAGCAAACCCTCAACAAGAAGGTAACGACCATTGAGGGCTTGTCGACCAAGGAGTCCAAGGCACTTCAAGATGCTTGGGTTAAATTTGATGTCGTTCAATGTGGATGGTGCCAATCGGGCCAAATCATGACCGCGGCGGATTTGCTCCATCGCAACCCCAAACCGAGCGAAAAGGATATCGATGAAGCGATGAGCTCGCATTTATGTCGATGCGGTACATACCAGCGCATCAAGTTGGCCATCTTGGATGCCTCACACCATTTGGGAGCATGAAATGATCAACCATTCAACACACGAGCTGTCCAGAAGAAATTTCATCAAAACCACGGGCGCGGGTTCACTCGCCTTGATGATTGGTATTTATACAGATTCTCAAGCGCTGGCCGAAGAGCGAGGCGTGCAGGATACACCACCACAGCCCTCCTTGTTTTTAAAAATTGCACCCAACAGTGAGGTGACCGTCATTGTGAAGCACTTGGACATGGGCCAAGGCATCGCAACGGGCTTGACCACCATCGTTGCAGAGGAGTTGGAGGCGGACTGGTCCAAGATGCGTTATGAATTTGCACCAGCTGACAGCTCCAAATTTAAAAACGGAAAGTTAGGTGTCCAAGGCACAGGCGCCTCCACATCGATTGCCAACTCTTGGCTTGAGCTCAGAAAAGCCGGGGCCGCGGCCAAAGCGATGTTGATCCAAGCGGCCAGTCAAGAATGGAACACCCCTGCATCCGAAGTGATCGTCGCCAACGGGATGCTGATTCACAAGAAATCGAGCACCAAGTGTCTGATCGGAGAAATGGCGGCAAAAGCCCAAGCCTTGCCCATTCCATCTCAAGTGACGCTTAAAAGCAGTGACCAATTCAAACTGATTGGCAACCCCCATCTGCACCGTGTGGACAGTTACGCCAAAACCCACGCATCCCAGGTTTTTGGCTTGGATGTGCGTTTACCGGGGATGCTCTATGTAGCGCTGGCCAGACCTCCTCAGTTTGGAGCAACGCTTCAAAGTCTTGACGACAGCAAAACCAAAGGCAACACCTTCGTCATCGATGTGGTGCAAACCCCTTATGGTGTGGCCGTCATAGCCAAAGACACTTGGAATGCGTTCAAAGGCCGAGATGAGTTGGTCATCACTTGGAACACCGATAAAGCAGATTTGAGCAGCTCGCAGGCCAAATTCGAGCGCTTTGAGGATCAATTCAAAACCCCAGGGCTCATTGCCAAAGAGATGGGTCAGTTGGAGCAGGCTCAACTCGAGTCGAGTTCCCAGATCGAGGCCACCTATTCATTTCCCTTTTTGGCCCATGCGCCCATGGAGCCTCTCAATGTGACTTTGGAGCACGTTGAGACAGGCGTGAAGATCCATACAGGATGCCAATTTCACGCGGTGGATCAATTCTCCATTGCCCAAGAGCTCGGCCTCACACCCGACAAAGTCTCCATCACGACCTACATGTCAGGCGGCAGTTTTGGACGACGAGCCAACCCGGCCTCGGATTACATGCGAGAAATCGCTGCTGTGGCCAAACGCTTCAATCAAAAGGTGCCTCTTAAATTGGTCTGGTCCAGAAGTGATGATTTGAAAGGGGGCTATTACAGATCGATGTTCATGCACAGGGTTAAGGCGGGTATCGATGCTCAAGGCAAACCCCTGATGTGGTCTCACCAAGTCGTGGGGCACTCCATCACTGAGAACACCGCTTTTGCCAAGTTTTTAATTAAAAATGGCATCGACAATACGTCGGTTGAAGGTTCATTTGAAAACAAATACGCCATACCCCACTTCAAATGTGAGAGTTATGCAGTGGCCAAAACCGTTCCCGTCTTGTGGTGGAGATCGGTGGGGCACAGCCACTCCTCCTTTGTGACGGAGACGATGATCGATGAACTCGCCAAAATGGCCAAAAGGGATCCTCTAAGCTACCGGCTAGAGGGATTGAGGGACAACCCCCGCTTGGCCAATGTGTTGAAACTCGCGGCCAAGAACGCCTCATGGGGCAAAAAACTCCCCGCCAACCACGGCCAAGGCCTTGCTGTGAACGAGTCTTTTGGGAGTTTTGTTGCCCATTGTGCTGAAGTGTCGGTGGTGAAGAACAAACTTAAAATTCACGAAATCACTTGCGCAGTGGACTGTGGAACGGTTGTCAATCCAGACGTGGTCAAAGCCCAGGTTGAGGGCGCTGTCGCCTTTGCCTTGTCGGCCGTCTTGTTTCAAGAAATCACCTTCAAAGACGGACAGGTGCAGCAGAGCAACTTTCACGACTATCCCCTTCTCAGAATGAAGGACATGCCCAAGGTCAAGGTGATCATTGTCCAAAGCTCAGAGGCGCCCTCTGGCATCGGCGAGCCACCCGTCCCCACAGTTGGGCCCGCTGTTGCCAATGCCATCTTTGATGCTTGTGGTTTAAGAATCAGGCAGTTGCCGTTTGCAAAATCGGGGCTGAGCGTTTGAAGCACATTGGTGTTGAACTCGTGGTCTTCGCTGGGGTCAACGCGTTGACTTTGCTGGGTAGATGAGGGCCTGAGCCCCCTCCCCTGAGCCCTTTAAGTTTGAAGGACTCAGGTTGCCACCTCACCAGGGCGCTTGAAAGCGGTGATCATGCGCTTGATCTGCGGCACACAAGAGCCACAACTGGTGCCGCATTGGAGGTGATTTTGAAGATCTTTCAACATGTCGGTGGGTAAAACCCCATCAGGGAGCGCACCCATGCGTTCATGAATTTGTGACTCGCTCACACCCATGCAAGTGCAAACCATCTCGGCTTGATGGGCATGGTTCTGGTTCGAGTTGGGTGGCTTGCCTTGAAGCAAGTGGCGCCCCAATCCTTTGACACTGGCTTGCTCACGCAACAAGCCCTCCATCCAGTTTTGACCCATGAGGTCGCCGCAGAGTAAAAAGGCCTTGAGCCGGGCATCACCTGTGCCTTCAGCTCCTTCTTCACCCTGATCTTGCTCGATTCTGTCCATGATCATGGAGCGCTCAATCCCCTTTTTGGCGTCCTCATAGTGAAGCACGCCTGGCGCATCAAAGGACAAAATGCGCTTGACGGCTTGGATCCACTTGGGATCAGGGACTTGGGCGCAAGAGGCCTTGAAGACCAAGCCTGCACGCTCTTGCCCAAAGGGCACACAGTAGGCATGGTCAAACTGTTTCATCAAACTTTGCAACTGACGCCTCTTGTCTTGGAGTTCATCAGCATTGAGCCAACTCACGGCCACCAGAGACCAAGGCAGATGGACCTTGGCAATGTGAACGGCTGCATGTTTGAGCTCGGGTTGCTTGGACTTTTCACAAAAGCTCGAAGTGGTCAATGCGTTGACGCCGGCCAGGGGCTGCCCATCTTGGCCTCGACCACTGAGAAATTGCTCCCCCCAGTGCATGGCGATGAAGGCCTGCTGCAGGCCCATTTCGGCAGAGCTCTTGGCATGGATCAAAATGCTGCCCCGCTTGCTGGTGACTTTGAGGAGATCACCATCCACCCAGGCATTGCGGGCCATGTCCTCTGGATGGAGTTCGATCACGGGAGAGGGGATGGCGCCAAACAACTTGCTCACCAATCCCGTTCTGCTCATGCCGTGCCATTGATCTCTCAATCGGCCCGTGTTCAAAGAAAATGGAAACCTGGACTCCCTGCTCTCGGCCACGGGTCGATAGGTGACGTTGGCAAACCGTGCCTTGGCGTCCATGGTCGCGAACTGAAAGTCCTCGTATAGACGTTGGGTTCCCCTTGAAGCTCCGGCCTTGTAGGGCCACTGCTCGGGTTGGCGCTCGAGCATGGGATAACTGAGGCCTGTGATGTCGAGATCACGACCTGCAGTGCTTTGTCGGTGCTCGTTCCAAATTTCTTCGGTGCTTTCATAATCAAAGAGTGAGCCAAGACCCAGCTGGGCAAAGTCGCTGCTGGCGTTGGAAGGGGTGGCGAGGCGTTCTCTCAACAAGCCCTTGGACTCCAAGGCCTGCGCCACGTCCACCACGATTCGCCAATCGGCCCTGCTCTCACCGACTGCCGCCTTGGCCGCTTGCACACGAGAGATGCAGCGCTCACTGTTGGTCACCGTTCCCTCTTTTTCGGCCCAAGTGCTCGCTGGCAGCAAAAGATCTGCAAACTGGACCGTCTCGGTGTTCATGAAGGCCTCTTGCAAAATCACCAACTCACAGCGCTCAAGCGCACGCCTGACCGTTTTTTGGTCTGGCATCGATTGAGCGGGATTGGTGCAAGCAATCCACAGCGCTTTGATCTCACCGTCCGCTGCAGCTTGAAACATCTCAACAGCTGTTTTCCCGGGCTTCTCGGGGACATCTTTGACACCCCACAATTGAGCCACCTCTTGGCGGTGCTGCGCGTTGGAGAGATCTCGATGTGCGCTTAGCATGTTGGCCATCCCCCCCACCTCTCGCCCACCCATCGCATTGGGTTGGCCGGTCAGGGACAAGGGACCTGCTCCAGCTCGACCGATTTGAGCGGTGGCCAGGTGCAAATTGATCAAGGCCGCATTTTTGTCGGTTCCTGAGCTCGATTGATTCAATCCTTGACAGTAAAGACTCAAGGTGGACGTTGACGTGGCAAACCAGCGAGCAGCCAATAAAAGATCGCCTTCTGAAATGCCACAAACACGGGCCACATGTTGGGGGGTGTATTCTCTCAGTGTGGCCTTCAAGTCCTCAAAGCCTTGGGTGTGCTGAGCGATGAACTCGGGCTTGACCCAACCCTCCCAAAGCATGATGTGCAGCATGCCATTGAAGAGCATGACATCCGTCCCTGCTTGAAGGGCCAAATGCAAATCGGCGCTGCTCGCCGTGTCTGTGAGACGAGGGTCGACCACGATGATCTTCATCTCAGGGTGACGCGCCTTGGCTTTCTCGATGCGCCTGAACAAAATGGGATGAGAAAACGCCGCATTGCTGCCCGCAATGAAAAGACATTGGGCCTCATCGATGTCTTCATAACAAGCGGGGGGGGCATCGGCCCCCAAGGTCAGCTTGTAGGCGGCCACTGCACTGCTCATGCAAAGCCTTGAGTTCGTGTCGATGTTGTTGGTGCCGATCAAGCCTTTGGCCAACTTGTTAAAGACATAGTAGTCCTCGGTCAAGAGTTGACCTGAGATGTAAAAACCCACGGCATCTTTGCCGTGAGATTGAACGATTTCTGTCAGGCGAGAGCTGGCATGCTCAATCGCCAAATCCCAAGACACACGCATGAGCGGATCTGCTTTGCTCGCTCTCATCATGGGATGGTGAACCCGAGTGGCGTCTTGTCCATGCAATTTCGCACTCAAGTGCAAAGAAGACCCTTTGCTGCACAACAGGCCCTTGTTCGCTGGATGGCTCGGGTCTCCCTTGACCGAAACGATGTCTTGGCCCTGAGTTTCAATGATCACCCCACAGCCTACGCCGCAATAAGGACAGGTGGAGCGGGTGCTTTGGGTCGTGCTCAAACCGAGCTCCTGGGGCGGTAAAGGCGCATGGGTGCAATCATGGTTTCAAACTTGGGGTTTTTGCTTTTGAGATTTTGGGTCTGGTTGCTGAAAATGATGTTTGGAATTGATGTTTGAAATTGATGTTTGAGATTGACGCTTGAGAAAGCTGGCGAAGTCCAGGCATCTCGGTCATGCGCAAAGCCCTCTCCTTTGGACAAAGCGCACAGTCCTCAAGTTTTGGATCACCGGGGTGCTCCACTGGGCTTCATCAACTCCCCTCGGTCCAAGAAAATTTCCTCGCCGACCGTCTTGACACTGAATGTTTGTACCGACCCCTCATCGGGGGATTGGACCTGACCGCTCGAGAGATCAAAGGTCCAGTTGTGCAAGGGACATGCCACCGATTGGCCAAACACCATGCCCTGGCTCAAAGGTCCCCCTTTGTGAGGACACTCATCGAGCACCGCAAAAACAGCGTCTCCATGGGCTCTGAACACCGCAATCTCGGCCCCTTCAACGCCCAAAGGGCGTTTGACGCGCTTGCAGCCCAAAGGCGCAATGTCCTTCAAGTGCCCAATGCTCACCCATTGGGGTGAACTCAAATTCTCTGAGGTCTTTTGATCCATGGCTCTAGCCCTTTAAATGCTTTCAAATGCTTTTTTTTCAAACGCGGCTTTAAATGTTTCTCATTTAAATTTCAACCGCAGAGAACTGCCCCAAATCCACCCGCGCTTTCTCAAACTCAAACCATGGATCGGGTTCTCCATCCAAGCTGAACTTCAACCGCTCCCACAAGGCTTGACGGGTCTCGGTTTCGTTCAGGATTTTCTCCTTGACATATTCCATGCCCACGCGTGAGACATAGTGGCATGTTCTCTCCAAATACCAGCCCTCTTCCCTGTAGAGTTGGAGGAAAGCGCCGCTGTACTCCAACACCTCTTGGGCCGTTTTGAGTTTGACAAAGAATTGAGCAACTTCGGTCTTGATCCCACCATTGCCAGCGATGTAGATCTCCCAACCACTGTCAACGCCAATGATGCCCACATCCTTGATGCCCGCTTCGGCACAATTTCTGGGGCACCCGCTCACCGCAAGCTTCACTTTATGAGGCGCGTACATGCGCCACAAGGCCCGCTCTAGGTCTTTGCCCATTTGGGTGCTGTCTTGTGTGCCAAAGCGACACCACTCCGAGCCGACACACGTTTTAACCGTTCTGAGCGCCTTGGCATAGGCATGACCGCTGGGCATGCCGATGTCCTTCCACACCCCGACGAGGTCCTCCTTCTTCACGCCCAAGAGGTCGATACGCTGCCCGCCAGTGACTTTGACGGTTGGAATTTTGTACTTGTCCACCACATCGGCAATTCGCCTGAGTTCGCTCGAAGTCGTCTCGCCAGCCCACATCCGGGGAATGACGCTGTAAGTCCCATCCTTTTGGATGTTGGCATGACTGCGCTCATTGATGTAACGGCTTTGGGGATCGTCCTGGGCCAATTTGGGCCAAGTGCTCAACAAATAGTAATTGATCGCAGGCCTGCAAGTGGCGCACCCCGTAGGGGTTCTCCACGAGAGCTGATCAAAAACGCTGGCCATGGTGATCAAACGCTGGGACTTGATCGCCTCTCGGGTCTCTTGATGCGAGAGGTCGGTGCATCCGCAAATGGCTTTTTTCTTTGGCGTGGCAGAGTAGTCGCCACCGGAGGTGAACATCAAAATTTGCTCCACCAGTCCCGTGCAAGAGCCGCAAGAAGCACTCGCTTTGGTGTGCTTTCTCACCTCCTCCAAAGTGAACAAGCCCTTTTCCTTGATCGCCTTACAAATCGAGCCCTTGTTCACGCCATTGCACCCACACACCTCGTCCTCATCTCTCATGCTCTGCGCTTTGGAGTGTCCCTCATGACCCACGTCACCCAAATTGGACTCTCCAAACATCAACTTGTCGCGAATGTCGGCGATGCTGGTGCCCTCCCTGAGCAGTTTGAAGTACCAACTGCCATCAACGGTATCTCCAAATAAACAAGCCCCAATCAATCGGTCATTTTTGATCACCAATTTTTTATACACCCCCTCATGAGGATCGCTCAGAACAATCTCCTCGATGTCAGACTCAGTGCTCTTGGGGTCGGCACCTGTGAGGGCAGCCCCAGCCACGGGCTGACCCGTCAAGGTGGACAAACCCATGAACTCTCCTGCACTGAAGAGATCAATGCCCGTCACCTTCAACTTGGTGGACGTGATGGAGCCTGTGTAGCGTGCAATGCCCATTTGCGCCAAGTGATTGGCCAAGACTTTGCCCTGCTCAAAGAGCGGCGCCACCAAGCCATAGGCGACACCTCGGTGAGAGGCACACTCGCCCAAAGCGTAAATCTTGGGATCGGTCACCGACTGCATCGTGTCGCTCACCACAATGCCTCGATCGCAATGCAAGCGCATGCTTTGCGCAAGCTTGGTGTTGGGACGAATTCCAACGGCCATCACCACCAAATCAGCGGCAATCAACTCGCCCCCCTTCAAAGCCACTTGGCAAACACGACCATCCGCATTGCCGATGAGCCTTTCGGTTTGAGCGCCGACCTTGAATTGAAGGCCTCTTTGAACCAAAGACTTCTCTAGGAGCCCTCCTGCGACGGGGTCGAGTTGCCTCTCCATGAGCCAAGGGGCGACATGGATCACCGTGACCGACATGCCACGCTTCATGAGCCCATTGGCCGCCTCCAGGCCCAATAAGCCGCCTCCAATCACCACCGCGTGCTGGTAGTGCTTGGCCGCCTCGATCATCGCCAGTGTGTCCGCAATATCTCGGTAGGCCAAGACCCCCTTCAAATCCACCCCTTCCAGAGGCAGCATGAACGGGGTGGAGCCTGTGGCCACGATCAATCGGTCGTAGGAGGCGTGCATTTCTTGGCCATCCAGATTCTGGGCGTAGACCACGCGCTCGTTTCTGTCCACCCGGGTCACCTCAAAGCCCATGTGCAAGGCGACACCATGCTCCTCGTACCATGACAAGGGGTTCAAGACGATCTCTTCAAGCGACTGCTCTCCCGCCAAGACAGGAGAGAGTGCAATGCGGTTGTAATTGGGGTGAGGCTCAGCACCAAAGACCGTGACTTCGTACAAATCGGGGCTGAGCTTGAACAATTCCTCCAAGCAACGCACCCCTGCCATGCCGTTGCCAATCATCACCAGTTTGGGTTTGCTTTTCATTGGTTGGTCTCTTGTTTGTTCATCCATTTCTACACTCCTACATTCGTCCATTCATTCCATGGACCTTCTTGCACCATCCATGTCAAGCTTGCTTTTCAACATGGCCTTGGCGCGTGTACAAGAAATCAATCACCGCTTTTCGGTAATACTGGTAAGCCGTGCTCTCGGCCATCTCCACCCTGGAGCGGGGCCGCTCGAGCTCCACGCTCAAAATCTCTCCAATGGTGGCCGCGGGCCCATTGGTCATCATCACGATCTTGTCCGACAAAAACACCGCCTCATCCACATCATGGGTCACCATCACGACCGTGCTTTGCGTTTGGGCCACAATTTGCGTCAACTCATCTTGCAGCTTGGCCCGGGTGAGCGCATCCAAGGCACCAAAGGGCTCATCGAGCAACAAGACTTGGGGCTCCATGCTGAGTGCTCTGGCAATGCCCACCCGCTGCTTCATCCCTCCAGAGATCTCACCGGGGCGTTTGTACATGGCGTGCGTCAGCCCCACCATCTCAAGTGCGGCTTGTGTTCTCTCTTTGAGTTTCAACTTGGGCTCGGCCTTCTTGCCCACCAAACCCGAAGAGGTGCCAAAAACTCTCTCAACGGCCAAATACACATTTTCAAAGCAAGTCAACCAAGGCAAGAGCGAGTGGTTTTGAAACACCACAGCGCGCTCAGGACCCGGGCCCGTGATTTCTTTGTTGGCACAAATGAGGGTGCCTTGACTTGGCTGGGTGAGTCCAGCAATCAAGTTGAGCAAGGTCGATTTACCGCACCCCGAGTGTCCAATGAGTGCAATGAACTCCCCACGTTTGACGCTCAAATTGATGTTCTCTAAGGCGATGAATTCGCCCTTGGCTGTCGGAAAGGATTGGTGAACGTCTTGAATTTCAAGAAACTTGGCGGCTTTGTTGTCCATCATGATGGGGTTCCCTCTTTATTGTTTGACATCATCAAAAGTAAAAGCCGAGGCCAAACGGACCAACGCAGCTTCCAAGATCAGGCCCACCACACCAATGACAAAAATTGCGATGATGATGTTCTTCACATTCAAATTGTTCCACTCGTCCCAGACCCAAAACCCAATGCCAACTCCCCCGGTGAGCATCTCAGCGGCCACAATCACCAGCCACGCCGTTCCCACGGAAAGCCTCACCCCTGTGAGCATGTAGGGCAACACGGCTGGAAAGAGGATCTTGGTCATGATCTTCCACTCCGACAAATTGAGCACTTTGGCCACATTCATGTAGTCCGCAGGCACCCGTTGAACACCCACAGCGGTGTTGATGATCATGGGCCAAATGGAGCAAATGAAGATGGTCCAAATGGCTGCGGGGTGCGCGCCTTTGAAGACCAACAAACCAATGGGCAACCAAGCCAGTGGCGACACAGGGCGCAGCAAACTGATCAAGGGGTTGAACATGCGAGAGGCCCATTCAAAGCGCCCAAGCATGAATCCTGCGGGAATGCCCACCAAGGCGGCCAAGCCAAAGCCCACAGCCACACGTTTCAAAGAGCTCAGGATGTTCCAGCCAATGCCCTGATCGTTGGGGCCCTTGTTGTAAAAGGGGTCACTGAAGACGTCCCTGGCTTGAAGCAAAGTCTCCCACGGCGTGGGAAACGTGTTGCCGCTTTTAAAAGAGACGATCGACCAAATCACAATCAGCACCGCAAAACCAATGCAAGGCGACACCCATTGCAAGAAAAAAGCCTTTTGTGACAAACGCCTAGCGCGTTGGCGCATCAACGCCTCTTTGGCAACTTGACGAGACGTGTCGCCCAAGCCCTCTGACTTGACACTGGGGTCGTGAAACACTGTACTGACCATGATCGGGCGTCCTTTAAGCGTGGATGGCAAAGCTGTCGGCGTACTTCTTAGGGTCCTTGCCGTCCCAGACCCCTCCGTCCATGAACTTGCTGCTTCTGAGCAAATCTTTAGGCACAGGGGTCTTCGTCATGGCAGCAGCCGACTTGTAGAGATCGACTTTGTTGATTTGCTTGGCCACGGCCAAGTAGTCCACATGCTCCTTGATCAGTCCCCAGCGTTTGTGCTGTGTCAAGAACCACATGCCGTCGGAGATGAAGGGGAAATTGGCCAAACCATCGTCGTAGAACTTCATGAAATTGGGGTCGTCCCAAGTTTTGCCCAAACCGTTTTGATAACGACCCAAGATGCGCTGATTGATCACATCCACAGAGGTGTTGACATAAGCTTTGTCCGCAATGGTTTCAGCCATTTTGTTTTTGTTTTGCAAGCCCGCATCAATCCATTTGCCCGCCTCCAAAATCGCAGCCGTCACCGCCCTTGCGGTGTTGGGGTATTTGTTGACAAAGTCTTGGGTCGTGCCCAAAACTTTCTCAGGATGATCCTTCCAAATGTCTTGTGTGGTGGTGGCGGTGATGCCAATGCCGTCGGCAATGGCTCGGTGCCCCCAAGGCTCTCCCACGCAGTAACCATCCATGTTGCCAACTCGCATATTGGCCACCATTTGAGGGGGCGGCACAGTGATCACTTTGGCATCTTGCATGGGGTTGATGCCATGAGCGCCCAGCCAGTAGTAAAGCCACATGGCGTGGGTGCCCGTTGGGAACGTCTGGGCAAAGGTGTAGTCCCGCTTCTCGCGTTTCATGAGTTTGGCCAAGCTCTCACCATCGACTGCACCACTCTCGGCCAATTTCTTGGACAAGGTGATGGCTTGACCGTTTCTGTTGATACCCATCGTGATGGCCATGTCTTTTTTGGGCCCGGAGATGCCCAAGTGAACCCCGTAGACCAAGCCGTAGAGCACGTGCGCAAAGTCCAGCTCCCCACTCACCAACTTGTCCCTCACTCCAGCCCAGCTGGACTCTTTGGTGGGGATGATTTTGACGCCATACTTTTTATCAAACCCCAGCACCGAGGCCATCACCACGGAGGCACAGTCGGTCAGGGGAATGAAACCAATCTTCACCTCCTCTTTTTCAGGCTTGTCCGAGCCTTGTGCATACACCGCAGCTCTGAGCGCGGGATCGATGGCAATGGCCCCTACGCCTGCGGCTTGTAAAAGTGTTCTTCTGCTCATGGTGGGTTTAACGCTGTCGTTCATTTTTTTCACTCCAGGGTGAATCAAGCACACAAAAAAAAAGACGCCTAAAACTTTGGGACAACCCAAAGGATTTAGACGTCTTTGTCTTGGCACCTCAACCTTCATTGGCCAAGGGCGAGAATCTTCTTTGATCCTCAACCACAGCTTTGCAAGAGGTGTGCCTGTATAAAAAAAGGAAGCTCGCCCGACAAAATAAATACCAATGTATTCATTTCAACCGCAAGAGGAAGATTCTGTGAGAACTCACATGCATAAAATGCACCAAAAAAAAGCACCAAGATGGTGCTGCGCACAAAGATGGCGTGAGGGTTTAGAGCAAAAGCTCCTCAATATCGACGATGTTTTGGGCCAATTGGGTGATTTTCAAACCTCGGTTCATCGCAATTTTGCGCATTTTTGCATAGGCTTCGGGTTCGCTCAAATGGTGTTTTTGCATGATCAAGGCCTTGGCCCTGTCCAAAACCGACTTGCTCTCCAGCGCCTCCTTGGCCAGGCTCAACTCTTTTCGTAAATTTTCCTCGTGCTTAAAGCGCGCCAAGGCCACTTCCAATATAGGACGAATTCGGTGGTGCTCCATACCGGAGACCACATAGGCACAAACCCCTTTGGAGAAGGCATCGCCCACAAAGGAGGTGTCTGCGTCGTCGGTGAACATGACGATGGGCCGGCGCTCCTCTCGGGTGGCAAAGACCACGTGCTCGAGCGCGTCTCTGGCGTCCGACTCTGCATCCACGATGATCAAATCGGGCTGCAACTGACCAATGCGCTCGGTCAAAAAGACATCGGGGGGCAAAGTTGCCACCAAATTGAAGCCGCTCTCCAAGAGTCCGATGCGCAGTGTGTTGGAGCGCTCAATGAGCTCTTGCTGAGCCAACAAGTCTTCGCCCTCAGGCATCAAGTCTGTCGCGACGACAACAATTCTGAGGGCTTGGGAGGTGTTCACACGAAGGGCTCGAGGGTTTGATCAAATGGAGTGTAAGCAAGTTTCATGAACAAAATGAGCATTGACTTGGTTTTCTCAAGAGTTGGAGGCCGCTCAAAAGAAAAAAGACTGCAAGTGGGCTCAACAACCAAGGGTTGGTGAAGCACAGATTTGCAGTCTTTAGGCGCATGCAAGGAAAGGTGATCTGGATGAGACCCCTTCAAGTCATTCGCATCGAGTTCGTCGACCCCGTCTCACCGAGGCCCTCAAAGGGACTTCGGATCAACGGGTTAAACCTTGGCTTTAGAAGTTTTTCTTCAAACCCAACACAAGCGCTGAACCGGACAACTCTTTGGTACCTGTACCGGGGAGCGTGTAGTCACCGTGTCTGTTTTTGTAGTTGGTGCCCAAAACGGTTGCGCTGATCACAGTGCCTTCGAGGTCTTTGTTCAAAGCGATGGAGTAGTCGCTGTAGCTGGTTGAATTGTTGGCCACATACTGGTCGCCCAAATGGGGAACCAAGGTCAAACCGTCGCCCAAGTCAGCGGTGTAGCTGAGGTCAAGGTAACGGCTGTTTTTAGAGTTGTAAGCACCGAACAAATTGGTCATGCTGTTGGAGACTTTGGCTGCAAAGGGGCCTGTGCTCAAAGCCAAGTAGAGTTCAAAGGTGTTGGCATTCACGGCACCGGGAACGGTGTTCAAGGTGTTGCCAGCGTAGTAATACTGCAAGCCACCCACATCGTAAGCCACTGAATCGCTCAAATTGCCTTTGTAGCCGCCATAGACGTCAATCTCAACAGGTCCCTTGGCGTTGCCTTTGGGGTCAGAGTCTTTGATCCAATTGATGTTAGAGCCCCAAACGCCTACGTAGGCGCCGCTCTTGTCTGCATAATCAAAACCACCTTGTACAGCAGGCTTTTTAGCGGTTTGAGCAATACCGCGGTAACGGTACTCACTGAACACGCCCAAGTTGTAAGTCAATGAAGACTCTGGCTCTGCAGGAGCAGTTTGCGCCATGGCACCAAAAGCGGCGCTCAATGTCAAAGCGAGGATGGTTTTTTGTAAAGACATAGAAAACTCCATATAGGTCATTGTTCAAGAATGGGGTGCCGATTGCTCAGCAACTTTCCGATTTTAAATGCCCTCCTATGGAAAACCCTAGTCTTTGAGATTTTTGCCCCTCATAAATGCCTGTAAAGATGAAAAATGTGTCTTCCAAACGTCATATTCCTCCCCGAAGGAGAAGCTTGTGGGCCGGAGTTGGCAAAGCGCCTCGATCGAGCTATCCCTAATAGACGGTCCTTGAGGGCTGTCTATGATCAATGAGCGCTTGACGTAGAAGGCTTAAAACCCTTCAATCCAGTCCAATCCACTCAATTCCAGTTCACTCTTCGCACCCGCCAACCCCAAAGCTTTACACCGAACGACAAGAAAGCCAAAAGGCCACCCCCCAACGCAGAACAAGGCACTCCCCATATGAAATCCACTCAAGCCCCCAGCCCCTCCAAACGACTTGCCTTGACAATGGCCATGGGCCTTGGCCTGAGCCTCAGCTTCATGGGTCTTGCCACATGGAGCCAAGACAGCCTGGCCCAAAGCTACCCCACCAAGCCCGTCAAAATCGTGATCCCGTTTGCTGCTGGAGGACCCGCAGATGTGATGGTGAGAGCGATTGCTCAAAAATTGGGCGACACCTTGGGTCAAGCCGTGGTGGTGGACAACAAGCCTGGCGCCAATGAAATCATCGGTGCCGATTTTGTAGCCAAAAGCGCTCCAGATGGTTACACCCTTTTGGTGGCATCCGATGGGACTTTCAGTTTGAACCAAAGCCTTTACCCCAAAATCCCCTACGACCCGGCCAAAGACTTTGCCCCCATTGGAAAACTCGCCACTGGCCAATTGATGCTGGTCACCCGTTCGGATTTTCCAGCCAACTCGGTGAGTGAGTTCATCGACTACGTGAAAGCGCACCCCGGAAAACTCAACTACGCCTCGATTGGCGCTGGAGGCGTGAACCACTTGGCCTCAGCTTGGTTCAACAACACCCATGGCCTTCAAATGGAGCACATCGCCTTCAAGGGCTTGCCTGCAGCAGTTCAAGAATTGATGGCGGGCAGGATTGACGCCATGTTCTCCGTGACCGGCGGCGTGGCCAGTTATTTGGATTCGGGAAAGGTCAAACCTTTGGCCATTTCCGGTAAAACGCGCCAACCCGCAGCCCCCAAGGTGCCCACCTTTGCCGAAGTGGGTTACCCCAATTTTGATGCGTCTTATTATTTTGGCGTGGTGGCCCCCAAGGGCACACCCAATGAGATCACTCAACGCCTGTCTAAAGAAATCGGACTGATCGTCAACACCACCGATTTCAAAGCCAAATACTTGCAGCCCTTGGGCTTTGAGGCGGTGGGCGATACGCCAGAGCAATTTGCCGCATTCATGAAATTGGACCGTGATCTGGGGGCGCAAAAGGTCAAGATTTCTGGCGCCAAATTGGATTAAAGTAGCGGCCCTTGGTGGTGTGTTACGGTTTGTCATGCAAAAATGGCCGTGAAACAAGACCCGCACAAAAGCCCCCCTTTTGCTGCGCTTGAACCTGCTCAAAAGCCACGCAGGCTAAACTTGAGCGGTTCAATACTTGATTCCTTTTCTTGAGGCCGAGTGCCTCAGACGCCTCACAAATTTCTTAGCATGACCGATTTGCCATTGGCCTTCGTGGACATTGAGACCACGGGCTCACACTTTGAGCGCGACCGCATCACAGAAGTTGCCGTTTTGACGCGATCGTCTGAAGGGGTGGTGGGCTATGAGCAACTGATCAATCCCGAATGCGCCATTCCAAGCTTCATCCAGACCCTCACAGGTATCACGCCAGAAATGGTCATCGATCAATTGCCTTTTGAGCAAGAGGCGAAGAAAATCTTCGATCAGCTCCAAGACAAACTCTTCATTGCCCACAATGCACGCTTTGATCACGGTTTTTTAAAGGCGGCCTTCAAAAGAGTGGGCCTGGACTTCAAGCCCAAAGTCATCTGTACGGTCAAACTCTCGCGTTTTTTGTTCCCCGAAGAAAAGAGACACAACCTGGATGCTTTGATTCAAAGGCATGGTCTAGTGGTCACCCAGCGCCACCGGGCCATGGGGGATGCCCATTTGCTCTACCAATTTTGGACCCAATGTCTCGAGCAATTTGGGCCCGACAAAATGAAGGAGGCCATCCAAAATCAATTGGGGCACTCGAGCTTGCCGCCCCACATCGACAGTGAACTCATTGACCGCATCCCCGACGGCCCCGGGGTTTACTTCTTCTACGGTGACAACGACCTGCCCTTGTACATCGGAAAAAGCAAACACTTGAGAACTCGGGTGCTGAGTCATTTTCAAAGTGCTTTGGGCAACCGCAAGGAGATGAAACTCTCGCTTCAAGTCAAACGCATCGAATGGACCGAAACGCAGGGCGAACTGGGCGCACTCCTATTGGAGTCTCGATTGATCAAAAAGCTGCTCCCACAAATGAACATCAAACTCAGGAGGAGCAAAGAGCTTTGTTCATGGGTGCTGAGCGAGGACGACAAAGGCTACTTGAGGCCCCAACTGATCACCGCCAAGATCATGAAAGCGGGTGAGCAAGACGCGATGTATGGCCTCTTTCCCAGCCACCGAGCTGCTCAACTGGCACTGAGCTCCATTGCCAAGAAAAGCCTCTTGTGCGAGGGGCTCTTGGGGCTCGTGAAACTGACAGCGGGCAACGCTTGCTTTGGCCACCAGGTCAAACTCTGTGCAGGAGCCTGTGTGGGCAAAGAAAGTGCCGTGAAACACAACCTTCGACTCACCAGCGCCTTGACGCGTTTAAGGCTCAGTGTTTGGCCCTTCAAAGGCCCCATTGGCATCAAGGAAGGGGAGGAACTCCACGTCGTGGATCAGTGGTGCTACTTGGGAACTGCAAAGCACGAAGAGGACGTTCATGATTTGCTCCAACACGCTCAGGGTGAATTTGACATGGACACCTACCAACTCTTGAAAAAGAGTTTAAAAGCCAGTGCGCCAGAGCACATTGTTCACCTCTCCAACTTGAGACCCAAGACCACTGCGCTTGAAGAGCTCTAGGGCACCCAGGTTTTTTTGATCTTTGGTTTTTTTATGGGGCTGTTTTCAATTGCGGTTCTTGAAACCCGCCCAACCTAAAAGTCAAGACCAAGGTGTCTCGGTGACCCAGTCCCCCATCGCTTTGAATGGGGGTGGTCTCATGAA
>CAIZIT010000023.1 GCA_903933115.1 uncultured Burkholderiales bacterium
TATTTAAATATAATGTAAGAAACTGAATCGAAAAAACCATGAACACCGTCCCATCCTCTTTGATCGTCCACCCTATTTTTGATCCTGCAACGTGGACGGTCACTTATATCGTTCACGAAGAGGGCAAGAAGGAATGCGCCATCATTGACTCCGTCTTGGACTACGACCCGAAATCAGGGAGAACCGACTCGAAGTCTGCAGAAAAAGTCATTGATTATGTTCAAACCCATCAGCTCGAAGTCGTGTGGATTTTAGAAACCCATGCCCACGCCGATCACATGAGTGGAGCCGCTTATCTCAAAAAGCGGTTAGGCGGAAAGACCGCCATAGGAGAACACATCACACAGGTTCAACGGGTGTTCAAAAACATTTTCAACTTGGACTCCACATTCAAAGAAGATGGCTCACAATTTGATCGCCTTCTCAAAAGAGATGAAACTCTGAAAATCGGAAATTTAACAGCCAAAGTGATGTTTGTGCCTGGCCATACCCCCGCATGTGTGGCCTACCAAATTGCGGATGCGGTCTTTGTGGGAGACACGTTGTTCATGCCCGATGTCGGCACCGCACGCTGTGACTTTCCAGGAGGCGATGCCCGAACACTGTATGGTTCTGTTCAACGAATTTTGAGTCTACCGCCTGAGACTCGGCTCTTCATGTGCCATGACTACCCGCCCAGCGAGCGAGCCGTTCAGTTTGAAACCACAGTCTCAGAACAACGATTAAAAAATATTCATGTTCACGAAGGCATGACGGAGGAACGGTTCATTGAAATTCGACAATCAAGGGATAAAACCCTTGACATGCCTGTCTTGATCTTGCCAGCAATTCAAATCAACATCCGAGCTGGCGAACTTCCGCCCCAAGAGTCCAATGGGGTTTCTTACCTCAAGATCCCATTGAATTCGATATAGAGACAAAGCTCAGTTAAGTTATCAAAGATTTCATCCACATAGGGCGACAGAAAAAAAACTCGATAACTCCTGAGACTTCTTAAAATTCAGGGGATCTCCAAGTCACCATCTGACTGCACCCAGTACGCCCGATCACGCCTAACGACCTCAACAAGCAATCGGGCGACTTGGCGTGTAGCACGCGAGGAAGGTCTAGCGGCAGTGATGCCCAAGACAATGGTTCGGTTGAATTCAGGCTCTATGATTTTAGACACCTCGAGGGTTCCCTCCTTGATCTCTTCTGTCGCGGCGTGAAGCGGTAGGACGGCATAAGCCCCACCCATTTTTGCAACAGCCTTTTGAATTTGTGTTGAATCGGCTTCCAGAAGAACGTTCAAGGTTACATTGGCCTGCTTTGCAAGCTGATCAAGCATCAATCTCACGCTGCTGGGTGTTCCAGGCAAGACCAGTGGGCAAGCATGGAGGCGAGAAAACCGAATGGTGGGCTCAGCAGTAAGTTCGCTCCCTGGTTGCCCCATCACATACGAAGAAACACGAACCAAAGGCTCAACGTCTTTGGGTTTGGTGTGCCCGTAACGATAGGGAAGTCCAATATCGATAAAGCCATTTGCGAGCCACTGATCAATCTGACCTGCAGAGCCTTCAAAAATTTGCAATCGGATGCCTGGAAATTTCTGTTTCAACTCAAAGAAAATGGGCATGCAAAGCACCATATACAAGGACGGCAATACGCCAATCCTCACCTCGCCGCCGATTGAGCTTGACCCTTCATGAAGTTGAGCTGTTAATTCCGCGGCTTGATCCAAAAGTAAAACCACTCTGGGCAATAGAGAATCCCCAAGTTCGGTCAGGGCCATACCCCGACCCGTTCTGTTGAAGAGACGACCACCGCACTCCACCTCCAGACGAGATATTTGCCGACTGATGGCGGGTTGTGGTTGACCGAGCATGACGGCGGCTCGTGTAAGATGCATGCAAATTCATAATGTCCAATGCATTTTTTATTGTATATTAATGATGTAAAAATTATAGATTGAGGGCCTGCTCATGACGCTCATCCAGCTGAAGCACTTCATCGTTCTTGCCAAGGCGGGCTCTTTTGTCAAAGCCTCCACGCTTTTGTTCATGACCCAGCCGGCCTTGAGCAGGAGCATCAAGTCGCTGGAAGAGGACTTGGGCAACTTGCTATTTGACCGTGTTGGCAAAAGAATTGAGCTGACCTCTTTTGGTCAAGAGATGCTCGCAAGGAGTCAATTCCTGATGGATGAGGCCGAACAGATGAAAAGCTTTGGCAAAAAGCTGAACGCTTCGACCTCGGGACGCATACGGCTGGGATTGAGCTCTGGGCCTGGGGCCCTCTTGACGGCGCCGCTCATGATTCATTTTGCTCAGCATTTTCCTAAATTCCATCTCGACATCCTTCGAGCCAACACGGTCAACCTCACGCAAATGTTGCGAGAACGAATGGTCGATGCATTGGTTGTGGACATTCGCTCTTTGAGGCCCTCCCCCGACCTGAAGATTCAAGAGGTGATGGAGATGAAAGGGACTTTCATGTGTCGCAAAGATCACCCCCTCCAGCGCCTGGATCAAGTCAATATGGAGCAAATGCTTCAATATGCGATCGCCTCCACACCCCTCAGTGACGAGCTGGCCAGAATTTTGGTGGAACGGTACGGGGAAAAAGCACATCCAGAAAGCATGGTTAAATACACGAGCGATGAAATCTCGCACTTGGTTGAACTCGCCAAAAGCTCGGACACCATCGTTTTGGCAGTTGAGGCCTGTGGCAAAGAGCTGGTGGAGTTGAAGCTAAGTCCCAAGCTTCAGGCCAATGCAAGGTTTGGGCTGGTCACGGTTGCCAACAAGGCACAGGCGCATTTCCTGGGAGAGATCAAAGAAGTCATGCGTGCGCATCTTTGCTGAACAACTTTTTAAGGATCCATTGATTGCTATTTCAAAGCGGTCCAGCCCTCACCGAGTCCCCCTTTCACCAATTTCTAGCTTCACCAGTTTCAAGTTTCACCAAGTCCCCGTTTCAACAAGCCCATGGTTCCTCTCATCCTCACGCCCTTGAACTCTCAGTTCACCCCCCATTGATAGACCACAACTCAAAAAGCCATGCATCCTACACCCCCATCCGTCAGCACCCTTTCACCCCAAAATTTAAGACTCACGATCGACCCCTTGAGCTTGGCGTTTAAAAACACGTCGGAGTTGGTCCCAATGCCTTTGCCCTGGATAGGCCAAGAGCGAGCTCAAAGAGCGGCCCGCTTTGGGCTCGAGATGAAGCAAGCCAACTACAACCTCTTTGTCATGGGAGAGGTGGGCAGTGGACGCTCGACCTTGCTCAAAGAGATGATGACCCAAGTGGCCGCCACGCGGGAGGTGCCCCCTGATTTGTGCTACTTGCACAACTTTGATACACCGGAGCACCCCTACGCCTTGCATGTGGAGGCGGGAGAAGGCAGGAAGTTAAGGCGACTGATGTCTGACTTTACAAAATCAATGGTCAATGAGGTCTCCAAACGCCTCACGGCCCAAGACTTCAAGGTCGAGCGAGAGCATTTGGAGAAGACCTACAAACTGGAGGAGGACCGCGCTTATGCCGAACTGGATGCATTTGCTGAAGCGCGCAGTTTTTCACTCTTCAGACAAGGGGGCCATTTGGTCTTTACCCTGAGAGACGAGCAAGGAAAACCCTTGACCGAGGCCGAAGCCTTGGCATTGCCCAAAGATCGTCGCTCGGCCATTGATCTGGCGGAGGATGAATTGCGCGCAGAAATCTCCAATTTCATGGTCAAAACCCGTCCCTTTGATCGCATCAAAAATGAAGGCCTCGAGGCCCTGCGTCGTCAAACCATCAAGCCTTACCTTTTGGAGGAAATTGCACGCATGAAAAAGGGCTTGAACCCCTCCACCCAAGAGCACCCCAAACTCACACACTACTGGGACAAATTGGTGGAGCACGTGCTCAAGCATGTGGAGCTTTTTGAGCCCCAAGAGGGCGAAGCCGAGGAAGAGGCCAGCAGGCAAGAGGAGCAAAGCACCCTGCTGCTTTGCTACAGGGTCAATGTCGCTGTAGACAACCACCACACCAAAGGTGCGCCCGTTCTCATCGAGGACAACCCCGTGTTTCGCAGCCTCTTTGGAAGCATTGAGTACCAAACAGAAGATGACGTCTTGATCAGTGACTTCACGCGCATCCGGGCGGGCAGTTTACACAAAGCGCACGGGGGCTTTTTGATGCTTCACGTGCATGACTTGCTGAGCGACCCCCTGGTCTGGGAGAAACTCTCAAGATTCTTAAGAAGCAATCGACTACAAATTGAAGATCCTGGCATTCTTCGATCGGCCATCGCATCTTTGGCCATGGAGCCTGAGGCCGTGGAGCTGAAGGTCAAGATCGTTTTGATTGGCACCACCGAGGAATTTTATATCTTGCAAGAGGGTGCCCCCGAATTCTTCAGGCGCTTCATGTGCAAAGTCGAGTTTGCAGAGAGCCTCTCCTCCACGGCCCAAAGTCATCAAGCCTCAGCCATCTTTGTGGCCCACTGCTGCCAAAGACTGGGCTTGTCGCACTTTGAAGCGGATGCGGTGGCCAGGCTCATCGAACTCACTCACCGAGAGGTCGACGATCAAACTCGCCAAAGTGCACTCTTCTCCCACACCGAGTCGATGGTCATTGAGAGTGCCAGTTTTGCAAAAGAGCGCGGTGCGGCCTTCGTCCAAGCCACTGATGTCGACCGTGCCATTCAAGAACGCCATTACCGAAACAGCTACAACGAACAAAGGCTTCAAGAGTCGATCACCGATGGTGAACGATTGATCACCGTCTCAGGCGAGCGAGTGGGCCAACTCAATGGACTGACCGTGATTGATTTGGGAGACCATGCTTTTGGGTTTCCTGTTCGTGTCACCGCCAGAACGTATGCGGGCAATGAAGGCTTGGTCAACATTGAGCGAGAGGTCAAACTCTCGGGTCCGATACATGACAAGGGGGTGCTCATCTTGCACAGCTACTTGTCCGCTTTGTTCTCCAACATCGCCCCCTTGGCCTTCAACGCTTCAGTGGTTTTTGAGCAAGAGTACAGTGGCGTCGAAGGCGATTCCGCATCTTGCGCGGAGTTGTATGCATTGCTCTCCTCTTTGTCGGGTTTGGCCATTCAACAAAACATTGGGGTGACAGGCGCTGTGAACCAACATGGTGAGATTCTTCCCGTAGGTGGTGTGAACGAGAAGATCGAAGGCTTCTTTTGCACTTGTAAAACTCAAGGCTTGGACGGCACACAAGGGGTTTTGATTCCCCATCGAAACCGCGCCCACTTGATGCTCAGCCACGAGGTTGTTCGTGCTGTAGAAGAGGGTTTGTTTCACATCTACACCGCTGACCATGCAAGCGCAGCCGCCGCATTCCTCATGAAACGCCCCTTCGGCAGCACCGCTCAAAGCGGTGTTTTCGAGCCCCAAAGCATCTTGGCGCTTTGCCAAAGTGCATTGCAATCGTATCGACAATTGTGTCAAGCCACTTTGAGTCACCCGTGAAGGCATCCGAGTTGTCTTTGAATTGAAGACCAAGTGATGGATCATTGATTAATATCAATCACGAGGAGCACCTAGAAGCGTCAAAATGAGACTTCGGCTCCTTCCCATCTCTTCAAAAGCTTCTCATGAAAGACAAGGCAGCGGACTTTTCTGCGCAATCGCTCAGAGGCTTACCCAGCACGTTGCTGATTCCATTGGTGGCTCGCTCCAAAGGCATGCAATGGTTTCCAGAGCTGGATCCTCACGATGAATTTGCAACCCCAGTTCTTGACGCGCTCCAAGTTGAGGTCAACACCTATTTGAGCGACTGGGCCACTGTGCTCAATGTGCTTTGGAGGACCGATCGCATCAAAGCAGTAGGGCATCATTTTTTTGCCCAGCATCCCCTTGGTACAGGCATCAACTTGGGATGTGGTCTGTCCAAATATTTTCAATGGTTGGACAACGGGTTGAACCGTTGGATCGACACGGACGTGGCGCAAGTGGTGGCCATGCGGCATTTTTACTTTAAAAGCACCTTGCACCAAAAGGATATCGGCCTTGACTTCAAAGTGAAAGGCTGGTGGAGAAAACTCCAACTCTCCACCTCTCAAGCCCGAGGTCCCCTTCTCATCATTTGCGAAGGCGTTTTGATGTATCTCACGCACGAAGAGGTGAATGCCGTGCTCGAAGAAATCATCGAGCACGCGCCAAGTGGATCAGAAATCGTTTTTGACTTCATCTCGCCCCTTGGAATTGGGCAAGCCATTTTTCATCAAAGTGTAGGGCCAACGGGTGCTCAATTCACGTGGGGCTGCTCTAGAGCTGAAGACCTCACCTTGCGCCACCCTCGGCTGCGGGTTTTATCGCAGCGCAGTGTATCGGAAGTTTACGGCTTGGCAGGCTGGGTGAGCGAATGCTTCACCACGCCATTTCTAGGCGGTCCGCTTTATGGGTTGGCACATTTTGGTATTCAAGAAAGGTCCGCATGATGGTCAAGAAATCAACGAAGAAACCGAGCCCCTCCATGGATGAGATGATTCATGCAGAGCTCTCCAAATTGTCGATGGGGCTGTCACCCATCGCATTGGCCGTGGCCTATGCGGACTGGGCGATGCACATGAGCTTCTCGCCTGGTAAGCAGTTGGCCATGGTACAACTGGCCCATCAACTGTTCCAAGACACGTTGGCGCAACAATCTGACACGCCGCTGCCATCAAACCTTTTGGTCAAGGACTCTAGATTCGACGACCCCGCATGGTCCACCTGGCCCTTTAAACTGCTGAAAGACAACTTTCAAGCCAATCAGGCTTGGTTCAAAGAGTTCACCCATGTCGCCGGCATGTCCAAGCACCACGAACACTTGATGCGCTTTTTCACGAGGCAGTGGCTCGATGCCATATCCCCCTCCAATTGGGCGCTCACCAACCCTGAGGTGCTCGACAACATCAAGGCCACTGGGGGTCAAAGCCTCATGTTGGGCATGGAAAAATACATTCAAGATGTCAAAAGGATAACGGCTGAGCAACTGAAAATGGATCATCAAGAGGCGAGAAAACCCGCCTTTGAAGTCGGCAAAGATGTTGCCGTCACACCTGGCAAAGTGGTCTTCAAAAACAATCTGATTGAACTGATTCAGTACGCACCAAGCACCCAAACCGTCCACCCCGAGCCCTTGCTGATCGTGCCATCTTGCATCATGAAGTACTACATCTTGGATTTGTCGCCCCACAACTCCATGGTGAAATTTTTGGTCAATGAGGGCTTTACGGTTTTCATGGTCTCTTGGAGAAATCCAGACAGCGAGGACCGTGATTTGGGGATGCAAGACTACATTCAATGGGGTTTACTCGATACCGTCAAAGCCGTTCAAGCCCTCACCAAGTCTCAACGTATCCATGCAGTAGGGTATTGTCTAGGGGGGACCTTCTTGGCCATTGCTGCAGCCATTTTGGCCAAGAAAAAAAACCCATCCCCTCTCGCCACTGTGACACTATTGGCGGCGCAGACCGACTTTTCCGAACCCGGGGAGCTGGGTGTCTTCATTGACGAGGACCAGTTGGAGACCCTCAAAGAGGAGATGGCCAAAACCGGTTACCTCTCGGGCCAACAAATGGCGGGTTCGTTTCAGTTTTTGAACTCTCGCGATTTGATCTGGTCACGCAGCACACAACGCTACTTGCTTGGGCGTGAGGAGGTCGGCAACGACATGGTGAGCTGGAACAAGGACACCACCCGACTGCCCGCTCGAATGCACACCGAGTACTTGGACTCCTTGTTTCTCAACAACGCATTGAGTGAGGGTCACTACCGAATGGATGGACAAGCGGTTGATTTGATGAACATCACGCAACCGATGATGGTCGTGGCCACAGCCAGGGACCACATTTCACCTTGGAAATCGGTCTATAAAATTCATGCGCTCACGGATACAGAAATTTGTTTTGTCCTCGCAGCCGGTGGGCACAACGCAGGGATCATCTCAGAGCCCGGTCACCCCCACAGAAGCTACCAGATCAGACAAGAGGCCCAGGGACAAGGATCGATCGAACCAGAGGCTTGGTTAACCCAGGCGACAACGGTCGAGGGAACATGGTGGAGCGCATGGAGTGAGTGGCTCAAGCACCACAGCCATGCACCCATCAAAGCCCAAGCCATCAACCCTTCAGCGGGATTGAAGAATGCACCAGGAGAGTATGTGCTGAGGCGCTACGAGGACTGAGGCGCACGGCTCATGCTGGCCCCTTAAAAGAGCCCAACGACCCGACCACTCTCGTTGATGTCAATGGATTCTGCAGAGGGAACGACGGGTAGTCCAGGCATGGTCATGACCTCTCCGCAAAGGGCCACCACGAACTGCGCGCCTGCTGAGAGTCTGACCTCTCGAACGTTCAAGACATGTCCGCTTGGAGCGCCTTTGAGTGAAGGATCGGTGCTGAAGGAGTATTGGGTTTTGGCAATGCAAACCGGAAAATGTCCATAGCCACTTTCTTGATACTTCTCCAACTGGGCCTTGACCTTCGAGTCCATCGAAATGGAGGACGCACCGTAGATCTTGGTGGCCACGGCGTTGATTTTGTCCCAAAGGGTGTCCGTGTCTGCATAGGCCAACTTGAACGTATTTGGGGCCTCACACATTTGGACCACGGCTTGGGCCAACTGGGTCGCACCCGCCCCCCCTTCAGCCCAATGCTTGGCCAAAATCACCTCGACACCGTACTTGGCACAAGAAGACTGGAGCAACTCTATCTCCGCATCTGTGTCCTCGGTCCTGTGGTTGATGGCCACCACACAGGGCAAGCCGAAGACTTCTCGCATGTTGCGGATGTGGCGCTCTAAGTTGACGAACCCTTTGGCCAGGGCCGTCAAGTTCTCCAACCCCAGCTCCCCAAGCGCCACCCCACCATGGAACTTCAATGCGCGAACGGTGGCCACCATCACGACGGCTGAGGGCTGAAGGCCCGATTTCCTGCACTTGATGTCGATGAACTTCTCGGCCCCCAAGTCCGATCCAAAGCCCGCCTCCGTCACCACATAATCGGCCAATTTGAGCGCTGTTTGAGTCGCCACCACCGAGTTACACCCGTGCGCGATGTTGGCAAATGGCCCCCCGTGAATGATGGCCAAATTGTTCTCCAAGGTTTGGACCAAATTGGGCGCAAAGGCTTGCTTCAAGAGCACCGCCATCGCACCATGGGCCTTCAAATCTCTCGCCAAGATGGGCTCTAAAGTCTTGCTGTAGCCAATCACAATTTGCCCCAGTCGTTCCTTCAAGTCCTGCAAACTGGTGGCCAAACAAAAGATGGCCATCACCTCCGAGGCCACCACAATATCAAACCCATCCTCTCTCTCAAAGCCATTGGCCACACCACCCAGACCGTTGACGATCTTTCTGAGCGCTCTGTCGTTCATGTCCACCACCCGTCTCCAGGTGATGCGACGTGTATCGATGTTCAGTGCATTGCCATGGTGGATGTGGTTGTCGATCATGGCGGCCAACAAATTGTTGGCCAAAGCGATCGCATTGAAGTCGCCCGTGAAATGCAAATTGATGTCCTCCATGGGGACCACCTGTGCATGACCGCCTCCAGTGGCTCCTCCTTTGACACCAAATACGGGCCCCAAAGAGGGTTCTCTGAGACAAACCATGGCATTTTTACCGATGTGATTGAGGGCGTCGCCTAGGCCCACGGTGGTCGTGGTCTTGCCCTCACCGGCTGGAGTGGGGGAAATGGCCGTGACCAAAATCAACTTGCCGTTCGGACGCGCTTTTAAGGCGTCGATGTAGTCCAAGGAGATTTTCGCCTTGTAGTGTCCAAAGGGCTCCAAAGCCTCACCAGGAATTTGAGCCTTCTCCTGCGCCAAGGCCAATATGGGTTTCATGGTTGCCGCTTGGGCAATGTCGATGTTCGTGGAGGAATGGGTGCTCATTGGGGTGCTCATTGGGGTGCTCTTTGAAGTGCTCGTTGTGCTGGTCTGGACAAATGGGTGTGGAGTGCAAGACTTGGATGCAATGGCTGCGTGGAGACAGCGATGATCATAACTAAAAAATCAGGGGCCTTGCTTGGGGTCATCAAGTGCACAACAACGAACATGCTGTTCAACCACTTGGCCACTTGAACACTTGGCCACATCGCTTGAACTTGGAAACCTCAAACCCTACAAACCTGAGAGCGGCAAGGCTGTTTTGTACCTCACTTGCTTCAATGCAAAGCTCGAGCGGATCTTCTCGATGCCTGGAATGGGTGTCAACTGCTCAAGAATAAAACGCTCGAGTGCACCAATGTCTTTGACCGCGACCCGGATGAGGTAGTCACAGTCACCGGTCATCAAGTAGCACTCCATGACCTCTTCATGCTCGGCAATTCGTGTCTCAAAATCTGCCAATGCGGACTTGGCTTGTTCTTTTAAGCTGATGGAGATGAAAACCGACAAGCCAATCCCCAAGGCCAAAGGGTCTGCCAAGGCCACATATTGCCGAATCACCTTGGCCTCCTCCAGAGCTTTGACCCTTTGTAAGCAAGGCGAGGGAGAGAGATGAACACGCTTGGCCAACTCGACATTGGTGAGTGAGCTGTCTTGTTGCAACTGGGCCAAAATCTTCAAATCGGTGAGATCTAGATGCATAAAATATCAATAAAAGTGTAATTTGAAGAATTTTATGCTTAAAAAAGCGGGCCCAGACACAAAATTCGACATCACATTTCTGGGCAAAAGCTCTACATTGAAGGCTCTTTAGTTCATTCGATCCTTTTTTTATGGTGAGCCTTGAGATATGACTCCATTTGAACCGCTGAATCCCCTCGATATCGACCCACAGGAAACCCAAGAGTGGCAAGAGGCCTTTGTCCAAACCCTGGCAGAGCATGGTCCGCAAAGGGGGCGCTATTTGCTGAGCGCGCTGTCGCAACTGGCACTTACGCACAAGGTGCAGTGGAGCCCGAACCTGATCACGCCCCACATCAACACCATCCCGCCTGAGCAGCAACCCGTGTACCCAGGCGACTTGGCCATTGAGGAGCGAGTGGCCAGCATGATTCGTTGGAACGCCATGGCCATGGTGGCCAAGGCCAATGTCGCTTACGGTGACTTGGGGGGTCACATTGCAAGCTTTGCTAGCGCCGCCGACTTGTTCGAAGTGGGATTCAACCACTTCTTTAAAGCGCGCAATGAACACCAAAAGGAAGACCTCGTTTTCTTTCAACCCCACAGTGCACCAGGCATCTACGCAAGGGCCTTTTTAGAGGGCCGGTTGAGCGAGAAGGATTTGAACTTTTACAGACAAGAAATCTCGGGGCCCAAAGCGGGCAGCACAGGGCTCAGCAGCTACCCACACCCTTGGTTGATGCCCGATTTTTGGCAGTTTCCAACGGGCTCGATGGGCTTGGGGCCCATCAGCTCGATCTACCATGCACGGTTCATGCGTTACATGACGCACCGTGGCCTTTTGAATTGTGAGGGCAGAAAGGTTTGGGGCGTCTTTGGTGATGGGGAGATGGATGAACCGGAGAGCATGAGCGCTTTGACTTTGGCCTCAAGAGAGAAGCTCGATAATTTGGTCTGGGTGGTCAACTGCAACTTACAACGATTGGATGGCCCAGTTCGGGGAAATGGACGCATCATGGACGAGCTGGAAAAGCTGTTCACGGGTGCGGGCTGGAACGTGATCAAAGTGGTCTGGGGCAGCGACTGGGATGGCTTACTTGCAAGAGACACCACGGGAGAATTGATCCGGACCTTGTCCAATACGGTGGATGGCCAGATGCAAACCTTTGCAGCCAAAGATGGTCGATTCAACCGAGATAATTTTTTTGGACAAAACCCTCAATTGAGCCTCTTGGCCCAGGGCATGACGGATGAGCAAATTGATCGCTTGAAGCGAGGTGGACACGATTTGGTCAAAATTTATGCCGCCTACCAAAGCGCACAAGCTCACCGGGGACAGCCCAGTGTCATTTTGGCGCACACCAAAAAGGGTTACGGCATGGGGCAAGCCGGTCAGGGCAAAATGACCACCCACAGCCAAAAGAAAATGGACGAAGAGGCCCTGATCGAGTTCAGAAACCGCTTCCAACTCCCTTTGAGCGATGAGCAGGCCATTCACTTGAACTTTGTTCACCCCCAAGAACACAGCCAAGAAGTGGAGTACCTCAAAGCCAAGCGACAAGCGTTAGGTGGGTACTTGCCCAAGCGCTACAGCGATTGCGACCGCTTGGACATACCAGAGCTGGACACCTATGCAGCCTTTGCCCTGCAAGCGGATCAAAAAGTCATGTCCACCACCATGGCCTTTGTGAGGCTTTTGGGCAATTTGCTAAAGACCCCCCTTTTGGGCTCGCGCATCGTGCCGATCGTGGCCGATGAGGCAAGAACTTTTGGCATGGCCAACTTGTTCAAACAAGTCGGCATCTACTCCAGTGTGGGGCAGTGCTATGAACCCGAGGACATTGGCTCAGTGCTCAGTTACAGGGAGGCCTTGAATGGTCAAATTTTAGAAGAAGGCATCAGTGAAGCTGGGGCCATTGCCAGTTGGACAGCCGCTGCGACCAGTTACTCGGTGCACGGTGTGGCGATGCTGCCCTTCTACATTTACTACTCCATCTTTGGCTTTCAACGCGTGGGGGACGCCATTTGGGCCGCCGCGGACCAAAGAGCCAGGGGCTTTTTACTCGGGGCCACTTCGGGCAGGACCACACTCGGCGGAGAGGGCTTACAGCACCAAGATGGGAGCTCTCACCTCGTGGCCGCCACCATCCCCAACTGTAAGGCTTATGACCCGGCCTTTGCAGGAGAGTTGAGTGTGATCATTGATCACGGCATGAGAGAGATGGTGAGCGAGCAAAAAGATGTGTTTTACTACATCACGCTGATGAATGAAAACTATGCCCAACCCAACCTCCCGCCTGATGTCCAAGACGACATCATCAAGGGATGCTACAGCTTGGCCCATGTTCACCCCAGCGCCCCCGCAACCTCAAAGTCACACCCCCCATCCAAGGGCAAGGGCAAAGGCAAGATCAACGCCCATGTCCATACCCCAGCCCTTCAACACGTCACCTTGATGGGCTCCGGCGCCATCTTGACCGAGGTCTTGAAAGCCAGCGAGATCTTGGCTGCACAAGGCATCGAGTGCTTTGTCTTGAGTGTCACCAGTTGGAGCGAGCTCTCCAGACAAGGGCTCCAAGCCCGACAAGCCTCTGCCCATCAATTGGACACTCAAAACGCGCATGTCCATCAGTGCTTATCGAAAACGCAAGGACCCATCGTTGCGGCCAGTGACTACGTCTTGGCCGTCACGGAGAGCGTTCGTGCGTTCATCCCCAAAGGCAGGTCTTATCACACCTTGGGAACCGATGGATTTGGCAGAAGCGACACAAGGGCAGCACTCAGAGAGTATTTTCAAGTGAGCGCAGAGCACATTGCCAAGACGGCCTTGAACGCACTCCAATACGCAGCACTTTGAGCCTCACCCCTAGTGAGGTGACCTTGGTGGCTGACGCTTCCCTCAGAATGCCGATGCCCCCTCAAAGCTACTCAAAGCTACTCATAGCTACTCAAAGCTTCTCAAAGCTACTCATAGCTACTCAAAACGATCTTGCCAATGGTTCTTTGGCTTTGAAGAGCCAAGTGTGCTTGCCGCAAGTGAGCTGCCGTGATGGGTGCGTAAAACTGGGTGCCTGTGTCTCGCAAGAGACCCCGATCGATCCATGCCGCGACTTGATTGAGCAAGTGGTGCTGCTCGACCATGTCGGGTGTTTTCTCTTTGGAGCGAACAAACATCGCCTCCCAAAAGAAGCCCGCGCTTTTGGCCCTCAACGCATCCATGTTCAAGGGCTTTTGGTTGGGGACGATGGAGCACATGAGACCTTGGGGCGCCAGCAACTCGCATGCGGCATCGAAATGCGCATCGGTATCGTTCAAGATCAACACGTGATCAACGTGCTGAAACCCTAAATCTCTCACCGCCTGGACCCAGTTTTGGTTGTGATCGACCACATGGTGTGCACCAAGGCTCTCACACCAAGAGATGCTGCTGGGCCGTGATGCCGTTGCGATGACCTTGAGACCTGCCACTTGACGGGCCAATTGAATCGCCATGGAGCCCACGCCCCCTGCACCACCAATGATCAAAATACTTTTGGCAGGGTGAGACAAGGGGCTCAGGCGATCTCCCGCTTTATTGACAATAGGCACGACTCGCAAACGATCGAACAAACTCTCCCAAGCCGTGATGGTGGTGAGCGCCAAGGCTGCAGATCGCTCAAAGGACAGACTGCGAGGCTTGTGGCCTGCAATGCGTTCATCAACGGCTTGGTACTGCGCGTAACTGCCTTGACGGGTGATTTCACCTGCGTAATAGATCTCATCTCCCAGCTGAAAAAGTGAGACGTCCTCGCCCTTTTCAATGACCACACCACAGCCATCCCAGCCCAATATAGTGCTCGCTCCATCTCCCTTTGTTGTAGTGACCAGCATGCGACGTTTGACATCGAGGGGGTTGACCGAAATGGCCTTGACCTCCACCAAAACATCACGTGGACCTAAATGAGGGCGATCCATTTCCACTTGAAAAAATGAAGGCTCTTCCAAACTGTTCTTAACGGGATCGACTGCAAATGCTTTCATCTTGTTCCTCTGAGGAGACTGGGGGGGATCGAGGTCCAAAAAATGACCCTTCAAAATCTTAATTGAAATTTCATGATTTCAATCTTTTTAAGCCTTTTGTTCAAGTCGGCTTGATCACACCCCTTGAGCCTTGATAGAGAGCCATCGCCTGAGCACGAAAATTCAAAGGGCTTGCAACGCATGAAGCATGGGGTTTGTCCTAGGCGTTGATCCAGTTGAGTCACAGAACAATGGGTCATTGTCCGTCCTTGATGTTTTTAAAAAAGGATCCCCATGCTGATTGAAAAACTGTCCCTCGCTCTCCTTGTTTTGACTTTGAGTGCTTGGACCGCATTGAAAGCGCAAGCCCAAACACCCGTCTCGACCTCCTCTTGGCCCAACAAACCCATCAAGCTCTTGGTCGGTAGCCCTGCGGGCTCCGGTACCGATGCGGTCAGTCGAATGGTGGCGGCCAAAGTGAGTGAGGCCTTGGGACAAGTTTTTGTGGTGGAGAACAAAGCAGGTGCTGGGGGTCAAATTGCTGCCGAACTGACCTCTAAGGCCCCTCCTGACGGCTACACCCTCATCTCCATCTCCAGTGCCCATGCCTCACAGGCCGCGACACTCAAGTCTTTGCCCTACGATCCGGTGGAAGGACTCACCTGGATCTCCACGGTGGGGGTCTACCCCTTTTTACTGGCTGTGAGCCAAGAGTCCAATATTCAAAGTGTTGCAGACCTCATCAAAAAAGCCAAAGCCAATCCGGGCAATGTCAGCTACACAAGCTCCGGTGTGGGCAGTGCATTGCATTTGATGGGCGAATTGTTGGCCGCACAGACAGACACGCAAATGACCCACATTCCCTTCCCCGCTGGGGGTGGGTTTGGCTACACCGACATCTTGGCTGGGCGCATTGACATGATGATCAATATCCCTGGCTTGATCGTGCCCTATGTGAGAGCCAATAAGCTCAGAGCCATCGCGGTGACCTCACCCGATCGCTACGAAACCCTGCCCAACGTCCCCACCCTGTCAGAAACCATCCCAGGCCTAGAGGTGATCTCTTGGCTCGGGTATGCCAGCCCACCGGGAACACCCGTAGAAATTGTCAAAAAAATCAATGCTTCTATTCGCACGGCTTTAACGAACAAAGATTTGCAAGCTCAAATGCAAAAGGCAGGCGTACGTCCCCAGGCCAACTCTCCAGAGGAGTTTCACGCACTCGTTGAAAAAGGAATTGCCAAGTACAAAGCCATTGCACAGTCTCGGAAAATTGAAATTCAACCCTAAACCCCTTGGACACCTTATAGTTTTTTTATGCAAACATCAACTGCACTCTCCAACCGAACAAAACACGGGTGGGCATCTCCTTTGAAGAAACAACTTCTCCTCTTGATCGGTGTTCTTTTGGTTTTACCGAGTCTTCAAGCACAAACGCTTGAGCACCCCAGCATGGTGCTGTTCAATGGCCGCATTTTGTCCCTTTCCGCCAAGAGCAGCAGCTCACCTCATTACGATGCTTTTGAGGCCATGAGCATCAAAGGCTCTGTGATTGAAGCTTTGGGTCGCAACAAAGAGATGCTTCAACGAGCAGGCCCCCGTACCCTTCGCATCGACTTGCACGGCAAAACGGTGATTCCTGGCTTGATCGACTCGCACATGCACGGTGTGCGTGCAGCACTCAGCTACTCCACTGAGGTGCATTGGTTTGGCGCCACATCCATTGCACAAGCTCTTGAGAGATTGCGCCTGGCCGCCTCCAAGGCTCAACCTGGAGAGTGGTTGATCGTTGCGGGCGGTTGGATTCCCGAGCAATTCGAAGAAAAGAGAAAGCCCACCCAAGAGGAAATCACCCAAGCGGCGCCTCTCCATCCGGTCTACGTTCAGTGGATGTACGACTGGGCCATTTTGTCCCCTTTGGGCTACCAAAGGCTTGGGATTCAAAACGAACAAGATCTCCCCTTGGGGGCAAAATTTGAGTTGGATTCGCTCCAACAAAAAACGGGCGCTGTGGTGGGTGGCATTGTGCCTTTGTTTGACAGACTGCCTAAGCCCACCTTTGAACAAAAAATTTCAGGGACACAAAAGTTCTTCCTTGAGCTCAATCGGCTGGGGATCACGGGGTTCATCGATCCAGGAGGATTCAACATGTCGCCCGAGGAGTATGCAGCACTTTTTGAGTTGTGGCGAAAAAAGGAGATGACCTTGAGGGTCAATTTCAGTTACTTTGCCCAACGCAAGGGTCGTGAGCTCGAAGAGTTCAAGGAGATCACCCAACTCTTGCCGATGGGATTTGGAGATGATTGGCTACGCTTCAACGGCATTGGTGAGCGTGTGACATTTGGCATGTACAACAACGACAACCCGAGCGCTCAAGACAAGGAGCAGTTCTACCAAGTGGCCAGTTGGGCAGCCAAGCAAGGGCTGACACTCACTGAACATTGGCAAAATGGCAACTCGGCACACCATGTGTTGGACGTCTTCGAGCGAGTCCATCAAGAAACGCCTCTTCACAATTTGCGGTGGTCGATTGCCCACTTGAACGATGCGGGGATAGACACCTTTGCAAGGATGCAAAAAATGGGCATGGGATGGGCCATGCAAGATGCCATGTATTTGGACGGCGAGAGGCTCTTAAAAATTCGAGGAGCGGACCAGTTAAAGAGAATGCCTCTCTTGGTGAGCGCACAGTCAACTCAAGTGCACATTGGCGCAGGCACCGATGCCCACCGCGTTGCCAACTACAACCCCTTCATTGCTTTGCAATGGATGCTTGATGGAAAGTCTGCAAGTGGCATTGCACTGCGCAGCGCAGAGGAAATTCCCACCCGAGAAGAAGCGCTCTACATGTACACCTCGGGCAGTGCTTGGCTGGCCCATGCAGAAAAGAATCGAGGGGATTTGAAACCACAAACCTTGGCCGATCTCGTGGTCTTGGATCAAGACTACACCCAAGTGCCCGTCAACCGGATCTCCAAAACCCAGGCATTGATGACCATGGTCAATGGAAAAATTGTCTATCACAACAAAGAGGCTTTTCCTATCCAGAATCTCCACTAAGTTAAAAAGTGCCGTTGGTCAGTTCTAAAGGGGCAATGCTTTGGATAATCAGTACCTTATGAGCTCCATGAGCTCTGCAATCCAAACCAACAAGAGAAAAGTCAAACAATGGCACGCGTTAAATATGTCGACGAGACCTCCCACCCCGAGTTGATAGAGGAGATCAAAACCGTTCGCGCTCAAAGGCGTGGAAAGCTCATTCCTGTGTATGGACTTCTTTTGAACAGTCCTGAATTGGCTTTGTCTTGGATGCAGTTTTTAAATGCGGTCAGGTGGAAAATTAAATTGAGTGCGCGTCTCAGAGAGATGGTCATTCTCAGGGTCGCGTTGCACAACAAATCCGAGTACGTCATCGAAGTGCATCGAAAGAACTTCACCGAGGCCGATGGCCTGAGCCATGCCGAGTGTGATGCGTTACTGAAAAAGAAAATTCCCCAGGGCATCTTCAACACGGAGGAGATGAGTGTCGTGTCTTATGTGGACCAATTGACCCTCAAAGCCCAAGTGGACGATGAGGTGTTTGCCGCCGTGAAGGCCCATCTCTCGGACCGGCAAATGGTGGAGTTGAGCGTCTTGATTGGTGCCTACAACATGCACACCCGCGTCATGAGCGCACTTCGAATCGACGCGGAACAATAAACACCATGAGTTTGCCCTTTCACCTTGTCATTGAAGATGACGTCTTCACCCGCGTCCTCGACGTGGTTTTGAACCCTGAGTGCTCAAAGGAGAGGAAGTTGGCATTTGCCGACTTCTTTGCCCATGACGCACCTGATTTTCTACAATGGGCTCAAGCGCAGAAAAAGAACACCTCGCACCTTCAAAACTGCAGCGTTCGCTTTGTGCATTCCCAAGAGGAGTTGCGCGAACAGCTCCCCCACGCTCACGCGGTGATCGTGGAGTCCCTCTCCCTTGGTCGAGAGGAGATCGCGCAAGCCCCTCAACTGAAGGCGGTTCAAAAGTACGGCTTTTTGACCAAGAACATCGATCTCCTCGCCTGCGCCGAGCGCCACATCAAGGTGCTCAAGGTTCGAAGAAGGGCCAATATTGCCTGTGCTGAGCAAGCCATGATGATGATTCTCGCCTTGGCCAAAAGGCTCTGTGAGGTCAACAAACAAACCTCCACCCAAAGGCTTCAAAATGCGGGCTTTCAACCCCAAGCCTTTGATCGCAGGCACACCCCCAGCTCCAATTGGGCCCGCATCCCCAACATTCAAACCCTTTACGGCAAAAGCATGGGGATCATTGGGATGGGTGAAATTGGTCAAGAGATTGCAAAGAGAGCCCTGTCCTTTGAGATGAATGTGCTCTACACGCAAAGAACGCCCTTGGATCCAGAGAGCGAAAAAACCCTCAGTGCCCACTACCTCAGCCTAGAGGACTTGCTCGCCAAGAGCGACTGGGTCGTGGTCCAATTGCCAGCAACCCCTCAAACGCATCTGTTGCTGAACCATCAAAACTTGGTGCATCTTAAAAAGGGGGCTTGCATCATCAACGTCTCAAGAGCGCAGTGCATGGAGCGCCAAGCGATCATCGATCTCCTCCAAAGTGGACACATGGGGGGTTTTGCCTTGGACACACTTTGGAGTGAGCCGGGATCGGACGATGATGAGTTGCTCCATTTTCCCAATGTGATCTTGACCCCGCACTTGGCGGGCAGTCCCAGGTTGAATGGTCTTCTTGACTTTGAGGAAATGATTCATGACTTGGACCACGCCCTCAGCCCTCAAGCCTCAGCCCTCAACCCCTTCTCCATGAGTTCGACATGAAGCTGAAACCAACGCTTCCTAGGCGTTCATCCTATGGCTTGCAAGCCCTCACTTTGGTGGCGCTTTGGGGTCTCGCTTTGGGCGTGTCCCAAGCTCAAGAGAGCTGGCCCCAGCATCCCATTAAACTCGTCGTGCCCTTTCAAGCCGGCAGCTCGACCGATGTGGCGGCCCGCGTCATGGCCAGCAAGATGTCCAGTGCGCTCAATCAAGTGATGGTGATTGAGAACAAAATCGGTGCAAGTGGCTTCATTGGGGCCGAGTTTGTCTCTAAAGCCAGCAGCGATGGTTATACCGTTTTGTGGGGTACGACCTCCACTCAAATCATTGGACCCATCATCAACGGCTCAACGGCCTATGACCCCGTGAAGGATTTCACACCGATTGGTCTCATTGCTTTTTCGCCCTATCTCTTGGTGAGCTCAGGAAAAAGCTCCATCAAGAGCTTGAAGGACTTGATCGAGTTGGCCAAAAGCAAGCCTCGGGAGGTGACGTATGCATCGGCAGGCAACACCAGTGTCGGCAACTTGTCTGCGCAACTGCTGTCACAAACTGCAAAAGTAAGCCTCACGCACATTCCCTACAAAAGCTCTGCCCAATCGGTGACCGACACCATGACGGGTATCGTGAACATGCAGTTCTCCTCCATTGCACCGGTTTTGACCCATCTGAAAACCGGTTCATTGAAGGCTTTGGCCATCACGTCCAAAAACAGAATTTCTATTTTTCCGGACGTGCCCACCGTTGCCGAGTCGGGCTACCCAGGCTATGAAGCGTTGCTCTGGATGGGACTCTTCACCCCTCAAGGGGTGAACAATTCGATTGTGGACAAGCTGACCCTTGCGCTCAAAAGCACGTTGAACGATCCTGAGGTACAAAAAACCTTGCAAGCTCAAGGCTTGCAACCCAGCAACATCTACAAAGAGGAGTTGGGTGCATTTGTCAAATCAGAGCTCAACAAGTGGTCACAGGTGATCAAGTCGGCTGGCATTCAAGGGGATTGAAGCCCAATGACGCAGGAGCTGGTCTGAGGACCTGGGCCCCTCCATGGCCAAGAGCACTTGATTTCCCCCGTGCTCTTGGCTTAAAGCCCCCTAGTAATACTCGTATTCCACCTGAAGGCGAATGGTGGAAGAAGGTGATGCCTGTGTGATGCCCTTTAAAAATGCGGCATTCCACTTGATGCCTTCCACGGAGGAGAGTTTGACCTTGCCAAAAACCGCTGGTCCTATTTTTTGCTCTTGAAGGGAAGTGGGCGAAAAGTGCTTGTAGTCGCCCAAGTTGCCAAAAGCTTGTGCGCCCCACTGAATGGGGGCTTGGGCTTTGTATTTGATTTGAGCCTGATAGTGCAACTCGGTCTGAAAGGGTGCTGAGGCGTTCAAATGGCGCTGAATCAACACATTGAAATTGTATTGAACCTTGCCCCAGTCCTTTTGAATCAAGGGTCCATAGGTGAGCTCATAGCCTTCAGAGGAGTCTTTGGGCTTTTCAATTTCCAACAAGATGCCCAACAAGGGTCCTTTGTCACCCCGAGTGAGTTGAAACTTGTTCTCCCACTCCCAAGCATCAAAGGCTTGGGGCTGGGGATCTTCTCGCTTGTATTTGGCATAGACCTCAGAGAACCAAAAGCTGCTCACCCCATACCCCACGCCAATGGAGTGCGCCATCGTGGAGCTGCCGTCTTTGTTTCTTTGCACACCCGATTTGAAGTCGAACTCTTTCTCGCCAACGTCGACTTTTGGCATCACCACATACTCATTGGGATCGGCATGGACCCCAGTTGCTGCCCCGATCGCCAGCACCAGTGCCAGCCCTTTGAATCCTAAACCAGTCTTTCTCATTGAACACTCCATTGAAGAATGAAATGATTATAGATGAGAATGAGAATGATTCCTATTTAGATCAAAAGAAACGATCGATCGAGTCGCTAAGCACGTAAAAAGAATTCTTAAGTATCTATTTCAGTGAAAAAGATCGAACTTTTGGAAATACTGCCGACCCATGGCCAGCACTTGAGGGTCGCTGGGGTGGTCGCACTTGATGGATTCGACGATTTTTGATGCCACCTGATGCGCATGCAATTTGCACCACTCTTGAAATTCCACACGGGCCGAACTCGGACCGGTCAATAAGACATGGTCGACCTCGCCCAAAGCCAGCGAGACCTCTGTAAAGAATGCCTTCATGTCGGGCGCTTTGCCCTGATGGTGATGGTGCGATCGGGATTTGATCAGCTCTTTTTCCATGTGCTCTTTGTCAAAGACCAACACATGGGCCTCATGATGATCCATCCAGACCACTGCGTGATGCTTGTTCATAACAACTCCAAATTTGATTGATAAATGCTTGGCACTCAGCCCACCACCGTGAGGTGATCAATGACATCGCACACCCCTTCGTTGCTCCAAGCCGCATGGTTGACCAATGCACGCTCGTTCCAACTGTGAACCGTTCCAGTCAAGGTCACTACACCCTCTTTGACTTCAACAGTGATGTTTTTGGCTTCTGACTTGGCCCTTCTGTTCAAAGCGTCAACAATGTCACCCTTGACCACTGACTTGGCCAAATCGTGCTTGATGGCGATTTGATCGCTCACGCCCCTGACCCCCAGCAAATGTGACAAAGCACCCGCCAAGATGAGCTTTTGATAATTCCATTTCACGTGCCCCGTTAAGGTCACCCAGCCGTCTTCAACTTTCACGTGAACGTGCTCCTTGGGCACCAGGGTGGACCAAGAAATGATGTTGTCGATGGCGTGAACGATATCGCCATCTGCGCGCTTGGTGAGGCTTGGCAAAGTCACCTCAATCTCCATGGCAATTCCTTTGACACCGCTCACACGCTGAACGGCATGCTCTGCATGGAGTTTTTCAAAATAGTGATCCACATGACCAAAGAGTGTCACAACGCCGTCTTGGACCGTGACGCCAATGTGCGTTGCGTTGATGGAGGGTTCGAATTTCAGTTCTGCTTGAACGTCCAGTTGCAATTGTGAGTCTGATTTCATGATGTATCCCCTTTAAGTTCACTCCACTGTAATTGTGAAGCGGGGTTTTCAATTGATAAAAATCAATGTAGCCAAGGATATTGAACGCTCATCTTTTAACCAACGAATTCATGGGCTGGACTGACCGATCTTTGATCCAAATCAAAGACTCCTTCTCCAATGGGTCTATGGTGTGAATTTGCGCCATCTCATCTCAACTCATCAAAAGGGAAACACCATGTTGATCACCATTGGAAGAACAGACCAGATCGTTCGCGTCTTGGCTGGCCTCACCCTTGTCGCCCTCACCGCAGTCGGCTCCATAGGCGACTGGGGCTGGCTCGGGTTGGTCCTTGTCTCTACAGGAATGCTGAGAATATGTCCCCTCTATTCGCTTTTGGGCTTGAACACTTGCAGTATGCCCCGTGACCATTGACGCTCAATATTCAGCTCAATATACAGCTCACCGAATGGCGGCCTAAATGACCGCGAGAGGTCGGCAGATGCCAAGACCCTCATCGGAGGCCTCTCACGCTCAAGTCCTTCAAAATCTTGTGAGCAATAAAAACCACGCCCAACAATCACCACTCACGTATGATGGTGCATTATCAACGCCAAGGTCAGAGGCCATGAACACTCCCAACGCTCCAACAGCACCGGAATTTTGTACCCTAGATATTCAAGGCATGACCTGCGCGTCTTGTGTCAACCATGTTGAGAAAGCCATCACGAAGGTCCATGGCGTAGAGGCGGCAATGGTCAATTTGGCCACAGAACAAGCCAAGGTTCGCTTCATCAAGGGTGCAAACACCTCCATGACCGAGCTGTTTGAAGCCATTGATCGAGCGGGATACAGCGCAACAATCACACCGCCACTCGGACAAAGGTTGGTGAACCAAGATGTTGAATTCTGGGCCCCCACTGGCCTATCAAGGGTGGTTCTCGCCATGCTGCTCTCGACGCCCCTCATGGCGCCCATGCTCTTGATGCCCCTCGGGATTCATCTCGAAATTGATCCTTTGATACAGCTGAGTTTGGCCACACCCGTGCAATTTTGGCTGGGCTCAAGATTTTTCCGAGGCGCTTATAAGGCTCTGCGAAGTGGTACGGCCAATATGGATTTATTGATCGCATTGGGAACCACATCCGCATTCGGCTTGAGCTTGTACCTCATGAGCATCGGTATGCACCATGAACTTTACTTTGAAAGCGCAAGCGTTGTGATCAGCATGGTGCTGCTTGGCAAATGGCTTGAACTCAATGCGAAACACAAAACCAGTGGTGCCATACGTGAACTTCAAAAACTTTGGCCAGAATCTGCACACGTCTTGGATCAAGACCTCCAATCGCATGAGATCCAATTGGAGCATTTATTGGTGGGTGACAAAATCAAAGTCTTCCCTAGCGAGCGCATCCCCGTCGATGGTGTGGTGATGGAGGGCGAGAGCTGGGTCGATGAGTCCCTCATCACTGGAGAGAGCGCTGTCGTTCACAAAACAAAGGGGCAACGTGTCATTGGAGGCTCGATCAATGGAGATGGGTTGATCGTCTTGGAGGCCCAGGCCATTGGTGCCGAGAGCACCCTGTCAAAGATGATCCAATTGGTGGAGAACGTGCAAATGCAAAAAGCACCGATCCAAAAGTTGGTGGATCAAATCAGTGCGGTCTTCGTGCCCTTCGTCTTGATGGCTGCGGTCTTGACTTTTCTTGGCAACTTCTACCTGGATGGTCAATTCAACGAAGCGCTCCTGAGGGCTGTATCGGTGATGGTGATCGCTTGTCCTTGCGCGCTGGGACTGGCCACACCAGCGGCCATCATGGCTGGAACGGGTGTGGCTGCCAAATTTGGAATCCTCATCAAAAACGCCGAAGTCTTGGAGCTCGCTCACCGCATCAAAATCATCGCCTTTGATAAAACGGGGACCTTGACACAAGGCGCTCCCAGTGTGATCCAAGTGATCGATCTGAATGCGGCCCTCTTACCTCCCAGCTCCTCGGCCCGATCCCTCGCCTCTGGGCTTCAAAGTGGCAGTGAACACCCTTTGGCAAAAGCGGTCATCCATGATGCCCTGCTCCATCAAGTCCCCTTCGCGGCCTTCACCTTCATCTCCAATTTGCCTGGGGTGGGCATCACGGGCCAAACCCATCTTGAGCCCTTTGGCCAGGTCACCGTTGGACTACAAAGTCTGAACTCGCTATCGAAAGAGGTCTTCTTCAATGACCTGCTCAAAACCTTAGAGCCTCACTTGCTCAGGGGCCAAACCGTCTCCATTTTGATGCTCAAACACCCGCAAACGGGAAACACCCCTTTGAGTGCTTTTGTTTTTGGTGACGACATCAAACCCGAAGCCCAAGGGGTCATCGCGAAACTGCGCCATATGGGTATTCGAACCGTCATGCTCTCTGGAGACAACACCTTTGCAGCCAACGCGGTGGGTCAAGCACTCGGGATCGATGAAGTCTTCGCCCAGGTGCTCCCAGAGGATAAAAGCCAATGGATTGAAAAACTACAAAGCTCGCCCGAACACAAGCCCGTCATTGTCGCCATGGTGGGGGACGGCGTGAACGATGCCCCCTCATTGGTTCAAGCCGACGTTGGAATTGCCATGGGCACAGGCACACAAGTGGCCATGCAAGCCGCAAGCGTGACCCTCATGCGAGGCGATTTGAACTTGGTGTTTGCAGCGCTTGATATTTCCAAGAAAACATGGAACAAAATTCGACAAAATCTATTTTGGGCTTTCGTTTTCAATACGGTGGGCATCCCACTCGCTGCATTTGGACTTTTGTCCCCCATGGTCGCAGGAAGTGCCATGGCTTTGTCAAGCTTCTTTGTGTTGAGCAATGCGCTTTTGTTGAGCAAATGGTCTCCTGAGGTCAATTCCCTTTCTTGAGACGCTCTCTTTCAACTTCATAGTCTTGGTAGGTGGGCATCTTGTTGGGCAAGACCTCTTGTCCGGCATTCTTTAACTTTTCTTGCGACCTCACCCCCTCATAGATGGACTCTTGGGTGATGACGCCACAGGCGTTCAAAGCCAAGGCACCCAGCAAGATGACGCCTAGGGCGAGTCTGTTGGGCCTGGATTTCAAAGCTAAAGTGAAGGTGTGCATTTGGGGTATCTGCCAATCAAAGTCAAACGGATCAACTGTGCTGTACTTGCTGTACTTGCTGTACTTGCTGTACTTGCTGTACTTGCTGTACTTGCTGATCTGCTGTATGCGCCCATGAAGGTTGGCCCCCATCACCCCCCCCCTGCAGAATGCGCTCGCAGCAAGGGGAGTTGAAGGACACTCAGCTGACCATGGAAGAGAAAATCAATCCGCCGTGATTTTTTTGGCTTTGATCAATTGCGTCCATTTGTTGATGTCCGCCCTCAAAAGACTGCCCAACTCCTCTGGCGTGGAACCCACAGGCTCCGCGCCCGATTGGACCAATTTGGTGTTGACGGCTTCAAGTTTGAGTGCTTTTTTGATCCCCGCACTCAACCGATCCACATCGGACTTCGAGGTCCCTGATTTCACAAAAACCGCATACCAATTGTTGGTGTCCACGCCAGGAACGCCCATTTCAGCAAATGTTTTAACGTCTGGCAACGTCACACTCCGCTTGCTCGCAGCAATACCAATCGGCTTGAGCTTACCCGAATGAATGAGGCCAATGAGTCCAGGGATGTCACCAAAGAATCCATCCACATGTCCAGCCATCACGTCCGTGATGGCTGGCGCTGCACCTTTGTAGGGCACATGCAAAATCTTGGTCTTGGTCGAGTCCGCCAATTGCTCCATGGCCAAATGCGGCACACTGCCTGTGCCAGAAGAGGCCAGTGCCAAATCTTTTCTCTTGGCCAAAGCAATGAACTCTGCACCGTTGTTGGCAGGACTGCCTGGGTTGACCACCAGCAACTCCACGTTGTTCACCACCAAAGACACGGGTGCCAAATCCTTCAAAGGGTTGTAGCTCAAATTGTCATAAAGACCAGGATTGATCGCGACCGCACCCGCGCTCGTGAACCAGAGGGTTTTACCGTCTGCCGCATTGGCAGAAATGTACTCAGCTGCCACAGCGCCATTTCCACCTGGCTTGTTCTCCACCACAATTTGCACATTCAACTCTTTGCCCAAGGGCTCAGCCAATGTCCTGGCGACGAAATCAACAGGACCTCCAGGTGGAAAAGCCACGATCATTTTGACGATGTTTGACTGAGACCAGGCCGCTTGAGCCAAAAAGATGGTGGCGCTCAAGGCCAATTTTTGAAGACAATGAGAGGATCTTTTATTCATTTTTACTTTCTAACGGATTGAATGCGTACACCAACTCCGTATTGTATTGAACTGGAAGGGACATAAAAGAAATTAAATCATCACTCTCAAGAATTGATTTAAGCATCATGCACATGTCCAAGCTCCCATTGGGCTCCAAGTTGGACTAAAACGAAGGTGGTCAGTGAGCTCTCATACGCCTAGGCTTTACTGACTTAAAAGTCCCAGCAAGAACAAAATGAAAAAGGTTAATTGGGAAGTGAAGATGAGCTTTTTTACCTAAACTTTCTTGATCCTTTCACTTACATTTGTCGTTCTCCTCTAAATCATTTTTTAATAATCAAGCATTCAAGGAGGTCTCCGCGATTGCATCACAAGTCCATTTCTGAGCGTAAACACCGCCCTCTCAAAAGGCTCAAAAACCCCCTCAAAACAGCAATTTGGGTTAAAATTCAAGAACTGTTTCAAACAAGAAACATTGTCTCACCATAGAAACACTCAAGGGGCCATCATGCATTTGCAAGGCATTGAAAAAGTAACGTTAACTGCTTTGGATTTGGAGACTGCAAGGAAGTTCTATACCGATTGGGGACTCACATTGACGCATCAAAGTGATGCCCACTTGCTCTTTGAAACTTTGAACGGTTGCCAGGTGAGCGTTCATGAAAGTCTCGACCCCCATTTGCCTGCAGGCATTGAAAAAGACCCGACCCTTAGAGAGATCACCTGGTGCGTGAAAGACGCACAAACACTGGAACATTTCGCCTCCAAGCTCTCCCACCTCGAGAGCTTTGAAAAACACCCTGACACCGTCAAGTGCAAAGACCCCTCAGGGCTCAGCATTGCCATCACCGTGACCCAGAAAAGGGACCTGAAGCTCCAAAGTGCGATCACGAATTCTTGGGACCAACGCCAGCGCATCAACCAGCCCAGTCCCATTTACGAGCGCGCAACGCCCGTGGAAGTGGGACACGTGGTTCTCTTTGTTGCCGATTTGGCGCAATGCTCTTCCTTTTACCAAGAATTTTTAGGCTTCACCGTCTCCGACACTTATCCCAATCGAGGGCATTTTCTGAGGTGCACCCCCAATGGGGGTCACCATGATTTGTTCATGTTGGAGCTTCCAGAAAAAAGAGTGGGACTCAATCACATTGCTTTCACGGTCAGAGATTTGCATGAGGTTTTTGGGGGTGGGATGCACATGTCAAGGTGCGGCTGGAAAACCGAATTGGGTCCCGGCAAGCACCCCGTTTCTTCGGCCATTTTTTGGTACTTTCACGCACCAACTGGAGCGCTCGTGGAGTATTATGCCGATGAAGATGAGTTAACCCCCGAGTGGGTGGCCAGAGAGATCACCCCTGGACCCACCATGTTTGCAGAGTGGGCCATCAAGGGCGGCATTGATGGCCATACACGTCGACAAATTGAGGCACAAGCCCCCACGGGTCAATTCATGACCGATATGCCTAAAAAATAAACGTCAGAAGTTTGATTTTTAAAAAAGACTCAATAAGGAACAGCTCATCATGAACAGTCCCAACTCGCTTTATCACGTTGCTCTTCAAACGCGAGAGCACGAACCCACCAGTTACGAAAATCTCTTGGGCGACTCCATCGAGCGCGCCTTCGCTCAAGGTTTTCACGACTTGGAGAGCTTGACCCAGTACCTCAACTCAGCAGGCCCATCCTGCGCCGATGGCAAGCCTTGGACACCTGAGTCCTTTCAGCACGAAATGGCCAAATTGGGTCGATGAACTTTTGGAGCAATCTCATGAATCAACACACCCCACTGCACCTCCTACACCAAGCCAGTCCTGACCCCACCGAGAGCGTTTTGGCTCGAGGCCTTGAGAACTACTGGTATGCGCTTTGCCCTTCTAGCTTTGTCAAAGAGTCGCCCATTTCTCTGAGAAGACTGGGTTACAAATTGGCCCTTTGGCGTGATGCCAATGGACAAGTCAAGGCACTTGAAGACCATTGCCCACATCGGGGCGCACCACTCTCAATGGGGGTCGTTTTGGGCGATAAATTGGCCTGTGCGTACCATGGCATTGAAGTACGTGCAGACGGTGTGGTCACCAAAGTGCCTGGTAGTCCAGGCTGCAAACTCGAGGGCTCAAAGGCGACCCGAAGCTTTCCCATTATGGAGCGCAATGGGGTGATCTTTGCCTACAACGCCACAGACCCCCATCTTGAAGTGCCTCCACCTTTGAACCTGCCCCCAGAGTTGACCTCTGAGGAGTGGTCATCATTTTTATGCTACACCGAGTGGGGCTGCGACTACAGGTACGTCATGGACAATGTGATGGACCCCATGCATGGCGCCTACCTCCACAAACAATCCCACACCATGGCCGATGGAGACATCACCGCCGAGTTCCAAATCAGAGACACTGAGACCGGATTCTCTTTTGAGAAAAAAGGCCAACGCAATGTGAACTTTGACTGGACGGAGTGGATCGATACAGGCATTCACCTGATGCGCCTAGAAATCCCTTACCCCAAAACAGGTGGCCCAGGCGGCAGCTTCACCATCATTGGCGCTTACGTGCCCATCTCTCGTCAAGCCAGCGGGATCTTCTTTTGGAGATGCCGCAAAGTCTCCGGCTGGCAACGCGACACATGGCGCTTCCTGTACAAGAACCGCCTCGAAGCGCGCCACTGGCACGTCCTCGAACAAGACCGAGTGGCCATGGAGCAGTTTGAGCCCGACGCCAACTTACGCGAACACTTGTACCAACACGACATGGGAATTGTTAGAATGAGGCGAATACTCAAAAATTTGGCCAATGAGCAACTGGACAAGTTGAAGGCCTGAGTCACCGAACCCAGTCTTCTTTGAGTGACAAGTCTCCTTCCATCAAGGGTCTTGAAAGAGGTGTGCGTTGAATGCGAATGGGGACCAACGTCCTTCATGGCGATGGAACGGACTTCTTCTTTCAAAGACCCTCTCCTTTTCATTTTCCTCTCTCATTACCTTACTCTTGCACAGCCATGCTAGCTTTGGTCAAAACCATCCGATTTGAAACAGAAGACGTCATCAGCATTGAACTCTGTCCCAATCCTGCGAGCGCCACCACCCCGTTCTCAGACTTCAAGGCCTTCAGTGCTGGTGACCACATCGATCTTCAATTGCCCAATGGACTCACCAAGAGCTACTCCTTGATGAACAACCCCCAAGAGCGTGATCGCTACGTTCTTGGCGTCTTGAAGGACCCCAAGTCCCGTGGGGGCTCCAAGTGGCTTCACGAGCACTTGAAGGTGGGCATGCGCTTAGAGATCACTGAGCCGAGCAACAACTTTCCCTTGCACGAGAATTTTCAACACACCATTTTGGTTGCTGGTGGCATTGGCGTCACGCCCCTGTTGGCCATGGCCCATCGACTCAAAGCCATGAACGCGTCCTTTGAGTTCATTTATGCGGCGAAATCCAAAGCCCTGGGCCCCTTCCAAGATGTGGTGACCCAATTTGGAGCTCCAGTTCATTGGCACTTTGACGACGAGGTGGGTTCTCCTCCCCATTTGGAGCAGTTGATCCATGATCGCCTTCAAAAGAGTGGCCTTCAAGGAGAAGCTTGCCAACTCTACGCCTGTGGCCCAGAGCCCATGCTCGATGCATTCTTAAAAGCGTGCACCCATTTGTCGCTCCCCCACGCCAACATTGAACGATTCAAAGCCCCTGAAGTCCAAGTCAGCTCAGAGCTCAAAAAGGCCTACACCCTCACGCTCAAGAAGTCCAACAAGACCATTGAAGTCACACCAGACATGACGCTTTTGCAAGCGCTCAGAATTCACCACATCGAAGTGGACACCAGTTGCGAAGAAGGCGTCTGTGGGGCATGCGAGACCCGCGTGTTGTCGGGTGAGCCCGATCACTTGGACTATGTGCTGAGTGACCAAGAGAGAGAAAAAAACAAGGTGATGATGGTCTGCATTTCGGGCTGCAAGAGCGACCACTTGGAGCTTGATCTTTGATCTTTGATCTTTGATCTTTGATCTTTGATGCTGCCATGGCCATGCGTTTTAAAGAGGCCCATCCAACGATCCCGCGATCAACGGCTTTCACTGCATGTGACTTCCATTGAGCGAAGTTCTCCTTAACTGCCCAAAAACGAGCCCCCGTCGAGCAAAAGATTTTGCCCATTGATGTAGCCCGAGTGCACGCCACATAAAAACGCACACGCAGCCCCAAGCTCGCTCGGTTGGCCAAATCGTTGAGCCGGGTGTTTGGACAAACGCTCTTTGATCACTTGATCATAGGGCAAACCTCTTACCTGGGCTTGGTGGGTGAAATTCGAGCGCAGCCGATCGGTCTCAAAGGTACCAGGCAACAAATTGTTGATGGTGACACCCTTGGCCACAGTTTGCCTGGCCAAACCTGCCACAAAGCCCGTGAGTCCTGCTCTCGCTCCGTTCGACAAGCCAAGCGCATCCAAGGGCGACTTCACCGCACTTGAAGTGATGTTGACGATTCGACCAAAGCCTTTGTCCATCATCTGATCCACATAGCTTTTGATCAACTCAATGGGGCTGAGCATGTTGGCATCCAATGCAGCCAGCCAATCCGCTCTTTGCCAGTTTCTGAAGTCGCCCGAGGGCGGCCCCCCCGCGTTCGTGACCAAGATGTCCACCTCGGGGTGATGCGCCTTGATTTGTGCCCTGCCCTCAGCAGTCGTCACATCGACACACTCCAGATGAACACCCAAGGCATGGACACCGCTCTTTTGAGCCCACATGTTTTGCTGCTCACGCAAGGCATCACACGCTGCTTTCAAAGGCCCCAGAGTTCTTGCCGCAATCACCACCTCCACCCCCTCGAGAACCAGGGCCTGAGCGCATGCAAACCCCAGGCCTTGAGAGGCCCCACAAACCAGTGCTTTTTTTCCGTAAAGACCCAAGTCCATTATTCAGCCTCGATGTGTTTGGCGCGAACGATCTTTGCCCAAGTCTGCGTCTCTTGAGCAATGTAGGAGGCGAATTCCTCGGGCTTTTGCAGCACTTCCGTCAAGCCTTGCGATTTCAAAAGTTCAAGCACTTTGGGTTGGGTAAAAATGCTCTGTGTGTCCTTGGCCAATTGATTGACGGTCTCAGTTGGCGTTCCCGCTGGGGCCAGCAAACCATACCAAGACGTCACCACCACCCCTTTGACCCCCTGCTCTTGCAGGGTGGGCAAATCAGGTGCCACACCCGAATGCACAGCATCCGTGATGCCCAGGGCCACCAATTTACCGCTCCTGATGTGAGGCAAAACGGCTGGGAGGTTGCTGAACATCAAAGGCACGTTGCCTCCCAACACATCGTTCAAAGCAGGAGCCGTTCCCTTGTAGGGCACATGGAGGATATCCACACCCGCTTGCTGCTTGAACAACTCACCCGCCAAGTGCAAACCACTGCCAATGCCTGGTGAAGCATAAGCCAAGGTGTTGGGCTTGGCTTTGGCCAGCTCGATCAACTCTTTGACGGTTTTGATCTGTGAGAGTTGACCCGCAACAAGGACATTGGGCGCTTTGGCGATCATGGTGATGGGCACAAAATCACGGTCGATTTGAAATGGAAAATTCTTCATCAACGAGGGATTGATCGTCAAATTGCCTGCTGGAATGACGAGCAAGGTGTGTCCGTCGGGCTTGGCTTTCTTGACCTTGTCCATGCCGAGATTGCCCTGCGCGCCTGGCAAGTTCTCCACCATGGCACTTTGTGTGTAAAGCTTTTGAAGGCCCTCAGCCAATAAGCGTGAGAGCACATCCACGGGCCCACCAGGGGGAAATGGCGAGACAACGGTGAAGCGCTCTGCACCCAAGGACTTGTCTGCGCTCAAGGCGTTGGCATTGCCGCTTTGAGCAAGCGTGGCCCCTGCGCCCCCAAAGCAAAGTGCCAAGACACCGAGCTTCAAGACTCCCCACACCATGGTTTTACGAATACATCTGCTCATTGCCCACATCCTCCATTTGTGCTCACCGCTTGTCAAAAAAAGTCTTCCCATCAAGACTTGCTGGAGGCCCCAGTCGCTTGGTGCTCACCAAGTAAAAAGATTGATGCCTTGACGCCTTGACAGAGCAAAGCGCCCTGGAGTCCTCAAATCGTCACATGCGCCACCTGGTTGTTCAAAAACCGCAAAGCACTCAAAACCGTCAACGCAGAGGTCTTGGGATTGCTGGCCAAGGGTCTTCCCTTCATCGTGATGTGCATCTCACCAAACGCACCATACGCTTCAATCTCGTGAATATTTTCACTCACCTGAGGATCCGCCATCAAGCACACCTGAGTTGCATCCAGACCCAGTCCAGCCAAGGAAAGGGTCGCGGCAACGTTGGCATTTTTGGGGTAAAGCCTTGCGGCTTGTCTTGCCGTGTCCTCTAAGAGGACTGTGGCTTGACTCAAATGCGCCAAGTCCACCAGCGCCTCGGCCGGTGTCCCCTTCCACCCCAAGGGGGGCTTGCGGGAGGTGTAACGCACGGCGCTCAAACCCGCCAGCTTGGCCGCCGCCAAGGCATCCACTCCACCAATGGCACCACTGAGCAAATGCAACTGCGCTTGACCCCTTCGAGAAGCCGCCTCCAAGTCCTCCAAAAGACCGTGCTCAGAAAGCGCACCGATCGACAATATTGCACACGACTGCCCTCTTTGAAGGGCTGGCATGACGTGCTCTCGCAAGGCGCCATGTGCGGCACACTCGAGCACCAAAGTGGTCTCCAAAGGAACCACCGAACACACCACAACAGCATGCTGGGGATTCAGGGTCTTGATTTTTTCTTCGACGTCTTTGACCCTCTCAGGCCTCACCACGATGTGAGAAATTTGCAAATCCTCTCTTGCTTGGAGAGCCTCAAAAATCGATTGCCCAATTGCACCAAATCCAAGCAATGTGAAGGTTTTTAGAGTCAATTGAAACCTCTTAGTCTTTTTTCAAAATAGGACCCGCGAACTTGGTCTTAAAAGGCCCCCAAGCCGTCATGTCCACTTCGACCATCACGGGCACATGGCTCTCTTGGGTTTTGGCCACCGCTTGCTTTAACACCTGCAACACGTCTTGGGGCTGCTTCAGGTGAAAGAACCCCAAACCCAGACTTTGACAAAGGGTCTCAAAATGCGGGTTATGCAAATCCACATAACAGTGCCTCGAGCCATAAATGTCGTCTTGGATATTTCGTATCACGCCGTAGCTCTTGTCGTTCATCAACAAGATCACCATCTGAGCGCGCTCCTGGACCGCGCAGGCGAGCTCCCCCATATTGAGCACCAAGCCCCCGTCTCCACTCAACAAAAGTGTGGTGCCCCTTTGGCCCAAGACGGCGTTGGCCACACTCACGCCAATGGCCATGGGTAAACCTTGCCCGATTCCACCCCCAAGAGCATGGACTCCAGCTCTCGAGTGATGGAGCACTGGGGCGCGATTGCCCCACATGGTGTTGGACAAAGTGATGTCCCTGACCCACCACAAATCATCCTTGGCCAGTTGTTCAACGGCTTGCTGCAAGGCATCGTAAGGCCCGATCGCATCATCGACTTGCGCCTTGGCCAAGGTTTTGGCTTGGACGAGGTCTGCAATGAGACCAGGGTCGATGTGGCCCGCACGATCTCGCTCAAGGCGATCGGCCAAGGCATGCAAAGACAACAAGGCGTCGCCCTGCACAAAGAAGTCGCTGCTGTAGCCTTTGTTTTGCGCCAAAGCGTCCACATCAATGCGGTAAAGGGCTTTGGGGAACTTCAATTGGTACTTGAGCGTTTCGTTGCTCCTCAGTCTTGAACCCACCACCAATAAAGCATCGCAGGTCTGGTAAAAAGCCTCCACCGGTTTTTGCAAGTTGTAGGAACCAAGGGTGCTGGGGTGGCTTTCATCAAGGATTCCCCGTCCTTGCACGGAGGTGACCACACCAAAACCCATTTGAACAAAGCGCTCAACGGCCTGGCGAGCATGACGTGCGCCCCCACCCAGCCAGAGCATCGGGCGCTTGGCGAGTTTGAGTCGCTCGGAGAGCTCATCCAACTTTTGTGCATCTGGGGCCATGGGTGCAATGCTGGGAGGCGACAAATCGTGCGGCAAATCGAGGAGCGAGGCTTGAACATCAATCGGGATCTCCACACTCACCGGTCCCCTGGGCGCGGTCAAAGCCAAGCGATAAGCCTCTTGCAAAACCGATAGGGCACTTTGTGCATTTCTGATGCGAAAGGCCGCTTTGCCAACCGCGCTGAGCATGGCCAACTGCGCTGGCGCTTCATGGATGTAGCCCAAATCTCGATCGACAAACTCAGACTCAATTTGACCCGTCAAATGAAGGATCGGCGTGCCTGCCGTTGTGGCCTCAATGAGCGCACCGGCAGCATTGCCTGCTCCCGTGCCCGTGCTCGTGACAAAAACCCCCAGGCCACCTGAGGCTCTGGCGTAAGCATCGGCCATGTTGCACGCACCCGCCTCACCTCTTGAGGAGACGAAGCGCAGTTGTTGGCGCCGGTGAAAGGCATCCAAGATGGGCATGTTGTGAATGGAGATCACGCCAAAAGCAGCACCGACATGGGCTTCTTCGAGAAAGCGAGCAATCAACTCGCCCACCGTGATTTGAGGACGCTGTGTATTCAGGTGCTGGGTGGAAGTTTGATGGTTCATGGTCTCAATCGTTTAGGAATGCACTCGGCTCATTCGGTCCGTCAACTCTTTTGCACACGACTGAACCAATTGAATCAATTTGGACATTTCAAGATCGGGCATTTTGAGATGGGGAATGGTGATGCTCAAGGCCGCAATCACATGACCGTCATCGTCAAAAACGGGGGCTGCAAGAGTAGAGATGCCACTCTCAAAGCCGCCCTGACTCAAGCTGTAGCCCTGAGCCCTTTCTTGGTCGATCATGCGTTTGAGCTCTTCAATGTTTTTGGGCGTTTTGGCCGTAAAGCTCTCAAGCGTGGGCTCGGGGTAGAGAAGCCGTAAGGCCTCCAAACTCAAGTCCCCAAGCAACACCCGTCCAAGGACCGTTGCATGAGCGGGCAAGCGAGCACCCACTTGAATCGAGTGAAAGGACGCATTGACACCGGGTGCTTTGTGAACGAACACCACCTCCCGCGCGTCTCTCACAACCAAATGGGCTGCAAAGCCACTCTCATCCCTCAAGCGCTGAACCACCGATTTGCCATGCTCGGTGAGCTCGAGAGAGGCCAAGTACTCAAAGCCCAGTCTCAAGATACCGAGGGCCAACTTGTAGCCCGCGGACTCACCCACTCGCTCCACAAAACCCTCATGCTCCAAGGTCTGAAGCATTCTAAAAACAGAGGCTCTTGGCAAACCCAATCGCCTAGAGAGCTCGGCACCGGTGAGCACTTTGTCTTGGGCGTTGAATTGCTTTAATAGCTGTAAGCCCCTCAAGAGCGCAGGAACAATGTAGCGCTCCTCTGCAGCAGGATGAGACTGCGGCTGGGTGGCCACGTGAGGGTTGAGGGCGCTTTGCCCTTTTGTGCCTTTCATGAGCCCTCATCCAGTCCCAAGAGTTCACTCACAACTTCTGGGCTCTCGATGGCACACGCGTGTCCAACAGGCCCCAAATCCAACAAGGTCTGGGACAAGGCATCTGCCACGACTTGGCAATCTGCAGGGGTCGTGATGCTGTCCAAATGACCGCTGGCGATTTGAACTGGACAAGTGGGCTTGGGATGGGTGAGCTCCCAACACAAGTCTGCATGAGCGAGCATTTGCGCCGCCTGGGTGTATCCCTTGGGGTCGACTTGGGACATGATCTCTTGAACCCTCAATCGCATCGACTCTGGCGCTTGGGGGGAGAGCATGGCGTGAGCCCTGAGTTTGGCCATCCCCATGGGGCCGTGCTCAATCAAGTTGGCCAAGCGATCTTTGAGCTTCTTTTCTCTGACCTCTTTGCTCGATGAACCATAACCCCTCGCCGGCGAGAGCAAAATCAAGCGCTGGACCCGAGAGGCGTTGAGGCGAGTTGCACTGGCCGCCATCAAGCAGCCCAATGAATGACCCACCAAAGTGACGGGATTTTTAACACCCATGAAATCCAACCATTGCCAAACCCGCTGGCCGTACTCTTCGGCCTTGGGCTCGGGGCTGGTGAGCTTGGTGCTCGAGCCGTATCCCGGTGCATTCCAAGCCAAAACTTGGTGAGTCTTGGAATGCTTGACCAACTCCAACTGCGCAGACCAACTGAGCATGCCTGAGCCAATGCCGTGGAGCAAGACATGGGTGATTTGGGGGGCCTTGCCCGAGGAAAGATACTGAATGCTTTGTCCCTCAGAATGAATGATTCTTGGATTCATCTCTACGCCTCGGTTTTAACGCTTGATCTTGGCCAAGGGGGAGTCTGGTGGGTATGTCGGGGTGATGGGTTTGGGAGAACCCAGCATCACGCACATGAGGGCATCTTCGTCCCCAATGTTTTGCTCCTCTCTGTACACACCAGGTGGCACAGAGATCAAATCACGCTCACCAAGGATCGCCTCAAAGCGCTCCCCATCTTTTTCACAAACCACTTTCATCGAGCCTCTGATCACAAAGAAAATCTCCTCCACATCGTAGTGAATGTGAGAAGGACCAATGTTGCCAGCGGGAATGACCATCGTGGAAAATGTGAAGTGAGCGGAAGGGACCGTGTTTTGGTCTTTGGCAACGCCCGTGCCGCCTGTGCCCACGTAGCGCATTTGAGCGCGTCTGTACTTGGGGTCAAAATCCGCTTGAAACTTCAATGCGTCCCAGTCGTATTGCCTGCTCGAGCGTGTGGCGATGCGGCTTTGCATCCACTGGGCAAAGGATTGGCCAGGATCTCGCAACATCGAGCGCTGAATGCTGGACTCCTCGGGAATTCGCGCATCCATCAAACCCACTTCATTAAAGACAGGTTGGTTGGCTGCGGCTTGATGGATATCGATGGGGGAAGAAGACATGGTGTAAACCTTTAAAACAAAAGCGCGGCAACTCCAAAGCAGTCACCAACGCCATTTCAGAAAAAAAACCCACAAGCATTCAATGCATGACAAAGCCACCATTGACTGCTAAAACTTGACCCGTGATGTAAGCACTGCCCTTGCTCAACAAAAACAAAACCGCTGCATTGATATCAGCAGGCATTTGAGCCGCTTTGATGGCGCGTCCTTGTTCATAGTAATCGTGTCGGTGTTGTGGCACATATTCAGTGGCCTTGACCAATGTCAAACCAGGTGCAATGGCATTCACGGTCACCCCATGTTCACCAAGCTCTCGAGCAAGGGACTTGGTCATGGAGATCACTGCGCCCTTGCTGGCCACGTAGGCCATCAAATTGGGGGCCCCCCAAAGGGCGGTGTCGCTGGCGATGTTGACCACTCGCCCCGAGCGAGAAGCCATCAAATGAGGCCTGGCCGCCACGGTCGTAAGCCAAGTGCCGCGCACATTGACTTGCATCACCCGGTCCCAAGTCTCAATGCTCAAGTCTTGGTGGGCAACGCCTCCCGAATTGGTGATGGCCGCATTGTTGACCAAGCCATCTATCCCCCCCATGAGAGACGCCGCCTCTTGGACGCCCTGCGCTATGCTCAAAGGGTCCGCGTTGTTCATCTCCACAAAATGCGCTCGCTCGCCCAAGGACTTTGCCAAGGCTTGCCCCTCTTCAACAAGAATATCCGTCAAGACCACGCTTGCCCCACTGGCGATCAACGCCTGGGCAAAACTCTCCCCCAGGCCTCTGGCGGCGCCTGTGACCAAGACCTTTCGACCCGAGAGAGTGATCTCTGGGGTCGTGTTGGGAATTGTGCTCATGAAAATGCCCTCTCAGAGCTTGGCAAATAGTGCAGCACCCGCTTCTCAGCCCAAACGACCCCGTAGTAGGCCAGCACACCAATCACGGTGAGCGCACCAATGACCACAAAGACAGCAGCCGTGTTGCCCTGTCCTTCAAAGTACACCAACAAATAGCCAAGCCCCATGTTGCCACCCACCAGCTCACCCACCACCACACCAATGACGGCCAAAGTGCTGGCAATTCTCAGACCCGAAAACAAGGCGGGCAAGGTGCTGGGGAACTGCACATTGGCAAAGAGTTGCAAGGGTGTGCCTGAGAAAGACCTGGCCAAATTCATCAAGTCTTGGTCCATGGTTCTCATAGAGGACAAGACGTTGATCAAGACAGGGAAAAACACGATCAACACCGCCACCAGTATTTTGGGATACATGGTGTAGCCCAACCACATCACAAAAAGAGGTGCAAAGGCAACTTTGGGGGCAATTTGAAGGGCCAACAAATAGGGCGAAAAGACAGCTTCCAATTGAGGAGAACTGCCCAGCAAATAGCCCATCAAAGCACCTAAAAGAGAACCGAGCACAAAGCCCA
>CAIZIT010000024.1 GCA_903933115.1 uncultured Burkholderiales bacterium
CTGTAGCTCAGTTGGTAGAGTCCAGGATTGTGATTCCTGTTGTCGTGGGTTCGAGCCCCATCAGCCACCCCATATATATCAAGCACTTAGCTCACCTTGTTGTGAGCTTTTTGCTTTTATAACGACGGAATAAAAAATCACTGCTGGAAATTCATTCGATCAGCAGGAACGCTAAGTTTGGGTTGATGCCAACAAGATCTGCTTTAAATGTCTACAGGTGGTCATCAACAGATCTCAATTTTTCACATCAGCGGCTTGGTGATCCATGGTGGTGGTGGAGCGAAATCCATTCGCGGTGGCCCCTTCAAGATTTACAAGGCGACAGCCCCATTTTGATCGGTCTTGCAACCACTGTGTTCCGATGCTTTGAGATCAGTTCAATCTGACTTTATAAAATTTACACAACGAAGCTTCATTTCACCTCAGCTCACTTCATTCAATTTTTAGCTTTACCCATGAATATCAACGATGACTACAGTCAAAGAGTCGTGATCAATCATCATGACTTGCCCTGGACGCCTAGCCCCGAGTTGGGTGTACTTCGACGAATGCTTGAGCGCCAAGGCGGGGAGGTGGCCAAAGCAACTTCAATCGTGAAGTACCTACCAGGATCAAAATTTGAATCGCATCATCACGAGTTGGGCGAAGAGATATTGGTTTTAGAGGGCACATTCAGTGATGAGTCAGGTCACTATGATGAAGGCCATTTCATCATGAATCCACCAGGATCTGTGCATTCGCCCTTCAGTGAATCGGGATGCACTCTTTTTGTGAAGTTGCGCCATCTTGGCCCCGAGCAGACCTCTCGCGAAGTCATTGATACCAAAAATGCGCCTTGGTACCAAGGCATGGTTCCTGGTCTCAATGTGATGCCTCTGATGCAGCAAGGTACGGGGTCCACTTTGGTCAAATGGGCACCACAAACTTACTTCAATCCCCATCGGCACTTTGGTGGTGAGGAAATATATGTGGTGGAAGGCGTTTTTGAAGATGAGCATGGTCGGTATCCTGCAGGATCTTGGATCAGAAGTCCCCATATGAGTATGCACAAACCCTTCAGTCAAGAGGGGTGTACTATTTTCGTGAAAACCGGTCATTTGCTGGAATAGTTTTTTCTGATGCACTCAGTTTCAGTTGAAAATTTTTCGCAAATGTGAATCACAGTCATTGGGCGATATTCGGCGTGTTGCATCTATTTATAGTCTTGCATGGATGAATGAAGACCATGGATTGATCCTCAATCCTTAAAAAACAATCACTTTCAGATTGGTCCGTTGGATAGCAATTCCTTCTTTTTAACTGTTGCAGTGGAGCATAACAAATGTTGAACATTCAAAAGGCGACACTTTCAGATCTTCCAGATCTGATGGCTTTACTGCATTTACTTTTTGAACAAGAAGCAGAGTTTGAACCCAATGCAGAAGCTCAAAGAAAATCTCTCTTTAAAATCATTTCTGATTCAAAAATTGGCATGATTTGGGTTGCCAAAAATGATGAAAAAACCGTTGGCATGGTGAGTCTTTTGTTCACCGAGTCCACAGCGCTGGGCTCAGTCGTTGCTCTTCTTGAGGACATGGTCGTTCTTCCTGCATATAGAGGAAAAGGCATCGGCTCCCAACTGGTCGATCATGCGATCAGAGAAGCGAAAAGCCTGGGTTGTCAACGAATTACCCTACTAACCGATTTGGACAATGTCAAAGCGCAAAATTTCTACACGCAAAGGGGTTTCAGAAGTTCAAAGATGATGCCTTTGAGGCTCTTACTTCAATGATCATCTGATGGGACGCTTGAGCGTTTTTAATGAGCGCAGAGCCGATCATTGCTTTTTTCATTTCAAAGAATGGGAAAGGCATAAGCGTCATGCTCAAAAACTTGAACACAGGCATTGACGATTTCTGAATCAAACAACTGACCAGCGCCGTCTTGAATTTCCCTCAATGCCGCTTGAATCCCTTTGCCTTTTCGGTAGGGACGGTCAGACGACATGGCCTCTACTGTATCGCTCACCCCAATGATGCGAGCTTCTAGACAGATGACATCACCTTTGATGCCATTGGGGTACCCGCTTCCGTCCAGTCTTTCGTGGTGCTGAAGGATGGACTGTGCAATGTTCCAAGGAAAGTGAATGTGTTTGAGCATGTCGTAACCCGCCTGGGCATGGTTACGAAGCATGTTGATTTCATAGGTGGCCAAAGCTGAGGGCTTGGTGAGCACCTCTGCAGGAATGACGATTTTGCCAATGTCATGCACCAGTGCGGCCATGTTGATGCCCTCAATGGTATGAAGGGGCAAGTTCAACTTGGTCGCAATGGCTGTCGACAAGTGGGCAACTCTTTTCATGTGTGATCCCGTGTAGGAATCTCTGGCCACCACGACATTGGACAACGTTTCCACCATCTCTCTCATCGATACATTGACCGAGTGCTGATATTTTAAAAGTTCGGCCTCTGCCGCTTTTCGGTCACTGATGTCTCTGATATTGCACTGAATAACACGGTCGCCATTCACACCATAGGCGTTGCTCACAAACTCGACATTCAAAATTTGACCGTTTTTGTGTCTCAACGGCAAATCGTCATAACGAATGTACCCCTTGTCTTTCAAGACGGTGAATGCAGTCATCGCTGCTGCTTTGTCGACCATTGGGCCGATTTCCCAGAGCTCTTTGCCAATCAAGTCATCTTTGGTGTAACCCAAGAGATTGATGATGAAGGGGTTGGCGTCATGGATCACGCCAGAAGTAAAGTCAAGAATCAAGATGCCGTCTTGTGCCGTTTCAAACAATCGACGGTAGCGAATTTCAGATTGGGATGGACTAAGTGGCGCTGGGGATTTTTGTTCTGGTAAGGTCATACCCAAAACATATCACAGGGGGGTAAAAGGCTTTGTGTGTAAGCGCACATATATCAGTTTGATTGACTTTGTTGCGATGAGTGAAAACTCAACTGCCGTTGGTTCAATCAAGTCTGAGCTGGGTGCACTGTCGGTCGGTCGCTAGCTCGATTTAGAACTCGCTGTGCAGGCGAAAAGCATAGACATTTACAGGTCCGCGTGCAGCGTTGTAAGCTGGATTTTCGATGTGTTGGTAATCAACGGTCAGCCACGTGTTCTTGTGGATACCAAAACTGTAAAAACCTTCGAAAATGTTCTCAGGTTTGTAAGACAGTGAGCCATCTCCAATGAAGTAAGAGATGCCGCCCGCTTCCAAGTATTTACGGCGCTCAGTAGAGAGTTGGTTTTGCATGAAGGACACCCCCAACGAGTCATCTGCTCTTGACCATGCATCGCCCTTGATCAAAAAGCCACCTGAGAAAGAGTTGTCGACCTCTGTAAATGCATAAGTCTCTGTCCTTCCATCTGTTTTCATGACACGCAGGAAGGCCCCTACATCGTTGGACAATTCTTGTTCTAAATTTAGACCGATGCCGTATTTGTTTTTGTCACCATTGCGCAACTGCAAAATGGTTTCTTTGTCTGCAGGATTGAAGGTTTTTAAGTAAGCCAGTGCATCGGTGAAGCTCGCCACGTTGGCGCGATCATGCCAAAACAAGAGGCGAGCTTTGCCCGGATGGCCTGAAAGGCTATGGGGCCGCTCAATTTCGAATTGATCCCCATAGTGCTTTCCAATTTGGTAGTCAATGGGCAAGTCGTTGGGTTGTTTGGGACCCGTCATGCGGCCAAATCGAAATACCCAGTCATTGATGTACCACTCAGCTGCAAATCCCCAGCCATAACCACGTGCATCTGCTGCATAGTCATAGGACGAGTAAGTCCAATTTCCCCAGTTCATGAACTGAGTCCTGGGGTCTTTGGCATAAGCATTGTCATCAAAGACATCTAAGGTTGAGAAATTGCCAACCGTCAGCACCACTCGGTTTTTATCGACGGTTCCCGCCATTTGATTGAAGTCTGATTCGATTTTTTCATCTCCACCGCCTTGGTTCCAGGTTTGACGAAGGAACAATCGTTGACGATAGAGTTTCAGGTCCATTCCTCCAGCACGGGTAATTTCCCCGTTGGTGAAGCCTCCAAGACCCACCAAATTACCAGAAAAAGGTACCCCTGAGACGATCTCGGGATTGAAATACAACTCCCCGTCTTGCCACACTCTTGCTCCCCAATGGGCGGTGGTGGAGAAGGTGTACATGGATTCATTTTTCGACAATAAAGAATTGACCGATGTACCCCCGCTGTCGCTAAAGGCAGCATGCCTTTGCCAATTCATCGTGATTTGATATTTAGAGCTGGTGTCTTCAAAGTCTGCTGATTCAGCTAAAACGCCCCAAGCTGCAAAGACGCCTACGACAAGGGTTGCGAGCTTGTGCACTTGGCGATTGAAGTGCGGGAGTTGATTTGAGATTTTCATCAGACAATGAAATAAAGAAGAAATAGAGTGCAATTTTCATTTTATGTACTTTTTGTTACAAACGAATGACTTTGCGATCGATCGGCTCATCTTGTAATGAAGCGAGCGTTCTGTTTAGAGTGACTGCGTTTGATCTTCATCACCGCGGAAACCATTTTTGTTCGCATTACGCGAACGCCCTATAAATCCATATGAGAACTTGGCGGTCCGTGCGGCATTTGATGGTTGAGGGATGTGTGCCCTAGCCTCCAGTGTTTTATGGATCGAAAAGCCAAGTCATCAACTTTGACGGCTTTTAATTGATTGGAACTATTTATTTATATTTTATTGTAAATTAGTATAATAGAATGAATAAAGTGGCGCTTTCTCCTCATCAATCACCTCTGCTGAGGCTTAGCTGAGGCTGAGGTACAGAGCCAGGGCAGGGAGATTTAACAAGCGAATCAATCAGGTCAATTCATCTGTTGAGCCGTCGATCTGCGCTCGCTCAGTGGGGTTTTAAGGTCGAGTTCTATGAAGTTCAGATGATGCAAAGAAGAAATCTATTGCAAAGCATGACAGCTCTATCAAGCCTTGCGCTGATGGGGCGAAGTCATGGAGTGGTCCAAGACCAAAGGGTAAGTGGGCCCGATTACCCCAAATACAAAGGCTCTAAGGTGGTGATGAGCATGCCTGCACATCCGCACTATTTTGCAATGATGAAATTGCTGCCGCTTTTCACCAAAGAGACGGGTATCAGAGTGGAGGTGGAGCGCTTAGACATCAAAAACATCAAGTCAAAGCAGATTTCAGAATTGGAGAAGTCTGAAGGAGATTTTGATTTGGTCAGTTATGTGGTGATGTGGAAAACTGAATACGTCAAGAAAAAACTCCTCCAAAGTCTAGAGCCTTTTTTTGTCAATCCTAGACTGGCAGATCCTCATTATGATTTGGGCGATATCGTGCCCATTTATTTAGAAAACATAGGAATGGTTGGAGGTCCCAAGGGCTACTTGAAGGGGGAGGGTGCTCAATTGTACGGATTGCCTTATGGTGCAGAAACGTCCATTTTGGCTTACAGGCGAGACGTTTTTGAACGCTTAAAGCTCAAACCTCCCCAAACTTATGAAGAACTCAGAGCAATATTGCCCATCATCAACGACAAGGCCCACTTTGGAGCCATGACGTCTAGGGGGTCTGTAGGCCATCAGTGTGTGCATGCATGGTTACTCCATCTGAACCCACTGGGTGGCAGCGTTTTTGATGCGAATTGGGAGCCTTCATTTGCCAACGAAGCCGCTGTGAAAGCACTTGAAACATTAAAATTGATTGTAGATACTGGGCCCAAAGATATTTCTTATTTTGACCAAGGGGACATGATTGCCTCCTTTATCAAGGGTCAAGCCAGTATGTATTTGGACTCGTCCTTGATTTTTTCACTGATTGAGCAAAATGCAACGTCTAAGTTTGCAAAAGACATGGGGTATGCACTTCACCCTCGAGGTGTGCGAAACTCTTCAGAGGCGGGTGGCTTGGGTCTAGGCATTGCAAAGAACTCAAAAAATCCTGAAGCAGCATTTTTGCTTTTGCAGTGGCTCACCAGTCGAAAGCAAGATCAAATGGTTTGTCTTCTAGGAGGGGTTCCATCGCGACTGTCGACCCTGAGGGATCCCTCAATGCTCAGAAGATTTCCTCAATTTGCTCTCCTTAGAGAGCAACTCCAATATGCCAACCCAGATTGGAGACCTATTATTGCGCAATGGGATCAAATCAATGTAGAGTTTTTGGGCAGAGCCATTTATGCAGCCATTACCCATAAAGAGGAATCTAGAGATGCACTTTTGAAGGTGGTGCCAAATGTGAGAGGCATCATGCTCAAGGCGGGGTATTTA
>CAIZIT010000025.1 GCA_903933115.1 uncultured Burkholderiales bacterium
CACCACGGACATTCTCACGATCACGGACATTCTCACGATCACGGACATTCTCACGACAACGGACATTCTCACGACAACGGACATTCTCACGACAACGGACATTCTCACGATCACGGACATTCTCACGATCACGACTAACAGCTCTCAACGTCACCATCCACAACCTCTTACGCCCTCTACTTATGAATCACTTTTCAAAAACTCGACGGAAATTTCTAGGCGGTATTGCATTGAGCACCATGGGTGCAGGACTGAGTTACGCACAAAGTGCCAAATACCCCAGTCGATCCATACGAATGATTGTTCCGTTTCCTGCCGCAGGCGGGCCAGATACGGTGGGTCGATTGGCGGCTTCAATCTTGGGGAACAAATGGGGACAACAAATCGTGGTCGAAAACATGCCAGGTGCATCTGGACAAATTGGCACCAATTACGTGGTCAAGGCGCCTGCAGACGGCTATACCTTGCTGTTTTCTCCTCCAACACCCATCACCATTGCAGAGCACTTTGACCCCAAGCCGCCCTATGATGCCAACCGGGATCTTATCCCTGCAGCCCTCCTGGGACGCAATCCAGCTGTGATTGTGATCAATGCCAATGTAAAAGCCAACACGCTGGGTGAATTCATCGCATTGGCAAAGCGCGAACCCCATAAAATCTTCTACGGCACGCCTGGACTGGGTCATGCCTTTCATTTGATCTCTGAAATCATTTTCAACAAGGCAGGCATACAACTCACCAACGTGCCCTACCAGGGCAGCTCACCGGCCGTGATGGGTCTATTGGCTGGCGATGTGCAATTTTTAGTGCAGTCTGTTGAATCCGTCAAAGAGCATATCAAATCTGGAAAACTCAAAGTCTTGGCCACCCTCGAATCAACTCGACTAGAGGCCTACCCCGACTTGCCAACCTTGGCCGAATCGGGGCTGGGTAATTTAGACATCATGAATTGGTATGGCGCATTCTTTTCTGCCAAAACATCACCGGAGATCATTGGTTTTTGGGAAAAAGAATTGTCACTGCTTTCAAAGGATGCCAACTTCCAAAAGAAAATGAAAGAGATGAGTTTTGATCCTGTGATGTTTGGCTCACAGGAATTTACAAAAATGATGAACCTGGAAAGAACCCAATGGGCCAATGTCATCAAGTCTGCTCACGTGTCCATCAAGAAATAACCACTTTATGGATCTAGGCATCAAAAATCGCGTCGCTCTTGTTTGCGCATCCTCTCAGGGCTTGGGCCTTGCCTGTGCCACCTCTCTTGCCAAAGAAGGTGTCCTTGTCTACATCAACGGCAGAAATGAAGAACGCCTCGCATTGGCAAAAGCGAGCATCTTGGACAAAACCGGCGTTGAGGTCAACACCATTCAAGCAGACATCACCCAAGAAGCTGATCGCCAAAGGTTATTTGATCATTTCAAAAGTCTTGATATCTTGATCAACAACAACGCAGGGCCCGCGCCAGGAAGCATGAAGGACTGGGACCACGATGCTTGGATAGAAGCCTTAGAGGGCAATATGCTCGCGCCCATTTTGCTCATCCGGGGGTTCATCACCGGCATGCGCGAGAGAAAATTTGGCCGCATCATCAACATCACCTCGGCCATGGTCAAAAGCCCTCGCCCCCACATGGCCTTGTCCACCACTGCAAGAACGGGATTGACCGCTTTCAGCAAATCCGTCTCCCTCGAGTCGGTTGTGGACAACGTCACCATCAACAACTTGCTGCCTGAGCGCATTGACACACCTAGGCAACAGTTCATGGCCGAGCGTTTGATGAAACTCAACAACTGGAGCTTTGAAGAAGCGAGGGCAAAGATCACAGAAACGGTCGCGGCCAAGCGCTTTGGTCTGCCCGAGGAGTTTGGGGACGCTTGTGCTTTTCTTTGCAGCGCTCAAGCGGGTTTCATATCCGGGCAAAATTTACAGCTCGATGGTGGCTCCTACCACGGCTTGATTTAAGAGTGCCGTTGAGCGACGCCGCCACGAATCATGGGCCCTTCAAGTGGGCTCTTGAGAGTTCAAGCGGGTTCATGCAAGCTCATTTGCTTTGCTGATGCATCTGAATGGCATGAACCCATTTGCACCTCGGTGCGCCAATGCCAAGCCCCTCTTTAGAGCTCTTTAATCAGGATCTTTCGAAATTTCACGGTACCTCCCCCGTGCTGAATGGCAATATGTCCTTTAGCATGTTTGCTGTCGCTGCCAGCTGCAGTGATTTGACCATCTATCTTGACGCTGAATTGGGCGCCTTTGGCCTTGATTTCCATCACGCTCCATTTGCCACCCACCTTGGGGTAAGGAGGACTGACCTTGATGGTGTCTACAATGGCCCCCGTTCCATATGTGGGGTCGGGTCTTGTATCCCAAATATTGACCTCGTAGCACGTGTCAGCGCCAATTTTTTCCGGATTTTCACACCGGATGAAAATGCCGCTGTTGCTCTCTGAGTCGACCCAAAATTCAGCATATATTTCATAATCGACATAGGTCTTTTTGGTCACCAAGTAGCCAGGTAGTTTTCCCTGCATGAAGTCGGCTTGGATTGCACCATCTTGAATCCGCCAATTCGAGTCGCCCGTTTTCGTCCACGCCAACAAGTTGCTGCCCGAGTCGTAAAGGGGCACAGCCCCCGTTGGAGGCCCACTCCAATTTGCACATGAGCTGAACAAAATGGCCGTGAACAACGCGCTAAAACCGGAACGTATACGCATGAGCATCCCCTGTTGAATAAAGAGAACTTGATGCTAAAGCTTAAAACCGATACCCCAAGCAGTGTTTACGCTTAGACCAGGAGAAGTCCTAGAAGCTTCACTTCAAATGACATGCCGCAATCGAAGGCTTTCAATTTGCGCACTGGAGCACCCTAGCGCGCTCAAGATCGCATCGGTGTGCTGACCCAAGGAGGGCACCTCCTGCATACTAGGCTGCTGCTGGGCAAAGGATCCTGGAGGAAGCAAAGCGGGCATTTCTCCAACGGACGTTTTGACTCGACGCCAGCGCCCCCTCGCCTTCAATTGCTCATGGGCCCAAAGATCGGCCATGGTGTTGACCTGCGCATTGGCGATGCCTGCCCCCTCCAGTCGAGCAACCACCTCAGAGGCACTGAGGACTTCAAACGCCTTCAAAATCATCGTCCTCAAGAGCGCTCGGTGCTCATTTCTCTTGGCATTGCTGTCAAAGCGAACATCTTTAGCCAATGGCGCGTTTTGCAAAACTTTTTCACAAAAGACCACCCATTCGCGCTCATTTTGCAGCCCAAGCATGACCACTTTGCCGTCTCCCGCTTCAAAGGGCCCATAGGGATAAATGCTGGAGTGACTGGCTCCTGCTCTAGGAGGTGGGCTTGCGCCGTCCATCGAGTAATAAAGGGGATAAGACATCCACTCACTCAAGGCCTCCAACATGGACAAATCGATGCGTTGACCCTGGCCCGTTTGGTCACGATGCATCAAGGCCGCCAAGATGTTGGTATAGGCATACATGCCGGCTGCAATGTCTGCAATGGAAATGCCGGCCTTGGCAACATTCTCTTCAGTGCCTGTTGTACTTAAAAAGCCGGCTTCACTTTGTATCAATAAATCGTAGGCCTTCTTTTGTGCATAAGGGCCATCGCTACCGTAGCCTGAGATGTCACAAACGATGATTTGAGGTTTGGTTTTGGACAAGTCCTCAAAGGACAAGCCCAGTCTTTGGGCTGCGCCAGGGGCCAAGTTCTGAACCAGCACGTCGGCGTGCTCATGGATCAATTGATGCAGAATCTTTTGCCCCTCAGGGTCTTTCAAATCGAGGGTTAAACTTTCCTTGGATCGGTTGGTCCAAACGAAATGGGAAGACAGTCCTTTGGCCCGGACATCGTATTGCCGGGCAAAGTCACCCACCAAAGGTCGCTCAATTTTGATGACCCTGGCACCCAAATCGGCCAATTGACGTGTGGCAAAGGGTGCGGCAATCGCGTGCTCCAAGCTGATGACCGTGATGCCTTTGAGCGGCTGCATAAAACCTCAAAAAGAACTCAACAAGAAAGTTTAAAAAAGCCCATCGGCTTCGAGAAGATGTTCACCAAGGCATGGGCGGCAAGACGGGCTTGAGCCCTGTTTGAGCCACCACGTCCGCGACTTCAGCGCTTGCTAAAAACTCCACAAAATGTCTCACCGCCTCCAACTGAGCCGTCTCAACACCAATACCCGCTGAGAAAAAGAATGAGCGCTGAACCTCTTGGGGCAACTCACCAATGATTTTGATGCCCTCAATGGGGATCAACTCACTGACTTGTTGAAAGCCCAAATCGGCCTCATTTCTCATCAAAATTGTGCCCACACGTTCACTGAAAATCTTTCGCGCCTTCACGGCCATCTCGGCCTCAATCCCCAAGCGCTGGAACAACTCTTCCGACAAATAAGTCCCACTTGCACTGGCCGAGTAAGCAATTCTTCCGGATGTGAGCAATGCGTGCTTTAGGGCTTGCACCGTGCTGATATCAACATCTGGGTCTCCCACCCGAACTGCTGCTCCAATGTTGGAGACCACCAAATCAACACGAGAGCCCTTCATGATTTTTCCCTCTGCAACGAAATGATCCAGTGCCGAGGAGGCCAAGACAAACAAGTCAAACTGCTGACCTTGACTGAGCCGAGTGGGGATGGAGTCGTGCGCTGCACCAATGGAGGAGCCAAAAAACAAGTCCACTTTTTTAGAAAACTTGGACTCGTAAAGAGGGGTGAGCAGTTTAAGGGCTTGAGCAAAAGCACCAGACGTGATCACGCGAAGAGGAGGAAGGCTATTGGAGGTCATGATTTTTTAAAACACAATATAAAGATCAATCAACGGTGATTTTTGCAGCCGCAACGACTTTCTTCCAGCGAGCCACTTCTGACTGCACCAAGGTCTTGAGGTGCTCAGGCGTGCTCGCCTCCACTTCAGCGCCTTGGTCCTCAATTTTCTTCTCGATCGCCTTGTCATTGAGCACCAAATTGAGCTCCTTGTTCAGTCGGTCCACAATGGCTTTGGGGGTTTTTGCAGGCGCAAAAAGACCGTACCACTGGTTCACGTTCACGTTGGGGATGCCTTGCTCGGCCAAGGTGGGTACCTCAGGCATCACAGACGAGCGCTTCTCCCCAGCAATGCCCAAAGCCTTTAACTTGCCCGCCTTGACTTGTGGGTAAGCGGTGAAGAGACTGGGAAACATGACTTGGGTCGTTCCCCCAATGGTGTCAACCACCGCGGGTGCGGAGCCTTTGTAGGGTACATGCACCAAATCCACACCCGTAGCAATTTTGAACAACTCACCCGCCAAATGCGGTGCGGTGCCCTTGCCCGCAGAGGCATAACTCATGGTGCCAGGCTTGGCGTTGATCAAAGCAATGAGCTCTTTAGGCGTCTTGACATTGAGGCTCGGGGTCACCACCATCAGTGTGGGTGAATTCGCCACCATCCCAATGGCCTCAAAATCGGCCACGGGGTCGTATTTGAGCTTTTGCAAAGCGGGATTGATGCCGTGCGTTGCGATATAGCCAAACATGATGGTGTAACCATCTGCAGGGGCACGAGCCACAAATTCCGAGGCGATGGCGCCGTTGGCACCCGCTTTGTTTTCGACAATCACCGCTTGGCCCAAATGGGGTGACATGCTCTGAGCAATGATTCGGGCCATCGCGTCGTTGGCCCCACCTGGTGCTGTGGGAACCACAATTGTGATGGTTTTACTAGGAAATGTTTGTGCTTGGGCGGTCACACTTGACACCAAGAAAACAGCCACAGCAACTACAACATGTTTTACAAAGGAATTTTTCATATTATGTTCTCATTTCATCTTTAACAGTTCACTTGACTTTCATCTTAGGCCGATGACACTGAGGCTTTTTCAAGAAATGATCTCTCTGTTCATCGGATTCGGAATTAAATCTTTGGCAATCTCAAGGTGGCTCTCAAGCCACCGCCTTCATTGTCTTGCAAAATAAACTCGCCATTGAGTAGTTTGACGTACTCAACAACAATGGCCAAACCTAGGCCTGCACCAGCACCCAAATTCAGACCGGCCTCACCTTGAGCCCTTCTCCTCATGACTTGATGCTTGAATTCGTCACTAATTCCCTCGCCATTATCACTCACAGATATTTCTATGAAATTTTTCTGCTGTGAATCAGTAATCTCCTGCATACCAATGGTGATTTGATTAAAGCTTTGCGTCTCAGAAACCCCATATCGAAGCGCATTATCAATCAAATTATTCAAAGCCCCTTCTAGCAATGAGCGTTGACTTTTGATGGTCAAGTTCAACTCATATCCATTGACACCTAGATCAACTCCTAGTGAGTCGGCTCTAGTCAAGAAACGTAGGACCGTCTCCTTTAACATTTCACTCAAATTGATATCTTCATTGATCAAACCGGTCTTGGCCTCGTTGGTCAAAGAAAGTGCCAACATTTGTTCAACCATATGGCTAGCACGTGCTTCGCTTTTTGCAATGCCTTGAAGTTGTTGGAACCAAACTTCAGGACTTTGATTGGCCAAGCCGTATTCAGTTTGAGCCCTAATGCCAGCAAGTGGCGTTCTTAATTCATGCGCTACATTTCCAGAAAACTCGCGCAATAAGCGAACGCCATCATCAATCCTAAAGAACAAACGGTTGATTGCAGTCCCTAAATCGTGGACATCCTTGGTTCTTGTATCGATCTCAACTGGCGACAAATCAGTCACAGCACGGACCTCAACTGCATTTTCCAAATCCAAAAGAGGAGCCATCTCTTTTCTGATAACGCCCTTTAAAAAGTATGCCAACAACACCAACAAAATCAACTGAGGAAGAATTGAAAATACAATGACCCTCTTGATTAAAACCGTTCGAAAACCTGTTGTTTGGGCCATGATCAAAAAGAAAGGAGATGGGACAGACTTGTAGATAGCAACAGTTCTGAAATTTTTATCCTGAAACTCTAAATTGGAGAATTTTGGCGCTCCTCCAATCGTTGGCAATGTCGCATTAAATCCTGGATGCCCAGCTATCATTGAACCGTCTGCATTGAGAATTTGAAAATAGACAATTTCACTTTGATCAAAAAGTAATGTGGTCATTTCATTAGCAGAAAGGTCAATTTCAAGTTGATCTTTGTCATTTGAGTTTCCCACCGTCACATGACTAGCTACAGAGTAAGCATCGTCTAAAAGCGCACGATCGTAAGCTTGCTCAGTAAAGTAACTAGAGACGATGAAAACAACCAATGTGCCAGCCATCCAAGTGAGGAATAAGGGCACATAAAGACTTTTTAAAAGTCGACTGGTCAAAGATGGAAGTTGATTTGTTTTCATTTTGAGTCCTCCTCTAATAAATACCCTAAACCTCTTAGCGTTCGAATGCTGACACCGCTACCTTGAATTTTTTTTCTTAATCTGGAAATAAATGTTTCTAAAGCATTGTCACCCAAAACATCTTCAAAATCCGACAACTTACTTGACATTTCTTTCTTATTGACCGTTTTGCCTGGCGGATTCATCAGTTGAGACAAGACTTCATATTCTCGAGCTGGAAAAACAACTTCGACGTTTTTAATAAAAACCTTTCTTTGCTTCCTATCTAGACAAAGGTCTCTGACTCTTTGAATATCGTTGATATTATTTGTTCGTCTAGCCAAAGCTCTTAGCCTGGCCTCCAATTCAGCAAGGTCGATGGGTTTACCCAAATAGTCATCTGCGCCAGCATCTAAACCTGCGATTCGCTCTTCAGTCCTGTTTCTTGCAGTTAAAACCAAAACCGGCGTCGAGTTGGATCTCGCTCTCAAATCTCGCAACAAAGTCAATCCACTGCCCATAGGAGAATCTTTACCCCCTTTTTGTGGCAAATTGAGATCCAATAAGATGGCGTCATAAGCCTGAACGAGCAAATAGTGATTCGCATCCTCGATATGACTGGCTGAATCTACACGATGGCCTGCATCTGTTAAAGATTTGAGCATGATGGACTGCAAGACTTGATCATCTTCTATTAACAATACTCTCATGATTCACTCAATTCGACTCATGGTCAGGTTTTGGTCAGGCAAAATAGTGGATAAACTGGGGTATGGAACATCACAGACAACATTCAACTCACAAAACAAACATCATTTTAGGGTTAACCCTGGTTTTTGGTGCTGTTTTTCTTTCCAACAGTGAGGCACAAACCCCACAAATAGTAACACCCCTCAAGGATTCTGCGACGACCTTACAAAGCAACACCACGTCTGGCAAATCATCCCTCACCAATGCCGCTCTTGAGACAAAAACCATCATTTTGTTGACGGATGTTTTAAATGCCGCCAAATCGAACCTGGATGTCTCAATTGCCCGATCTCAAACACAGACAGCACAAGGTGACCTTTTGGCTGCAGACCACGCACCGGTACCTGTACTGAGCTCTAAAGCGAGCCAAATGGATTTACAAAACGGTCTCGGGTCTGGCTCGATTTTTAACGACAAACGCATCGATAAATCCATCGGTCTAGACTGGACTTGGGAAAGAGGAGACAAAAGGACTCTCAGAACGCAAACGGCTAAAAATTTACTGAGTGCAGCTCAATTTGACTTGAGTGACACATTGGTAGGCCAACAAATTTTGGCTTATCAAGCGTTCATTGACTTATTTGCAGCTCAATTGAAGGAAGAGGAATTTTTAGCAATTGCTGAAAATTATCAAAAGACGAATGAGACGGCCTCGATTCGACTAAAGAACGGTGACCTTTCTGCGCAAGATGCTTTTAGAATTTCTATTGAAAATCAACGTGCTCAAGCCGATGCACAAGCTGCAAAGCTGGAGAGACAAAACGCTGCGCTCGCCCTTTCTCAGTTGGTCAAACTCAATACCTCACCACTAAGCTGGAGAATCGAATCTGGCTTCAAGGCCTTGATATCAGCCAACAACAACCCTATCGACATTGACAACTCAAACGCTCTTATTGAAAGTGCGACTCTCGCAAGGCCTGACGTCATCGCCGCACTGGAGAGAGAAAAAGCTGCAAGGATTGCGCTTGATTTAGCCCTATCGCTGAAAAAAACGGATTTGACTTGGGGGGCGTCAATTGATCATTATCCAGGTACATCGAATCGGTTAGTTGAACTAAGAGTTCAATTACCCCTACAAGTCAATTACAGCTACGATGGAGAAATCAAACGAGCTCAAGAGCAACTCAAGCAAGCACAACTGATGCTGGAAAAAATAAAACTTCTTGCAGCAACGGAATTGCAAAGCTTGTTTCAAAGTGTTTTGACTTCTAGTGACAGGTATCAGCGGTACGAAACTATTATCTTGCCTCAGTCCAAAAAAGTCCTAGACCAAGCGGAATTTGCATACAGCAAGGGGGCAATGACTTTGACCGACTTATTGGATGCAAGGAGAACTTTTCGTTCAACACGTATTGAATCCATTGCCTCACAAGCAGAGTTGTCTAAATCCCAGGGTGCTTGGTTTTTAAGAACTGAGCCCTTTCGAATTGAGCAATTGTCAACGATCAATTGACCAACTGCCATCCAAGTTATTTCATATTAAGAGTTCATCTTGAAAAAAACCATCACCACCCTCTCACTCTTCAGTGTTTTTTTACTTTCGTGCAGTGAGTCTCCATCCCACATGGAGGTCACACAACAACCCATTGTCCAAAACAATCAACTTCGTTTTCCCGCTGGAAATCCTCAACTGAGTCTTTTAGCAACTGTTGAGGTCAAGCCAGCAGAGAATATTGCGATTGAGCTGCCCGCTAGAATTGTCTGGGATGAGCAAAAGACCCAAAGAATATTTCCTGCTTTTTCAGGGCGGGTCAAACAAATTTTGACCGATGTTGGCCAAACGGTCACGGAAGGAACTTTACTTGCTCAAGTTGCATCTCCAGAGTTTGGGGCAGCACAAGCAGATACAGCAAGAGCGTTGGCTGATGCTTTGGTGGCCAATAAAAATTTTGCTAGACAAAAAGAACTTTACAGTGCAGGTGTCAGTGCTCAAAAAGATTATGAGCAAGCAGAGGCTGATGCGATAAGAGCTAAAGCGGAGGTTGATCGAGCACAATCAAGGACTGCGCTTTACGGAAGTGGCCAGAGTGTGAATCAACAACTAGGCATTAGAGCCAGTTTAAGCGGCATGGTGGTCGAGCGCAACGTCAACCCAGATCAAGAAATCAGACCGGATCAATTTGGTCCCAATTCACCTGCGCTTTTTGTGGTCACAGATCCTAAAAACCTCTGGGTACTGATTGACGTCAGAGAGACCGAAATTCAGCAAATCAAAACGGGCATGAAGGTCAGTATCAAAACACCCAGCTTACCGGATCAAAATTTTGAAGCCACCATTAGAGCCATTGCAGATACGATTGATCCTATGACTCGCACCATTAAAGTACGAGCCTCAATTGAAAATCCGCAACGCATACTTAAAAATGAAATGCTCGCAACGGCTTTATTTCAGAGAAGCTTTAAGAACAATTTGAATATCCCGGCAAGCTCTGTTTTTCTAAAAGGAAGCGATCACATTGTTTTCGTAGAAATTGAACCCGGTGTATTTCAATCCAAAAAAGTAACTTTGGTCTTTGAAAACAAGAAAGATGTGATCATTGATGGTGGTTTGAATATTGGTGAAAAAGTGGTCAGTCAAAATGGTCTTTTGCTGGCTAAAGAACTTCTCAACGCTCAAGAAGATTCACAACAAGCGCCAATGAAAGTGCCGGCAATTAAACCATGAAAAAACTCATTAACTTTGCCATCACCCAGCCACTGGTAATCGTCCTGGGTACGATTTTATTTGTTGCGTCTGGATTGGTCGCTTTTCAAAACCTTTCGGTTGAAGCGTTTCCTGACGTCACCGACACTCAGGTCACCGTTATTGCACTGTATCCTGGACGTGCGGCAGAAGAAGTGGAAAAACAAGTCACTCTTCCCCTAGAGGCCGCACTGTCTGGTCTGCCTAACTCGATTCGCCTTTTTTCGCATACACAATTTGGCTTGTCTTACACAGTCATTACTTATGACGACAAAGCGGATGTCAATTTAGCCCGCCAGCAAGTCAATGAGCGGTTGAACTCCGTTGACTTGCCGCTTGGCTCTCAAGTCAATATTACACCCAATGCGACACCTGTAGGTGAAATCATGCGCTATCGGGTCAAAGGCAATGGTCAAACCGTCACAGACCTGCGAACACTTGAAGACTGGGTGATTGAGAAAAATCTTCGTCAAGTGCCTGGCGTAGCTGATGTGGTGGCCATGGGCGGATTTATCAAGCAGTATGAAGTCCAACCTGATCTGGATAAATTAAGAGCATTTAAATTAACTTTTCAAAATCTTTTGGATGCGCTTGGGCGTGGTAACTCAAATGCGGGCGGAAGTTATGTAGCCCAAGGCTCACAACAATTTGCCATTCGAGGAATCGGACTCTTGAGTTCAGCCGAAGAGATCGGTCAAATCGTGCTGGGCTCTAACAACGGAACGCCAATTTTGATTCGTGATGTTGCGCAAGTGAAGTTGGGCGCAGTACCCAGATTGGGTATTACAGGTCAAGACGCAGATGATGATGCGGTAGTAGGTATTGTCATCATGAGAAAAGGAGAAAATCCATCTCAGGTCCTGAAAAATGTCAAAGACAAAATTGCCACCCTCAACCAGCGTGGCTTACCTCAAGGTGTTGAGATTGTCCCCTTCTACGATCGAACTTGGTTGATGGGAAAAACACTTTCAACGGTCTTCAAGAACTTATTAGAAGGCGCCATCCTTGTGGGTTTGGTGTTGTATTTGTTCTTATCCAACATGAGGGCCAGCATGGCCGTCGTTGTGGTGATTCCCTTGGCGCTACTTGGAACCTTTATGGGACTCAAAATCATGGGCGTTCCAGCCAACCTATTGAGCTTGGGTGCCATGGATTTCGGCATCATCGTGGATGGTGCCGTGATCGTCATTGAAAATGTGATGCATCGTCTTGCACAGCGCGGTGAGGGCATGAGCGAGAAAGAGCGACAAGCGGTGATCACCGACGCCACCAATGAAGTGGGCCGCCCCACTCTCTTTTCGATGCTCATTATCATTGCAGCTCACATACCGATTTTTGCCCTACAAAGGCATGAAGGCCGTATCTTTCAGCCGATGGCTTTATCGGTCACCATGGCGCTGATCGGTTCGTTGATCTTCTCCTTGACATTGGTCCCACTGATTGCTTATTGGACGTTGCGCTCCAAGTTGCCTCATGATGACAACAAGCTGGTCACGTCAGCAAAAAACATCTACAAACCGATTTTAGATTGGGCCATCACCAATAGAAAAAAGGTGATGATCATGGCCATCGCAGCCTTCAGCATAGCGCTTGGAGCCGCATCCCGATTAGGGTCAGAGTTTCTTCCTGAACTCAATGAAGGAACCTTTTGGGTCAACTGGGATCTTCCATCAAGTGTTTCCCAAGAGGAGGCAACAAAGATTCTTCGCCTTGCACGCCGAGCATTACAAACCATTCCTGAAGTCAGGACGGTCGTATCCAAGGCCGGTCAACCAGAAGATGGTACCGATCCAAAGACTCTCAGCATGGCAGAGGTTTTTGTTGATGTAAAACCCCATGAAGAGTGGCGCAAAGGTTTGACTCGAGATCAATTGATTGAAGAAATGGATGCTCGCTTATCGGTCATTCCGGGCGTAGATCCCGCTTTTTCTCAACCCATTCGTGATAACGTTTTGGAGTCCATTTCTCAAATCAAAGGTCAAATTGTCGTCAAGGTGGCTGGGGATGATTTGACAGAATTGAAAAACACTGTCGAAGCCATGAGGCGTGAATTCAAACAAATTCCTGGCATACAACGTGCCGAGGTCGATCGACTTGGAGAACTTCCTCAGTTGGTGATTGATATCAAACGTGAGCGAGCAGCTCGCCTTGGAATCAATGTGAGCGACATTCAAGACGTTATTGAAGCCGCTTTAGCCGGGAAGGTTGCCACATACATCTGGGAAGGCGAGAAGAAATTTGCAGCCGTCGTTCGCCTAAAGGATGACGGAAGAGCCATCAGTAACTTGCCCAACACCCCCGTTCTGATGGCCAACGGTGGCTACACCACATTAGGTACTTTGGCTGAAATCAGACAAGCTTCTGGCGCCATGAATATTGCTAGAGAAGCAGGCAGAAGAACAATGGCCATTGGCATTTTCATTAAAGGTCGTGACATGGGATCCATCGTTGCAGACATGAAAACGAGAGTGTCCGAAAACGTCAAAATCCCAGATACCTACACCGTCAGCTGGTCAGGTGAATTTGAAAATCAAGAACGAGCAATGAAACGACTCACCCTGGTCGTACCTGTATCGTTGCTGTTGATTTTCTTGTTGCTGTTCAACGCCTTTAACTCCGTAAAAACAGCTTCTCTCATCCTGATCAACGTGCCCTTGGCACTCATTGGTGGCTTTATAGCGCTTTGGGCTCTAAAAATACCATTGTCGGTGTCGGCAGCGATCGGCTTCATTGCTCTTTCTGGCCAAGCCGTTTTAAACGGCGTGGTGATGCTTTCGGTTTTTCAACAATTGCGCTCTGCTGGCTTGAACGTCATGGATGCGGTCAAAGAGGGCTCTATTCAAAGATTGCGAACAGTTTTGATGACTGCATTGTTGGCAGCGCTGGGATTGCTTCCTATGGCTTTGAGTCAAGAAATTGGTGCTGAGACTCAGCGCCCTCTCGCCATTGTTGTGATTGGAGGACTGATCACAGCCACACTTTTAACCTTGGTGGTTTTGCCCGCTTTGTATGTTGCTTGGTTCTCAGGACCCGAAAACCCAAAAAACAATAAATGAAAGTGGACATACCTCCATCCCGGTCATGACCTTTGATTGGTGAAAGACCCCAGTCTCTAACTGATCACTTCACAGCGTTTATGACTACTGAAAGTTGAATGTCTACATAGGTGTATTTTTGATGGACACGACACCTCTTTGTTTTTTCGTTTGAATGCTTGATGAACTGAGCTTTTTAAAGTTTAAGTTCATCGCAAATCAAGATAAGGCTCTAAAAGTTTGAATAAAAAAAGCCCCACATTCAATAAGAATGCGGGGCCTTGAGAGTAAAAAAGCAAAAGTGCTTACTGGGTCTGCATCTTGGCGCCAGGAGCTGCCAAATTCTTGGGCCACACAACGACCCATTGACCGTTTTGGAGCTGTTTGACGTGCATCAAATCGTCGCCATAGTTGTTGGCGCCATCAAAACGCAAACGACCTGTGATGGCATCGACCTTGTTGGTCTTGAGCCATTTGGCAATCGCATCGTCGTTAAGGCTCTTGGTGCCAGTGACAGCCGCCTCCAGCATTTGCCAAGCGGTGTAAGAACTTGCCGCTTGCACCTCTACACGCGTATAAGGCAAACCGGCTTGTTTGGCTCTTTCATCAAAGGCTTTGATGAAAGACTCTGCACCCTTGTTTTTGGTAAAGGGCAAGTGCTCCTCAAAGGGAGAGATGGCAAAACTGCCCTGCGCCTCTGGCGCTGCCGCCATGATCCCAGGAGAGGGATACACATGGGTGTGCAATGGGGGCACGTAATCAATTTTCTTCATCGCTTCCAAAATTTGATTGCCCTCTGCACCAATGTCACCCACCCACAGCAAGTCGGGCTTGGCGTCCTTGATCCTGGAGGCAATGGGGGCAAAGTCGCGATTTCCAAAATCCCACTCCAAATACAAAACCTCTTGCAAGCCGCGCTGCTTGGCCACTTCACGTGCACCCGTTGACAAGAAGAACACCGAAGGGAACTTGCTGGTCACGATCGCGATGGTCTTGGGAGGCTTGGGCAGAGAAGCCATGGCGTCAAAGACCGTGTTGGGCACCGTTTTTTCGGGATTGGGGCCAAGCGCCCAAGCGGGAAACTGCTTGTCGTATTTCGCTTGACTGGGAATGCCAAAGGTGTGGTGAATGAGGACTTTGTTGTAACGCTCTGCCACCACGAAAGCGGACAAGATCGCTCCTGTGGCGTAGGGGCCCATCAACAAATCGACCTTATCGCTGTTGAGGAGCTGCTCGTAAAGAGTTCTGGCCATTTCAGGCTTGGATTGATCGTCCTTTAAGACCCACTCGACGCGACGACCCAGAAGTCCTCCACGCTTGTTGATGTCCTCCACCGCAATTTCACCGGCCAACTTGTGCACGATGCCCGTCGAGGACAAGGGGCCCGTCAGCGCCAAGGTGCTGCCAATGCGAATGGGGGGATTGGACTGGGCTTGGAGCGTGAGGTGTGCCCCCACCAAACCCAAGACCAAGACAGTCGTCTTGATCAACGCGCTGGCTTTGCCCAGCGAAGGAGAGAAACATTTCATGAAAGTCCTTTGATTCAATTTTTTTTCTTGATGCTGCATGCTTGCAGTCCCCAAAAATCATGCATGAGACGCGTTTGGCGGCTTGCTTGATTGAAAAAAGCCTTGTCCTAGGCCCTTCTTTTGAGGCTTCAAAAGCAGTGCCCCTAATTTTAGGGATGAATCAATGTTAAGAACTAGGGCTTACCCTTGCGCAAAGGGGGGCCTAGTTTTGTATGGGTGGAGGCAGCACTTTGGGCTTGGGAGCAGCCCAGTTGATCTCTCGCTGACGGTTTCTGACCGCCAACACGCATTCCATGCGCGTGCCCATGGAGGACATCTTGTCACAGTAACCAGCCGAGGCGTGGTGCTTGGCTTTGCAAAGGAGCTTCAATTGTTCGCTGCTCTCATTGATGCACTCGTCCCCAACAGCGTAAGCCAACAAGGGGATGAGCAAAGTGAGAGCGATGAAGCATGTCTTGAACATGTTTGTCATTGTGACAAGATCGTCACTCAGGTCCATTACGATTGTGTCATTTCAGGCTTTTTGGAAGCGTGGCTTCAACCGTAACAAGGCCGTAGGGAACCCCAACTGGCACAAAAAGGAGCTCAAAAGTATCAATTCATCCAGAAATACTTCATTGGCGAAGAGGTGATGATTTTGGTGTTGGCCGCTGTCATGGGCTTGACGCCATACAGGTGATCTCTTTGGCGGTTTCGCACAGCAGAGACACAAAACATTCTGAACTCCATGGAACTGCCCTTGTCGCACTCGTTCACGCTGATCGATCTCTTGGCGTTGCACAGCAGTTTCTCATCGCCTTGCAACCCTTCCTCGCAGGGGTTGCCCATGGCACAGGCAAAGCCTGGCAAGGCCAACAAAAGAAGAGAGAAGACTTTGGAGTTCATGCACCAGATCTTAGAGATCAGTTCACGCTGCAAAATGACCATCCTGGAGAGCTTGATGACAAATCCTACATCGAACACCTCACCGGACACCGCTTTGAACGCTTCGACTTGACACAACAAGTTGACTCCCGAGCGCTCTGAAAAAGGGCTTCATGCACTGGGGTAAAATGCGAGATGACGAACATGTCATCATTTGAAGTGACTTGAAGACCGAGTCCTGGCATCCCATTTTTCCTTTTGTAGAGCACCACCATGAACGAGCGCCCATCAGACATGCACCCCCACGACTCAGCCCCTCTGGACGACTTGCAAGACGGGGCCAAGCGTCGCAGCCTCTTACTGAGCTTGGGCATGGGCTTGGGCTTGGGTTTGTTGGGCGAAGGTGTTGCCCCCAGCGCCTTTGCGCAAAGCAGCAACTACCCCAATAAAACCATCAAAATCATCATCACCCATGCCGCCGGTGGTCTTCCCGACACGGTCGCTCGCATCTACGCTCAACGCTTGACGGAGCGTTTGGGACAAGCCGTGGTGGTGGAGAACAAACCCGGTGCGAACGGTGTCTTGGCCGTTCAAAGCGTGATCACTGCACCCGCGGATGGCTACACCTTTTTGTGCACCGATGGATCGAGTTTTTCCATCAATCCCTTGATCTACAAGAGCATCAGCTACGAGTACAAGAGAGACATTGTGGCCACCTCCTTTGCAGCCCGTGCGCCACTTTATTTGGCCGTTCACCCCAAAGCCGGTGTATCGAGCTTCAAAGAGCTGGTGGCCTTGGCCAAGGCCAAACCGGGCACCTTGACCTACGGATCCTCAGGCATGGGCAGCACCCATCACTTGTCCATGGAGGCGATCAAAACCGCGCTCAACCTCGACATCACCCACGTCCCCTTCAAGGGCTCCGGCCAATCGGTTCCAGCCTTGGTGGGTGGGCAAGTGGACATGGCCTTTGCAGCACTGCCCTCGCTCTCCGGCTTTGTCAAATCTGGACAAGTCAAACTGGTCGCCAGCAACGCGGCCAAGCGCTCTGAGCAAGAGCCCAATACACCAGCCATGGGGGAGATCATTTCGGGCTACGACTTGGCACCCATCATTGGCCTGTTGGCCGCCAAGAGCACCCCTCAGGCACTCATCGACCGCATGGCACAAGAGATGGCAGCGGTCGCTAAAATGCCCGATGTGATTCACTCCTTGAGCCTGGCGGGCATTGAGGCCGTCGGGGGCAGTGCGCATGATTTTGCGCAAGCGCTGGACCAAGAAATTTTAAGAATGACAAAAATCGTGCGAGATGCACATATTCAACAGGAGTAAAAATCAAATGAGTCGACTTCAATTAAGCTTTGCGTGCTGGGACTACGATCGCACAAGGGCTTTGATGGATGGGCGTGTCAAAGTGGATGGCATTGACCTGAATTATCTGAACTTGCCTGTAGAGGAGACCTTCTTTAGGATGGCCCGATTCAGAGAGTTCGACATGTCCGAGATGTCCTTGTCCTCTTACTGCGTGACCTTGTCCAAGCCCGATCGGCCTTTTATCGCTTTGCCCATTTTTCCATCGCGCTTTTTTAGACACTCTTGCATTTACGTCAATGCCAACAGTGGCATCAAAGAGGCCAAGGACTTGATAGGCAAAAGGATCGCTTCGCCCGAGTACCAAATGACCGCACCGGTCTGGATTCGAGGCATTTTGCAAGACCATTACGGAGTGCCCATTGACGCGCAACCCTACCTCTTTGGGGGTGAGGAGGAGCCAGGCCGTATTGAGAAGATGAGCCTCAAATTGCCTGAGAACATCAAGGTGAGCCCCATTGAGCCCCATCAAACGCTCACGCAAATGCTCTATGACGGTGAGATCGATGCCCTGTACACAGCAAGAATGCCCTCCTCCTTTCTAAAAGGAGACGGTCGCGTCAAGCGCCTCTTTGAGAACTACCAAGAGGTGGAGCGCAACTACTACCGCGAGACCCAGATTTTCCCCATCATGCACACCGTGGTGATTCGCCGTGAGGTCTATGAGGCCAACCGCTGGATTGCACAGTCTTTGACCAAAGCCTTCATTGAGGCCCAGAAAATGACTTACGAGGCCTTGAACGAAACGGCCGCCTTGAAAACCATGCTCCCCCATTTGACGGCACAGGTTGAAGAGGTCAAGCGTGAGTTTGGAGACGATTGGTGGCCCTACGGTTTGGAGAAGAACGTCAAGACACTGGAAACCTTCACCCGTTATCACCATGAGCAAGGCCTCTCAGCCAAGAAGCTCAGTGTGGAGGAGCTCTTTGCACCAGAGGCCCTAGAAGCGTTTAAGATTTAAGGCACTCTCGAGCGGGCTGCTTTGGCGCATCTTCTAGCCATGCCCCCATCATGAGGGCAGCGGAGTAGCCCAGCTGCCTAGCAGGCCTAGCACCCTTGTGCCCTGGCACCCATCAAACCCAAGCGTGAGGTCCAAAGCGACCTTCACGCTTGGGTTTTTTTATGCGATCATTGGCGCGTGCAGTGCTGATTGCCTGCATTGGCAACAACCCGTGGATTGTCCATATGTGGGTCCCACATATGTGCTGCATATATTGGTTGCATATATTGGCTGCATACATGTGTTCTGTATTTACTCTCTCCATCAAAGGCCCCTAAAACATGCGCCCTCTTCATCACCACATCCTCAAAGTCGACTTGTCCACCCTCAGGCCCACGCAGTGCAGCGTTGGCTACCAAGAGGTCATCAGCAAGCGAGAGGAGTGGAGGGCCTTATCGGGCAAGAAGCGAGAAGCCTTGGTGGAGCAGCACTGGTTTCCCACCATCATTGGGCCCAAAAAGCAGCACTTCATCATCGATCACCATCACCTGGGCGTGGCCTTGTATGAAGAGGGGCAAGATCGTGTTTTGCTCACGGTTTTAAAAGATCTCTCTGGGCTCGATGAGTCCACCTTTTGGCGGGTCATGGAGTTTCACCAATGGGCCCACCCCTTTGACCGAGATGGCAAACGGGTGGACTTCAAGAAGATCCCCAAAAGCATCGCCCAACTCAAAGACGACCCCTACCGCAGCCTTGCCGGCTTGGCCAGAAAGCAAGGCGCTTTCGCCAAGGACGTGACCCCTTACAGTGAATTTTTATGGGCCGACTACTTCAGGGCTCACTTGGACAAAGATTTGCTCGCGGAGTCGATGGACAAGGCGTTGAAAGTGGCGCTCAAAATGGCCAAGAAAAACCAAGCCAGTTACTTGCCTGGCTGGAGCGGGGGCGATGCTTGAAAAAAAAGCAGCGTGCGTGAGACCAGGGCAAGAAGCCTTTGAGAACTCACGGCCTTCTGTAGCTCACTTGCATGCCTCGCCAATACGGCTCATCCGTATGGTTCAATCGCACCGTCCCGCCCGTTGAGGGCGCATGCACAAAGCGGCCCTGTCCGACATAAATACCCGCATGGGTGGGCACCCCTACCCCTGTGGGTTTGAAGAACACCAAATCCCCTGTTCGGCGACGATCTTGGGGCACCTCAACCCCCCAAGCGCTCAACTGCGCGACGGTTCTGGGCGTTGAGAATGGTGTTTGACTTTGAAAGACGTGGGCAATGAGGCCACTGCAATCAAAGCCACCGGCCAAGGTGTTGCCCCCGTAGCGGTAAGGCACCCCCACCAAACCCATGGCATACATGGCTGCACTTTGAGCGTGCTCTAAACCCAGTTGCGCCTTGGCCACCTCTCCACTGGAGTCCTCGAGGAGCGCTGGGGTGCGCCCAAGGGGCGCGTTCACCACGCTTGCTGGTGGCTTGGAGGACCCGCAAGAGATCAAAAGGCACGCAGCAAAGAGCGCCAATAAGGCGCCACAAGAACGTGTAAGAAAGGGGCGATCCATGAGGTGGGGCTCAAGCTTAAAAAAAAGTGGGTGGGCCAAATGGGCTCAGGGTCTATAGGGGGGCATGAAGCGCGGGGCTGAGCTAGAGAGTCAACTGGGCCACGGGTTTGACCATCGACTTGAAACTGAGACTAGGACTATGACTAGGACTAGGACTGTTCAAGCTCACGTCCCATGCCTTCACCCTCTGAGCCCAGGCTCCACCAAGCCTTCCCCCCCACATGAATCCGAGTATAAAAGAAATCGCTCCACCCTCTTCTTTTGCGTCACGTAAAATCCCTCTTCTATGAACCACAACAACACCCCCACCTCCTCTTTGCCACTGAGCGGCATTCGTGTGCTTGACCTGAGCCGCATTCTTGCCGGTCCTTGGGCCGCACAAACTCTGGCCGACTTGGGCGCAGAGGTGATCAAAGTCGAGCGCCCCGGCGCTGGTGACGATACACGCGTTTGGGGACCTCCCTTTTTAAACGACGCGCAAACGGGAGAAAGAGCGGACGCGGCTTATTTTTTAACGTGTAACCGCGGCAAACAGTCCATCACCGTGGACTTTACTCAAGAAGAAGGCGCGCAATTGATCAAAAGCTTGGTGAAGAAGTGCGATATCTTGATCGAAAACTTCAAAGTCGGCGGCCTCAAAAAATACGGCCTCGATTACGCCTCTCTCAAAGCGATTCACCCCGGCCTCATTTACTGCTCCATCACCGGCTTTGGACAAACCGGCCCTTATGCCGAGCGTCCTGGCTACGACTTCTTGATCCAAGCCATGGGCGGCTTGATGAGCATCACCGGCGAGAGGGATGACAAAGCGGGAGGTGGCCCCCAAAAGGTGGGCGTGGCCATCACCGATGTGATGACAGGGCTTTATTCCACCGTGGGCATCCTCTCCGCCCTCAGGGTCAAGGAGCGCACAGGCGAGGGGCAACACCTGGACATGGCGCTCATGGATGTGCAAGTGGCCGCCTTGGCCAACCAAGCCTCGAGCTACTTGGTCACCGGGGTCTCCCCCGTGCGTTTGGGCAATGAGCACCCCTCCATCACCCCTTACCAGTCCTTGCCCGCAAGCGACGGCTACTTCATCTTGGCCATTGGCAACGACTCACAATTCAAGAGCTTTTGCCAAGCGGCAGACCATCCTGAGCTGTCCTCGGACCCCCGCTTTTTGACGAACAAAGACCGCGTGACCCATCGCGATCAACTCACCCCTTTGCTTGAAGAGATCACCCGCACGCGCCGCATCGACGACTGGACCCTCATCATGGAGCGTGCCGGCGTGCCTTGTGGCCCGATCAACACCTTGGAGCGGGTCTTTGCAGACCCACAGGTCCAAGCGCGCGAGCTGCGCGTGGACATCCCCCATGCCCAGTACGGCAGCGTGCCCAGTGTTGCCAGCCCCATTCGCTTGTCTAAAACACCCATTCAATACGACAAAGCCCCCCCACAACTGGGCGAGCACAACCAAGCCATCTTGCAAGGGCTCTTGGGCTTGAGCCCAGAGGACGTGGAGAAACTCCAAGACAACGGCATCGTCTAAAAAAAGAGGAAACCACCAGGTCGATTTTGCCGTATACTGTATAAATGAACAGTATACGATGGATCTCCAACAACACCCCGGGGCAGGGTTTAGAGGGCTTGGTGCCCTCGCTCACCGCCCAAGAACCCCCTCTCATGCCAGAGCAGCAGTGGCAGTGCTTGCCCTTGCCCGCCAATGCCCACGCCTACACAACGCAGCCGAGCACCAAGCCCTTGCGCGTGGTCCCCGGCAAGGTCCCTGCGGGCTTTCCGTCGCCGGCAGAGGACTTTGCCGTGAAGCGTCACGACCTCAATGAGCTTTTGATCACCCACGCCATGGCCACCTTCCTTTGGCGCGTCTCAGGCCAATCGATGACCGAAGCGGGCATCTTTGACGGTGACATCTTGGTGGTCAATCGAGCGCTGACCCCGGTGCATAAAGATGTCGTGGTGGCCGAGGTCGATGGGGAGTTCACGGTGAAGTACTTCTACAAACGACACGGGAGCGTCAAGCTCCAACCCGCCAACCCCACCTACCCAGAGATCACCTTCAAAGAGGGGCAAAGTCTGCGCATTTGCGGTGTGGTCACGAGCTCGATCAAGCGCTTTCGCAAAAGCGCTCAGACCTTGGATTGACGGCCCTATGTATGCGCTGATCGATGGCAATAATTTTTATGTGAGTTGCGAGCGAATTTTTCGCCCCTCTTTGAACGCTTGCCCAGTGGTGGTGCTGTCCAACAACGACGGCTGCGCGATTGCACGCAGCAACGAAGCCAAGGCGCTAGGGGTCGCGATGGGTGCGCCTTGGTTCAAGATCCAACATCTGCAAGAAAGCGCGGGCCTGGTGGCCTTGTCGGCCAACTTCACGCTCTACGGTGACATCAGCCAACGCATGATGACCATCGCCGCTGGTCTGGGCCCCCAGCAAGAGGTCTACTCCATTGATGAGAGTTTTGTGAGCTTGACTGGGGTACGGGGTGACTTGATCAAAAGGGCCCAGACCATGAGGTCTCGCATCTTGCAGTGGATTGGAATACCCACATGCATTGGCATGGGGGAGACGAAAACCTTGGCCAAACTGGCCAACCACATTGCCAAAACGGCAGAACGCAAGCCAGGCCTTTATCCTACAGAGCTCGCACAAGTCTGCAGCCTCTCCCACCTGTCTGCAGAACGTCTCAAAGAGGTCCTCCAGCGCACCGATGTGGCAGAGGTCTGGGGGGTGGGCCGGCGCATCAACGCGCAGCTCAAAGACATGGGCATTGAGACGGCTTGGGACTTGAGGGCGTCGTCTGCGAGCGCTTTAAGGGCACGCTTTGGCGTGGTGATGGAGCGCACGGTCAAAGAGCTTCAAGGCGTTGCGTGTATCGACTTGGAGGAGTGGCCTGCGAACAAAAAGGAAATCGCCTGCACGCGCAGTTTTGGACAAGCGGTGGTGAGCCTAGAGCCCTTGATCGAGGCCGTCTCCGAGTTTGCCTCGCGCGCAGCGGAGAAACTGCGACGCCAACGCAGTCTGAGCGGACAAGTGTTGGTCTTCATTCGCACAAGCCCCTTTCGTGCTGGGCCTCAATACAGCCAAAGCATCACCTTGCCCTTGCTCAGGCCCACGGCCGACACCGCCACACTGGTCCAAGCGGCCGTCATGGGCCTGCAACTCATCTATCAAGGTGGGTTTGCATTCGCAAAGGCGGGGGTGATGCTGCTCGACTTGAGGGATGAGGGCTTTGAGCAAGGCGAGCTCCCACTGGGGCTTGAGACGTCTTTGTACACCCGGGAGAATCAGACCCCTAAAGCGCTCATGCAAGCGCTAGATCAGATCAACCAACGCTACGGTCGCGGCACCTTGGCACTGGCCAGCAGCGGCTCGAGCACGAAGAAAAAAATCTGGTCCATGCGCCAAGAGCGCTTGACCCCGCGCTACACCACCGCTTGGGCAGACATGCCTGTTGCACGGGCCTGAGCGACGCCAACCCCCAAGAAAGTAGAGACCCCCTCCATGCTGATCGCCATCATGTACCGCGTGACCCAAAGCCTCAAGCGCTGAGGACGCCAGTGGAGCGACTGTGCAGCACGCCCGCCAATTGGGTCATGCTCGCTTTGCTTAAAAACTGAGCCTCGAGCAAGACGCTGCTGGAGGCCAAGCCGGACAAGGCGAGCGCAAGGGGGTCGGGGTGAAGTGACGGAGGGGCAAAGGCATGCGCCAAAAAATCAGCATGCCCATCGCTCCCGTCAAGGGGGTGGGTTCTGACCCAAGTGCACTGCCTTAAAAACGCTGGTGAAAGGTGCTTTTGAAGATCGCTCAAGGCGAGGCCCCAGTCGGCCAAGCCCTCTTGAACACTAGGAAAGAGGCGGTCGTAGGCTTCAAAGACCGCTCGCTCAAAGACTTGGTCAAAGCCACTGGCCAAGTCCTCCAACTCAGGCGTCGACAAATGAGGCGACAAGCGTGCAAAGTGACGCTTCAAATCCGGGGTCTTCGCGCCCCGCTGCAGCCAAGCACCGAGTTGCTCGTAAAGACCCAAGGAGGAGCTGTGCACTTTGGCAGACACCTTCTTCAAAGGCGCAGAGCGCTCCCCTGCAGCGCTCTCGCCCCGAGCCAAGTCAGGCTTCCAAGAGGGATTGACCATGACGAGTGAGCTCACCCGCTGGGGCATGAGCGCTTTCAACACCAAGCCCCACACCAAGGAGGCGTCGTGGGTGATCACGTCCAACTCTTGCACGTCCACCTCCTCCATCCATTCCAATAGCGCTTGCATGCCCCCTGCAAAGCGATGGGCTTGAGGTTTCTTGAAGCGGTCACTGGCACCATGACCCAAGAAGTCGGGCACCAAGACACGGGGGGCGGCAAGAGGGGTGGAGAACGGCAAATCACTTGTTAAAGAGCGCCCTAAAGCGATGAGCAGAGGCTCAAAGAAATTGGAGCTCGTGTTCGCCCCATGAAGGCACAAATAGGTCTTCTTGCCCACCAGCTCGCCCAAGGCGGGCATTTGACGGTAGTGAAGCCGCATGCCTTTGAGTGGATCAGGGCCTTGGAGCACGTGGTAAGCCGACTGGGCATGAGGCGCCTCAAAGCCCGAGATCTCGGTGATGGGTTTGCGAAGGGCGTCTTCTCGTAAAAACCGCTTGGCCGCAGACGCCTCTTGCCGAATCCATTGCCTTTGTGATTGGAAGAAAGATTGCAGCAACTGCACCGACTCTTGCGCCAACACCCCACCTCGAACGCGTGTGTGGTGGTTGATGCGAGCGTCCTCAAAGAGATTGAGCACCGAGCCCGCCACCCCTGACTTGGCGTCTTTTGCGGCGAACACCACCTCACGCACACGTGCATTGAAAATCGCCCCCGCACACATCGCACAAGGCTCCAAGCTCACATAAAGCGTGCAGTCTTGAAGCCTGTAGTTCCCCAACACCTTGGCCGCCTCTTGCAGCACCAAGACCTCTGCGTGCGCAGTCGGATCACAATGCGCAATGGGCGCATTGTGCGCTTTGGCGATCAACACGCCGTTTTGATAAATCGCAGCCCCCACAGGCACCTCCCCCTTTTGCGCTGCGCCATGGGCTTGCTGCAAGGCGACTTGCATGCAGGCCTCATCATCTGGGCGACCGCCTAAAGAGGAGGCCTCAGACTCAGCATGGGTGTCAGAAGGGGGAAAAGTCGTCATGAAAGGAGGAGGGACTTCAAAAAGAGGATGAACGGCGTGCACCGAGGCCGATCAGGACCCATCAGACGCCACCATGCCAAGGCGTTGCATCCAGCGAGCAAGAGACTGCATGCTCTCCCCGCCTTGGCTGTACTGCTCAAACATCGCTTGATGGGCCTCTGGACGGTGTTGGTTCAACTTCATCTTCAGCTGTCGATGGTCGACTTTCATCTTGAAACCCACGATGGCGGAGAGCATTTTTTGCTGATAGTCCTGCGGTAACGCTCTCCACTGTGCAGCGTAGCTGGCCTCGTGATCGGCAATCAGTTGCTTGAGCAACTGGTCTTTGGTTTGAGGCTCGTCCAAAAACACCACCTCCCCTTGTGCGTGCAAAGTGAGGTAGTTCCAAGTGGGCACGCGAACCAAGTCGGGATAAACCGAAGGGGACATGTAGGCATGGGGGCCACTGAAAATGGCCAAGGCCTTGGGCTTGGCTTGAAGCGCTTCGACTTGGGGGTTGATTCGAGCAAAGTGCCCCATCAACACCCAATGGTCTTCGTTCTCACCGTGGAACTCGCACTTCAAGGGCAGGTGTGAAACCAAGGGCTCACCGGAGCTGTTGGTGCTGACCAAAAGGGCCAAAGGGTGCTCATGCATGAGCGCCTTGGCGTGCTCAGGGTTCTTGTCGTCAAAGGGCTTGGGTAAATAAATGGAATCGTTCACAGTGTGTTGCTCCCCACATCAAAGTGCTCTAAGGAACCTTCGAAACCATATCTTAACGAAAGATTCAGGCTTTTGAAGGTCTTGGAGCGAGCGTGTGCCAAATTGCCCAACAGGTTGCACGCCTTGGCCTTTTTGAACTGGAGCGCAAGGTCACCATGTCCTTGGTGCCATCATGAGGGATCTGCCCTTGCCTCCTCAGATGCTTGGGGCAGCTGGCTGCGCTGGGCCCAGGCCTGCCCCACCCACAAAACCATCAACACGTCACCACCAAGGGCCCAAAGCACCACAGCGTGACTCCACAGCACAGCTCGAGCGCCTTTGTAAGCAAGGCTCAAGACGGCGAAAAACAGGGCGCTGAAGAACATCAAAATGCGCATCGAATGGGGTCCCTTTCAACGGAGTTCATTGTTTTTAAAAAAAAGCCAAAGCCCGCGCTAGAAGATCAAAGAGGATCAGAGAGCATCATTGAGGATGCTAATGGTTAGGATCAAGGTCAAGGTCGGAGTAAGGGCCAGTGGCTTAAGGGGGGTCTTGGCATGAACTCAACCCTCAGGGTGCAAACTGCCTAACTTTTGAAACTTGCGCTTGCGCTGGTCTTCTTGAGAGGCGCGAGGATCTTCTACCCAAGGCATCACCGCCAATTCACTCAAAAAGGTCTCGTACTTTTTATAAAAAAACAAGCCGCGCTCTAAAGGAAAACCGCGCTCTAAAGGCAGCGGGTCTTCTTGGTCGGTGGTCTTGGGGCCTGGTGCACCCATGTCTTGACCCGGGTGTTGGTCCTTCAGGGCAGAACGCTCACGAGTGAAGGTCTGCTTTTTCAACTGAGCCCATGAGCGCTGGATCACCACACCGCCGAGCTCACGCTTCATCTCCCCCTCAAAGCTCAACTTGGGGATGCGCAAATCGTACAACTGCGAAGCCCCATGCAAGAGGACCGCTTGCCCCACATCCAGGCGTGCCAAGCGCTCAACCGACAGCCTATACTCCTCGCGTTCGCGATGAGAAAAGGTCTGCGACTGCGACACGCTCACCCTGGGGTTCAAGTTCAACCCCAAGAAATTGAAACCCTTGGCTCGAGTGCTTTGCTCAGACACTTGGGTCTCCAAAACCCGGTGGCGGCCAATCATCTCCGCCCACGCTTTGGTGGTGTGGGGGTCCGAGGGCTTGAAGAGCAATTTGTTGTACGTGTTGCCCAAAATCGTGCTCAAAAAGGACGGGCCCAACTCCTCAACGCTCGCGTGCTCTTGAAAGCCCACACCCAGCGCGATGTGCGCGCTGCGCGCTTGCTGAAAAGGGGTGGCCAAGGCGCTCGCATTGCCGTAACTCGCCACCTCATCGAGCCAGATCAAAAAAGGCGGGTCGGGACGCGAGGCTTTGGGGAGTTCTTGCAACTTGGCAATGGCTGAGCGCAAATCGCCAAGCAGCATTTTTCCAAAATTTTGAGCCGACAAATGCTGCCCCATCGTGGGCAAGGCGCAATAAATCAACTGCCCCTCTTTCATCCCCTCATAGAGATTCACCTCCGAATGGTAAGTATGGGTCACCTCTCCGCAACTGCCCGAACCGTAGACAAACAAACGACCCGCCACGCCACCAAAGAGCTCTCTCAATTTGCGCGTGTCGATTTGCATTTTTCCGCTCAAAGGATGCGCACTTCGACAAGACTCCAAGAACAACTTAAAAGACGCAATGCAAGGCTCATGGCGAGATCGTGTAAGGTGCATACGAGCATTGATCATTTGATCCAACTCCAAAAGCGCTTTGGGGTGCGTGAGCAAAATGGCCAAATCCATGCAGTTGTAGGACAGGCCCAACCATTGAATGGCCCCCAGTAAACACATGAGGCCTTGATTGGCCGCTTGTTTGTAGTAATCCGAGCCGGCGTTGTTTTGCGTGCTGGCGATGGTGGATAAAATTCGCGAGGCCACTTGATCGGGCGTGCCGTGAGCGATGAAGTTGTAGGTATTGGACAGACTTGAATCGGAAGGGTGAATGATGCGCACATCCCCCTCACGTCCAAGCCACTTGGCCAGATGAAAAAACATCTCCATGTTCTCCGGATCGAGCTTGCCGTCGACCCACAACACACCTCCTCCCTTGGACATTTGTTGCGCCATCAGTAAGGTCGAGGACACGGTCTTGCCCACACCGGTCATGCCTGCGGCCATGAAATGCCGACTCAAATGTTGCGCTGACAAGTGAATGGGCAGACCTTTGTCCACCGTGTAGCCCATGAGATAAGCACGTGAACGCTTGGTCTCACCCATCCCATGGGGAGATGGATCGCTTTGAAGACCGAGCTCAGAGGGCAACACGTTGGGCCACTGCAATGAAGCGAGTGCATGTTGGCTCGCTCGACGAGCACCCCATGCACTGAGGGACAAGGACAATGCTTGAATCATCCACCCTTCACCAAGCCCACCAAGCCCACCAAGCCCAGCGAGCCCTGCAGCTCCACTCAAACCGAGCCCCAAGCCCATCACCGCCAACGCCCTCAAGCTTTGGGGGTCTGAGGGATAACGCTGGAGCAGTTGGGCCAAGCCTTCCTCTCGCAGCCATTTGAGGGTCTGAGGCGCGCTGTCTTGGTGAGGGTGCTTTGGATTCATGACAAGACTCCATGTGGAGAGGATCAACACAACGGTGAAGTACATCGGTCCTTGCGAGACCCAAGCTGAGAAGAAAGTGGGTTTCAAGGTGTTGGCTCTCTCGCCAACGGCTGCACCAAACACCATGAGAGGCCTAGCCACGACAAGGCAAAAGACCAAGTGAAAGATCGCACGAGCGTTGGTGTGGAAAAAACATCTTGAACCATCCTCTGGATTCACTCGCCCAGAAATTTTTCAGCGTAAAGGGATGACCTCCATCGTCTTGACGCCATGATCTCGTTGACTCTTTGACTCTCCGCTCTAACGCCTTATGGATCCTCGATCCTAAGCCTCAAGACCACAAGCTTGAAGACTAAAAAACAGGCTTTTAAGGGGGCTTTCAAAGTCAAGAGGCATTGGAGCGCGCACAGGCCAATGGCGCCCTAAAAAAAGACGCCATCAGAACTGGATCACTTCTATCCGGGTTGATCGAGCTGTATGGAGCTGTATGGATTTACTTGGGGTTGTTTCAAGTCGCATGAAGACCTACCTTGCCAGGCCCAAATCTTCAAAGTCAGCAATCTCCTCTCCCCCCCCAACATACAGACTCTTGACTCCTGGCTCCTGGCTCCTGGCTTCTGGGTACAGCTGCCATGGATGTTTTAGAATCCACAAGGTTCTTAGACCTTGACCCCTTCGCCCCAACAACACCATGAAACGCAAAACCATTCAATACGACTACACCATCAGTTTTGGCGACTGCGACCCTGCGGGCATCGTCTTTTATCCCAATTACTCGCGGTGGATGGACGCCTCTTCCGTGCACTTCTTTAAAAGTTGTGGCTTACCGCACTGGCGCGAGATGCAAAAGGTCAATGGCATTTTAGGCACCCCATTGCTGGAAATTCACACCAAATTCAATCAACCCGCCACCTACGGCCAAACCCTTCAGATCTACACCAGCGTGTCGGAGTGGAGAGCCAAGGTGTTCATCCACAAGCACATTGTGATGCGAGGAGAGGATTTGATTTGTGAGGGGGAGGAGACCCGGGTGTTTTGTGTTCAACACCCAGAGGATCCCAACAAAATCAAAGCCATTGAGATTCCCAAAGAGTTCAGGCAACTCTGTGAGTTCGAGGCCGAATAAAGAAAAGTGCCTCTCAAGTGAACTGCTCCCCAAGCGAAAAGAACTCGCTGCTGGGCAAAAAAAGGGGTGTCTTCGTCAAAAGACACCCCCGTATGGCTCACCACCCCAACGTCTGTGCGCGCAGTGAGGCGCTCGAGCTTTTAGCCGGGTTGATGCATCGCTCTTGCAAAACGTCTCATCTGTGTGTGATGCTTCCATGAGACTTGGTCAAAGGTCTTTTGTTGCTGAGGGCTCAGTTGAGCGTAAAACGTCTTCAACGCCTCCAAGTGGTCACGCATTTGTGCCAGTTTTTGATCATGACGGGCGATGTGGAGGTCGAGCATTTTTTGGGCTCTGAGCGGTGCAGCCATCTGAGCCCACTCTTTCATCTGGGCGCGCTCCGCCATTGGAGCGGGTGGGGACTGGGGCCTCACCGACTGAACAAAGCTCTCCCAAAGGGGCTCCTGAGCGGCAGTCAAATTCAGTTGCTTTTTCAAATCAGCAAGGTTTTTCTCAAACCACTGCACGCGCCTTTCATGCATCTTTTGAAACTCAGCAGCATTGGGCGCTCCCCCCATGGGGCCCACAGCTTGACGGGCATGCATGGACTCCATGGCGGAGACCATGGGCATGGAAGAGCTCGCTGGTGCGTCCGGTGGAGATGACGTTTGGGCCATCAATGTGAAAGAAAGCGTGGCCCCAAGGAGCGCGGCGCAAAGGGGCTTGTGAGAGCCGGCGAATTTTTGCGACAGTTGGTTTAAAACTTCTTTTTTCATCTTCAACCCTTTCAAGGTTAGAACATTCAACACCCGATAATCGGTCTCATCCAACAGTAAGGCCCCAAAGTAAGGCCTGTGTATGCTTTAGGCATATTAATGTAAAGCTTCCCAAAGACCTCATTTCTCGAACTGGCGAATCACTCCTTTTACAAGAGAGGTCTTGAACTGAGTGAGACTTTAACGAACCGCTCACCGCTTGGACCTAGTTATAACCCTTGCTTTTCGGCGCTTTTTTAGACGCACTTTCCCTCTAAAATGAATTGAAAGATTCATCCCCCTATCCTCCTCATCACCTGACAGGGGGTGGTCATCGAGGGATATGTTCTTCAGAGGTCACCCCTGATAGAACACCTATCTATCTATCCATACAGACGGCTTTATCAGCCCTTCACCTCTGCGAGTCGACCATGTCAAAAACACTCATCCAAAACGCCACCATCGTGACCATGGACCCGGAACTGGGGGTCTTGCCTCATGCAGACCTGCTCTTTGAGGGCGAGATCATTTCAAAAATTGGACAACACTTGAACGCCGGTGGGGCCGATCGAGTGATCGATGCCAGCGGCAAAATCTTGATCCCCGGACTGGTCAATGCCCATATGCACACTTGGCAAACAGCGCTACGGGGGGTCACCAGCAACTGGACGATTTTGGAGTATTTCGCCAACATGCATGCGGGTCTAGCGACCAATTTTCAACCCGATGACATCTACATCGCCACCCTCATGGGCGCGCTCAATCAGATCAATTGCGGCACGACCACACTCGGCGACTGGTGCCACAACAACCCCACACCCGCCCACACGGACCGAGCCATTGATGGCTTAGAAGATGCCAACATTCGCGCTGTTTTCTTTCACGGCTCTCCCAAGCCCGATCCCAAGCCTGGTCAAAAACACTTCAGCGAAATCCCTCACCCCCGCTCCGAGGTTGAGCGACTCTTAAAGACACGGTTCAAATCCCCTGGACTGCTCAGTTTGGGTCTGGCCATCTTGGGCCCCCATTACTCCACCTACGAGGTGGCCGTGCATGACTTTGAGTTGGCGCGAGAGTTCAATTTGATTGCAAGCATGCACTGCGCAGGAGCGGCTGCCAAAACGCCAGATGGTTGGGAGAGACTGGTCAAGGCAGGTTTGATGGGTGCGAACAACAACATCGTGCACGGCAACAATTTGAGCGATGCCCAATTGAAGATGATGATCGAACTTGGGGTCACTTTCTCATTGACCCCTGAGACCGAGATGACCCAAGGCCATGGCATGGCCATCACAGGCAGATTGCTTGAACTCGGTGCGGCGCCTTCCCTTGGTGTGGACTTGGAGTCCAGCATCTCGGGTGACATGTTCAGCGTGGCTCGCTTTGCACTGGGCACACAAAGGGCTTTGGACAACGCACGCTCCAAGGAGACGCAACAAAAATTACCCGACACCTCCACCATCTACTGCCAACAGGCCTTGGAGTGGATCACGATCAAAGGGGCTCAAGCGCTGAATTTGGATCACCAAATTGGCAGCTTGAAAGTGGGCAAACAAGCCGATCTGGTCTTGATCAGCGCAGAAGACTTGAACATGTCCCCTGTTCACGACCCCATCAGTTCTGTGGTCATGCAAACCAGCTTGGCCAACATCGACACGGTCATCATTGCAGGCCAAATTCGAAAAGAACAGGGTCGCTTGATTCACCCTCATTTGAAAGAGCTCAAAGCGCAGTTGGCTCAATCGGGTCAACGATTGATGAAAGAGTTGAAGAGCCACGCGCACTGAAAGCCCAGGAATTCTCTTTGTTCAGTCCCTCAGTTTGCACTCTATTGGTGCATTTCGGCATGAGCATGATCTGTCATGCTTCTTGCTAGTTGATGATGAATAACAATTCAATCGATGGAGTCCAAGTGAACCGAGTGCCGAGTCAAGCCAGTCCTGTGAGCATCATTGAGGCCATGTACGCCATCGATTCGATGGGCAGAGGGGCTGAGTTGAAGCGCTTGCTGGAGCTTGAGTTGCCCCTTTTAGAGCAAAAACTCAAAGACGATCACCCTGCAGCCCAGGTCACTTTGGCTCAACAAATGCTCAAATGGGGCCCGGACTACATCTTGAAACTTCAACCCCTTGGACTCGGTACACAAGAGCACATTGAGGTGGCGTTGAATGTCAGCTCCTCGTCTTTCATGGTTCAATTTGAGGGCAAGCACTTCAGCTTGATCACGGCCAAGAGCATTTGCAATTTGATCTACCAACTCTTGAGCCAAGAAGAGAGCCCCTACCCAGAAAACCCCAAAAGAGCGGGTGATTTCTTTCAACAAGATCAAGTTTCATGATCTAAATCAACTTGGCGTGATGCTCGAAGTGTCCTAATGAATGCACATGCATTTTTTAGGGAGTCCGCATCATGCCCAACGCCTCTCAGACCTCACCTTGGCGCATCCCCACTCGGTGGGCTGGGGGACTGGCACTCACAGCCCTGAGCCTCCTGACTTGGCATCAAGATGTGATGGCCCTGCCTGCCTTTGCCAGGCAAACCGGACAAAGTTGCGTGGCGTGTCATGCTGGAGGGCAGTTTCCTGAGCTCACGCCCTATGGTCGAATGTTCAAACTAACAGGCTACACCCTTGGAGAGCATGCCAACCCCTTGTCGGTGATGGCTGCAGCCAGTGTGAGCCGACTCGCCAACCCCGACGGGATCAATGCCAGCTTGAACGCCAACGCCAGTGGCGCCGCCTTGCAACTGCCCCTCTTGAACAACACCCTGAAGTTGGACCAGGTCAGTGTTTTTCTCGCCGGCAAGATCACCGACAACATCGGCGCCTTTACCCAAATCAGTCACGACCCTTACGCCAACCCCAACGCAAGTGGCGAGTACCGCTTGGGCCATAGTGGCGTTGACAATGTGGATCTGCGATTTGCAGATCATTTTCTGAGCCCCCAAGGAGACTTCCTATGGGGCGTGAGCGTGAACAACAACCCTTCTGTGTCCGACCCCTGGAACACGGCTTGGGCATGGTCTCAATATGTTCCCTCCTCAGGCGGCCCCGGAGCCAACACGTATTTGGATGCCCATGCCCCCTACCCCAACAGCGCTCTGCCAGGGGATCATTACGCGGGAATCAATGTCTACATGTATATCCATCAAAGCGTCTACGCCGAATGGGGCATGTACCGCTCACCGGCAGGCCGATTGCATTTTTTAAATACAGGTTATGAGCCCACCAACTCGATCTTAAAGTCCAGCAACAACCCTTATTGGCGCTTTGCTTACACCAAAGAATGGGGGGCCCACAACCTCATGCTGGGCACCATGGGGGTCTTGGCGCACCCCTTTGACAGCAACTTTGGAGTCTCCACGTCGGACGCTCAAAGCTATCAACTCGTTCGAAGCCAGGGCTTGGATGCGCAGTATCAGTATTTGCTGGATCCTCATGCACTCACCATCCAATGGAGCAACCAACAGCAACGCCTCAGTCCTTCTGCAGCGGACGCCCTCTCCAATGGGACACCTTTGAGCGCCACGGGCATCATGCGGGCCAAGGCAAGCTATGTGTTCAATGCCCGCTACGGCTTGAGCGCATCAACCTTCAGCCAAAGTGGGGACTTCTCTAGCAACACACAGGGCAACACCTTGGAGTTGTTCTTCATGCCCATCCAAAATCTTCGCCTGGGTCTGCAACTCACCACTTACAACCGCTTGGCCAACATCGACAAGCCCAGCGACGCCAACACCGTGAACTTTTATGCATGGTCAGCCTTTTGAACATGGAGCCCGTAACGCTTATGAAAAACACCCTCCGCCCCTGGACTGCACTTGCAGCTTTTGTGTTCGCGCTCAGCGCTTGCAGCAACCTCGAACGCTCGCGAGACATGGGCAACCCCAACATCAGTGGCACCACCATGGCCCAACAAGTTTGTGCCAATTGCCACGGCCAAGATGGCAACTCCAAGTCCCCCAAATTCCCCAAACTCGCAGCCCAGCAAAAGGACTACTTGATCAAACAATTGAGCAACTTTAAAGGCCATGAGCGCAGCGACCCCCTGGCCCCAGAGCTCATGTGGGGCATGAGCAGGCATTTGAGCACTTCACAAATCGAGGAGCTCTCCGAGTACTTCAGCCGTCAAAGCTTTGTCTCTCCAAGCACGCCGTTTTCTGCGTCTTTGAGTGAGGGGCAACTCATCTACGAAGAGGGCATACCCACTCAATTCGCACCGCCTTGCATGAGTTGTCACGGCAAGGATGCCCAAGGCATGGGCGTCTTTCCACGCCTTCAAGGCCAGCACCAAGACTACTTGATGAAGCAGTTGCTGGTGTTCTCAGAAACCGACCTCAGACCCAACACCCCCATGACACAAGTCACCCATCAATTGAGTCGCGAGCAAATGAAGTCGGTGGCCCATTATTTGTCCTCCATGCCCATTGCAGCCCAGGGGCGATAGCGTTCGGGGTGGATGGAGAACCGGTCGGCACTGATATCGATACAGATATCGATACAAACATCGATGCAAACATCGATGCAAAGAGATGCCGATGTACGGAGATCTCCTTGTCAGGTGAAAATAGCCAGGCAAAAATAGCCAAGCGATGTGAGCCTATTGGGACGACAAAGAGGAGACAAACATTGGGCGCATCGTGTAGCGCACTGCACTCAATCCTCTCGGCCTTGAGAAGAGGCATCGATGGGTGTCCAAAGCCAATCAAGGCAGCGGAAAAAATCTTCGCTCGTTCTCTCCGTAAAACGCGCCGTTCTCACCTGAGCCAATGCGCCCGAACAGTGGAAATCTTCCCACAAGGCGCGTGACTGCAACTGAACACGCGCGGTTCTCAAGAAACGCTTTTGCTCAAACCGTTTGAAAGCGCCTTCGATGTCGCCCTGGGCTTGATCGAGCAGCTCGGCCAAGACCACCGAGTCCTCCATCGCCATGCATGCCCCTTGGGCAAAGGACTGAAGCGTCGCATGCGCACTGTCGCCCACCAAGGTGACCCTTTTGTCACTCCAATGGCGAATGGGCTCTCGGTCTGCAATGGACCACCTCCTCTTGAGGTCCACCAAGCCCATGGCCAAACGGGCTGGCGCACTCACTTGGGACTTGATGAGCTCGATGTGTTCGGCATAGGCTTGATCGCTCACCTCCTGAATCCCCTGGGGGAGTTTCACGACCAACACCACATTCAAAACACTGGCCTGTCGCAAGGGGTAATAAATCACATGGAAACCCTCTCCCGTCCACATGCTCACCCCTGCACGCGCGCTCAATGCGTGGGGCAGCTCCGACATGGGAATCAATGCGCGATGGGCCACATAGCCGCTCTCTCTTGGTGCGTCCCCTGGGTGCATCTTTGCTCTCAACTTGGAGCGAAGGCCATCTGCTGCAAGGAGTGCGCTGGCTTTGAAGACTTGTCCCTCAGAGCCCTTGACCTCAACATGCGAACCCTCTTGTTCATAGTCCACAACGAGTGTGGACTGATTCAAATGCACATGGGGCAACTGCTCACAAGCCTTCAAGAGCACTTCATGCAAATCGACGCGGTGAATGGCCAAATAGGGGTGACCTTGAAAGCGCGCCTGATAGGCCGCGCTTTTAACGGGCAGATGCGTCAAGGTCTCAGCAGTGTAGGCGTCCAACAAATCCACTTCAGGTGGAAAATACGATGCATCAAGTACGGCTTGTTCGATCCCTAAAGCCTTCAGCATCGGTATCACATTGGGCCCCATTTGAACACCGTAACCAATGGCACCGATTTGATCGGCCTGCTCTAAGAGCTGAACGGGAAAGCCTTTGAGACCTAGGGCCAAAGCGGCAGATAAACCTGCAATGCCACCACCAGCGATCACGATGGGCAAGTCAGAAGAACGGCTCGAGCTGGGTAAATTGACTTTCATCATTTGAACCTTTATGGGAACGTTGATCAAGAATATCTTGGGGGCTCTTCAGACCATGACCATCCATCACATGAGGGAGCAGATGGCAAAACGCCTCATGCTCAGCAGGTGGAGTTCGCCATGAACTTGATCCATGTACTCGATGCACTTGCTCGATGCATGCACTTGGTCCATGCCAGGGATCCATTCTTTTGATTCAGACCGTCACCCCGAGCGTTGCCCCTGAGCGTTGAGCCCCAGCATTTTGAGCCCACGCTCAATGGGCCACAATCAACTCAGAGAGCAATTGGGCATCTTGGAGCAAGGCTTCACTTGGGCCTTGATGGATGATTTGACCCCGGCTCAACACAATCACTTTCTCTGTCGCTTGGAGGGCCAACTTGGCAGATTGCTCGACCAAGACCACCGTTAAAGACTCTTGATGAATCAATCGACGCAAGACGCCAAGGAGCATCTCCACAATCACAGGTGCCAAGCCCTCCATGGGCTCATCAAGGAGCAACAAGCTGGGGTCACCCATCAACGCACGACCAATGGAGAGCATTTGCTGCTCACCGCCTGAGAGTTGGTTGCCCATATTGCCTCTTCGCTCGTACAAACGGGGAAAGAGATCGTAGACACGCTCGAGAGGCCAGCGCCCCGTTCGGGCCGCGACCTTCAAATTCTCCTCCACCGTCAAGGAAGGGAAAATATCTCGTGTTTGAGGCACATAGCCAATGCCGACTTTGCTGCGCTCGTGAACTGGGAGATGGTGAATGGCCTGACCGCGGTAAAAAATCTCCCCCCTTTGCATCTGTGTATGGCCCATGATCGTGGCCAGCAAAGTGGTCTTACCGACACCATTTCGACCCAAAATGGCCAACGAACCTTTCTCAGGCAACTCTAAGCTCACATCCTCCAGCACCAAGGTCTCGCCATAGCCGGCCCAAACCCCCTGAAGCTTCAATGAAGCATGGGACTCATGCATTTTGCTCTCCTAAATACACTTGGTGCACACGTGAGTCGTTGGCAATCTCTGAAGGAGTGCCTTCACAAAGCACCGCACCTTGAACCAAAACGGTGATTTTTTGAGCAAATCGAAATACCAAATCCATGTCGTGCTCAATGATCATGATCGCAATGTCTTTCGGTAAGGTGTCCAATGCCGTCAAAATACGGTCCGACTCCATGGAGGGCACACCAGCAGCAGGCTCATCAAGGAGCAAGACCTTTGGCCTCAAGCCCAAAGCAATCGCAATCTCCACCAATCTTTGTTTACCGTAGGGGAGATCTTTCACCACCTTCATGGCATCGGCTTGGATACCGAGCATCTCAAGCAGTGACATGGCTTCTTCGGTCACTTGGGCATAGGATTTGGCCGCTCGCCACATCCCAGACGAGAGCTCAAGCCTCTCCGCCACACCCAAGGCCACATTGTCCAAGACACTCATCTTTCCAAACAAGGTGTTGATTTGAAAAGTCCTGGCCAAGCCCTTCTTAACCCGCTCGGACTGGCTCACCGCAGAGACCTCCTCGCCCCCTAAGTAGACTTCTCCCTTCGATGGCGTGAGTCGACCCGTCAACAAATTCACAAAGGTCGTCTTACCCGCTCCGTTGGGGCCGATCAACGCGTGACGTGCACCCACTTCCAATTGAAAGTCAATGTGATCGGCCACCGTCAAGGCGCCAAAACTTTTGAACAAACCCCGGGTCTCAAGTGCATAAGTCATGATGCAGACCCCGCTTTCTTCGCATCCCACTTGCCCGTGATTTTGTCAAGAAGGCCCAAAACCCCTCCCCTGGCAAACAGCACAACAATCACCAACAGCAAGCCAATTCCGAAATACCAATACTCTGGAAATTGTTTGGCCAAGTAGTCTTGCGCCAACAAGAAAACCAGCGGACCTAAAAAGGCCCCATAAAGGCGCCCGACTCCACCCAAGATCAACATCACCAACAACTCCCCAGAAGGCTCAAAACCCAACACGTTCAGCCCCACAAATTGATTGGTCTGAGCCAGCAAAGATCCCGCAACACCCGCAATCAAAGCAGACAAGGTGTAAACGGTCATGAGTTTTCGATACACAGGTGCACCGATCGCGTGCATGCGAGCGCTGTTTTCTCGTATCCCCATCAACGACACGCCAAAGGGCGAGTAGATCAATCGACGCACAAACACCCAAGTCACAAAGAGTAAAGCCAAGCAGTAGAGATAGGCTGTTTTGCCAAAGAGATCAAATTTAAAGAAGCCCAAGATGGGCGCAATCTCCATCCCCGACAACCCATCCGCCCCTCCAGTGATGAAGGTGGCCTTGTTGGCCACTTCCAAGCAAAGGGCAGAAATGGCCAAGGTGAGCATCAACTGTGTGAGCCCTTTCATCTTCAAAATGACCGCACCGGTGATCAAACCCAAAAATGCAGCACCGATGGCACTGGCCAACAATTGAATCAATGGATCGCTCACGCCCATCTTGGCGGCCAAAATTCCCGTGATGTAGGCGCCCAGACCAAAAAAGGAGGCATGCCCCAAGGTGATGATGCCCGCATAACCAATGATCAAATCCAGTGAGAGTGCAAACATGATGTAGGTGAGCACCCTAGAGCCCAAGGACAAATAATCGGGCAAGAAAAAGTAAACCATGATGGCCAAAACCCACGGCAAGCATTCGGTCCAACGAACCTTAGAGTTGGCGCTGTAACCCACTAGTTGACTCATGCTCTCTTCCCCAAAAGACCCTGAGGTCTCCACAACAGCAACCCAATGGTTGCAATATAGATAAAAAAGGCGCCAAACTGTGGCAACCAATATTTGCATGCTGTATCGGTCACACCAATGAGGAGTGCTGCAACGAAGGGGCCTCTGAGGCTGCCCAATCCGCCCACCGACACGACAATCAAAAAGAAAACCAGTTGCTCAAAGGGATAGGTGGGTTGTATCGCAACAATCTCAGCCCCCAGGCCCCCCCCCAGTCCCGCCAAACCACTGCCAACGGCAAAGGTCATGGTGAAAAGCCTCTTTGTGTTGATGCCAATCGACTGCGCCATCGCTCGGTTGTCCACGGAGGCACGCACTTTAGCCCCCCAAATCGTGCGCTCGACCCCAAACCAAAGTGAGCCGATGATCAAAGAGGTGAAGGCAATGAGAAAGACGCGGTAAGAGGGGAAGTCACGCCCCAACAGTGAGAACTGCCCCTTCAAATACTCGGGCAAGATCACCGGTTGCTGCAAGGTGCCAAAGATCAGTCTTGCCGCAGCCACAGACATGTAAATGAGACCAATGGTAAAGAGGACCTGCTCGAGCTCAGCCTCTCCATAGAGCCTTGAGTACAAAGTGCGCTCGAGCACCACACTCACGAGTGCCACCAAGCCAAAGCACAAGATCAAAGCCAGGGGAAACGGCACATCAAATTTGGACAAAGACACGACCAGCACATAGCCGCCCGTCATCGCAAACACCCCGTGGGCCAAATTCGTAAAGCCCATGAGCCCCATGGTCACCGAAAGACCCACGGAGATGACGTACAAGATCATGCCGTAGGCCAGACCGTGAAAGGCCACACTCACCAAGGAGGATAAAAAAGATTCCATGATTGTTCAGCTCTCATCGAGAAAATAGCCCTTAGGTGCTTGGATGCACTTAAGGGCTATGCATTTCTTGCGCCTTTACAAGGTGCGGGTCAATTTTACTTCTTCTTGTCAGCCTCTTTCATGGGGTCTTTCACCGCGGCACCCACGGTTTCGATCTCCACATTGACCAACTTGCCAGCGACTTTTCTGACCTCTCTCAAGTACTCAGGGTTGACCACGTCGCGTGTTTCGGGATCGATGGAGAAGGTGCCTCTGGGGCTCGTCGTGCTTTTCCACTTCTTGAAGAACTCCATGGATTTATCGGGATCGACTTTACCGCCTTGCTCACGAATGGCTGCATAAATCATGTCCATCGCATCCCATGCGGCCACGACCATAAAGCCAGGGTTCAAATCAGCACCGAACTCCTTCTTGTAAGCAGCCACAAAGGCCTTGTTGGCAGGACGATCGGAGGCAGCAGAGTAGTGGTGCACGGTGGTCACGCCAAGTGCCACATCGCCCATGCCCTGGAGCTCCTCATCGGTAACGATGTCACCCGTTCCAATGAATTTGACACCCGCTTTGGGCAAATCCAAATCCGAGTAAGCCTTCATCATGGCCGTGGCGGCTTTTCCTGCTGGATTGAAACCGAACAACACATCAGGCTTTGCATCCTTGATTCTTTGCATGAAAGGCACAAAATCGGGGTTGGCCAGTGGCACACGAACGCTGCCCAAGACCTCACCGCCACCTTCCTTAAAGCCCTTGATGAATCCCTCCTCGGCCTCATGTCCTGGGGCAAAATCGCTCACCGCTGTATAAGCTTTTTTATACTTCTTAGCGGCCCACAACCCAAGGGGATAAGAGGATTGCCAGAGCGTGAAAGACACACGAGTCATGTAAGGCGCATTGTTCATGACACGCGCACCCGCGGCGTTCATGCTCACATAAGGCACCTTGGCCTCAGTGGTCAAAGGTGCAATGGCGGCCATGTTGGGGGTCCACACCAGGCCGGTTAAAAATTGAACTTTATCGCGAACAATCAACTCTTGGGCAACACGTTTTGCAACATCGGGGTTGGGGCCCGTATCGTCCCGTGTGATCACCTCGACCTTGACGCCAGGGGGGAGCTTGTCGCCGTTGAGCTTCATGTAGAGCTTCACACCCTTATCGAGCTGATCGCCCTGGGCAGCAGCAGCACCGCTGTAAGAGCTGATGAAACCAATTTTGACCGTTTGAGCCATGGCCACCGATACCAACCCCAGGCTCATGGCAGACAAGCCCGCCAAAACGAGGGCTTTAAGCGTGAATTTCATAGTGTCTCCTAAAAAGAACCGACAAACCAAAACAAACAGGCTTGAAGTCTAGCAAAAAAGAAGGTGTTTTTTCATAAGAAATACCCTTGAACGCCTATCGTTTTCACAAGAAAGAACCCAAGGAAGCTGGGGCTCTAGGGCTTGCAAAAAATTCAAAAGACTTGAAAAACTTCTGCCAAAAGCTCCATAATGAAAAAAGCAGCGTTTTTTAGACAAACGCACTTTTTCATAAAAATACATGTGCGCCACCTTTGCAGAGGAAGACATCCATCCATGAAAGCCGATCAAAACCGACTCTTGACTGAAATTGGTCCTAAGAGCGCATGCGGTCAATTGCTTCGCCTGTACTGGCAACCCATCGCTTTACTTGATGAGTTTGATCCAAGACTGGACCCCAAGATGAAAGACCGCCCTGTCAAAGCGGTTCGAGTTTTTGGTGAAGATTTGATTTTGTTCAAAGACCAGGCCGGTCAATTCGGGCTGATCGACAAGCACTGCGCACACAGAGGGGTGGATCTGTCCTTTGCAAGGTATGAGGGCGATGGCTTGAGGTGTCCATTTCATGGCTGGAAATTCAACGCGCAGGGACAGTGCTTAGACACCCCCGCAGAGCCCACAGGCTCGAAGCTCAAAGACCATGTCGTGCAACGCCACTACCCCGTTCTTGTCAAAGCAGGGGTGGTCTTTGCATGGATGGGGCCCGCGAACCAAACACCACCTGAGTTTCCCAAGTTCGACTGCTTTGAGGCCCCACTCAGCCACAGCTTTGCCTTCAAGGGACGCTGGAACGCCAACTGGCTTCAAGCTTTTGAAGTGGGCATTGACCCTGCGCACCCCTCTTTTTTACACCGATTCCTCAAAGATGAAGATCTGAAGGAGATTGGGGACAACGATGCGGGCAAACAGTTCAGAAGCGCAAGCGCTGGCGAGGTGGATGGTCAAAAGTGGCCCATGACCAAAATCATGCGTGAATTTTGTCAACCTCAAATCACCTTCAAGCCCCAACCGTACGGCATGGAGATCACCTCTTTGAGAAAAATGAGCGATGCACTGACCCATGTGAGAATCACGCAATCGATTTTTCCGGCCACTTTTGTCATCCCCCTGTCTGAGACCTTGAGCATCACTCAGTTTCATGTGCCCGTTGATGATGAGCACACCTATTGGTATTCCTTTTTCACAAGCTTTGACAAACCCCTGAACAAAGAGGCGATGAGAGATCAACGCTTACAGTTCATCTCGCTGCCCGACTACATCCCTAAATCTGGTGTTCATAACCAATGGGGTTTCAATGCACAAGAACAAGTCCATGAGACGTTTTTGGGCATGGGAGAGGAAGACATCAATGTTCACGATCAATGGGCAGTTGAGAGCATGGGTGCCATCCAAGACCGAACTCAAGAGCATCTTGGTACATCCGATGTCTTGATCATGGCCAATCGCCGAATGCTCTTGAAAGCCATTGAGGACATGCAAAACGGATTGGCTGCGCCAGGCGTATCCACCACCTCCATTGCCCTTGAGCGCCATGGCCCAGACACTGTCGATGGCGTTGCACCCACAGCGGAATGGTCCGCATGGTGGAGAGCTCAAATCAAAAAGAAACAAGAAGCCTGTGAATGGCTCGCCAAGAGCTCCCCAGGCCCATCCGCCTCAACTTAAACAGAGCAACCTTGCACCCACCACGGCAGTCTCTTTTTCAATCATTTGCCCCCACCTCCCAAAGTCCAACCACCATGCACTTCTCCACCCTTTGCGGCCTAGATGACAAGGAGCATGACAATGCCATTCAAGCTTGCTTGAAGAAAATCGACGAATGGGAGATTGATCAAATTCGGTTTTCTTGGTGTGACATCCACGGCACCACACGCACGAAAACGTTGATGCTGGATTTTGCCAAGCAAGCCTTGCGATCGGGCGTTGGCATGGTGAGCACCCTCATGCTCAAAGACAGCTCTGACCGAACCGCCTTTAAGGTCTTCGAGCCCAACGGTACGGCTGGCATGCAAGGGTTTGGTCAAGGCAACAACGTCACCCTTTTACCGGACCCGAGAAGCCTCAAGCGCTTGCCTTGGTCTCCTAAGACCGCCTGGATTCAATGCCAAGCTTGGTTTCAAGACGGCACTCCAGTGCCCATGGACTCTAGACGGATCTTGGAGCGTGCGCTGGACGCATTGAATGAAAAGGGCTACGCCCTCAAATGCGGTTTGGAGGTTGAGTTTCATATTTATAAAATCAAAGATCAAAGCCTTCAACTTGATCCCCACACGGCATCTTGGCCTGGGGATGGCCCTCAAGTGCAGTTGATCCACCCCGGCTACAGCCTTTTGAGCGAGGCGTGGAGTGACATGTGCCATGAACCCATGGGCATCGTGCAGCACACGGCTCAAGGGCTCGGCCTGCCCTTGATCTCTTTAGAGACGGAGTTTGGACCCAGTCAAGTCGAAGCCGTCTTCAGCCCCACACTGGCCCTCGAAGCGGCCGACAACATGGTGCTCTTTAGGAGCGCGGTCAAACAAGCTTTGGCTCGCGCAGGCTATCATGCCACCTTCATGTGCCGCCCCCCCTTTGATTGCATCATGTCCAGTGGTTGGCATTTGCATCAATCTTTGCTCGACCTCAACACCCACACCAATGCCTTTCAAAGAAACAGCATCAAGCCCGGTGCAGGGCCTTTAGACGCGCAGTACTCTTTATCTGAAGTGGGGGAGCATTATTTAGCGGGCTTGCTCCACCACGCCAGGGAGAGCACCCTCTTGTGCACACCCACAATCAACGGCTATGGGCGCTTTCAGCCCAACGCCTTGGCGCCTGAGTCCATTCTTTGGGGACGAGACAACCGAGGTGCCATGCTCAGAGTGATTGGCGAGCCGGTCGATGCATCGAGCCGCATCGAAAACAGACTGGGTGAACCGGCAGCGAACCCCTACCTGTACATGGCCTCGCAAATTTACGCAGGCCTTGACGGACTGCATCAACAACGCCTAGCACCCTTGGCCACACAGTCTCCTTATGGCCAACCCACGGGGCTTTCAGGTGATCCGCAACGCATCCCCAACACTTTTGCTTTGGCGCTTGATGCGTTTGAGCGCAGCGACTTCATGCAGCGGTGTTTCGGACCCTCCTTTGTCAACTACTACGCCACCTTGAAGCGCTCTGAGCTGCAAAGGTTTGAAGGCGCAAAGGACCCCCAAAAATTCAACATCCAAGAGTACTTCAGTCGCATTTGAAGCGGGCCTGAAAACAAAGCGAGCGCCTTGTGAAAAGGCCCCCATTCGACAACATGGGGGATGCCCGAGAGCTTTTTTCCCGACGGATTATTTGAAACTTTATTTGAAACTTTATTTGAAACTTTATTTGAAACTTTGTTTAGAACTTTGTTGAGTTCTTTTCTGAGTTCTTTCTTTTGACCTTTGCCTACACCCTTGAGCCCTCGTTTTCAGGGCATCTCTCCCCCAGAAAAACCCTATTGACGAGAACACGCTGGTGAACATAATCAACGGGGTGGTTGTTCAAGTGTTTTTTTAAAGCGCCTCTGGCCTGACTTGTAGCGCTCAAGACATTTGTGGCACTTCTCTTTGCGCCATGAAACCCACCACTTGACTCACGCTCTCCACTCCCCTACCCTCAAAGGTCTTTTCGTGACTTGGCTTCATTTTTGTGATCTCAAAAAACTCACCCGCACCCTCTTTGCTTTTCTAAGCTTGCTTTTATGCACCGCGCTGGCCAACGCCCAAGACGGCAAAGGGTCACCCCCCCCAATGGCTGAGGCGAGCACCAACGCTTATCCCAATAAAACCATCAAACTGGTGGTTCCCTTCATTCCAGGCTCCTTGGTTGACGTGATGGCAAGAGCCCTCGCTGAGGAGCTGCAAAGCGCTTGGAAGGTCTCCGTCGTGGTCGACAACAAAGCTGGTGCGAGCACGCTTTTGGCGGCCAAAATAGTCGCGAGCTCTCCAGCCGATGGCTACACCCTCTTTCTACCCACGGTCACCACCTTCAGCATGGCCCCCCAACTGATGTCCAAGCCAGGCATTGACCCCGCCAAGGAACTGACTCCCATTGCAAAACTGGCCGTCACGAACCTGTACCTGACAATTCACCCCTCATTCCCCGCTAAAAACATGCGCGAATGGATTGAAGTGATTCGCAAAAACCCAGGAAAATTCAGCTACGGCTCGTCTGGAAACGGCTCTCCTCAACACATCTTCATGGAGATCCTCAAAAAGCAATTGAATTTGGACATCATCCACATCCCCTATAAGGGCTCCAACAGTGGCATGGTGGACCTCCTGTCGGGTCAAGTCGACATGTCCTTTATCGATGGCGCACTGGCTGGACCGAACATCAAGTCAGGCTCCTTGATCGGCCTGGGCTCCTCCATGTCCAAGCGCTCCACCCTTTTGCCCCACGTTCCTCCGATCTCTGAGACGGTGCCTGGGTTTGATTGGTCTGGGTGGCTCGCCTTTGCGGGCCCAGCCAACATGCCTGCAGCAACTGTGGAGATGATTGCGGACTTTATCAAACGCTACCAGTCCACCCCTGCTTATGCACAACTGCTTGAAAAAGGAGGTATCGAACCGGCCGAACCCATCAAAGCAGTTGACATGCCCAAATTCATTCAAAGTGAAAACAAACGTTGGGCCCCAGCCATCAAGGCTTCGGGCGCAACAGTGGACTGATGGACTGATGAACGCATGGTGACCAAAGTCCAGACCCTCGAGCCTTCACACCTCAACCAACCCAATCAACATTCACCCCTTTCACTCTAGAAAAATTCAACATGGATCATCGCATCAGAAGAATCGTCACCGGTCACGACGACCAAGGTAAAGCCATCGTAGAGATGGACTCCTTTGCACCCAACCAAAAGGTTCGTCCAGGCACGGGACTGGTCAGCACCCTGGTCTGGGTCACCGATGAAACGCCCGCCAAAATGGACACGAGGACCGATCGTGCGGATCGCACCATTGGTGTTCCCCCACCCAAGAATGGATCTGTCTTGAGAGTGGTCGACTTTCCGCCCGTGAGCGAGCAAAACTCAGCCGTATCTCAAGAAGACATCTTGAAGGAAATGGGCGTGAAAGACACCGCTCAAACACCTGCAAGACACGCCTTCATGCACCGCACAGCCAGTATCGACTATGCTTTCGTTTTATCAGGGGAGATCGACATGCTCCTCGATGACTCTGAAGTGCACATGAAGGCTGGAGACATCATGGTGCAGCAAGGCACCAATCACGCCTGGGTGAACAATTCCAAGGAAGTTTGCAGAGTGGCTTTTGTATTGATTGACGGCATTGACCCGTTGAACAAGGAGTGAGCATGAAGTTTGGTGTTTTTGACCATCTTGACCGTGGACGGGTCTCCATCCAAGAGCATTTTGAAAATCGTTTGAAATTGGCGGAAATCTACGACCGTGCAGGTTTTTACGCCTACCACATTGCTGAGCACCACGGCACGCCTCTCGGGATGGCTTCGTCACCGAGTGTCTTTTTAGCTGCCGTTGCACAAAGAACCAAGAAGCTCAGGTTTGGCCCCTTGGTCTACACATTGAGTCTCACCCACCCCATCCGAATCATTGAGGAGGTGTGCATGCTCGACCAAATGAGCGGAGGACGTTTGGAGCTGGGGATCGGAAGAGGCAGCTCCCCCTATGAAATGGGCTACTTTGGGGTGAATGCAGAGAACTCAGGAAAGCTCTACATCGAGTCGTTTGATGTGGTGATGATGGGGCTCAAATCTCGGGTGATCAATTTTGAAGGTGAACACTTCAACTTCAAAAATGTCCCCGTTGAGCTCGAGTGCGTGCAAAAACCCACTCCCCCCATTTGGTACGGCATGTCCCAGCCCCATGCCGTCCCATGGGCTGCACAAAACAATGTCAACATTGTTTGCAACGGACCGTCAGCACCGGTCAAAGCCATCACCGATCGCTACAAAGAAGTCTGGACACCTGGTCCTCAAACGCCTCATCAAGAAATGCCAAAGATGGGGCTTGGAAGACACATTGTGATCGCTGAGACCTATGACAAAGCCTATGCACTGGGCAAAAAGGGTTTTGACAAGTGGTATCAAAGTTTGCAACACTTGTGGCGTGCCAACGGCAACCCCATGACCAAGTACTCCATCCCTGAGGACTACGATGCAGCTGTTAAAGGGGGCATCGTCCTCGTGGGCACTTCCGCGCAAGTTCTTGAACAACTCCAACGCGAAATTGACATCTCGGGTGTGAATTACATCTTGACGCGTTTTGCATTTGGCGATTTGAGCCTCGAGGAATCCCAGTTCTCACTGGAGAGCTTTGAGGCTGAGGTGATGCCCGCTTTCGATCAAGAGCAGGCTCTTGCTTAAAGAAAAACCTGCGAGCACTGGGTGAGACGAAGCGCACTAGTGCACTAGTGCACTAGTGCTCTAGTGCTCTGGTGCTTTACGGCTTTGCCGTGCTGCAGCGATGCGGTATGGCGTCAATGCTGAACTGCTGAATTGGGCTTACACCACTCCAAGGCCTCAGGGTCAGGGGACAGGCTCAAGACTTTGGCCCAGGACTTAGACTCAGGACTCAATCGAACTTCGCGTCTCGTTTTTCCAATCGAGCGCGAATGCCCTCGGTTTTATCCCGAGTGGCAAACAGCAGCTGAAAAGACTTTCTCTCCAACTCCAGGCCTTGATCAAGGGGCGTGTTCATGCTCTGCAGCACCGCTTGCTTGATTGATCGAATGGCTTGCTGAGGGCCTTTGGCCAGCTGCTTGGCCAGTTTCAAGGCCCTTTCATCGACCTCCTCATCGGGCACCACCTCACTCACCAAGCCCATTTCAAAGGCTTCTTTTGCACCGAACAAAGCACCCGTCAAGAGCCACTTCATGGCTTTGAACTTGCCCACAGCATGCGTTAAACGCTGCGTGGCTCCTCCACCAGGCATCAAGCCAATTTGCACTTCGGGTTGACCCATTTTGGCTGTTTCAGCGCAAACGATGATGTCACCATGCATGGCCAACTCAAGCCCTCCACCCAGAGCAAAACCTCTAAGGGCCACCACCACCGGTTTTGAGCAACCACTGATCGCGCCCCAAAGCCCTCCCATTTGCCGTGCAACGATCTCCATGGGTTGAGCATCCACATACTCGTTCAGATCCGCACCGGCACAAAACGCTTTGGCGGAGCCGGCCAAAACAATGGCTTTCACACCCTCGTCATGGTGCAGCTCGGTGAACACTTGGGCCAACGCGCGGCGCAACTCCAAATTGAGTGCATTCAAAACTTCGGGGCGATTCAATCGAAGAACGACCACACCCTCATCAAGGGTCTCTCGAAGCAACACGGGGGAGCTCATGGTGGATTCACTTTCATAGGGGTTGGGGGTTCAAGGGTGTGCGCTTTAAAGGCTCAATCAATGGCCCAAAAAATGAGGGTCACGCTTTTCAAAAAAAGCCGTCAAAGCCTCCATGTGATCACGGGTTTGATGGGCCAGGCCTTGAAACTCGCCCGCTCTGTCCAGGGCTTGGTCGAGTGTGCTGTTCCTGGCCTCTTGCATGAGCCTTTTGGTCCAACGCAAGACTTGGGGAGGGTTTTTTGCAATGCTCTGGGCCAAGCTCATGGCCTCACTCATCAAAGCCTCAGGGGCCACGACCTTGGAGATGAGGCCGATTTTGAGCGCCTCTTGTGCACCAATGCTGTCCCCAGTGAGCGCCATTTGACAAGCGTTGGCATAACCAATGACACGGGGGAGCAACCAGCAACCGCCATCCCCTGGGATGATCCCCACTTTGACAAAACTCTCCGCAAAGATCGCCTTATCGCTGGCCAATCGTATATCGCACATGCAAGCCAAATCATTGCCTGCACCGATGGCAGCACCATTCACCGCAGCAATCATGGGCACCTCAAGGCTTTGGAAAGCTCTAGGAATTCTTTGAATCCCAGCCTTGTAGTTTTGAGCAATGTCCTCAGGACCTCCTTTGAACATGCCCTCCTTGTCCCTCATCTCGGCAATGTTGCCCCCAGAGCAAAAGGCACTGCCAGCCCCGGTCAAGATGCTCGCACGAACTTCAGTGTGGCGGTTCATGTACTCAAAAATCGACTCAAAAGCCTGAAACATCTCCTCTCCACTCAAGGCATTTCGGGTCTGGGGCCTGTTCAAAGTGAGCACCGCCACATGGCCCTCAAGCGAGAACAAAATGGGAGCGTCAGCAGTTTGCTGGGATGGATCAAATGCGTGGGTCATGTGGGCGCTGCCTTTTTTTTTCTGAGGAGATCAAAGCCCGAGAACGCGCTCAGCGTTGCCGTGCATGATTTTCTCCATCACTTCGTCTTTGTAACCGAGCTCACTCCATTCACGCATGATGCGCTCATAAGGCAAGCTGGGGTAGTCGCTTCCAAACATGATTTTGTCTTGCAAGCGACCACGAATGTCGACCTTCAAATTGCCTGGAAAGTGCTTGGGTGCCCAACCGGACATTTCCCAGTACACATTGCCTTTGTGCAAAGCCACTGCGGTGGTCTCCTCCACCCAAGGCCAGCCGGGATGGGCCATGATGATTTTTAAATTGGGAAAATCTGCTGCCAAGTCGTCAATGTGGGAGGGGTGGGCATGGCGAACCCGAGCACCGTTGCCCCCGGGCATGCCTGCACCCATGCCTGTCGTGCCGACATCAATCATCACGGCAGCGCCCAACTCGTTGATCACCTCAAACAAATCGTAGTGGCGTCGATCGTTGACCGCAAAATGCTGCATGATGGGGTGGAAATGAAAACCAATGAAGCCCAGCTCCTTGACCGCTTTTTTGGCTTGCTGGATGGCAATTTCACCTTTGGCGGGCTCCACAGCGCCCCAACACTGAATCACTCGCTCGGGGTGACGCTTCCACATGCCGTGCACATACTCATTGGTGCAAGGGGGAGAGGCCACCGTCGTCTCTAAGTCAAGGGCCACCAAGCAAGCGTCAACGCCGGCTTGGGTGAACTCAGCAATCACATCCTCCTCACTCTTGGCCACCCAGTCCCTTTTCCAATAACGGGCCAATTCAGCAGGGTAAGGGCCTTGTGAGTCAATCCAAGTTTGTGTGCCGGGGTAGCAGTGCAAATCAATGATACGCATGGGGGTTTCAATTCAAAAAGTTAAAGATTTTTGGGGTCAAGGTCTGCACCCTGGGGTGCAGCGTTCAGATCAATACGAAAGGATGAATTCGAAAGGATCAAGGGATAAAGATCAATGTGCAGCCTCTTTGGCCAATTTTTCAGTGATCCACTCGCCCAAGGCCTTTTTGGAGACTTTACCGAACGTGGAGACCGGGAAATCTGGCAAAACTTCAAGTCGCTCAGGCAACTTGAATTTGGCAATTTCTTTGGTCAACAAAAAAGCCACCAAGGTCTTCAAATCCAAGGACTTGTTGGGCTTCAAAATCACAAAGGCGCACATCTTCTCCCCCATATTGGGGTCTGGCATGGGCACACAGGCCACATTTTGTACACTCTCATGCATCAAAATCAAGTTCTCCACTTCCTCGGCGGAGATCTTCTCACCGCCTCGGTTGATCAGGTCTTTTTTACGACCCTCCACCACATAGTTGCCAGAGGGGTGTCTGCGCATGAGGTCACCAGAACGATAGAACCCATCTGTCGTGAATTGGCGAGCGTTGTACTCCGGCACACCATAGTAGCCCCTGAGTGTGTAGGGCCCACGAACGGTCAACTCACCCACTTCCCCCATGGGCACCTCACGGTCCTCTTCATCCAAGAGTTTGACCTCATCGTCTTCACAAACAGGACGCCCACAGGTTTGCATTTTCACCTCATCCGGATCCGTTGTTCTCACGAACATCAGCGTCCCCTCAGACATCCCAAAATTCTCTTGAACAAACACACCCGGTATCAACTCACGGGTTTGGAGACGCACTTCGGGCTGCATGCGTTGACCCCCGCTTTGAATGAATTTCAAAGAAGACAAATCAAAATCTTTTGCACTGGGGTCGTTGATCAAGCGAATCAAAAGCGCAGGAACCACTTTCAAGTGGGTGACCTTGTGCTTTTGAATCAAAGCAAACATCTCTGCTGGACGCGTGTTGTGATGAACGACCACCTTGGCGCCATTGAACATGAAGCCTTGAATGCCTGGGCAAGCAAGGGGTAAATTGTGGGCAATGGGCAAGACCAGTAAGAGCACAGAGTCTTTATTGACCTCACACACCGATGCCGCCACTTTGGAGTTGTAGGCGTAGTCGTTGTTGGTCCTTGGAATCAACTTAGGAATCCCAGTGGTTCCCCCAGAGAGCTGAAAAATACAAGGATCCATCGGATCGATGCGAATCTCCTCTAAACGCTTGGGGTCCAAAGTGGCAGGCCTGTCAATCAAATCTCTGAGTGAGTACTCACCAGGCTTGGCATCCCCGAGCACAATGCGTATTTTCATGCTGGGGTTTTGCGCTTGAACGCGCTCGATGATGGGTGAGAACTCAAAATCGCCTGATCGCTCTGGGTACACACAAGCGGTGGCTTGCGAGAGTTGTGTGAATTGATTGATCTCCGCAAACCGATGTGTGACCAGCGCAGCAATCGGTATCGCGCCAATCTTTTGCAAGGCAAAGTACAACAAAACAAACTCATGCACATTGGGCAAAGTGGGTATCACCCGGTCCAAAGGCTTGAGCCCAATGTCCAACAAGTTCAAGGCCAAGTTGCTTGTTATCTTATCAATCTGAGAATAAGTAAACTCTCTCTCTCCATCGATAAGGGCCACACGGTCATTGAATTTTTCATAAACCACATTGAACTCATGGGCCAAGGACTGGTCAAGCCAGTATCCTTTTTGCCGGTATTTGGCAACAAACTCTTCGGGAAAAGGAACAAAACCTTCTAGCATATCAACGACTCCGATCAGGGCAGAAATAAATCAAGTAGAGCTGGTAAAGCCACCATCAATCACGATGATCTCACCTGTGACAAATCGATTCGATTGAATCAAGTTGAGCATGGTCTCGGCCACATCATCAGCGGTGACACATCGCTTCAAGGGCGTCACTTTGGCACGCTTGCCCATCAAATCGTCGTATTTCTCACCAAGCATTCTTTGCATCCAGTCGCCCTCCATCCAGCCAGGCGCCACCGCGTTCACGCGAATCTCAGGGCCCAAATTCCAGGCCAATGTTTTCGTCATGTTCACGACAGCGGCCTTGCTTGCTGCGTAAGGCAGGGGCTGGGGACCGGGGCGTAGTCCCACAATACTCGCGGTATTGACAATGCTGGGGTTGGTGCCTTTTTTAAGAAGCGGTACCGAAGCCCTCACCACCTGGAAGAGGCCTTTGACGTTGACCGCAAAAGTACGGTCCCACTCCTCCATGTCCAAGCTCTCCAAATCTTTGACCTTCCACTTGGCCGTGGTGCCTGCGTTGGAGATCAAAGCATCCAAATGACCGAATGACTTCTCCACTTGTGCAAGCATGGCTCGGACCGCCTTTTCATCGCTCACATCACACTGCAACAGCAAGGTTTGAGCGCCCAAAGCTTGTGCCTCTTTTTCAGTGTCTTTGGCAGCCTGCGCGCTTGAGGCGTAATTGATGGCAACATCGTAACCTGCTCTTGCCAGTGCCAACACTGCACTTTTTCCAATTCCCGTTGCACCACCCGTGACGAGTGCTTTTTTGCGTTCAGACATGACTTCAAGACCTTTTAAAAATGAAACTCAACTGCTCAAAACAAGCATCCCGCTCAAAATGAAGGATGCTTTAAAAAAAGTGCCCATGAAAACCTGTGGCTTTCATGGGACTTGTTCGACCCCACTTCGCAAAGCACACTGCTCGTGCGCCAAGCTAGCAGGGTCAGGCTCTAGAAAGGTCAAAGGACCCCTTGAGCCAAGACCTTACTTGGTGGGCGCGTACTTGCCAGTCAGTTGATCATTGATCACGGACAAGCCCTTTTGTTCACGCTCTAAGCGTGTATCACGTGTCCATGTGCGATGCAAATCATCATGAACCGTGATCTCCAAGCGACCCATGCCTTCAACCTCCAACTCCACTTTGTCATTGTGCTGGAAGGCATTCAAGCCACGGTGGTTGGTACCCGTTGCCAAAATATCGCCTGGCAACAAATCATGGATGTGGCTGACCCACTCGATACAACGTGGGATTTTGTGCGCCATGTCGTTGGTGTTGAAATTTTGCTTCAACTGTCCATTCACCCACAACTGAACCTTCAACTCTTGTGGATCCTTGATTTCGTCTGCGGTCACAATGTAGGGCCCAATAGGGGCAAAGGTTTGCCTGGACTTCATTTGATAGAAAACGTTGGTATCGGGCTTGACGCCACGTGCAGAACCATCGATGAAGTTGACATAACCAAAAACATGCTTCATGGCATCGGCTTGGGAGACACGGCTTGCGCGCTTACCAATCACCAAAGCCAGCTCCGCTTCACCTTCAAAAACGCTGGCCGCCATATCGGGCAACACCATCTTCTCGCCTGGGCCAATGATGGCTGTGGGCGACTTCAAAAATGCATTGATAGGCGCAGGCTCACTCTTGGTGCCATCTTCCATGTAATTCACCGCCATGCAATCGATCGTGGTGGGCTTGGGCAGAGGGGGACGAATTCTCAGGCCCGCATAAGGCACACCGCTCTCTTTGGCAACAAGGGCTTCAATACGAGGTCTAAAGTCATCAAAATGCTCGATCACGCCATTGATCAAATCGCCTGGACCGGAATGGGGGATGTTCTCCACCAACTGCGTCACGTCCACCACGTGATCGCCTTTTAATATGCCCAATCTGAAGTCGTTGAAATAGAGAATCTTCACATCAATCCTTTAGTGATAAAAATAAGTGGTAAATCAATCTTTCTAATTACACAATTAGCAATCAATTCGCCCCGATCTTAATTGAAATTCAGCACCGAGCGCATCGGTAAATTCACTAAAAAACGATACGAAACGGATAAAAAATGGGCTGCCAACACCATCCCATTCGCTTTGAATCTCCAAATTTGAGAAAAATTTTGCGCCTGGGGTGCAAAACGCCACCTCCATAACTGCTCCCCGAGAATGCGACTCTGGGACTGGGCCCTTAGGGCTTACGCTGAGGGGCTTGATTGCCAATGCTGGTGATAATTGAAGATGAAAGCGCCCCTAGCGTTCGTCTCCACTCACTTTTTAAGTCTTGGCTTCTAAGATGAAACCCTCTATCGCATCCTTTTTCTCATTTTGGCTCTTGGGTGCTTGCGCACTCAACACGTGGGCTCAGAACTCAAACACCGATTTCCCCACACGCCCCTTGCGATTTGTGGTGGGCTTCGCCGCTGGAAGCAGCACCGATATCGTGAGCAGAATGCTTGCTCAAAAATTGTCAGAGCGCTTCAATCAGCCCTTTATCGTTGAGCAAAAGGTCGGGGGTGGAGGCGCCATTGCCAACGATTTTGTGGCCAAATCTGCCCCAGATGGACTCAACATGGTCTTGCTCACTGGAGGGCACCCCACATCAGCGGCCATCATCAAGAAGCTCCCCTACGATCCCATCAAAGATTTCGCCATGGTCTCCACCATCGTGACCTACCCCATGGTGATCTCGGTCGTGAAAGAGTCCAGCATCAAGTCCTTGTCGGAGTTGATTGCATTGGCCAAGGCCAAGCCCGGTCAAATCAGTTTTTCTTCAACCGGCACGGGCAGTTTGCATCACTTGCTGGGTGAGTGGCTCAGCATTGAAGCGGGTATCAACATGCTGCATGTGCCCTTCAAAGGTGCAGCTCCAGCCATGATGGAGTTGCTGGGGGGCAGGACCGATGTGATGATTGAAACGGCCACCTTCACGTTTGGTCAATTAAAGGGGGGCAAAATCAGAGCACTGGCCGTGTCCTCTGAAGCTCGCTCCCCCATGGCACCGGATATTCCAACCGTCTCAGAGACGCTCCCAGGTATTGAGTTCAGCTCTTGGCTGGGCGTGGCCGTTGCCCCCGGAACGCCCAGGCCCATCATTGACAAACTCAACCACGAAATTCGAACCCTCCTTGACACCGCTGAGGTCAAGCAAAAGTTCGCCGAATTCGGCGGCACACCCACCCCCTCCTCACCCGAGGAAATGAGAGCCCGAATCGATCGAGAAATCACCCGCTGGAAAAAAGTCGTTGAGATCAAACACATTGAAAGACAATGATCTTCTGAGCGCCACCCCTCACAACCATCAAAGGACAAATGACATGACACGCACACCCAACGTACAACTCACCCATGTTGGCGTACAAGTCCGCGACTTGGATCAAATGATCGCCTTTTATCAACGAACTTTGGGTCTGGTGTTGACCGATCGAGGAGAGTATTACATGGGGGGTGAAATTGCGTTCATGAGCCGCAACCCCAATGAACACCACCAATTGGTCGTGGCCTCTGGTCGAAAGGACGATCCCAGCACAACGCCCATCAATCAAATATCGTTTCGAGTCGACAGTCTCGAAGACTTGATCACTTACTATAAAAACTTGCTTGCCGATGAGGTGCCTATCCAACGCACCATCACCCACGGTAACGCCTGGAGCATTTACTTCTTTGATCCTGATGGCAACCGTGTTGAGCTTTATTGCGTCACGCCTTGGTACGTGGAGCAACCCTATGGAATTCCCATCGACTTGAATGCGCCCATCTCTGAGATCATGAAAATCACAGAAGACCTGATCAAAGACGACCCCACCAAAATCTCTCAAGAGCAATGGTCCAAGCAACTGAAAGCAAAAATCTTCAATTGATCTTGGCTTGGCTTGCATGACAAGCACCCGTTGAAACCAGTAACGCCACAAACCTGATGATCCCCATGAAACGACCAAGCGCTCAGTTCCACCCACTTTTCACCTTTTCTCGCCTACAACGGTGGAGTTCGCGCGTGAGCCTCATGGGCATGCTCCTTGGTCTAGGGGTCTACCACGCCAGCACATGGGCGCAGGACTACCCCTCCAAGCCCATCCACATCGTGGTGGGGCAAGCTGCTGGTGGGGGGGTGGACATGATGACCCGCGTGGTGGCTCAAAAGCTTTCAGCGAACTTGAATCAAGCGGTCATCGTTGAGAACAAGGCTGGTGCTGGTGGCATCATCGCCTCCGAGTTCGTTGCAAAATCATCCCCCGATGGCTACAACTTGCTCATGGGACCATCAGGCAATATGGTGTTCACGCCCATTTTGATGCCCAAATTGAAGTACTCCCCCACCAAAGACTTCACCCCGATCAGCATGATCACCAACTTTCCCCTCATCTTGCTGGTCAACGCAAAACTGCCCATTCACAATGTGCAAGATTTGGTGAACTTCATGAAGAACAACCCCAACAAATCGAACTATGGGGGCTCAGGGCCTTTGTTTCAATTTTCCAGCGAACTCTTCAAAATCAAAACGGGCACACCAGGCGAATTCATCCAATTCAAGAGCACCACAGAGTCCATCAATGCCATGATGTCGGGTGATTTGCTGATGGTCATGTCGGACCCAGGCCCAGCACTCCCGGCGCTTGCCACAGGCAATGTCAGAGCTTTGGCCGTGACCGCCCCCAACAGACTGCCAAGTCTGCCCAACGTCCCGACCATGGCTGAGGCCGGTTTGTCCGGTGTTGAGTTCAAAGTCTGGACAGCTCTTTTTGCGCCGGCGGGTACCCCACCTTCGGTGATCAAACTGCTGGAAACAGAGGTCAACAAAATCCTCAAACAAGCCGATGTCATTCAAGCCATGAACCTCATGTCGGTCCAAGCCTCAGGCACCACCTCTGAAGAGTTCTCTAAACTGCTCAAAGAGGATCTTGCCCGCTGGAGCAGCGTGGCTGAGGCCGCAAAAATCTCTGTCTCACCCTAAGGTGGAATCTAAAAATAACACCATATGGCTCATTCAATTGAATTTATGAATACTTAAAGGTACAATAAAGCACATAAATTCAATGTATGGAGGCTCGATTGGGACCCTTTCTCTTGGAAGAGCGCTCACGCTCTGAGGGCATCTACAAGGCCCGACTCATCGCCATGATCGATGTGTTTTACACCAGTCTTGAGCGCTTGATCGAGATGGACCAAAAGCTCAACGCCTTGCAGCCCATTCACTCGGGTCGGTTGCGCTTACAGTGGTTCGCTTACCCTCCCCATGAGTGGCATTTTGAGGGGGAGCGATTCCCTTTGTTTGTGCAATGGAGGAGAAATTTTGCAATCGGTATTTGGCGAGCCCAAAGAGTGCCGATTTCAAAACTCTTGAAGCACCAACACAAGTCCAAAGCGTTCAAAGCCAATGCGGCCCAAGTGAAAGGCCTCTTGAGCCAAATGAGAGAGATGGTGCTCATTTATCGACAAGCGCGAAAGTTGCTCGGTCAACTTCAAGGCACCAACGCGCAATGGATGAGCAAACAAGCCACCAAGCTCAAAGAACCCCAAGCCCTCCTTCGCGCATTGGATGAGACTGTAGCGATCCAAGAGCCACCCCTGAACCAAGCCCTTTGAATCATGAAGACCCATAACCGGACAAAGTCGTTTGTTCGTGCGTTGATCGTGGTGGTGAGCTTTTGGTGGCTGGTGCTCGCGCTTCTTAACCAGCTGAGCTTGAACGTTCAACATAGGGGTGAAGAGACACCACTTGACTTACAACTTCTCACGCTGAGCGCGGCAAACAAGCCCCTCAGCCTGCTGGGGATGGATTTCATGCTGATTCTCCTCTCCTTAGGGTGGGCCATCAAAGTCCATCTGAAATCCCGAAGGACCACATGGGAGAGGTTGAAGACGAATTCGCACTTTGGTTTGCATTCCAGCATGGGAGATGTACACCACCATTTGAAAAGCCCCTTTGCTGCTGAGGAAGATCAAGTTCTTCAAGAGGAGCATCACTTGGTGCTGAGGGACTTGGAGTTTTCTGATCTGATCTTGAACTTCATCGAAAAAACAAGATGCACCCATCCAGAGTTGGCCCAAGCGATGTGCACCGCTTTGGCAAAGCTGTGCCATCACCCTCAATTCCCGGCCTCCAGCACTCAAGAGGACCCCATGAAGACGTGGGGAGAAGACAGTCAAGGGGTCGAGCCGATGGCTTGGCATCAAAACCATCACGGGCAGTGCACCCTCTTGGATCACTCCCTTCGGGTGGCGGCCTTTTCGCTTTTGGAGAGAACGCGCTTTGAGTACCGGGGCTTACATACCGATTTGAGCCCTTTGGTGGCGGCGAACAAGAGCTTTACGTTTGACGCCCAAGATCCTCTTCCCGTTTTGATAGCACTTGTGCACGACATTGGAAAGCTGCAAACTTTTCAGCTCCTCGAAAACCACTCGGTCCACAGGGTTCAAGGCCATCACGGTCCCGTGGGTGCGATGCTCTTGGCACAACTCGATTGCATCAAGTCCTTGAAAATGCACCAGCAGCAAACGCTCTTTAAGGTCCTCTACCACTACCACAACCCCTTTCATTTTCACTTGAACAACCTGATGCAACTAGAAGACGACTACACGGTCGCCCAAATGATGCTCCTTGTCAAAGCAGACAAAAAGGCAAGTCGCGCGGAGCGAATGGGACGACTCTCCCAAACGGATGAGCGCCTCTTTGAAGAACTGAAAAGGTGCTGAAGGCCTCTCCAACCCCAAGAAGCCTTGCGAAAACCATGTTTCTACTACTTTTTAATTCTTTTAAACCGCCCTGTAGGACCTCATGTTGCAGACCATGCACCATTACGGACACTGAGCGTCTCTCCTGATATGCGCCAGCCTTGTTGCACCTTTTGAGCCGACAACACTTTAACCACAACGTCTTTCGGGGCATTTGTAAAAATCAAGGGCAAAATTCGCTTTTTTCAATTTAAGAATTTAGAATCTCCCCCATCACCAATTGCGGGTCTTAAAACAAGATGCGCCCATGATCACACTCCTCCTGTCACACGACTGTGTCTCCACTTTGGACACCCCTCTGAGCACTTCTCCCATCCCCAACTCAAGACCGAGCCAAAGCTTAGAGGCCAACCGCCAGGTCCTCTGGGCTGACTGAAGTTCAACACCAACCCGTCATACTGACAAATAAATGCAAGAACGCGCCCTGAGCCCATATACTCTCGAGCACGCTTGAACATGGATTCAAATTTAGCGTAAAAAAAAGGTAACCAACATGTCACTGAGCAACCCAGAGTACTCCCACTCTAAGCTTTTAGAACCGGTCGCGATCAAAAGCGAATCGGGTCAAATCCATGGCAGCCTGATGAGCCTGTCTTTGATGGCCATTGGCGTGGTCTTCGGAGACATTGGCACCAGTCCCTTGTATGCGCTTAAATCATGTTTTGATCCGGTGGCGGGTATCCCGATGACGCCTGAGTCGATCATGGGTGTGTTGTCGATGATTTTTTGGGCCTTCGTTTTGGTGGTGACCCTCAAATATGTGTTCTTTGTCATGCGCGCCAACAACAACGGTGAGGGAGGCATTTTGGCCCTCATGGCCTTGTCCCTCAGGTCGGCAAAATCCAAGTCCACCAAATCCATTTTCCTGATCGTGGTGGGTGTATTGGGGGCTTGTTTGTTCTATGGCGATGCGGTGATCACACCCGCCATTTCGGTGCTCTCTGCCATTGAAGGTGTCACCGTGATTTCAACCCAATTCACCAAATATGTGATCCCAGTGACACTGCTGATCTTGGTGAGCTTGTTCTTGTTGGAAAAAAAGGGAACCGCCATCGTGGGCAACCTCTTTGGCCCCGTGATGGTCGTTTGGTTTTTGGCCATTGCATACATGGGCGGTTATCACATCGTTCAAAACCCTGAGATTTTGTATGCGATGAATCCTTTGTACGCAGTGAACTTCATGATGAACAATGCAGGGATTGCCTTTACAGTGCTGGGCGCTGTGTTCTTGGTCTTGACGGGCGCTGAAGCGCTTTATGCGGACATGGGCCACTTTGGCATCAAACCCATTCAACTCGCATGGCTGGTCTTGGTCATGCCCAGCTTGCTCATGAACTACTTCGGCCAAGGTGCGATGCTTTTGATGCACCCTGAGACGGTTGAGAATCCATTTTTCTTGATGGTCCCAGCCCAGTACACCCTCGGATTGGTCATCTTGTCCACAGTGGCCACGGTCATCGCCTCACAGGCTTGTATCTCCGGCGCTTACTCCATGACCAGCCAAGCCATTTTGCTGGGTTTTGTGCCCAGAATGAAGATTGAACACACCTCAGAGAAAGAAATCGGTCAGATCTACGTGCCCTTCATCAATTGGGTGCTGTGCTTGATTGTGATTGTGGTGGTCTTGGGCTTTCAAAAGTCAGAGAATTTGGCCTCGGCTTACGGCATTGCGGTATCGACCACCATGCTCATGACGACCGTTTTGGCCGCTGTTGTCATGAGGGACGTGTGGCGTTGGAATTTGGCGGTGGTCTCGGTCATCATTGGTTTGTTCACCGTGATTGACATTGGTTTTTTTGCCTCCAACTTGGCCAAAGTCCTCGAAGGGGGCTGGTTCCCGCTGGTCGTGGGTGGACTTTGTTTCCTTTTGCTGATGACTTGGTTTCAAGGCCGACACCTGCTTAGAGAGCGAGCCATCAACAATGGCATTCGCTTAGAGGACTTCATCCCCTCACTCTTGTCCCACCCCCCTGTCCGGGTGGCGGGAACCTCCGTCTTTTTGACGGCTCATATTGACTTTGTGCCGCCCGCCTTGCTGCACAATTTAAAGCACAACAAGGTCTTGCACGACAGAGTGATCTTCTTGAAGGTCAGCATTTGGGACGTTCCCAGAGTGAACGTTGAGCAACGCCTATCGGTGCGCGAGATCTCCAAAGACATTTTCATCGTTCGTGCGATTTACGGTTTCAAAGAAACGCCTGATATCGCTCAAGTGATGGATTTGCTAAAAACCAAGCACCAAATCGATTGCCCCAGCATGGAGACCTCCTTCTTCATGGCCCGAGAGTCTTTGGTGGCCAAAGAGATTCCTCAAATGGCCATGTGGCGCGAATCGATCTTCATTTGGATGATGCAAAACGCTGCTCGCGCGTCGGACTTCTTCAAAGTGGACTCGGGTCGTTTGATTGAATTGGGAGCGAAGATCGAACTGTGAACTTTGAACGTGAGGCCATCTGTCCAAGTGGCCAGCACGCTTTAAAGCCCAGAGATCCAGGCCCAGAGATCTAGGCCCAGAGTCTAGAACTTAAAATCCAAGACCCAAGACCCAAGATCCAAGGCCTGCTTGGCACACACCCCACAACTTGAGAGCCTTTCTTGAGTTCTGGGGTGTTTTTCATGGAGCGTTCTATCGATCCCGAAAGCTCACCTCGACTCCACTCTGCTCGGGACCCCAAAACACCCATTGTCAAACCCTGGTTCTTCAACCTGGTTTTTGACCCCTTGTGCTTGGGCCTCTCATTTGGGTCTC
>CAIZIT010000026.1 GCA_903933115.1 uncultured Burkholderiales bacterium
CGGCATGCTCACCTCGCCCGGCGTGCCCTCTTCGGTGGTCCTCAAACTCAACACCACGCTCAACAAGATCTTGGAAGAAAGCGATGTGAAGAATCAACTGATCGCACAAGGCCTGGAGCCCATGCCAACATCCGCCCAGGAGTTCACCAAATTCATTGCTGAGGACAAGGAGAAATGGGCCAAAGTGGTGAAAGAAAGCAATGCAAAGCAAAGCAGTAAGTAAAACTACTTGAGAACGAAGCCAAGAGGCCAAGTGGCTAAAAGACCAATCGTCACCTTCTAAAAATCAAGCCACTTGCTTCCAAGTGCTCTCACACTTGGGGCAGCGAATTTGCATGATGTCAAAAACGCTCACCCTGCACTTTTGGCGGCACTGGGGGCAAAGGGTGATCATTTTGCCCTCGCTGATCAAGGGCAACTCGATCTCAGAGTCGAGCACCGTGAACGGCAGGCTCAAGTTGTATCGACGGCTTTTCTTCCAATGAATGGCATACCCAGGGCTTGGCTCACCGAGCCGGTCGGCATCGTCAAAGGCAAAGAAATCCCTGGAGCATTTGTCTGCTATGCCGAGCGCTGAGTGGTACCACACGTGACAGGGCTGGGGTGAGAAATAGTGCGCCAGTGACTGCTCATTTTTGGCTTGAACGTCGCTCAAATATTTAAGCCGCTCTCCCACCAAGGCTTTGCCATATTTGTGAAAGTGATAAAAGATGTAGCCGAAATAATTGAGCGCATCCTCTTGCTCAGTGAGTTGATCCCATTTCAGCACAATCATGCGAAGCGCATTCAAGTGTTCTAAGACGGGCGCATGGCGCTCAGTGACATGGTCCATCAAAGCCGCAGACAAGACGCCAGAAACCGCCTGTTCAAAACCATTGTCACGTCGAACGCCTTGCGGGTTGCCGAAAAAATCCACGTGGCTCAAGCTCTGACTCGCCACCGTCATCGAGCGAAACAACTCGGGCACCGCCTGCGCCAATTCGGGAAAGAGCGCCCCAAAGCGCTCCTCATCCAATGCGTTGAGCTCGTCCGAGAACACTCTAAGCTTGAACATTTGAGCCTTTCAAGAACTCTCCAACAAACTGCCCCAGGTCTTGGGGCTTTGGCGCGACTTAACGCTCGGCTTGGACGTGCAAATCCATCACACCTATGCCGGTGATGGTGCCTCTCAAATGGTCCCCATCGGCAAGTCTTGAGACGCCCGCTGGCGTACCGGTTGTGATCAAGGTGCCAGGTGACAAGGTGCTCACACTGGAGAGAAAGCGAATAAGGGGTCTCAAGCCGTTGATCATGTCTGCGGTGTTGGCCTTCATGACATTGACACCGTTTTGCTCCACATCGATGAGTAAAGCTTGGGGCTCGGCGATCTCGTCACGGCTCACAATCCAAGGTCCTACGCCGCAAAAGGTGTCAAAACCTTTTCTGATGTTGCGCGTGTTTTGGCGACCAATGCCCCAAGGGTCTCGAATGCTGATGTCCCAGCACATGGTGTAGCCATAGACATAGTCGAGGGCCTCTTCTTCGCTCACGTTTTTGGCTGTTTTGCCAATCACCGCGCACAACTCGCATTCAAAGTCCACGTGCTTGGAGATTTTGGGCAAAATCACAATCCCAGAAGGTCCCACCAAGGAGGAGTTGGGTTTCAAAAAGATCTCGGCCATCAACTCGTCGTTGCTGAGATGGGAGCGGTCGCTCGAGCCAACGCGTCCGATCATCTCGGCTTGGTGGGCCTTGTAATTGGCTGCAGCAGCCCAAATGGCGGGTGGGTTATCCAAAGGCACCAACAACTTGGCCTCTGACAGCGCAATGGAGGGCAACTTCAGGGCTGCAGCATGTGCTTTGGAAGACACCTCAGGATTGTTCATTGCTGCTATCTGGGCATGTGCAGACGCTCCAACCTTGACCGCGCCCAAAGCAACAAGGGCTTGCTCCAATGGGTAGACACGATCGGCTTCAATCAAGCCAGTCATGGAATCGTTGTATCGACAAATTTTCATTTTAAAGTTCCTTAATCAGTGGGTTCAATTTTAGCGGTTTTGACCAAGCGGCCAGCAATCTCAATATCCTTTTTGATCTGAAAGACAAACTCATCGGGGGAGTTGCCAATCAAATCAAAACCATCAGACGCGGCCTTCGCTTTGAGCTCAGGAGAGGCCAGCGCTTTACCAATGCTTTGTGCAAGTCTGTCCAAAACAGGTCTTGGCAGCCCAGGAGGCGCAAAGAGCGCCGTCCATGTGGGTGGAGGCTCAAAATTGGGCATGAGCTCACTCACGGTGGGCACATCAGGAAACATCTCGGAGCGTTTCTGACCGGCTGATGCCACCAAGCGCAGTCTGCCCGCTCTCACATGGGGCGCAACCATGGAGATGATGCCAATGGTCATGGGCAACTCGCCAGAGATCACATCGGTGATCAGTCGGTTGTCGTTGTAGGGCACGTGAAGCAACTGGGTGTTCGTGATGTTGGCAAAATTGGCCCCTGCAAAGTGGCCTTGCGTGCCGATGCCTGTCGTGCTGTAAGACAGTTGACCGGAATGGGTCTTGGCGTAATCCACCAACTCTTTGAGCGTCTTGGGCGCAAAAGCCGGGTTCACAGCAATCACCAAAGATGTGCGCCACAAGGCGCTCAGGGGCGTCAAATCCACCAGGGGATCGATGGGCTCTGATTTGGAGAGAAAGCGCCGGGTGACGGGTACATTTTGTGAAGCCAAGAGCAAGGTGTAACCATCAGCGGGCGCACGCCTTGCCGCCTCCACCGCCACCAATCCTCCAGAGCCGCCCTTGTTCTCGACCACCATGGTTTGTCCCAGTTGAGCTGAAATGCTGCTCAAAATTTGTCTGGAAAAGACATCACCCCCGTTGCCCGCCACGTATTCAGAAATCACTCGAACCGGTTTATTGGGGTAGCTTTGCGACCAGGCCTGTAAACCCAGCGTCATCATCACACCGCAAGTCAAGGCATGCAGCATCAAGGAGGGGGAGGTTTTAAAGGCGTACATTGGGTTAAATGGTGATGATGCGAGCACGAAAAAAGATCGTACCCCAGCTCGATGTCACCCAAAAGAAGGCGCATCCAACTTCAAAAGAGTCTCATGAATGGACAACACAGGAGCTCGATCGGCTTGTTACCGATCGGCCACAAGGTCTACATTTTCAGATGCTGATCATCCCACACTTTGAAAAGAAAGGAACTAGGGAAACATCTATAGTGGAGTGAGCGAGTTGTGTGAGCGGCTCCCACCCAGCGCCTCCATTAGCGCCTCCATAAGCGCCTCCATAAGCGCCTCCATAAGCGCCTCCATAAGCGCCTCCATTTGAGCGTCCTGACAGGTTGGCTGATCCGCTTTTCACAGCCCTCATGAGCGCTTTCACGTCTTTGAGAGACTCAATATTTTTCCGCCAACAAACCCATTCCTGGCAAAGGATCCATGATCCCGATGCGCCTGAGGGCCAACCAATAGGTGGCCACATTCACGCCAATCATGGGCTTGGCAAACTTTTGTTCAATCTCTTGGGTCATGGCCGAGACCGGCAAATTGGTCCCCACATGGATCAAGGCCTCTGACTCATGACGGTTCACCTCTTCAAAGCCCTTCATGATCTCATCGTGGGTGAAACGTGCAACAGCGGTCGGCCCCGTAGACTTCAGCCCATGGGTGCTCACCACCTCATAGCCACAAGCTTTGAAGAACTCTGCAATCATTTGATCTGCTGGGGGCCAATAAGGGGTCAAAATGGAAATTCTTTTAGGGCGCCCAATGGCCTCCAGACCCGCCAAGACCGCCCGCGAAGGCGTCACAAAGGGGATGCCACACAAAGCCTCTAGGCGTTTTTCCTCCCTCAGGGCCACCTCCCCGTCTCCCCTGAAAGAGTGAATCGAGTGTCCATGAGCGACCACGTGGGGCTCACATAAAAGCACCGACTCCAAAGCATCCTCCAAGTCGCCTTTCTCCGTCTCCAGCGCTTTCTTGTATTCATTTTGATCGTCATAGGGCCTGGGTGGCAAACGCATGCGGGTCACATGGTTGGTCACCCCCGCAGGACGCATGGCCTCCATTTCGGGCTGAACGATGGTGTTGGTGGCGGGCACGACCACGGCCACTTTGGCCCTGAAAGCCATGACATCGGTGGAGGGGGTGTGTTGGATGGAGTGAGCGGGCGTGGTCAAAAGGGGTCTCCGTCAAGTGCAAAGAAGGTTGATGAATTCGATGGGGGTGAGTTCAAAAAAAACAGAGGTCCAGTGATGAGGCGATCAAGAGAACTATTCGATTTTTAAGTTACTGGCCTTGGCCGCCTCAGCCCAGATGCCGATATCGGAGTTGAGCACCTCAGCAAACTGACTGGGCGTGTTGCCAATAGGATCCACCCCGAGTTGGAGCAGTTTGGACTGCGTGTCGCTGTGCGCCACCACCTCCTTGATGACGGCGGCCAACTTGTTGACCACCGCTGCCGGAGTGGCCGCAGGCACCACGATACCATTCCAGGTGAGGGTTTTAAAGCCAGGGAAACCCGACTCTGAAAAGGTGGGCACATTGGGCAGTTGCTTGGCCCGAAGGTCACTGGAGACCCCCACAATCGTGATCAGACCACCACTGGCATGGGCGGCCAATTCAGATAAATTGCCAAAATACATCTGCACTTGCCCGCCCAAGAGGTCGGCCACTGCTGGACCGCCCCCTTTGTAGCTGATGTGGGTCATGTCGAGATTGGCTCGCTTGACAAAGAGTGCCGCCGACAAGTGGGACACACTGCCCGAGCCACCTGAGGCGTAGTTGAGCTTACCAGGGTTGGCTCTTGCATAGGCCATGAATTCCCGCAAATTGGTGGCAGGCACCGTCTTGCTGATGGCCATGACAAAGGGGTTCGAGCCCACGATGCTCACCGGCATGAAGTCTCGCTTGGGGTCAAAATTGGTTTTGCTGATGGCGGGCAAAATCGCAAGAACGGGCATCGCCGCCATGAGCAAGGTGTAACCATCGGCTGCAGACTTGGCGACAAAGTCAGCCGCAATCGCTCCATTGGCCCCCGCTTTGTTCTCCACGATGACCGAGGTCTCCAAAGCGTGGGAGAGTCGTTCAGCGGTGATGCGTGCAATGGCATCGGTGTTGCCACCGGCTGCAAAAGGCACAATGATCTTGATTTGGCGTTGTGGCCATGAGGACACGGCGTTGGCTGGCGTTTGAGCCAGCGTGCCCTCTAGGCTTGACAGCGCAACACAAGCCGTCGCGACTTTGCCCATTTGAGAGAGAAAACGTCTTTTGCTGTAGGTCAGTGGATGCATCTGGGAACCTTCGAAAAAAAAGTTAAAACAATTGCTTTTTATCGCCAATGAAATCAGGTGATGGAGTTTGCTTTTTTGATGCTGTTGATCATGGAGGAGATGAGCAAATACTCGCGTCTTGAGCTGTCTTGAGCGTTGATTTTTCTCAGGCTTGCAAAGCGCTCTTGGCGCACTTTCGGGTCCGACTCCTCCAAATGGTGCTTGTTCTTGATGGAGATCTCTTGAACGTATTCCATGTTGACCGCCCGTCTTTGGCGCTCATACAAATCCAGCAAAGAGGCGCTCGCTTGATGGACCACCACTTGAGCCAGTTTTTGCGACAAGTTCATCGCGTCGTGAATGCCACTGTTCAATCCAAAACCACCCAGTGGATTGTTCACATGGGCCGAGTCTCCAGCCAAGAGCACCCGGCCTTTTCGGAATTGATTGGCCACGCGTTGGTGGACTCGGTAGACGCTTTGATGCACGATCGGATAAAGCACATCGGGGGGCGTTTGAAGGACCCGCTGAAAAACCGAGTTGGCGTACTTCGGATCCAAAATTTCCTCATCCGTGTAAGACTGCCCAACTGGGATGGTCATTCGCCAAAGACCAGGAGGGCCTTTGTCGGGCATGCGGAAAAAAGCCACCCATTGCTCGGGGTCGCTCACATAGGCATTGTCCGCATAACCCAAGTGCGAGAAGTCATGGGTGGTGCTCACCACGCTGTACCTCTCAGGCCAGGTGTAGCCATCAAACTCAATGCCTGCGGACTTTCTGACCGGGCTCTTGCCCCCATCTGCGCCAATCACCCACTGAGCACGAAGCGACAAGGTCTCCTCAGAGGCTTGGGCTTTGACTGTCAAAAGGACTTCATCATCGCGCTGCTCGAGGCTTAAAAACTCATGCGAGAAAAGCACCTTCGCGTGGCTGTACTTGGAGAGCATTTCAAGCAAGATGGGCGTCAAACGGTGCTGCTCCAAATGAAGCCTGAACGGGTACGGGGTGTCGTTTTTCAAAATAGACATGTCCCACTCAGCGATCAAGCCCTCTTGAAGATCTCGACTTTGCCAAACGGGCACTTTCATGCCAATTTTCATCATCTCATCGGTCACCCCTAAAGGGGCCAACATCTCAAGGGTGGGCGGATGAAAGGTGCCGGCCCTTAAATCGATGGTGGTGCTGGGCTCGGCTTCGAGCACACACACCTCTACGCCCTGCCTGGCCAAATCCAAGGCACACAACAGTCCCACGGGGCCAGCCCCGACGACAACAACTTGATGGAGCTCACTCATAAACTTCGCATCCCTCAGTATGAACGGGGCATGCCCAAAACATGCTCACCCAAATAAGACAAAATCATGTTCGTGGAGATGGGGGCGACTTGGTAGAGTCGAGTTTCCCTGAACTTTCTCTCGATGTCGTATTCCGCTGCAAAACCAAATCCGCCATGGGTTTGCAAGCACACATTGGCCGCTTCCCAGGAGGCGTCGGCCGCCAAGAGCTTGGCCATATTGGCCTCTGCCCCACAGTTCACCCCAGAGTCAAACATGGCGCATGCGTTGTAACGCATGAGGCTTGCAGCCTCCACATTCACATAGGCGCGGGAAATGGGAAACTGGATCCCTTGGTTCTTGCCAATGGGTCGGTCAAAAACCACACGATCGTTCGCATAAGCCGCGGCCTTCTCGATGAACCAGTAACCATCTCCCACACATTCGGCGGCGATCAAAATGCGCTCCGCGTTCAATCCATCCAAGATGTACTTCAAGCCCATGCCTTCTTCACCAATGCGGTTCTCAACGGGTATTTCCAGGCCGTCGATGAAAATTTCATTGGTCTCGTGGTTGACCATGTTTCGGATCGGGCGAACGGTGATGCTTTTGCCCACCTCTTTTCTGAGATCGACCAAAAAGACAGAAAGCCCTTCCGTTTTTTTCTTCACTTCGGCCAGTGGCGTGGTGCGGGCCAATAAGAGCATGAAATCGGAGTGCTGCAGCCTGGAGGTCCACACTTTTTGGCCATTGACCACATAGCGGTCGCCTTTGAGGACCGCGGTGGTTTTGAGCTTGGTGGTGTCACTGCCCGTTGTGGGCTCGGTCACGGCCATGGCTTGCATCCTCAACTCGCCACTGGCAATTTTGGGGAGCAAGTCTTGTTTTTGACGCTCACTGCCGTGCCTGACGACACAGCCCATCACGTACATCTGGCCATGACAAGCGCCGGAGTTTCCACCGGCGCGGTTGATCTCCTCCATCACCACACTGGCCTCCACCATGGACAAATTCGAGCCACCGTACTCCTCAGGTATCAACGCACTGAGCCAACCGGCTTGGGTCAACGCGTCGACGAACTTCTCTGGAAAAGCTCTTTTTTCATCCAACTCTTGCCAGTAACGAGAGTCAAATTGGGAGACCACCGAGCGCACACCGTCTCTGAGGTCGGAGAAATCATATTGAGGATTGCGATTTTTAAACATGTCGATTCAAAGTTCTTTATGGTTTTGGTTTCAGTTCTACTGCCCATCACAGGCAAGGCGCGAGCATCAGGCAAACATTTGTCCACCGTCCACATTGATCACGCTGCCCGACAAATAGCCGCACAAGTCCGAGCAACAAAAGGTGGTGAGATCGGCGAGCTCTTGAGGCTCGGCCATTCTTCCAAAGGGCATTTGGGTGGTGAGCTCCATCCATCTCTCGGGGTCGGAGAACTTTTGCGCGGCTTGCGCTCTGAGCATGCCCTCCATGCGCTCGCTCTTGGTGGGCGAAGGGTTCACGCCAAACACGCGCACGCCATGGGCTTGAGAGGACGCACCCAAAGCCTGTGTGAAGGCGATCAATGCGGCATTGGCTGCGGAGCCACAAATGTAGGCACTGCGAGGGGCAGCACCAGCCATGCCAATGATGTTGGCGATAACACCCTTCTTTTTCTCTTGCATGAGGGGCAACACCTCTCGGGTGAGATTGATGTAGCCAAAGAGTTTGAGCTCCCAAGCCTGTCTCCACCGCTCCTCGGAAATGTCAAGCAAACTGCCACCGGGTATGGCACCCGCGTTGTTGACCAAAATATCGACATCGTGGCACTTTTGAGCCAATGCTTTGGCCGATCCACTCTCTCCCAAGTCAAGCGCAATGCTTTGAGCCTCTACGCCCGTTTGGGTCAGTATGCGTTGGGTGGCCTCTTCCAGCGAAGCGGCCGTGCGAGAGACCAAAATGGGCGTGGCGCCCTCTTTGGCAAATGACAAGGCAATGGCCAAACCAATGCCTTTCGAGCCTCCCGTGACCATGACCCTTTTGCCCTTGAGTTTCAAATCCATGTGATGACCTTTTAAAAATATTCTTGAAAAAATGTGACGTTGATTGAACTTAAACGCTTGGCACTTGTGAGGTGTACCACTTGGCAATGTCTTGGCCTTGGAGGAAGCACACCTGAGGCTCTGACATCAACAAATCGAGCATGCGCTCAAAGGAGCCAAACCGGTGTGGCACACCGATCAAATGGGGGTGTAGGCCAATGGCCAAGACACGAGGTCTTTTTTTCGCTTCTCTCTTGAAGAGCTCAAGGGTGCTTTGGAGCCGCTCGAACATCTCGTTGGAGGAGTGCTTCTCCACGGCGTAGATGATCGAGTCATTGATCTCCAAGTTGTAGGGCAAACTGAGCAGGGGCCCCTCTTGCGTGCTCATCCAATGGGGCAAATCATCGACCACCCAGTCAAAGACATACTCAATGCCCGCGGCCTTGAGGGTCTCGGGCGTGGTGTAACTCTCACGCAATCCAGGACCCAGCCAACCTTTGGGCCTTTGACCCGTGAAGTCTTCGATCATTTGAAGTGCAGTCTGAACCACCTCTACTTCTGCTCCTGCATGGTTCAAAGCCTTTTGATGAACGCCATGACCGATGAACTCCCAGTGGGCGTCTTTGATCGCTTGTGCAGCCTGTGGGTAGGCATCGATGACGCTTGCATTGAAACTCGTAGAGGCCTTTAGACCTCGCTCAGTGATCGCATCGATGATGCGAGGCAAGCCGCAACGCATACCGTAATCGGCCCAACTGAAGTTGGGCACATCGGGCACGGTCTCCTTGCCATGAGGGGGTGTGATGATGGTTCGGGGCATGGGCGCATCAAATGCCCAATGCTCCACATTGACCACCAAGTGAACCATGATGGAGCCCTCTTCGTGAGGCTTGAGTGCGGGTCCATCGTTAGAGAAACGGTAAGGGATTCGAGGATTGGCCATGATGGATATAGACGAATAAAAGAAATGAAGGGTATGAAATGAAGGGCGGAACTCAAAAGATCAATGAAGAATATCAATAACGGCTTGGTGGTTTGATCAGTGACGAATTTGCCGCAAGATGTCCAGCTTCATTTGATTGAACGCAGGAGTGGCCGTCAAATCGACGGACCTGGGGCGGTCAAACTCGACATGGATTTTGGCTTGAATGCGCCCTGGACGAGCAGACATCACGTAGACGGTGTCGGCCAAAAAAATCGCCTCATCGATATCGTGCGTGACAAAAACGATGGTGGGCTTGATTTGCTGCCAAACGGAGAGAAGAAGCTCTTGCATGCTCAACCTGGTTTGGGCATCCAAAGCTCCAAAGGGCTCATCCATCAACAAAACCTTAGAGCCCATGGTCAAAATCCGAGCGATGCCAACGCGCTGCCTCATGCCACCCGAGAGTTGAATGGGCAAATGGTCCTTGAATTGCTCCAAGCCCATGATGCTCAGCATCTCGTGCGCCTTTTTTTCATACTCCTGTGGGTTTCGCCCCTGGGTTTTGGGGCCAAAAATGACATTGTCCCAAACGCTCAACCAAGGGAACAAGGCGGCCTCTTGGAAGACCACCCCACGCTCAGGTCCCGGATGATGGACCTCTTGTCCATCCACCAACAGCTTGCCCGAGCTCGGTTGTTCAAAGCCTGCGATCAAATTGAGGAGCGTCGACTTTCCACAACCCGAAGGCCCGAGCAGGGCCACAAACTCGCCCGATTTCACTTGAAGGTCAACCTCATCCAGGGCCAAAACAGTGGAGGTGCTTGCATAACTTTTTGAGAGTTTTTGGGCATCAATGGTGAAGTCGTTCATAGATAAAGAGGAGAAGTATGGAAGGAAAGATAAGATTTGATCAAAGATAGGCTAGGAAATGGTCAAAGGGGTTCAATGGCATTTTCTCGAGTCTTGGGTCCGATGTTTAGAGGCTCCAACGGTGTGGGTCTTGACTTGAAGGTCTTGAATGTCTTGGCCCTAGCCTGGGTCTCAATGGTTTTGCAGCATTCTCCAGCGAAGCACCTTGTTCTCAAGCGCAACAATCAAGCGATCAGAGATGAAGCCCATGACACCGATCGAGACCATATCGGCCAAGACAATGTCCATGCGACCCACGTAATAGGCATCCCACAACACGTAACCCAGCCCAGATTTGACGGCGACCATCTCGGAGACAATGACTGCGGTCCAAGAAATCCCCAAACCGACTCTGAGACCCGTAAAGATCGCAGGCATGGCCGATGGCAGAACCACACGCCACAAAAGCTGCCCTGAGGAGCACCCCATCATTTGCGCGGCTCGCACCAAATTGCGGTCCACATCCCTGGCGCCTTGTGTGGTGTTCACCACCACGGCGTAAAAGCCCCCCAGGAAAATCAAAAAGATACTGCCCACGTCCCGGATGCCAAAGAGTGCAATGGAGAAAGGCAACCAAGCGGTGATGGGGATGGGACGTAGGCTTTGAATCATCGGATCCAAGAGTTTAGAGATCCATTTGCTCCATCCGATCAAGAGCCCCAAAGGCACCCCGAAGAGAGTTGCGCAAATGAAGCCTTGAACCACCCGAGAGCCAGAGTAACTGACATTGGAGACCCAAGTCCCCAAGTAGGGATTGAGGCCCAAGCCCGGTTGACCCCAAATCCATCCCGCAAAACCATCCAACACAGCAAGCGGTGTGGGCACAATGCCAGCCATATCGGGCCGACTCGCAGCGACTTGCCACAAAAGCAGCACCGATACGGGCACCAACAAGCCCAAGAGAATTTGGTTCAATCTTTGCATGGTCGATTTACTTTTTAAATTCGCGAGCGATAGAGTCGTCGTAGAGGGCGCCTGCCTCTTGAGCCACATCCTTTTGAACAATGCCTTGCTTGAAGGCGGCATCGGCCAAGAGTTGAACCTGCTCTTTGCTCAAAACGCCACCCAACTTGATCAACTTGGCGGACTCTTTGGTCACGTTCAGGGGAAGACCTGTGTATTTGGAGTACGCCTCAGCAAAGAGCTCATTGTTCTTGGCCATTTGCTCCTCGGCGTTCAAGTAAACCCACATGAAGCGGCGAATGGCCTCTTTTTTATTCGTGAGCGCATCCTTAGAGGCGGCCAAAAGACCCAACTCTGCGCCAACGGACTTGGCTTTGGAGTAGTCCATATTTTTGGCAAAATAAGCCTCGCCCTCGGCCACTGCTTGCGACTCAAAGGGCTCCCACAAGACCATGGCATCGATGTCGCCTCTCTTCATGGCTTGCACAAAGGCGGTTCCACCGCCTTGGATGTTGACTGGGGTAAAGCTGCTGTAAGGCACGCCTTTTTCAATCAAGGTCATGGCCCACTGGAACCAAACGGCTGAACCTGGTGCAATGCCAATTTTTTTACCAGCAATGTCCTTCCAGTCGTTGATCACGACGCCTTTTTTAACCACCAAATTCTTAGGCGAGCTGGCCACCCCGGTCAATCCAATCAAATTCTTGCTGCCTTGGGAGGCTGCAATGGCCAAGTCTCCAGGGCCAACAGCAGAGATGTCCACAGAGTTCGATAAAAGAGCGGTTCTGGCATCGGCGTATCGAACAAATTCCGCTCTCTTGACTTCGATGTTGAACTTCTTCAACTCCTCTTCCATGTTGAGCATGGGCGAGAGGTGTCCCACCTTCACGAATCCAACGCTCAACGTCTCCTTTTGTGCAAGAGGCTGAGGAGCTGGGCCAATGGCCAAAGCAGACAAGGCCGAGAGTGACAAAGCACTCAAAATCAATTTACAGGTCAAAGTTTTCTTCATCATCGCTCCCAAAAAAAATATTAAAAATTGAACCACCCACCATCCAACACGTCACTCGCCCTTGAAGAGGGGGTTTCTCTTTTCTGCAAAGGCCGCACGCCCCTCCAAATAGTCCTTGGACTTGAAGCAATTCTTCACCGCCTCGTCCACCAAGGCCACTTCGTGAGCGTCGGAACCGTTGAGCGCCGCGTTGAAAGCCATTTTTGCAGCCTTGATGGTCAAGGGTGCATTTTGCGAAATCAATGTGGCCGTCTCATGGGCTTTGGAAAACACATCGCTCTCGACCCCATTCAAAAGACCCAATGAAAAGGCCTCTTGGGCTTCAAATACTTTTGCGGTATAAAACACTTCACTGGCCTTGGCTGGCCCCAAAATAGACATCATCCTCTTGACGCCTCCATAGGCATACCCCAGGCCCAGTCTGGCCGCTGGCATTCTGAACTTGGCACTCTCTGATGCATAACGCAAATCACATGCCAAAACCAAGCCCAAACCTCCCCCGTAACAAATACCACTGATTGCAGCGATGACGGGTGAGGCAAATTGGGCCAATGCGCCTTGCGCTCTGGAGACCGCGCGGTCGTAATTGGCCACTGAGGCAGGGTCGTTGCGCTGCTCGCCAAATTCGGAGATGTCTGCACCCGATACAAAGGCCCGCTCGCCCTCGCCCCTCAAGACCAGGGCTCGGATGTTGGGGTCTTGGTTCAAAGACTCCAGCAAATCGCCCAACTTCAACCACATGGACAAAGACATGGCGTTGAAGCGTCTTTCGTTACAAAAGGTGATGGTGGCAACGTGTCCATCTGTTGCAAGCAGCACATCACGCTCTAGGGGTGATGAGGCACTCGAAGGGGTTGGGGGCGTTGTAGGGGTGGTCTTGTTCATGGTTTAAACACAGTGGTCATCGTGAAACTGTTGGATCTCGGCTGGTGAATAGCCGACCTCTTTGAGCACTTCATCGGTGTGCTCGCCCCAAGCGGGAGCAGGTGCAACGACTTGGGCTGGCGTTCTTTGCAAAGTCACGGGCTGGGTGATGTAGTGGGTCTTTTTGCCATCGGCTCGCTCGAGGGAGGAGACGACCCCCAAGTGCTTGACTTGTTCATCTTCAAACACCTCGGGCACCGTGTAGACAGGTCCAGCAGGCACGCCGACTCGGTTCAACCCATCCACCCAAAACTGCACCGATTGGGTCTTGAAGACATCGGCCAACAAGTTGTTTAATCGTTCCCTGTGCTTCACACGCAGTGCCTCGGTTTGGAACTCTGGATCGCTTAACCATTGTTTTTGACCCATGAGCTCACACATTTTGACCCAGTTGCCCTCTCCAGAGGCGCCCAAATTGAAAACGCCATCGTTGGCATCAAACAGCCCCATGGGGCAAGATGTGGGGTGATTGTTGCCGATTTGAACGGGAACATCACCCTCATTGAGATACCTGGCCATTTGAAAATCCATCATGGCAATTTGGGAGTGCAGCAAAGAAGAATGGACCCATTGTCCACGACCGGAGACCTCTCGCTCCAGTAAAGCGGTCAAAATACCCAGCGCCGCGTACAAACCCGCACTCAAATCGGCCACAGCCAATCCAGCTCTCACGGGACCCGAGTCTTCGTGACCCGTGACCGACATCAAGCCACCCATGCCTTGGACGATTTGATCGAATCCAGGTCTCAAGGCGTAGGGGCCTGTTTGTCCAAAACCCGAAATACTGGCCAAAATGATTCTGGGATTGACCTTGGCCATGGACTCGTAGTCCAGCCCCAGTTTGACCTTGACCTCTGGCCTCCAATTCTCCACCACCACATCCGCATCCTTGATCAAGCGCATGAGGATTTCCTTGGCCGCGGGACGCTTCAAGTTCAAAGTCATGGAGCGCTTGTTGCGGTTGATGTTTTGAAAGTCCCCACCGTCACGGTTCGAAGCAAACAAAGCTTCATTGGGATCAATGCCCTGAGGGGGTTCAACGCGAATGACATCGGCACCGAAATCGGTCAATATTCGAACGCAATTGGGACCAGAGCGAACTCTTGAGAGATCGATGACACGAAATCGGGACAATGCTGAAGAGGCTTGAATTTTAGGCATGGTCGATAGGGAAGTAAAAAGGATTTCTAGGACAGGATGGGAAACAATTGGCGAACGTTTTGGGAGCCAAAACGTGCACCAATGAACGATTGAGCCCACCGCAATAGGCTCAACTCTTGGTAGGGGCGACAAATGACTTGCACGCTGATGGGCATCCCCTGGGAGTCGGCCCCAATGGGCAGGCTCAGGCTGGGCAGTCCCAAGTAATTGACAAAGGCCATGAAACGATGAAGAGCGAGGAGTTTTCGGGGCTCAAAGGCGGGGTCCCCCACTCTGACTTGGCTTTGCAAGGGCAATTCGATACCGATACTGGGCAGCATGAACAGATCATGAGACGTCAAATACCGCTCAAGAAATCGCTGGGTCCAATTGGATCTTTGCTTCAAGACCTCAAGAGACCAAGTGCGGGGTTGAACACACCCCAAGAGCATCAATTCTTGAAGGGCTTTGGGAAGCGAGGCGCTTTGTGATGTGGGTGGAAATAAGGAAGCCTCCTGGTGCTGGGAGGGCTGCAAATCCTTCAATGCACAGTGGGACTGAGCCACTTGTTGGTAGAGCAGCATTTCCGCACATGCGCTCAGTGCCGTCTCCTCTTCAAACTGCTCTTGGATGCTCACCTGGGGCAAGGTGTTTGCACAATCCAACATCTCTTGAGCTACTCGGGCATCCAAGAGACGGGTGGGCAACCAACAATGAATTCGACTGAAGGTTTGAGCCACACGAAGGGGGGCAGACATCGAGGGCGTCTCATGAGGGGTGTTTGCATGAAGCTCACGCAAGACCAACTCCAAATCCTCAGCACTTCTCGCAATCAAGCCCACCGTATCCAAATGAGGCGCCAAGGGTGCTACGCCTTTGGTTGGCAACAAGCCCATGGTGGTCTTCAACCCCACCAATCCACAAGTGGCCGCAGGAATTCGAATCGATCCGGCCGTATCGGTACCCAAGGAGGCGTAACACAGCTCCTGGGCCACTGCCACGGCGCTCCCACTGGATGAGCCCCCCACAACGCGATTCGCTTCCAAGGGATTGATGCATTCACCGATGTACTCATTTTGAGAAGTTGCACCACAAGCGTACGGAGCCATGTGCAAAGCACCAAGTTGGACGGCACCACTGCGGTGCAAAGCCTCAATGCAGTCGGCTAAGGGGAGCGGAGAAATGCCAGGAGGCCGTGACTGGACCAGACCCAGACCGGGAGCGCGGTGGGTCAACTGGAAGATGTCTTTGTGAGCCAAACCGATGCCCGACAAAGAGCCCGCTGTTGGATATTTGTCCTCTGAAGGATCAAAGACTTGAACAAAACCGCTTTTCGCACCGTCAAGCGATGACAGTCGTTGTCGCTGGATCTGTAAGGCCTCAGGGACGGACAACTCCCCCTTGGCGAGTGAGGACTGCAGCTTCGCGATGGTGCTGGGCAGCTCACTCATCAAGAAGCCCCCTCAAAAACTCTGACACACACCGATCGGCTTCATGGGACAAAACAGAGCTCGCCCCTGGCTCAAAGGAAGGTGTGAAAGCGTGATCCACACAAACGCCTGGACAGGATTGGTAAAGCCTATTGAATGTTTTTGAAAATCGTTTAATATCACTTTGAGAGGTTTTGATTTCACTCGGGCACAGCTCAACAGCACCTTGAAGGTATCTCTCCCAGTCTTCCAATGTCCATGCACGATCTGATGATTGACTTAACAACTGAACACCTCAAAAAGTTGGCCCATGGCCTGCTGCTTGATATTTCCAAACATTCTATAATTATATTTATAGGGCTTTAGCATATTTTTAATCAAGCAAGAATCAAACCACCCCATGAGCTTTATCCAACCTGAATTTTCAAAGGCCAGCGAAAAAATCCACTGGTTCATTGAGCAAGACATCAAAAATGGGGTCCTTCTGCCAGGAGATTCCATCGATGAAATCTCCCTTGCCAGAAAACACAAGCTATCGCAAACCCCTATTCGAGAAGCGCTGATCAAACTCCAAACCCAGGGGCTCATCAAGAGTCAATCCAGAGGCGGAATGATCGTGGCCAAAATGAGCCTGCAGCAGCTCCTCTCACTTTGGGAATTGTTGGCCGAGCTGGAAGGCATTGCAGCAAAACTGGCTTGCCAAAGAATGCAAAGCACCGAACTCGCTCAATTGAAAGACTTGCACAAAAGCACCGTCTCGATCGTTGAATCAGAAAATGTTGAAGGCTGGCAAAAGTCCAATCTTTTGTTCCACGAAATCATCTACAAGTCCACTCGAAACCCTTACCTCAGACAAGAAGTATTAAGAATTCGAACGGTCACGGGCTACTACAGAAGGCATGCCTTTGGAGCTCTTGGACAAATTCAAACCTCGTTTGAGCAGCATGAAAAAATCATTGAGGCCATTGAAAGTCGCGACATAGAAAAGGCTTTTGCGGCCATGAACCACCATATGCTGCCAGCGAACAATTCAACGGGATTGACCAACTTTATTGTCAACATCCCTCAAGAAAGCTTGGCCACATAAGGCCTTGCTTCAAAAGGACGAGCAGCTTGTTCGCCCTCTTCGAGGCTGTCCCCATCAGGCCCCTCGAAAAGATAAGATGACACTTGGCTTTTAGCTTTAAGTGAATGGCTGTCAATTTACGTATACTTCAGTCAGACCCCTGGGACCATTTCAGCTTCGATGGAGAAGCACTCAGAGGTCGTCCAACCGGTGTTGTTCTAAGAACTTGCAAAAGGTTCTCCCCCAACACCACCCAAGTGATACTCGTCTGGGCTGATTCATCAAGCTCTTTTTTCTCAACCCACTGGATTTTTGCCAAGCTGCTTGCCTCATGCCTGAATTTCTTCTTGACCCAAGCACCAGACAAGCCGTCTTCTTGAGCCTTCAGTTGTCGGGCCTCACCACCCTCACCCTCTTGGTGATCGCAACGCCGCTGTCGTGGTGGCTGTCGAAAAAAACAAGCTGGCCTCGCGCATGTGTGAGCGCCATCACCTCCATGCCCATTGTGCTGCCGCCAAGCGTTTTAGGTTTTTACCTGCTCGTCGCCATGGGCCCCAACGGCCCGATTGGACGCCTGACACAAGAGATGGGACTAGAGAGCTTGAATTTCTCGTTCACAGGGCTTTTGATCGGCTCCATCGTCTACTCACTGCCCTTTGCCGTCCAACCCCTTCAAAATGCATTTGAATCCATGGGCAAGCGCCCCCTAGAGGTCGCTTACACCCTCAGAGCGTCTCCACTAGACACCTTTATCCACGTGGTGCTTCCCCTTGCCAAGCCAGGCTACTTGACGGCAGCCGTCATGGTCTTTGCCCACACGATTGGAGAATTTGGTGTCGTCTTGATGCTTGGGGGCAATATTCCAGGCAAAACGCAAGTGATCTCCACCAACATCTTCACGCATGTTGAAGCCATGGAGTATGCACAGGCCCATTGGCTGTCTGCTTTGATGCTGATCTTTTCCTTTTTCGCTTTGCTGGCGCTCACAGGTCTTAAAACAAAAACAAGGGATATCCATGTTTGAGGTGAATATTCATTTCTCCTCTGAAAATGGAAGCTTTACGCTGGACATCCAAGCCCAATTGCCCGAGTCCGGCATCATTGGAGTTTGGGGCGCATCGGGTTCAGGCAAAACAACGCTGATGAGATGCCTTGCAGGGCTAGAAGCTTGCGCCAAGGGTCGCATCCGTTTGGGCCAACAAGATTGGCTCAACACCGACGAGCAGGTGTTCATCCCCACTTGGAAAAGAGAACTGGGCTATGTGTTCCAAGAAGCCAGCCTCTTCAAGCACTTGAATGTATTAGAGAACATTGAGTTCGGCTTCAAAAGAGCACACCCCAAAGCCCAAGGCAGCAGCATCGCCCAAAAAGATTTGAAACAGGCCATCGAACTCCTGGGCCTCGAGCACCTCTTGTCGCGCCCAAGCCATGAGCTCTCAGGCGGCGAGCGTCAAAGAGTGGCCATCGCAAGAGCCTTGGCCACAAAGCCCAAGCTTTTGTTGCTTGACGAGCCCATGTCGTCCTTGGATCAAAACAAAAAAAGTGAAATTTATCCTTGGATTGAAAAACTCACCCATGAACTTCAAATCCCCATCGTTTTGGTGAGCCATTCCATTGAAGAGCTTGCTCGTTTGACGCAACACTTGATGATCATTGAAAACGGGAAACTGCTGGCCCATGGCCCGACCACGGAGGTCTTCGCCTCTGTCCAAACGCCATTTGACTTTGGCGATCACACGGGAAGCGTTCTTCAAGCAAGGGTGAAAGAAATCGATGACGAGTGGCGTCTTGCAATGCTCAACGATGATGACCTATCGTTGTGGATCGAGAACCGACAATTCACTCTAGGGCAAGTTGTCAAGATCAGGATACTTGCTCGAGATGTAAGCCTCTCGCTCCAACCGCTGAGGGACAGCAGCATTCAAAATTCCTTCAAGAGTGTGATCACCGATGTCAAGAATCTGCCTGGTTCATCCCAGTGCCTTGTGCAACTCAAGTGCAGCTCTCAAACCCTTTTGGCCAAAATCACCAAAAGATCGTATTCAAATTTAGGCCTACAAATAGGGAGCACCGTTTGGGCTCAGGTGAAATCCGTCGCCATGGTGTTTTAAGATCAATCGGTGGGCGGCGATCAACTTGACCGAGAGGTCCATCCCGGCGGTTTAACGAGAAGCCTCAAGCAATCCTTGAGTGAGCTCGCGTTCTTCAAATCCGAGTAAAGGCGTCTCCACTCAAAAAACTGCACGACCAGCGGATTTTTACTGCTGATGGGATGCTCTAAACCGTAACGAATCTCTACATCAGCACGGTGGGCTTTGTAAGTCCCAAAAAGGCGATCAAAAACGATCAAGACTCCACCATAGTTGCCATCAATGTATTCTTTGTTGCTGGCATGGTGGATTCGGTGCGCTTGAGGGGTGTTCAATACATACTCCAAAATCCCCAAATTGGGAATCCAAGTGGTATGCAACCAAAATTGATACAACAAATTCAAAGTCATCACCTCATAAACCAACCTAGGTGACAAACCCAAAAAGACCAGGGGCACGAAAAAAAGCAGAGTTCCCATTTGCTTGCCAAAAATACCCAAACGGTAAGCCGCTGATAAATTCAAATCGTTGCTGGAGTGGTGAACCGCATGGTTGCACCAAAACCAGCGAATTCGATGGCTCGCACGATGCATCCAGTAATAGCAGAAATCTTGCAAGACAAAGAGCACCACATACACTTGCCAGCCTGACAAGAGCGAATGGTCTATGGCATGACGCTCTGCCCAATTGAGGACAGGCGTCGCAATGGACAAAGGCAAAAGATACTGAACCACCATTCGAGCAAACAAATCGCTCAAAGACACCACCATTGCGGACCAGTCAAATTGGGTTTTCCAATGAAAATACAAAGCCTCAATGCCTGAGCACACCAAAATGAATGGCAAAACAAACTGCAACAAAAACCATTGAAATTCAGTCATTTTTTCATTGTAGGGGCTGGTAACCGATAAAGCCTTATTTCATTATACTGATGACTACGATTCACCAGACCACACATGACGCACCACTTCACTTTCATCAAACTCAGCACCAGGCATTTAAGACTTGAGTTATTGATTTACTTTACTTATGTTTTTACGTTCTACTTCACCCCATTAACCCATGCTGGGGCTGAGGAATCAACGCCTGAGCAGACACAATACAAACTGAGTACGGGTCTATACAGCATCAAAGATCCAAGCGGCGCGTCTCAAATGGGATTCGACACCAACCTCAGAGCCTCATCCAAAATGGGTAACACGTGGATCGGCTTTTACCAATCCGAAGACAAAGAACTGAGGCAAACTCGAGTGGGATGGGACAACTCCTACACTTTTGACTCCCTCCGCGTTTCTCCTTCCTTACAAAGTGCATCGGGTGGCTTCTTTGGTGGGAGCTTGGGCTTTGAAACGGGCGAGCGCTTCTTTGTGGGTGCAGGAATTGGACGCACCAATTTGAAAAACTATGTCAATTTGAACTTTGACCCCAACGACTCTTGGTCTTTCTCAAGTGGTTACCGTTGGAGTGCTCAAGAGTTTTTGGCATTGCAAATTGTGCACGACAACAGAATGAATCCCGATCAACAACATGTGCACTTGAGCTACAGGACACTTCTGCCTGAGAACAGTCGAATGCTGCTGGACTTGCTCTACAAAAGCGGAACAGTCGACACCCAATTCATCAAAGGGTATGGCCTTTTACTGGGTATGGATTGGGGAGATTACGGGTTGAGGTTTGCCTATGACCCTAAAGTCAACTTTACGACTTCTGACATGCGACGATTTATTTTTTCATACCGATTTTGATCGGGCATAAAATAAAACGATCAAAAACAACGGACGCCCAGACCATTGAATGAATGACTCATGACCATTTTGAAAAACCACAAAGATAAAGCCATTCATTTGCTGATCTTGGTCGCCCTCGCTTTGGTGGCCATCATTTGGACCTTCATCAATTTCCGACTGAGTGAGGACCGTGTCTCACTGCTCAACCAATCGGTCGCGAATTTACAAAACATTGCCATCAGCTTTAAAGAGCATTCCCAGACCACCATCAGAAACTCTGACGAAGCACTTCGTATTGTCAAATTTCATTATGAACAAAAAGGAGCAAGCGACTTTAAGCTTCTCAACGAATACTTTGACCAAAATGTCATCGATGTGAGTTTTTTCAACCAAGTGGGCATCATCAATGCCGAGGGCATTTATGAGTTTTCCAACTTAAAGAACCACAAAAAAGTCGACCTTTCAGACCGAGAACACTTTAAAGTTCACAAAGAAATCTATCCCTACGGTGTCTTTTTAAGTAAACCTGTCCTTGGAAGAGTCAGTCAAAAATGGTCCATTCAACTCACCAAGAGACTGAACAAACCCAATGGGGACTTTTTAGGCGTGGCCGTCGTCTCCTTTGATCCCAACTATTTCATTGATTTTCACAAACAAATTGACTTGGGACCCAAAGGTTTTACCTCCCTGGTGGGTGTTGATGGCTACGTGAGAACGCTTCGAGTAGGTAACGACTCAAAAATAGACGGCTCTGTGCCCAAAATCAATCTACCAGACATCGCAAAGAGCGCATCATCGGGCACCTTTGTCAGCAATTCTTTGTTCGATCAAGAAAGGCGGGTTTATGCGTTTGAAAGGATCCCCAATCAACCACTTTTGGTGGTCGTTGGGATGCTGGAAAAAGATGCGCTGTATGAATACTACAGGTTGAAAAAATCATATTTCATTTTTGGATCGCTGATCTCCCTTTTGATCACCCTTTTCTCTTTGGCGGCTTTATCGATGCTCAACAAGGCCAAACGATTGAATCAAGAACTGATCACGAGCGCTCAAGAAAAAGCCAGAGCCCAGGAGCATGAACTTGAGATGTCATTGCGCCTGACTCAATCCGAGAAAATGGCCGCTTTAGGTCAGTTGGCTGCTGGAGTCGCCCACGAAATCAACAATCCCATTGCTTATGTTTCATCTAATTTAAGCACTTTAAAGAAGTACTTTGAGACTTTCAATTCGATCATCTCTCAGTTGTCTAGCTCCACCGAACAACAAAACACCCATCCATCCCATGATGTCACCCCGTCAAACTCTAACGCTTTGATGAAGACGTCTAACTATGATTTTCTAAAAACCGATGTTTACTCCATTTTGGAAGAGAGCCAAGAAGGAATTGTTCGGGTCAAAAACATTGTGAATGATTTGAAAAACTTTTCTCGACTCGATGAAACCAGCGACTGGGTTTTGGCAGATATCCACAAAGGCATTCGATCGACTTTGAACATTGTCAATTTTGAAATCAAATACCATGCAGAAGTCGAATGTGCTTTTGGAGAACTGCCTCTGATCAAATGCATACCCTCTCAACTCAATCAAGTTTTCCTCAATTTGATCATCAATGCGGCCCAATCCATTCCTGAAGGACAATTTGGCAAAATATTGATTCAAACCGGTCAAATTGCGAACAAAGTTTGGATTGAAATTTCAGACAACGGTGCAGGCATTTCAGAGGCCAACATCAAGAAAATTTTCGAACCTTTTTTTACCACCAAAAAAATGGGGGTGGGAACAGGATTGGGTCTTTCCGTCTCGATTGGCATCATTCAAAAACACTTCGGGGAACTCACCGTTCGCAGCACCCTTGGTGAGGGTACGACCTTTCGCATCGAGTTGCCCATTGAGCAGCGTTAAAAAATCGCAAAACCCCAGCGCTTGCTGATGGGTTTTAAGCACTAACCCTAAAAGATAAAAACATCGAGTCATTCATAATGAAGGGATCAACTGATTTCATAAACACATAAGTTTTTTTAAGACATGCCTATCATCAATTCCAGAATGAATGCTCATCAAGCGATCACTCGTCGCTCATTTGTTCAAATGAGCACAGGACTTGCCAGCGCCTTCACACTTTCATCCATGAATGCTGTGGCTCAAACCCTCAAAGGCAACGTCAAATTGATCGTTCCCTTTACAGCGGGATCTGGCCCAGACATTGTTTCACGCATCTTGTCACCCAAACTGAGCACTCTTTGGGACAGTTCGGTGATTGTTGAAAATAAGGCAGGAGCTTCAGGCACCATCGGAGCAGACTTTGTAGCCAAGTCAGTGGCCGATGGGCACACCCTCATGGTGGGACCCGCCTCCTCCATCACTGGGCCTCATCTTTACGCCAAGTTGCCTTTTGACATCATCAAGGACTTGCAACCGATCACCAATGTGGGGACCACAAGCCTAGTCTTGGCTGTTCACAAGAATTTCCCGGTCAATACCCTTCAAGAATTTATCGCGTACGTCAAAGCTCGACCTGGCCAGCTCAATTACGGCTCGCCAGGCAATGGCACCCACCATCATTTGTGTATGGAGTTGCTGAAGATTCAAACGGGCTTGAACATCGTTCACATTCCTTACAAAGGCTCTGCAGGTGCCGAGAACGATCTGATCGCTGGCATCATTCCCGCCATGTTCTTGCCCATTCACGTGGCACTTGCAAAAATGCGAGCTGGACAAATTAAGGTCCTTGGCTCTAGCCTCAAAGAGAGACACCCACTTTTCAAAGAAATACCGTCCTTGCATGAGCAAGGGGTGACGGGCTACGATGTGGATTTATGGCTGGGTGTATGGGGTCCAGCGGGCTTGCCTCCAGCCTTGCTGAACAAGCTCAATACAGACATTCGTACCATTGTGGCTCAAGCCGAAACAACAGAAAAGCTCAACGCACAGGGGCTCATTCCCAACACGAGCTCACCGGAGCAGTTCAGTAAATTGGTCAAAGAGGACTGGGAGCGTTGGGGGCGTGTGATCAGGGAAGCAAAAATAACTGCCGACTGATCAACGCCTCCACCTCAGCAAGCAGGATGAGCAGAGAATGAACCGATCATCAGCGCGGTTCTAAAGGACACGATGGAGGTCTTAAAAGCAAAGGAGCCAGACATTGTCTGGCTCCTTTTCTTTAGAGGGGAGTTCAACCCCTCATGGTTTGGATTTTCTTCCAGATTTCCAACTGGTCGTGAGATAGCTTACCGTCTTTGTCTGCAAGCTGATCAAATTTTGATGTATCAACCAAAACCCCCAATTGCCGCATTTGCCCCAGCATGGCTTTGAAATGCTCAACGGAAAGTTCCGGATTTTCAGCGATTCGGTGAATCGGTAAAGGATTGTTCTTTTCTTCCTCAAACTCTTTGAGAACCATTTGAATGAGGGCATTGATCTCTTCAATGGACAGATGAAGCCGCTTGGCCTCCGTTCTGATGAAGATGATTTCTTGCTCAGACAAAGAACCGTCCTTGAGCATTGTGAACAACTCGGCTTTCAGCTGATTGCGCTCTTTCACCAACTCATCTGTGAAAGCCGATGACAAGAGAGCAGCTGGAATCGCAAAGATACCAATACCCATCAAAGCCAAGATGATCGTCATTCCTCGACCCACTGGGGTGACTGGTGAGATATCGCCGTAGCCCACAGAAGCCAGTGTGATAACAGCCCAATAAATGGCAGTTGGAATATTTTCGAACTTATCGGGTTGAGCGTCATGCTCGAGCAAATAACCCAAACTGGCAGTCAAAACAACCAACAAAATCATGATGAAAGCAGCTGCGCCGATGACCGGCCACTCTCTGGCAATCACTTTGAAAAGGGTTGAGGTGGCATCACTTCCACGCGTGAGCTTCAAAAGCCTCGCCAACCTGAACACCCGAAGGAAACGCAAATCGATCAAGTGATGCAAAAGCACTTCCAAGAAGAAGGGCAAAATGGCCAAAAAGTCAATGAGTGTGGATGGATTTTTAGCTTGGTTGATACGACCCGTGATCGCACCATGGTATCCAGGCTCTTCAACACACGAATAGATCCTCATGCAGTATTCAATTGTAAAAATAGCAACCGCCACCGCATCGAGAATCACAAACTGGATGTTCAAGAGGTAGGAAATGCTGTGCACAGACTCCAAAATCACCGCCAAAACGGAGAGCAACACCCAAATGGCGATAAAAACTTCAAAAATGTTTTGCATCATTCCGCCGTAAGGGCTGGGGAAGACCAAAGCATGAATTTTTTGCCTGAAGGTGCGCTCACGATTGAGTTCCTTGAACTCTTGAATGGCGGGAATCACAATCCTAAAGAGCTTCAAAATCCTCAACAATCTTAAAAACCGCAACACCCTCAAATCGATCGGAATGAAGGACTTGAGGTAAAAAGGTGCGACTGCTAGAAAGTCGATAATGGCAAAAGGACTTTTGACATAAGCAAATCTGGCGTTCTTTTGATTGTTGAACTCCTCATCTTCTGGTGCCAAATAAAATCGAAGCACATATTCAATGGTGAAGACAACAACAGAGAAAATGTCGAAAAACTCAAACCAATGTCGATTGGGCTCATAAACGGCGGGCAAATGCTCAAATACGAGTGTGAATAAATTCATCACAATCAAAATACTGATCCATTTGTCGATCGTCTTTTGGAAGTTCCCCTCAATATTGGGATCCAGCAACCAAGAGTAGAGCCATTTGCGCATTGGCAAATCGTTGGAAATATCAGCTTCTTTTTCATGCCCTAAGATGGCATGAACATCCAAGTCTTTCAAATATTGATCTTTATTTTCCATTTACAACCTCAAAATTCCAGTTCAGACACTTGGATGGGATATCCGCCCTTGTCACACACAGAAATACGGATCTGGACCTTGTCCTGAATGGAGTCAGCTTCTGTCAATTGAGAAATCACCACGGGGATGGCTGAGCCTGGGGGTGTCGCCACCAACTTCTCAATCACAATATCTCCAATGACGGTCCGGTCTGTAGAAATGCATTGGGGAATCAATTTGGGCTTGGTCTTCAAAAACGGATTGTTCAAGTCTTTGAGCGGTGTTTGGCTCATGATCTCTTCCAAACAAGTGCCCCAGGTGCCCACTTTTTGATCCTCATCAGGCTTGACGCCAGATTTGCAACCGTTCAACTTAAAATCCTTGTTGCCCCTCTCCAAACCGGTCTCGGTTAGCCAAGTGACCCAAGCTTCTCCGTTGGCCTTGGCTTTTTCAGTTTTAACGGCCTCATCAAAATTTTTGACACCCAACCAAGTGACCATCACGACCACGACCACTAGGAAAACCACAAAGATATAGTCATACGTGTTGGGCCCATAGTTTTTTTCTGACGCGTTTTTTTCTTGAATTTGTTCCATTTGTGTTTTGAGCGTTAATGAATACGTAAGGTTAAACTTTTATACTATAAAAAAAGATTATATTCACTAAGCGAATGGGTTTTTAAAAAATAATTGAATTCAAAAGTTTTTACTTATCACAAAAATGAACACGAATGATTTCACTTTGAAGGTTCTCTTGTTTTAAGAAATCAATCATCGAGCGAAGTGCATGAACCAGAAACGATCATGGATGGAATGCGAAAAGAAGAAAAGTTCAATTCTGATTGTCGTCTGTCACCCTTTTCAACAATAAAAAACAATGTAAAGCAAGCCATCCAAATGATTTTGTAAAACAAATGAGCAAAAAATTGATCTCAACTCGCCGCAAATAGAAGGCCAATTTGGCCTTAAACTCTCACGAATTAAAAAAACCGCAAATGGATAGTGAAATGAACGAAAAAAAGCAAAGAAAAGATTGGCAACTGAAAATCGAAGAAGTCATCAATAGAAATTCAATACAAGCTGGTGTTGTTATTTTGATTTTGCTCAATGCCATGCTTTTGGGCATGGAGACCAGCCCATTCATCATGTCCAAGTTTGGCGAAGAGATCCATGTGATTGACCATGCCATTTTGGGCATTTTCATTTGTGAATTGATCTTACTCATCCTGGCTCGGGGCTTGGATTTTTTCAAAGACCCTTGGTGTTTATTTGACTTTATCGTCATCTCTATTGCGCTGATACCCGCTTCTGAATCTTTATCCGTATTGCGGTCTTTGCGAGTTTTACGGGTATTGCGATTGATCAACAAAGTTGACAGCATGCGTCGAGTTGTTCGTGGACTCTTGGGTTCATTGGCAAGTCTGGGCTCTGTCGTTGGACTGATGTTGATTGTGTTTTATGTCTCTGCCGTGGTGACCACCAATTTGTTTGGCAAAGAGTTTCCCGATTGGTTTGGTGACTTGGGCTCAAGCTTTTTCACCCTCTTCCAAGTCATGACGCTTGAGAGCTGGTCAGACGGCATTGCAAGACCTGTGATGGAAAAGTTCCCCTACTCATGGGTCTTCTTTGTCACCTTCATCATGATCGCTACTTTTGTGGTCGTTAACTTGTTCATTGCGGCAATCGTGGACTCTTTCAGCTCTCACAGTGCTGCTGACAAGGAAGAAGAAAAGCGCATTCAAGAAGAGGAAAGACACCGAGAGCAAGAAGAAAAGCGTCAACTCTTGACCAATATTGAACTCGATAAAATCAGACTCGAACTCCAAGACATCAAAGACATGATCAAGGCACAAGCCTCGCTCAAGTAATTGATGATGTCCATACAAGTAAATTTGAGCTCAAAATTAGTACAAGCAACGACTTAAGAAGTTCCGAGGACCATCCTGGCGTGTCACTTTGGGATTTGTTCACGGGCTTCGTCTTGGTCGGTCTCTTTGGCTTTGGAGGCATTGCAGCCTCCTTCTACCACGTTGCCGTTGAGAGAAGAAAATGGCTGAGCGTCGACGAGTACGCACAAACCTTGGCCGTGGGTCAAATTCTTCCTGGTGCCAGCTTGATGAACATGAGCACCATCGTTGCAGACCGGTTTCAAGGGCTCACAGGGGTTGTTTGTGCCCTGATGGGTTTATTCACTTTTCCGTTGATCATCTTGCTGCTTTTGATCACTTGCTATGATCAATACGCTTACCTTGCAGAGGTCCAGTACGCCACCAAAGCAGCTGCAGCGGCTGCAGTGGGTTTGACCTTTGGGATCGGCCTTAAATTGGCCAAGGGCATCCTCAAATCAGGAATGGGGCTGGTGTTCGCCTCGCTCAGCTTTTTGGCCATTGGCGTGCTGAGATTACCCATGCTGCAGTCTATTTTTTCCTTGGTTGCACTCTCCATGCTTGTCATCTACTGGCGTTCAAAGAAATGAGCATCGACACCCTGCTCACCATGGCACAAACCTTTGCGGTCACAGCCATGGTCTCCATCGGTGGCATTGCCACCATGATCCCAGAAATTCATCGCATCGCCGTGGAAAACAATGGTTGGATGAACGACGCTGACTTCTCCACTGCCTTTGCCATTTCTCAAATTGCACCCGGCCCCAATGTCTTGTTGATGAGCCTTGTCGGATGGCGAGTTGCTGGATTTGCGGGCTTGATGGTCGCCACCTTATCAACTGTTTTACCCACTGCACTCCTCTCCCTCGGTTTTAACAGGGTGGAGAACAAATTAAAGTCCAACCCTTGGTACAGCATTGTTCGTCAGTCATTTCCTCCTCTGATTGTGGGACTGATGATTTCAAGTGGCTTGGTGACTGCCAAAGCCTCCATTCATGAAATCTTTGGCGTTGTGATTGCAGTTGGCGTGGCACTCTACACCTACCACAAAAAAACCAACCCTCTCTACCCCATCTTTGCCTCGATCGCACTGGGGATTCTTGCCGGCAAATTGGGCTACTTCTAAGGCCATCACACCTCAATGCGGCGTCCATACCCGGCAGAAGTTTTCCTTAGAGCGAAGGCCCCTCATCCCCATTAAAGATGCTGATGGCGAGATACAACTCAGGAGCAAAACCTCTCCAACTCCGAGTTCACTCGATAGCCACTTAATCAATCCAATTGAAGCTCAAAGCTCTTCTTTCAATGGGTGCACCCAAGTGACAAGATGTGGTCTCGATTCAAAGATCAAAGCGCCCAATGAACTCAAAGCTTTCAATGCACAAGACTTCAAAAAAAATGAAAAAAATTATTGGCGTGACTGTGAAGACGCTGTAAAGTCTGTTGGTTTGAGCCATTACAATGACGTCTTCATTGGTAGAGTTAAAAATGAGCGAAACTAAAAAACAAGCCACTTGGCAAACAAAAATTGAAGCATTTGTTGGCCACCACTGGATTCAAGCGGGGATCGTTTTCTTGATCATTTTCAATGCCATTTTGCTTGGCATGGAAACCAGCCCAGACATCATGAATGCATATGGTGAAGAGCTTCACTTGTTGGATCATGCCATTTTGATCATTTTCATCTGTGAACTTGTATTGCTGATGTTGGCACGAGGTTTAAACTTCTTTAAAGATCCATGGTGTTTGTTCGACTTCGTGGTCATTGCCATTGCATTGGTGCCAGCCTCTGAGTCCTTGTCCGTCCTCAGATCCTTGCGGGTACTTCGCGTACTTCGCTTGATCAACAAGGTACAAAGCATGCGAAAAGTGGTCAAGGGCTTACTGGGTTCTCTCGCTAGTCTCGGATCGGTCATTGGGTTGATGCTGATTGTTTTTTATGTCTCGGCTGTGGTGAGCACCAATCTTTTTGCGAGCGAGTTCCCTGACTGGTTTGGTAATCTGGGATCGAGCTTTTTTACACTGTTCCAAATCATGACATTGGAGAGTTGGTCAGAGGGCATTGCAAGACCTGTGATGGAGAAATTTCCCTACTCTTGGGTATTTTTCATCACCTTCATCATGATTGCGACTTTCACCGTTGTCAATTTGTTCATCGCTGCCATTGTCGACTCCTTCAGCTCAACCAGCCATGAAGACAAAGAGGCAGAGACACGACACCTCAAAGAATTGAAGTGGGAAGAAGACGAAGCAAGACGTCAACAAGTCACCAACGATGAGCTTGACTCTATTCGCTTAGAACTTCAAGAAATCAAATCTTTGATTAAAAATTTAGAGCACATCGCCAAGTAACTCACTGATCATAAGCAAGCACCCTGGCTCAAAACGGCAGCAGTGCTGCACCTCACTAGAGGTCGTTAAAAGGTTGCTGATGAAGTTTTTTGACAGTAGGCTTCTACTCTAATCGGCCAGCAGACTACTTGACCAAAAAAAGCTTGCTCCACAACTGATTCCACTTCTCAGCACCATCAATCATGGCCGCCGGATCAGCGACGACATAGTTGAATTGATTCAACTTCGATTTGACATTCATGTTGGCGGGCGGTCTACCTAAATCGTTGAGGATGGTTTGGGCTTCTGGAGAAATAAAATAATCGGCAAACAAAAGCGCGGCATAAGGATGAGGGGCATTCTTAGACAACGCCAAACCTTGCGGCCTGGCTATGACAGGCTCGATGGCCACCCAGTCAACTGGTGCACCCCTTTGTTTGAGGGACTGAGCATTGCCAAGATAGGTGGTTAATCCCAGGGGAACTTCACCGTTGGAGATCATCTGGGCCAGCAAATTGTGACCCTTCCTCACATCAGGCTTTAACTCCGACAACTTTTTAAATAGCGTCAAGCCCCTGGCCTCACCCAACTCGCTGATCACAGCCCCCATCCAATCCCCATCGGTGGATTCCAGGCCCAACTTGCCTCTCCATTTAGGCTGGAGAAAGCCCTCCAAGTGTGAGGGCAAGTCCTCTTTTTTGACGGCATTGGTGTTAAAGGCCACCACGTAAAAATTAACCCGATCAGGCACCCAAAGTTTGTGCTTGGGAACCATGTTTTGTGGCAAATCCGCTTGGTGTGGGCTGTAGAACTCCGCCAAGACCCTTTCTCTGGCTAGGATCTCCACCTCTGGAGCGTTCGTCTCAACGACGTCAAAGTTGAATTTTTTGGCCTTGTTTTCATTGAGTGTTCTTTGCAAAATCCCTTCACTCGTAGATCTCCAAATGTCTACTTTGATGCCAAATTTACGCTCAAACTCTTTGACAATCGGGCCAATTTCGGATGGAGCCATCGAGCTGTACAAGGTCAGGACGCCCTCTTTTTTAGCAAGCTCTGCAAGTCCAGCAGATTTATCTTGGGCTCGGGTTAAAAATATCTGCTCATTGGGGGTCTTACCCTGCAACGCCATGGGGGAGGGACTTTGAGCAAGTACGCCCCCCATTGAGGAAGACAAGATAACAAGAGCAGAAGCAAGAAGTGCGATGCTTGACATGAGGAGCTCTCCATCACGAGCAGATGATCCATGGGGATCCTCTGCTCGAGCCTTTTTACTTTGTTTTATCGGGGTTTGACGAATTTGGCAAAACCCTCGGGGACCTCGTACCACTCGGGTTTCATGCGGTCGTCAACGCCGTTTTTCTTCAACAAGGCTTGATACTCCTGGCGAATAAAGGGATCCTCTAACCAGTAAGGAATGGCCGTACCCCCTTCCGTCAAATCTCGAGCCGTGTAGTCGGTGTGCTTCTCACCAGGCGCTCCAGGGTCTCGTCCTGGGTTATGGGGACCAAACCAAGCCGTTAAGCGAAGAGGCCCCTCTCCCGAGCTGAAATGCTGGTGATACCACCTTGCACCGCCAGGCGCTGCAGAGACCAATCCCACAGGTTCGTAATCAATGCGTTCGACCTTGTCGGCCTTGCCGTCCTTCCAAGGTGTCTCGCCCTCCTTCTCGGGCCAAGTGTAGGTGTAGCCCTTGCCTTTCAGGCAGATCAACACCGCAGCCGAGGTGTGTGCATGCGCTTTGGAGTAGCGACCGTTCTCGTGCTGGCCGATCCAAAAGTAAAAGCAATTGTTGGTCATGAAGGGCTCAACACGCCTAAAACCAGGGGAGCGCCTGTTGTCCAGTGGCAGCTCACAGTTGACCACATCGGGGATGAAGTTGGTGCGCCTCATGGCCAGACCCCGCACTGGATCGGGCTCGATGTCGTCTTTGGCGTGAAAGAAGTCGTCCGCACCACTGAAGCGGTCTTTGAAGACGAAGGGGTTGTTGTAGACCGCC
>CAIZIT010000027.1 GCA_903933115.1 uncultured Burkholderiales bacterium
CACCTGGCGACTCGTCTCTGTTGCTCTGATCCTCACCTCACGGTGGAGAGGTGTTACCTCCTTCGCTGTCCTATGCAGTCCGGACGTTCCTCCAGCGCAGTGTTTCCACTCTCGCGCCAGCGACGGCCTAGCAAACTTCACCAACTCATTATCTCGCTTCGTGAGTCCATTTGAAACCGACAAGTCCCTTTGAACACCCATGCCTTCAGATTTAAGACCGGTAGAGAATCAAAAAACAACACCCCTCGGGTTCTCTTCAAAAAGGGCGTCCCCTGATTGACATCTCTTTTTCAGCATCTTTCTTGACCAACCCTTTTGATTTATTTTTTTACTTGCCTATCGACTTCAAGGCGGCGCTCTTAAAAAACTTTCATGCTATTCTCAGGCCTTCCTCGGACACTCTCGTTTTGCCTGATCAACACTGGCCATAAGCACATGATAAGAATCACCGAACTCAAACTCCCACTGGAAGACCTCCTAGGACAAGATGCCCAGAGCAACACTTGGACTCGAGATGCTCAAAATCTAAACACCTCAGAGTGGCTCGCTCCAAATCAGAGCGGACCGAGCTTTGCCAAAGCAAATTCAGGCGCAGGCTCATCATCGGATACTTTGAGCAAGGACTCTCTCAAAGCACCAAGCCCCACCCATCAAATGGATGCGAACGCGCCGCCTGCCCTTTTGACATTGATCTTCAAAACCCTTCACCTCTCTCAAGAAGAGGTCTCCACCCTGAGTGTTTACAAACGCAGTTTTGACGCTCGAAAAAATCCTTTGCAAGTGGTCTATATTGTCGACTTGGCTCTGAAGGACGAGGCGCTTGAGGATCATTTGCTGAATCAAAAACATGCAGTGGTTCAATTGCAGCGTGCGCCAGATATGCGTTGGTCGCCACTGGTCCACCTTGAGACGAGTGTCATGAAGGCTGATCAAGCGGCCAGTGGCATGAAGCCTTCAACGCTGAGCCACGCCGAGAACACCCATGTAAACGAGCCAACTGCGTGGACCCCAGGCTTGTTCGATGACGCCCAAAAAATCCATCTGCTCCAGCGGGCCTTTGATGAGCACACCAAGAACTTTCTCCAAGAACACGTGAGCCCAAAGGACGGGCAAGCTTCGAGAAAGTCCTCCTCGCTCACCTCCACGCCCCATCGTCCAGTCGTCGTGGGATTTGGGCCTTGCGGTATTTTTGCAGCCCTGATCTTGGCTCAACTCGGACTCAAGCCCATTGTCATCGAACGGGGTAAAAAAGTGCGCGAGCGCACCAAGGACACCTGGGGCCTTTGGCGTAAAAGCATTTTAAAAACCAACAGCAATGTGCAGTTTGGAGAAGGGGGTGCTGGCACGTTCTCGGACGGCAAACTCTACTCTCAAACCAAGGACTCGAGGTTTTTAGGGCGAAAGGTCATGCAAGAGTTTGTCAAAGCAGGTGCGCCAGAGGAAATTTTATTTGCCGCACACCCCCACATCGGAACCTTCAAATTGGTCAAAGTGGTGGAAAGCCTCAGAGAACAAATCATTTCGTTGGGGGGGGAAATTCGATTTGGCCAACAACTGGTGAACATGGAATTTGAAGCCACTGCAAAGCTCAAATCCCAAGATGTCTCCCAGGTTGCCAGCCGAAAACTTCAAAGCGCTTTGATCTTCGATGAAAGCACCCAAAGCACTTACGCCCTGCCTTGCCACCATCTGATCTTGGCATTGGGCCACAGCGCACGAGACACTTTTGCAAGACTCTATGACTTGGGTGTGCCCATGATGGCCAAGCCCTTCTCCATTGGCTTTAGGGTGGAGCATCCCCAAAGCCTGATCGACCGAGCACGTTGGGGCAAGCACGCGGGTCACCCCTTGCTTGGCGCGGCCGACTACAAGCTCGTGCACCACGCCAGCAATCACCGCTCGGTCTACAGTTTTTGCATGTGCCCAGGGGGCACCGTGGTTGCAGCCACCTCCGAGACCGCTCGCGTGGTCACCAACGGCATGAGCCAATACTCTCGAAACGAAAGAAACGCCAATGCGGCCATTGTGGTGGGCATTGAACCTGAAGATTTTCGAGCCCAAGAGGCTCAAATTGAAGCTTCTTTCCAAGAAGAAATGGCACAAGAATTTGTCGCTACACCCACGTTGAAACTCCATGGGAAGAATCTTCTGGCTGATGAGGTCCATCCATTGAGTGGCGTTGTGTTTCAAAGGCATCTGGAGTCCCAGGCCTATGTGATGGGAGGTCAAAACTACCACGCACCGGCCCAATTGGTGGGTGATTTTTTAAAGGACCAAGCCTCCATTTCTCTTGCTGATGTGCAGCCCTCTTACAAGCCTGGTGTGCATTTGACCAACTTGTCTGGGGCTTTGCCGCAATTTGCCACTCAAGCCATTCGAGAGGCGATCCCAGAATTTGCCAAAAAAGTAGCGGGCTTTGATCTGCCTGGGGCCATCTTCACGGGGGTGGAGACCCGAACGTCTTCGCCGCTGAGGATTTTACGAAACGACAAGCTCCAAAGCACCGATGTCGAGGGCTTGTATCCGGCGGGTGAAGGCGCAGGATTCGCGGGGGGCATATTGACGGCTGCCATTGATGGCATCAAGGTGGCGGAAGCACTTGCCAACCAGGTGCTGAATCAGACGGCCCTCAAATCGATTTAATTTTGATCACGCGCCAACGTCACCTGAAGCTTGTGCTTTTTTTCTTTGAGGACGAAACACGTCTGCATCCTCGTAGAAACTTCTGTCTTCGTTGCCCCTGAACCAACCAGGTACCCCCAAAACGGGAAGGGCCTGAAAAGGCTTCTTGTTCAAGGGCATGGACCGCAAGGTGTCCAGCATGGCTTGGTCCAACTGCTGATCGGCGAACTTCAAGGGATCAGGACTTGGATGCGTGTGCGTCAAATCCATAAAAAGCGCATTAGATCCATTGAGCCCATTGGGCCCATGAGGAGCATTAGGAACAATAGGAACAATAGGACGCAAGGGCAGTGCCCTCAAAGCGTGAGCCGTGATCCCTTTATAAGGCGCACACAACTTCTCCAAAAGTGCGTGCCCAAAAAGCTCCACCCGCACTTGCGACCAACTCTCTCGCTCCAACCAAAATGCATCCAACCAATCGTGGCTCTTTAATCGCTCCCACAAAGGATGCTCACACCAAACAAAACACGCGTTTTCATCGAGCAGGGTCAACGCGTCCCTCAAAGCTCCACGTGCATGCACATGTCCCAAGGCCTCAATCGCCAAGGCTTGTTGCTCGTTCAAGTAGGACTTGGTCAAAGGGAATCGAAACCAACACAAAGCGTTGAAGAAATCATGCAGATTGTCTCTGGTCGGCACTTGGTGCGTGCGATAGATGAAACTCTCATAGGCCTCACCAGGGGGGAGGGCCTCTTGCGCCACAAAAAACGGTGTTCCCTTGATTGAGCCCTTGATTGAACCCTTCATAGCGCCCTTGCATGCGCTCTGAGAGCCGCTCTCTGTGGAGAGCACCAAGGAGGGCTCATTCAACGGCGTCAGGTGAACTTTTGAATCGAGGAAACAATTTTCTTTTTCCGCATGGTGATTCAACGCTCTGGCGAGACTCTTGAAGGAGGACCAAAGCACCATCACCTCTTGGCCATGGCGCTCAAAGCCCTTGAGCCAAGGGGCTTTCCAATCGAGATCAAACATGGGGGCTGTTCAAATGGGCCCAGAGTTGGATGGGCCAAGAGCAATTCTTCTGCTTGGGTCTACTTGCTGGCATCGCTGGCATCGCTGACATCACCTGCTGAGCCACAACCCCCTTCTTCAACTTTCTCACAACGAAGTCCCCTCCCCGAGGCAAAAGCCAACCCACGGGCCCTTTGCTCAAAGCAGTTGAGCAGACCACTCGAGCGTCTCTCCTGCAAAAAGGGGCTTCAACTCACCAAGCCCATAGGGGTAGGCATCATGAACCTTCAAGGGCAATTTTTTCAAGCGCAATTGACGTGTGTTTTGCCCAAGACCATAAAATGCCGGACCATTCAAACTGGCAAACCGCTCCAATTGATCCAGTCGGCCAACGGATTCAAATGCACTCGCGTAAAGGCTCATGGCCACACTCGCGGTGTAGCAACCCGCACATGCACTGGCGTGCTCTTTGAGAGAGGCCAAATGTGGTGCACTGTCGGTGCCCAGAAAAAACCTTGCGTCCCCGCTGCTCGCAGCCTGCAAAAGGGCCAATCGGTGCGTCTCGCGCTTTAAGACGGGCAAGCAGTAATAGTGAGGCCTCAGGCCACCCTTGAAGATGGCGTTTCGGTTGAGGAGCAAATGATGAGCTGTGAGGGTGGCTGCGAGCCCTTCGTCCACACTTTGAACGTACTCACACGCCTCCTTGGTGGTGATGTGCTCAAAGACGATCCGAAGCCCCGGAAAATCTTTTCTCAATGGGATCAACTGGCGATCGATGAAGACGGCTTCTCGATCAAAAACATCCACACTGGGATCGGTCACCTCCCCGTGCACCAACAACAACAAGCCAAGCTTTTGCATCTCCTCCAAGACAGGATAAATGTGCTTGATGTTGGTGACCCCTAAATCACTGTTGGTGGTCGCCCCAGCAGGGTACAACTTCAGAGCCACCACGCCATGGGCTTTGGCCACGGCCATCTCGCTCGCCTTGATGTGGTCGGTCAAATAAAGCGTCATCAAGGGCTCAAAGTTCAAGTGATCGGGCACGCTTTTTAAAATCCGCTCCTTGTAAGACATCGCACTTTGTGCGGTGGTCAAGGGCTCTTTCAAATTGGGCATGATCACCGCACGCGCAAAGTGCTCAGCCGTATGGGGCACCACGGTCTTTAAAAAATCTCCATCCCGAACATGCAAATGCCAGTCGTCGGGTTGAATGATGTCGATGTGATCCATACGTATTGCTTAAAAAGAAAGGGAGGGGTGAGTGCGATGCACCCTCATCAGTGCTCAGCGCTCAGTGCTCAGTGCTGCAAGATTTTACTTAAAAACTCTTTGGTTCTCGCGGCTCGCCTCTCGGGGTGATTGAAGAACTCATCCTTGGTGCAGTCTTCTAAAATCACACCGCCAACATCCATGAAAATAACTCGGTCACAGACCTCCTTGGCAAACCCCATCTCGTGCGTGACGCACATCATGGTCATGCCCTCATGGGCCAGGTTGACCATCACATCGAGCACTTCTCCCACCATCTCTGGATCGAGTGCGGAGGTGGGCTCATCAAAGAGCATCACCTTGGGGTCCATCGAGAGTGCCCTGGCGATGGCGACCCTTTGCTGCTGACCGCCCGAGAGTTGTCCGGGGTGCTTGTCTTTGTGCGCCTTCAAGCCCACACGCTCCAAGTACTTCAGTCCATGCGCTTGGGCCTCTTGGACGCTTCGTCCAAGCACCTTCACTTGTGCAATGGTCAAATTCTCCATCACCGACAAGTGCGGAAAGAGCTCAAAATGCTGGAACACCATGCCCACTTGACTTCTCAATTTGGGCAAATCGGTTTGAGCACCGTGAACAGGCACCCCATCCACAAAAATCTCCCCCTCTTGGAAAGGCTCCAGCGCATTGATGGTCTTGATCAGCGTGGATTTCCCAGAGCCCGAAGGGCCACAAATGACCACCACCTCGCCTTGCTCAATACGGGTCGTGCAGTGGTTGAGAACTTGAGTGGAGCCATACCATTTGGAGACGTCTTTTAATTCAATCATGATGGAGAGTCTTGCAAAAAAGTGAGGAATGAAGGTGCTGAGGCTTTAGGTCAAACTGAGGCGTTTTTGGATGTGCTTGACACTCTGAGATAAACCAAAGCACAAAGCAAAATAGACCAGCGCGGCCAACAGGTAGACCTCCTCGGGACGGCCGTAAATTCTGCCTGCGGTCACAAATCCCTTGAGCAAATCATAAGCACCAATGGCGTAGACCAAGGAGGTGTCTTGAAACAGCACAATGGTTTGCGTGAGCAGCACAGGCACCATGTTTCGAAACGCTTGCGGCAAGACAATGAGTTGCATGCTTTGGGAATACGTCATACCGAGAGCTTGAGCCGCCATGCGCTGCCCCTTGGCAACCGACTCAATGCCTGCACGCATGATCTCGCAAAAGAATGCCGCCTCAAAGGCGATGAAGGTGATGAAGGCCGACCACTCAGCTCCAATGGATTTACCGATGAGAACGGGGATCAACAAGTAAAACCACAAGATCACCATCACCAAGGGAATGGAGCGCATGCCGTTGACATAAACAGTCGCTGTTGTTTTCAAAACCCTCGAGTCTGACAGCCTCATGAGCGCCAAAAGGGTGCCGAAAAAAAGTCCCCCAAGAGCTGCTACCGCGGTCAACTCGAGGCTGAACATGAGGCCCTTCAGGATGAACTTATCGAACAAATCCCAATTGATGAAGGAGACGTCTAAATTCAACATGTCAATGCCCCGCACTCATGGTGGGCCCTTTCAGAGCACTTTGTCCGGGAATTCGCAGCTTCACCTCCACCCAATTCAAGAGGCGGTTGATGGTGAGCGCTGAGATCACATAAAGGAAGGTCACGGCCAAATAAATCTCAACCCCTCGCGAAGTCTCCTCTTGTGCTTGCATGGCAAACATGGTGAGCTCGGTAATGGACACCGCAAAAGCCACGGAAGAGTTTTTCAATAAATTCATGGACTCGCTGGTCAAAGGGGGCAAGACCACCCTCAAGGCAGCGGGCAGCAAAACGTACCAGTAGAGCTGCCAAGTTTTAAATCCGAGCGCCATCGCTGCATAGCGTTGGCCTTTGGGCAGCGACTCGATGCCGGCCCTGAATTGCTCAGCAATTCTCGACGAGGTGAACAATCCCAGAGCCATCACCACCAACCAAAAGGAGGAGAACTGCTGCATCACGGGAAACACCTTGGGCAGGACAAAGTACCATAAAAAAATCTGAACCAACAAGGGGATGTTTCTAAAGAGCTCGACCCATACTTGCCCCACCCGTTGGAGAAAAGGCGCGCCTTGCAAGGTCCTGAAGACCCCCATGACCGCACCACATGGAATGGCCACACACCAAGCAGCAAAAGCCACGCCGAGCGTCCAGCCCCAGGCCTGAAGCATCCACTCCAGATACGTTCGCCCCCCGCCGTCGTCATTGAGAAATACCTGCCACTCGAGTGTCATGGATCTAGGCCTTGAAAAAAATAGAGGTTTGCTTCATGCGTCAAAAAGGGCATGTCAAGTGCTCTCGACATGCCCCCTTTGAGGTGATCAAAGCCATGCGAACAAGGCGAGGTTCTTGCCCAAGCCCAGCACGCGCTTTGAATCACTTTTTAGCATAGTCTTCCATGGGCTTGTCGTTCAAATTGGCCCAAGCCGCACGGGTGGTCTCACTGGCAGGCAATCCGACGCGGGTGTTCTTGGGAGGAATGGGTTGAACAAACCATTTGTCATAAGATTTGGCCAAGTCGCCAGATTTGGCCATGTCGCGAACGGTGTCATCGGCCACTTTCTTGAAGGCGGCGTCGTCCTTTCTGATCATGATGGCAATGGGCTCGACAGAGAGCACTTCACCCACGATTTTGTAATCTGCTGGGCTCTTTGAGAGCGCAATGTTGCCAGCCAAAATTTGTCCATCCATGACGAAGGCATCAGCACGACCGGACTCCAGCAACAAGAAGCTCTCTGCGTGGTCTTTGCCGTAGACCTCCTTGAAGTCAACACCAGCCGCTCTTTCATGCTTGCGTAAAATTTGAACAGACGTGGTGCCTGTCGTGGTCGCGACATTTTTACCGTTGAGTTGGTTGATGCTGGTGATGCCGGAGTTGGCCTTCACAGCAATACGAACCTCTTCGACATAAGTGGTCACCACAAAGGAGACATCCTTTTGACGAGCGGCGTTGTTGGTGGTCGAGCCGCACTCGATGTCAACCGTTCCATTTTGAACCAAAGGAATTCTGTTTTGTGAGGTCACCGCCACGTACTTGGTTTCCAATTTTCTGCCGACTGCTTTTTCAACATTGGCCACGATTCTTTGGCAAACATCAATGTGAAAACCCACGTACTTTCCGTCTCCCAAGGTATAGGACAAAGCGCCCGAGGAGTCACGCACACCCATGGTGATTTCACCAGAGGCTTTGACTTTGGCCAATGTGTCATTGCTTTGCGCTTGCGCTTGGCCTGAGAGCAAGGAAATGCCCAAAGCGGCAAGGGGTGCCCAAACACTCAAAGATGATTTTTGAAAAATACGCATGTTCTCGAGTCTCCTAGATAAAAACAAAACATTCACACGCTCAGTTTAAACAGAATTGTCCGCTTTTTATAAAAATGGACTCAAATACTCCCAAGAATTCCGCCCAAGAGGACTGCACTGGGGGCCCAAGTGTCGCTTTAAACGGTCTTGATGCCCAATTTGGACAGCAAGGCCTGATCGCGCTCCCACTCGGGGTTGCCCGTCGTCAGGAGTTTATCGCCGTAAAAGATGGAGTTCGCACCTGCCAAAAAGCACATGGCTTGAACCGCCTCGCCCATTTCTTGCCGACCTGCAGACAATCTCACATGCGCTTTGGGCATGGTGATGCGGGCCACTGCAATGGTTCTCACAAACTCCAAAGGATCCAGTGGCTTGACCTCGGCCAGGGGCGTGCCCTCCACATGGACCAAATGGTTGATGGGCACAGAATCAGGATAGGGCCCTAAATTGGCCAATTGATGAATGAGGCCAGCCCTTTGGGCTCTGGACTCGCCCATGCCCACAATACCGCCACTGCACACATGCATGCCCGCTGAGCGCACGCTCGAGAGCGTTCTCAAACGGTCCTCGTAGACCCGAGTCGAGATGATGTCCGCATAAAGCTCAGGCGCCGTGTCCAAATTGTGGTTGTAGTAATCCAAACCCGCCCCCTTCAAGGACTTGGCCTGATCGTCGGTGAGCATGCCCAAGGTGCAGCAAGTCTCGAGCTCCATCGCCTTCACTGCGGAGATGAGTGTTGCCACTTTCTCCACATCGCGGTCGTTGAGCTCTCGCCAAGCCGCCCCCATGCAAAAGCGACTGGCTCCATTCCTTTTGGCCTCCAGGGCTGCTGCCTTGACCGCCTCCACGTCCAGCAACTTGGAAGCTTCAACACCCGTGTCGTAATGGGCCGATTGAGGACAGTAGCCACAATCCTCTGGGCATCCCCCAGTTTTGATGGACAACAAGCTCGATAATTGCACCTCGTTGGCACTGAAGTGCTCGCGGTGAACGGTTTGAGCCTTGAACATCAAGTCGTTGAAGGGCAAATTGAACAAAGCCTCAATATCAGCCAGGGCCCACTGTTCCTCATGCGTAGGCTGCACAAAAGGCGCAGACGCTCTTTTGGGCTGAAAACTCATTTTCACTTCAGTGGCCTTGGTCAAGATGGGCTCTTTCTTTTCAAGGGTATCGGTCTTGGTGTTGTTCATGTTTGTCAAAAATTTGAGGGCATGGATTGAAGCTTGGCAGTGCGCTAGGGGGACGATCAAAAAAATGCGTCGTGAGCATCAAATTTCCATGCCCAGCTCTTTTGATCGAGAACCCTGATCAAGACCATTGTAAAGCCTCAGTGACTGAAGTGTTCCAAGCCCTTCACTCCCTCAACCGCTGTCTTTGGGGTAGGATATGGCTTGTGGAAGGTTCAGCATCTGGCCTCTTGATGACCACTCCTTTTTTTATAAACACCTCTGTTTCTCAGCTCACCCCCATGTCAACCCTGCAAGCCCTGATGTCTTGAGGTTTTGATTCAAAGCCTGACCCCACTTTCATGTCCACCCCAAGCATCGCCATGCACAACAACGCCAAGCACAGCGACTGGATTGCCAGAACGCTCAGCGCCGTTTGGCACCCCTGCACGCAAATGAAGCAGCATGAGCTTTTCCCCCCCGTTTGCATCACAAGAGGTCAAGGTCCATGGCTGTACGACGACCAAGGGGAGGCTTACATGGATTGCATCAGCTCTTGGTGGACCAACCTCTTTGGACACGCCAACGAGAGGATCAATCAGGCCATCATCGCCCAATTGAACAAGATCGAACACGTCATGCTCGCTGGCCTGACCCACCCGGGTGTGGTGGAACTCTCTGAGCAGCTCTCAGCGCTCACGGGGGGTCATTTGGGCCACACTTTTTACGCCTCAGATGGTGCTTCTGCGGTGGAGATTGCCCTCAAAATGAGCCACCACTTTTGGCGAATCCAGTCAAAAGCACAAAAAAAAGAGTTCATTTGTTTGGCCAATGGCTACCATGGCGAGACCTTGGGGGCTTTGAGTGTGACCGACGTCCCTCTTTTCAAGGAGGCCTACGCCCCCCTCATTCAAGGCGTGCACATCGCGCCAAGTCCCGACTTCAGGCTCGCTCCCGAAGGGGTGGACGCTCGGGAGTGGGCCCTTGGGGCCGCAGCCCATTTGGAGAATATTTTAGAAAACCATCACGAAAGCATTGCCGCCTTGATCCTTGAGCCTTTGGTGCAGTGCGCAGGGCGCATGGGGATGTATGACCCGGTCTACTTAAGACGTGCACGTGAGTTGTGTGACCGCTTTGAGGTGCATTTGATTTGCGATGAAATCGCTGTAGGTTGCGGGCGAACAGGCCACTTCTTTGCCAGTGAACACGCTCAAATCTGGCCTGATTTTTTAACCCTCTCCAAAGGCATCAGTGCGGGCTATTTGCCCTTGTCTCTCAGCATGACCACCGAGCGCATTTACCAAGCTTTTTATGGCGACTCGATGTCGGAGGGCTTTCTTCACTCGCACTCCTACACCGGCAACCCCCTGGCCTGTGCGGCAGCTTTGGCAGGACTTCAAATTTTCAAAGACGATCATGTGCTGGCGACCAACACCATCAAAGCCCAATCGTTGAAGGACGCCTTTTCTTGGGTGGAGGGCGATGGTCGTTTGATGCACCTGAGACAACAGGGCATGATTTTGGCTTTTGATTTGGATGCCAAAACGCAAGCGCTTCACCCCCAGTTCTCCAGTGCTTTTTTTAAAAATGCGCTGAGTCACCAACTCTTGCTGCGTCCCATTGGGCCAACCGTCTATGTGATGCCCCCCTACATCTTGGAGGAGGAGCAGATTCATTGGATGGGCTCAGAGATTCAAAAAGTGCTTCATCAAACCCTATCCGCTCGGTCATGACTTTGATGAAGAGCCCTGAGAGCGCCATGCCCCCCAAAGTCTTCGACGCCATGCAGTCCGCTCGGTCAGGATTGGCGGAGTTGAAGGACAAGACCCTGTTTCGCCGACAAAGAAAATCCGAGTCTGCATGTGACACCCACCAGACCTTCAACGCCCGCAGCTTCAGCACCTTTTGCTCCAATGACTATTTGGGCCTGGCCAATCACCCCTTGGTGAGCCAAGCGGCTCGAGACGCATTGAGCGTTTACGGCGTTGGAAGTGGTGCCTCTCACCTCATCAGTGGCCACCACCAAGCCCATGAGGAACTGGGTCAAAGGCTGGCGATGTTCCAAGCCGCCCACATTCCGCGGGTCAAATCCCTCACCTTCTCCACCGGCTATATGGCCAATTTGGGGGTGATCACCGCTCTTTGCGCCCTGCCCAAAGTCACGAGCCTAGACACCGGGGAGACAAAAGACTTCACCCGCATTTATTCGGCTCAATTGAACCACGCCTCCATCGTTGACGGCATTCGCTTGGCCTCTAAACAGTCAAACGTTGAACTTTGTGTTTTTGACTCATCGGCGTTGAGCACCTTGCGAAGTGCGCTGGAGTGCGACACCTCAGGCCATAAGCTCATCGTGTGTGATGGGGTCTTCAGCATGGACGGCAACTTGGGGCCAGTCAAGGAATTGCTGGATTTGGCCACACAACACGATGCTTTGCTTTTGATCGATGATGCTCACGGATTTGGTGTTTTAGGTGAACAAGGCCACGGCATCTTGGAGCACTTGGATTTGCACTCCGATCGACTCATCTATGTCGGCACTTTGGGTAAGGCTGCGGGTGTATTTGGCGCCTTTGTTTGCGCACATGAAACGCTTTGTGAATGGATCTTTCAAAAAGCGAGACCTTACATTTACACCACGGCCACACCGCCCTCTTTGGCCATGGCGACCCTCCAAAGCTTGAACATCATTGAAAGCGCTGAAGGGCATGCCCGAAGGGCTCATTTGAATCTGCTGATCCAGACATGGCGAGAAACTTTGAAGTTCAAACACTGGCAAACACCTCCAAGCCACACCCCCATTCAACCGGTGGTGGTGGGGGACAATGCGTTGTGCTTGAAGTTGGATGAAGCCTTGCAATCCATGGGTTACTTGATTCCTGCCATCAGGCCCCCCACGGTCCCTCTGGGCACAGCCAGACTTCGAGTGACCTTCAGTGCCAATCACACGGTGCAAGAGGTGAAGACTCTGGCTGGAGTTTTGATGGACTTGGAAAGCCAACACTCGAGCTCATGAATACCATGAACGCCATCAACACCAACAAGGTCCAACATTTTTTCATCACCGGCACAGACACCGAAGTGGGTAAAACACTGGTGGCCAGCGCTTTGATCGCCAAACTGAAGCAACGCTCTCCTCAACTGAAGGTGAGTGGTTTTAAACCGGTGGTTGCGGGCACCTTCCTTGACGCGAACGGTCAGCGCGCCAATGAGGATCTTTTGAGTCTCATCACGGCAAGCGGTGGGGAACAATCTCCCCATGAGATTTGTCCCTACATTTTGGACACACCCGCGGCACCCCACTTGGTGGCGAGGGACATTGGACTGGAGATGCAGACCTCAAAGATCATGACCGCTTTAAACGCACTCCAAGAGCGGTGTGACCAAGTGGTGATGGAGGGTGCTGGAGGATTTTTGGTGCCCTTGAGCGCCAAAGCGTCTTTGGCCGATTTGGCAGCGCTTTTGAGTTGGCCCGTGGTGCTCGTGGTGGGCCTGAGGCTTGGGTGTTTGAACCATGCGCTCTTGAGCATGGAGGCCATCAAAAGCCGGGGGCTCCAAATTGCGGGATGGGTGGCCAACACCATCGATCCGCAGATGAGCCACCTGAGGGACAATCTCACAGACCTTCAAGGTCGAATGGATGCGCCCTTTTTAGGGCAAATCCCCTTCTTGCCCAAGTCACTTCATAAGCCCATGAACTCGCCTTACAGCTTGGAAGCCATCGAGTGGGCAGCCACTCATCTCGACTTGGATGCGCTCTAAAGCTTAAAGACCAAAGCTCATCAAATCTCCCCAAACAACAAAAAACCCCGCTACTCCTGAGAGAAGCGGGGTTTTGAACTTTTAAATTCTCAACTGACTTGAGTCAGCTCATGAATTAGAAAGTGTGCTTGATACCAAGTGTCCATGCGTTCACTGTAGCGAGCAAAGTGTCTGTAGCTGGGCCACCGTACACTGGAGACTGCTTCATAGCACCTTCGTTCTTACCACTGTGGTAACCAGCGTAAACTGAGCTACGTGGTGACAATTTGTACACTGCATTCAAAGATGTTTGTGTGTACTTGTTTGTTGACACAGCGTCGTCCTTCAAAATACCGTAAGCAGCGTTCAATGTCAAAGCAGAGCTCATTGTGTAGAACACGCCAGCACCAGTTGCTGTTGTACCGTCGCCAACTGCTGAACCTTGGAACTTCATCTTGTTGTTAGACAAAGCGAATTTCCATGCGCCCATTGTGTATGTCGCACCGATCAAGTCTTCTGTCCAAGCCTTAGCACCGTTGTAGTCGTTCTTGTAAGTGTTAGCAACACGAACTGACAAACCGTTGCCGTCATAACGGATGGCGTAAGCTGCGCCATTGTTGGCTGAGCCTGCGTCATTGTATGAAACCTTGGGGATACCCATTTGGTATGTACCGCTGAAACCAGCGATCGTGGGTGTTGACAAAGCAATACCGCCCATGAAAGCGTCAGACACACCAGAGAAAGTTGGGTTGACGTTTGCACCAGATGCAGAAGCGCTACCCATGAAGTTGGTAAGAGCTGTTGTGTTAGCGATGCCGCTCACTGCAGTAGAGAAGTTACCAGAGTTGGTTTGCATTGCAGTCAAGTTACCGAAACCACCAGAAGCACCAGTTGTTGTGTTCACTTCACCTTGAGCCAACCACCATGCGTCAGCTTGGCGACCGATCGTAACAGCACCGATACCGTCTTGGGTTAACTTCAAAAACGCGCCACGGTTGAAGAAAGCAGGCTTGTCACCAGCGTTGGTGATGGTGTTTTGTGTGATTGCAGCTGTTGATGTTTGACCAGCATTGGTTGCAGAAGTTGTTGTTGAAGCAGCTTGGCCAGTCAACAAAGTGATTTCTGAACGGAGGTCAAAAGAAGCTTTCAAGCCAGCGCCGAGGTCTTCAGTAGAAGTAATGCCCCAGTATGAAGAAGAGTTGTTGTTTGAACCAGAAGATGTCAAGCTTTTGCCGCCTTGAGTAGCGCCATAAACTGTTTGGTCCAAGTTACCATAAATGGTCATGGATGATTGAGCAAAAGAAGTGCCCAAAGCTGCCAACGATGCCAAAGCAACGAGTGTTTTTTTCATGTCAAGATTCTCCAAGGTTTATTAAAGAGCTGATAAGCGACTTATTCAAACAAGATGTCATCGTTCGAAGCCTCAGCCAACCCCCTTTATTGGGAAGTTGTTGGTATTGAACCAGAGTCGAGGCTTTGGCGCAAAGCTTTTCGATCATTAAAGGGTTATTGCGTTGGGATGAGACAACACTTTGACATTTTTAAGAGGCAAAAGACCCGATCAAGCTCAGGACATGATTCTAATGACTGACAGTGAAAACCCTAATGCCTATCATTGCCATTCCATTTCAAGATGCCTTTTATGCGTACTCCTATCGACCACTTCTTTATCGCCATCGATGATGCCCTGCGAACGGTCTTTGCCCCTCAGCATGCCAGTCGCCCAAACCCTGCAGAAAAGGCGCATTCGACAGATCTCAGCCCAGAGGAGAAGAAACTCTCTGGTGCCCTCATGCGTGTGAACCATGTCGGGGAGATTTGTGCACAGGCGCTCTACAGCGCCCAAGCCTTGGCCACCCAAGACCCGCGACTTGTTGCACAGTTCAAGCACGCCAGCATTGAGGAGAGCGATCACTTGGCCTGGACCCAAGAGCGCATCAAAGAGCTCGATACGCACACCAGTTTCTTGAATCCCCTTTGGTACGCCGGTGCGTTTGCCATCGGATACGCGGTTGGGAAAGTCGGCAAAGACCGCATGAGCTTGGGGTTTGTGATGGAGACAGAAAAACAAGTCGAAGCCCATCTGGCCTCTCATTTGGAGCGCTTGCCTGCGCAAGATTTGAAATCCAAAGCGATTGCAGCTCAAATGAAAATCGATGAAGCAACGCATGCCAGGGACGCGCTCCGAGCGGGTGGTGTGGAGCTGCCTGCGCCCTTCAAAGCCTTGATGAAATGCAGTGCCAAGGTGATGACCACGGTGGCTCATCACATTTGAACTTGGCGCTGAGGCTGAAAAAAAAATACCGAATTGAACCTCTCCATCAACACAGCTCTGCGCGGTGGGTTGAGAGGTGTATTGATCGCCACCACGCTCGTTACCTTGAGCGGCCTCTTGACTGAAGTGCTAACGGGCACCTTTGGCTGGGCTTTGGTAAGCGCCATAAGTGCCATAAGTGCCAAAAGCGCCAAGCCTATCCCCTCTCAGGCGATCAAGCGCCCCTGTCGTCTTCAACAATCTCAAAGCTGGTGGTGATTTCTGCGGTTTTGGCCAACATGATGCTGGCTGAGCAATACTTGTCATGGCTCATCGCAATGGCTCTCTCCACCGCACTGGGGCTCAGCTGATGCCCTTTCAGTGTGAAATGCATGTGGATTTTGGTGAACACTTTGGGGTCCACTTCTGCTCGAGTGCTCTCGAGCTTGACACTGCAAGCGGTCACACGGTGACGTCCCCTTTTTAAAATCAACACGACGTCATAAGCGGTGCATCCACCCGTGCCCGCCAACACCGTCTCCATGGGTCTGGGGGCCATGTTTTTACCACCATTTTGAGGCTTGTCCAGATCCGGCGCTCCATCCATCATGAAGGCATGACCACTGCCCGTTTCAGCCATAAAACCCATCGAGGAAGACGCCCCCGTCTCCCCAGTCCAACTCACTGTGCATTCCATGACAACCACCTTTTTTTGATCAGGGTTTTATAAAATTAATGTTGCAACGCAACACAATCATTGCTATATTTCAACCATGTTGGGTGCGATTTGCACCTCACCGATTGTCTCCTCCACCTTCTACAGGTGGATTTAACCCCGAACCCTATGGGTTCGGGGCTTTTTTTTTGCGCGCATGCACTTGATGCTTGACGCACATCATGGACTTATTTTCGCACCGAAGACTTGTCTGTGTGAGTAAGCCCCTCGGAAAAAGTTCAGTGGGGCTCATCTTGGCGCCTTAAAATCCTCACCATGAGCACCAAACTTTCCAAATCGCGCCCCCATCAGCCCTCAAAATCATCTGCAGTCAAAGCCCTGGCGTTGACGCCAGCAGATTACTTGAAGAAAATTCTCAATGCAAAAGTCTATGACGTGGCGCACGAGTCAGAGTTGACGCTGGCCAAGACACTCAGTGCGCGTTTGGGCAACCATGTGCTCCTCAAACGCGAGGACCAGCAACCGGTCTTCAGCTTCAAGCTCAGAGGGGCTTACAACAAAATGGCGCACCTGAGCGCCGCACAGCTTAAAAAAGGGGTGATCTGCGCCTCTGCAGGCAACCACGCACAGGGCGTGGCTCTGGGCGCCAAGACCTTGGGCTCGAAGGCCATCATCGTCATGCCCATCACGACCCCTGAGGTGAAGGTGCATGCGGTCAAAGCCCTGGGCGGCGAAGTGGTCCTGCACGGGGAGAGTTACTCCGATGCCTACGAGCACGCTTTGCTGCTGGAGAAGAAAAAAGGTCTCACCTTTGTCCACCCCTTTGACGATCCGGATGTGATTGCAGGGCAAGGCACCATTGCGATGGAAATCTTGCGCCAGTGTCCCGGCCCCTTGGATGCGATCTTTGTGGCCATTGGGGGGGGAGGACTCATCGCAGGTGTGGCCAATTACTTGAAGGCCGTCAGGCCTGAGGTGCGGGTGATTGGTGTTCAAATGAACGACTCGAACGCCATGATCCAGTCGATTGAAGCGGGTGCACGGGTCAATTTGAACGATGTGGGGCTCTTTTCTGATGGCACAGCCGTCAAACTCGTCGGTCAAGAAACCTTTCGTGTGAGCCAAAACTTGGTCGATGAATTCATGACGGTGGACACCGATGAGGTTTGTGCGGCCATCAAAGACATTTTCATCGACACCCGGTCCATCGTGGAGCCGGCTGGCGCGCTGGCCGTGGCAGCCATCAAAAAGTACACGGCTCTTCATAAGAGCAAGGGACAAACTTTTGCAGCCATTTTGTGCGGCGCAAACATGAACTTTGACAGACTTCGGTTTGTGGCCGAGCGCGCTGAGGTGGGCGAGGACCGCGAGGCTCTCTTTGCCGTCACCATCCCTGAGGAAAGAGGCAGCTTCAAGCAGTTTTGTGAACTCTTGGGCTCTTTGCCGTCCTTTGGCGCCGGTGCCTCTCCAAGACAAGTGACCGAATTCAACTACAGAATGAGCGACAGCGCCTTGGCCCATGTCTTTGTGGGCCTGACCACCACCAAGGCGCTTGAGAGTCAAAAAATTGCGCGCCACTTGAATCAACATGGTTTCAAAGCCTTGGACCTCACCCACGACGAATTGGCCAAAGAGCACATTCGCCACATGGTGGGGGGTGCAAGCTCATTGGCCAAGGATGAGCGACTGCTTCGCTTTGTCTTTCCAGAACGACCTGGCGCATTGATGAAATTCTTGAGCACACTGCAACCGAATTGGAACATCAGTCTTTTTCACTACAGGAATCAAGGCGCTGATTACGGAAGGATTTTGGTGGGCCTGCAAGTTCCCAAAGCCGAGGATCGACAATTCA
>CAIZIT010000028.1 GCA_903933115.1 uncultured Burkholderiales bacterium
AGCGGGCGAATTGTGAAAACCCTTGACCCTGATGCTCCTGCAGATGAGCGCTGTGTCCAGTGCAGAGATGACAGGAAAAATCAGCCGATCCTGGGGCTGGAGATCATTCGTGGCGGTGCCAAAAAGAACGACAAGGAATTGATTTGGGAGGGCGGGAAAATATTGGATCCAGAAAACGGAGAAGAGTACCGATTTAGAATCAAAATGATCGACCAAGGACGCACCTTGCAAGTCAGGGGATATTTGGGTCCCTTTTGGCGCACCCAAGTCTGGCGTCGCCTTTGATCGCACGCAGCTTCTTTTGTGGAGATCCCTTTGCGCCAATGACTTTGAGTGCCCAAACCCGCTTGGATCTCCCTACACTCTACACCTTTCACCCATCATTAGAAAGACACACCACACATGAACGACATCTTGGTGCATCAAGAGAACTCGCTTCTCACCTTGACTTTGAACCGGTTGGATAAAAAGAATGCGTTCACCCAGGACATGTACGCCGCACTGACAGCAAGCCTCAAAGCGGCCGAGGACCAATCCGAGGTTCGCGCGGTCATCATTCAGGGCCAAGAAACCATTTTTAGTGCAGGCAATGACCTTGCCGACTTTATGGACGCGGCAACTCTCGGACCCGATGCGGCGGTGATTGAATTTTTGCAAACCATGGCCCGCTTCACAAAGCCTCTGATTGCGAGCGTTTGCGGTCCAGCGGTGGGCATCGGTTCGACGCTTTTGCTTCACTGCGACTTGGTGGTGGCTGGAGACAACGCGGCCTTTTCCTTGCCCTTTGTGAATTTGGGTTTGTGCCCAGAGGGCGCCTCATCGCTTTTGTTGCCCCAGTTGATGGGCTACCACCGTGCGGCGGAGGCTTTGCTGCTTGGAGAGCCTTTCATGGCCGAGGCCGCACTCGAGGTCGGCTGGGTCAATAAAGTGGTCGTGCCCTCAGAGGCCAATCTTGTGGCCAAGGCTTGGGGCATGAAGCTGGCGGCCAAGCCCCCCAGTGTGGTGGCTCAAACAAAAGCGTTGATGAAGTCCTCTCAAGCCCAATCGGTTCAAAATGTGATCCATCAAGAGGCTCAGGTCTTTGCAAGAATGCTCACCGAGGGACCGGCCAAAGAGGCATTGAGTGCATTTCTCGAGCACAGAAGGCCTGATTTCTCCAAGCTTTAAATGGTTGAGGTGCAGCTGTAGCGCGAGCTCTGTGCTTTGGCCCCGAGATGTTAAGTTTTGGGGGGTGCTGGCTTTTCAATGGCTCTGGGACGCCCTTCTTCATCAATGGCCACATAAGTCAAACTCGCTTCAGTGACCTTCAAATAGCCTTCGTGCGAGCCCAATATACGCTCTGCAAACACTTCCACGCGCACGGTGATCGAGGTGCGGCCGATGTGGGTGACTTTGGAGAAAAAGCTCAGCAAGTCCCCCACTTTGACGGGTTGCTTGAACACGAATTGATTGACCGCGACGGTGGCAAACCGCCCCCTGACCACCCTTGCCGGTAAAACAGAACCCGCCAAATCGACTTGCGCCATGACCCAGCCGCCAAAAATGTCTCCGTTGGCGTTGCAGTCCCCTGGCATGGGAATCACTTTGAGGACCAGTTCTTGGTCGCTTGGTAACTGCTCCACCGTGGGCACCAGGGTCTTGGCGTTCAAGGCGGGGGATTGATCGGGGTTGCTGGACGGGGATATTTCTGGGGCGCTCATAATTTGGACTCAATGAAGGGCACAATGATGTGTCATCTGGTTCGAAGGTGTCCAGTTTAGTCGTAAATTGAATGGCCCATGTTCATGATGCTGTTCATGTTGGTGTTCATGAGGGCATCGGTCGTGGTGTTCCTCGCATCAAGTTGAGCCCTTTGGGGTCTATTTTTTATTCTTTTTTCCAGGTTTCTTTCATTCTTCCTATGCGTTCATTTGCACATCACCCAGCGCGTGAGTCCGACACCACGGCTCCATCGGCGAGAGCTCCCAAATCCGATCTCGATGTTTTAAAGCGTTTATTGCCCTATTTATGGGCCTACAAAGTCCGAGTCGTCTTGGCGCTTGGGTTCATGGTTTGTGCAAAATTGGCCAATGTCGGCGTGCCCTTGGTGCTCAAGGAGTTGATCGATGCGATGACGCCCTCTGCGCCCCAGAGCAGTGGTTCAGCACTCCAGCAGGCGGTGTTGGTGGTGCCTTTGGCTTTGTTGGTGGCCTATGGATTGCTGCGCTTGTCGGTGTCTGGCTTCACCGAGCTTCGAGAGCTCGTCTTTGCCAAAGCCACGCAAGGGGCTGCCAGAAAGATCGCCCTCGAGACCTTTGAGCACTTGCATGGCTTGAGCTTGCGCTTTCATTTGGAGCGGCAAACGGGGGGAATGACCAGAGACATTGAACGAGGTGTGAGAGCCATCGAGTCTTTGATTTCTTATTCGCTCTACAGCATCGTGCCCACTTTGATTGAAGTGGTTTTGGTGCTGTCCATTTTGTCCTACCGCTACGACGCATGGTTTGCGGTCATAACGTTTGTTGCACTGGTGCTTTATATCGCTTTCACGGTGAAGGTCACCCAGTGGAGAACGCATTTCAGAAAGCAAGTCAATGAACTCGATTCGAAGGCCCACTCCAAAGCGGTGGATTCGTTGCTGAATTACGAAACGGTCAAGTACTTCAACAACGAAGCTTTTGAGTCAGCGCGTTACGACCAAAGCTTGAACCAATTGAGAGCAGCAAGGCTCAAAGCGCAGACCTCTTTGAGCTTACTGAACACGGGCCAACAATTGATCATCGCCATTGCCTTGGTTTTCGTTTTGTACCGCGCCACCCAAGGCGTGGTGGAGTCCAAGATGACCTTGGGTGACTTGGTGATGATCAACGCTTTCATGATTCAGCTCTACATTCCTTTGAATTTCTTGGGTGTCATTTACCGAGAGATCAAACAAAGCTTGACCGATTTGGAGAAGATGTTCAATTTGCTCGAGCGTGAGCGGGAAGTCTCCGATCGGCCCACCTCAACAGCACTCGAGCTCAACAGTCCTCCTCGGGTGAGCTTTGTCGATGTGCGTTTTGCCTACGAGCCCAGTCGAGAGATCTTAAAAGGCATCAGTTTTGACATTCCTGCTGGGCAAACGGTGGCGGTGGTCGGTGCTTCTGGTTCGGGCAAGTCCACCTTGGCGCGACTCCTCTACCGCTTCTACGACGTTCAAGGCGGGCGCATAGAGGTCAATGGCGTGGATGTTCGAGACTTTCAGCAAACCACTCTTCGCCGCCAAATCGGCATCGTTCCCCAAGACACGGTTTTGTTCAACGACACGATCCGCTACAACATTGCCTATGGGCAAGTCGAGGCCTCGCTCGAGGAGGTCATTCAAGCGGCCCAAAGCGCGCACATTCATGACTTCATCTCGCAAACCGCCTTGGGCTATGAAACACAAGTGGGTGAGCGGGGGTTGAAGTTGTCGGGTGGAGAAAAGCAACGGGTCGCCATTGCAAGAACCTTGCTGAAAAACCCACCCATTTTGATTTTCGATGAGGCCACCTCCGCTTTGGACAGTGCCAACGAGAGAACCATCCAGGCCGAGTTGAGAGGCGTGGCACAAAACAAAACCACCTTGGTCATCGCACACCGTTTGTCCACCATCGTCTCCGCGCATGAGATCTTGGTCATGTCCCAGGGGGAAATTGTGGAGCGAGGCTCTCATGAGAAGCTCTTGGGCCTAAACGGCCACTATGCCAGCATGTGGGCGTTGCAGCAAAGTGGTTCAGCGCATCAAAGTGACTCAGACCAGGCCAGGGAGCACTAGGCACTAGGCTACTAGGCCACGAGGAGATGAGTGAGGGGCTTGGACGGGGGCGCCGCTGGGTTCTCAAAAGGCTCCCGAACTCAAAAGACTCCCGAACGCAGAGTTGGCGACCAAGCCTCAAGCGTTCATGCGCAGTGCCACTCAAAGCCCTTTGTCCCACTTGATTGGGTGAGGTTTGATCAAGAGCCGAAATTGAATTCAGGGCAAATCGGGGTTCGGGTCTGTGCGCTCGGCGTCGATTTTTTTAGGCCCCACTTTGGGCAGTCTGGCCTTGATGGACTGGGCTTGAGAGGTGAACATGGCTGCATAAACCGTGGTGTTGCTGATCACCTTTTTGACGTAGTCGCGGGTTTCATTAAAAGGAATGTTCTCCACCCAAACGGCCGCTTCGAGTTCAGGCCCTTCTCTCCAACGTCTTGAGCGCGATGGCCCCGCGTTGTAAGCTGCTGCGGTCAAGGGGTAAGAGGACTCGAAGCTCTCCAAGACCAAGCGCATATAGCCCGTTCCAATGGCCACATTCGTCTCCTTGTCTTTGAGCATCTCGGGCGTGAAGGGGCTCAAGCCAATTTTTTTGGCCGTCCACTTGGCCGTTTGCGGCATGACTTGCATGAGGCCTGATGCACCCACTTGGGATTTGATGTCGCTCACGAAGCGACTCTCTTGTCGCATCAGCCCATAAATGAAGGCGGGATCCAAATCGTTGCTTTTGGCATGGGAGAGGATCAGCTCTTTGTGAGGGGTGGGAAACAAATACTCGGGCTCCCACATCTCTCGAGCTCGCTCACTGGTGAAGATGCAGCGATCGTAGACCATTTGAGCACAGGCCAATTGCGAAGCCGCCATCAATTCGCTGTCGCTCATGCGCCCCGATTCGCCCGTGGCATTGACCAAGCTCGTGGAGTAGTTCCACTCTCGCACCCCTTCTGAGCGCAGTCCCAGAGAAATGGCGTAGAGCGCACGCCTGAGTCCTGCGTGCGCATAGATGGTGGCCAAGTCTTGAGCGCTCGGGGTTGGGGGCTTGGGTGGCAGCGTTATTTTTTTACCCAGCTCTTCGAGCGCCAATTGTTCGTAAAAGCCTTTGACGGAGGCCACAGACTCGAGCAAGGCTTGAGCTTCTGCTTTGAGTTTACTTTGTGCACTTGAAGAGGCCGTTGAGGCTTCGGCCAACAAGGACCGTGCGAGCCAATACGTCCAAGAGGGCTCCTTTCTCGCTTCTGGGCTCATCGATTTGATGACCTCTGCAACTTTGGGCCACTGAGGTGTGGCACTTTGCTTTAAAAGAGTTCTGACATACCAGCCGAGCATTTCATCGTTCAAGTCGGTGAGTTTTTTGGCGCGTTCGAAATGGCTCAAAGCCTGGGGGTCCCATTTGAGCGCTGCTTGCATGCCCATCACCCCCCAAAGCCAGTGGCGTTGTTCGCTGTTGAGGTAGGGCTCCCATTTGTCCTTTAACCACTCGCTGCTTTGTTGGGGGTCGACGGTGGCGGCGCGAATGAGGGCCAAGACGATCAATTCTTGCCGGGTTTTCTGGGGGGCGGCAAAGCGGTCTTTTAGGAATTTTTGAGGTTGGCTCCATGCGCTGGTGAAAGACGCGAGCGCATCGGCATCCACGATTTGAATCAAATCACGGGTCATCTTCAGGCGGTTGTTTTGAGCCGCTGATCTGGCCTTTTGCCACAATTCGAGGGCAGAGACTTTTTTGTTGTCGTACAGGTGTTCAATCGCCCATTTGCAGCCATCGTCCGCATCCCTTTGCTTGGACCACAAGGCCTTGATGTCATTTTCTACGGAGGGCTTGGCGTTGTTGCTCAAGTAATCAACGAGTAAACCGTAGCACATCAGCTCACGGTCATCTCGCATGCGGTAATTGGGGAATTCGCTGGCAAAGGTGGTCCAGTCTCGTCGGCTGCCTAGAAGCACCAACCAGTCGTTTCGCAAACGATCCTCTTGGTAGGTGTTGGGGTAGGCCTTGAAAAAATCCTTGACCTCTTGGGCACTTGCCGAATCCAGTCTTGCGCGCAATTCCCAGTAAGCGGCCCAAGGGGCCAGAGGGCTCGATTGCGCAAGGGGCAAGAGGGCGCTCAGCTTGTTTCGATCCATGCGCTTGAAGGCCTGAGCCATGTCCAGGACGGCTTGATCGGCGGGGGAGATGGTGGCGCTGGCGCTCAAGGGAATGAGAGGCTGCGTTGTGGTGGTCGAGAGGGGTGGGGAAGAAGTTGAGGACAGTGTCGAAGACAGCGCCGTCCCCACAGCAGCAGTTGAAGCTGCTGCTGTGGCTTGAGCAGGTGCTGAGGATTTGTGTTTCTTCGGCTTAGAGGGCGATTGGCTGTGGGTCATCGCCAATAAGAGCGGGCTCTCAAAAGTGGGGCTCATCTCTTTGACCTCGTTCACCTCAAACGCCTCAAGCGAACGGCCTACTTTTAAGGCTTCCATGAGCCAAGGGTCTTGGCTGAGTCCTGTGGCAAAGGACAGTCCCGAACCGAGCAATGAGCCCAGCACGCACAACATGACCCTGCCGCTCATCATGGGCAGGGCTTTGAAGAACAAATGAAAGAAGGGGTGCAAAAACATAAGTCAAGAGAGGGTTGCTGGCGTGTCGAATGCGCGCCTCACCCCCAGGCATTTTGGTCCTTATGGGGTGAACAAGCTTTGGGTTAAAGCTCTAAGTGTATGGATGTCCATTTTAATGAGGTTCAGTCAATCACATTGGGCTAGAAGCCTTGGATTCAAGCCTTGAGGGGGGATTTAGGGCGAGTTGTGTCGAGAAGTGTTGTGCTGAGGCCAATCCAAGAGCCTTCAGGGTTTGAAGCGCTTGCAAATCCAATGCACTTCTTGCGTTCGTGGCTTGGGGTGTGCAGGTTTGAGGTCATAATGAGGAGCATGCATGAGAGTGAGAACTATGCGCCATGTCTGTGCGCCATGTCTAGGCTCCATGTCTAGGCGCCACGTGCCTTGCTCCTAGTGCGCTCACCATCGTTGCGATGATTGAAGAGTCCGAGCAACAACACGGGTGTTCGAACTTCGAGCGCTCACTCCTGAGTGTTGGAGCTCCAGTGTTAAAGTCTTTTGAGGAACTTGTTGTTTATGGCCAATCCACTCAAACAAAATTTGCGTACCCAGTTGCTTGCCTCTCGCATGGACATGCCCGATCGGC
>CAIZIT010000029.1 GCA_903933115.1 uncultured Burkholderiales bacterium
CTCAGATGCAAAGCGCAGCCAATGAGGCCTGCAAACTCATGAAGGTTTTGTCCCACCAAGACAGGTTGATGATTCTTTGCCAGCTCACGAAGGGTGAGCTGCGCGTGGGTGAAATTGAAGCGCTCCTCGGTATCGAGCAGCCCACGCTTTCCCAGCAACTCACCGTGCTGAGAGAAGAGGACTTGGTGGACACCCGTAGGGAAGGCAAGAGCATTTATTACCGAGTCAAGAGCTCAAAAGCTCTGGCGGTGATTGAGGTTTTGTATCAACAGTATTGTCAACAATAAGGAAAAAAATGAATTTGGATTGGAATCATTTCACGCCCTGGATGTCCCTATTGGGGGGGGTGTTGCTTGGCATGGCCTCCTCAGCCTTCATTTTGATCAATGGGCGTATTTTGGGAATCAGTGGCATTCTGGGCGGCTTCTTAAAGCCCATAAAGGGGGATGTGGGCTGGCGAATCTCTTTTTTGTTGGGGATGCTGACTGCTCCAGCCGTGTATTTTGTGCTCATGCCTGAGCGTCTCATTGAAGTCCCCCGAATTGAGAGTGGTTACGCTGCGATTGTTATAGCAGGCTTATTGGTTGGCTTTGGCACACGGTATGGCTCAGGATGCACCAGTGGGCATGGTGTGTGTGGGCTTTCTCGTCTTTCCCCCCGTTCAATGGTCGCCACATTGACATTCATGTGCTCGGGTTTTTTGATGGTTGGTGTGCTGAAGCACTTATATTGAAAGTACACATATGAAACACCGCTTGAGTGAGTTTTTTGTTGGCTTGGTTTTTGGTGTGGGACTGATGCTCTCAGGAATGACCGATCCCGGTAAGGTCATTGGTTTTTTAGATCTTTTTGGCAATTGGGATCCGTCCTTGGCTTTTGTCATGGGTGGTGCTATTGCTGTTGGATTTTTTGCTTTTGCATTGGCCAAGAAAAGAACAATCACTTTCCTGGGTGGAGCATTGCATTTGCCAAGGTTGAACCAAATCGACAGGCCCTTGGTTTTGGGCGCATTGATTTTTGGTGCGGGTTGGGGGCTGGCAGGTTTTTGTCCCGGACCGGCGATCGTCTCCTTGGCCTCAGGTCAACCCAAGGCAGTCTGTTTTGTGGTTTCGATGATGCTCGGGATGTGGGTATGTGCGCTGTTTGAAAACTTGTTTAAAAACAAAATGTCTGAGCAATGAGGCATTGGGTTGGGTCTTTTTGATCAAAGCGGAGCATGAGCATGGGTATGGTCTTGGTTTTGGGTGTTTTGATTGGGGCCATCATGGGGTTGACCGGTGCCGGAGGGGGCATTTTGGCCGTTCCCGTGTTGGTGGCTGGCATGCACTGGTCCATGCAACAAGCCGCACCGGTTGCGCTTTTTGCCGTTGCATCGGGAGCCGCTGTAGGTGCGTTTGACGGTTTTAGACACCGCCTGGTTCGCTATAAAGCAGCTGCTTGGATGGCCCTTTGGGGTATTCCAATGACTCGGCTTGGACAACATCTGGCGCATGTATTGTCTCAATACATCTTGCTGGGTGTGTTTTCTTTGTTGATGATGATGGTCTCTTGGCGCTTTTATAGGCAGTCCTTGCAAAAAGACAATGTATCAGACGATGACAACCTCAGGCTGGCGCTGATCAATGAAGAAACGGGGCGCTTCATTTGGACCCCCATTTCTGCGTTGATTCTTGCTGGCATTGGAATGCTCACCGGCTCAATGACCGGATTGCTGGGTGTGGGGGGGGGATTTTTAATTGTCCCATTGATGAAACGCTTCACCCAATTGTCGCTGCCTGGTATTGTCGCGACCTCCCTTTTTGTGATCGCATTGGTGGGTTCTGGTGGCGTTGTCAATTCACTCTTGGCCGGTGTTGAGTTGCCCCTTTACGAGACGGCTGCATTTGTGGCCGCAATGATCAGTGGTATGCTACTTGGGAGGGGATTTTCAAGAAAACTCCAACCGTGGCAAGTACAACGCGGCTTTGCATTGCTTTTGAGCGCAGTATCGGCTTACATGTTCTACAAAGCGATCATCAGTTATGGGAATTTTTAAATGACAGATCTATTCGAAGAAAAATCAAAAAACTGGGATGCCAACCAACGAAGACTGCAGATGTCACTTGGTATTGGGGGCTGCATTCTCGAAAACGTTGAGCTCAATGAGGCCATGCACGTGATGGACTTTGGGGCAGGAACTGGTTTGATTGCGGCTCAAATTGCGCCTCATGTAAAAAAAGTGACTGCTGTCGATGTATCGATGTCTATGCTTGAGAAATTGATCTCTAAAATCGAACTCAAAGATAAAGTGGACATCGTTTGCAAAGACATCACGACCCATCCCTTAGACACTCAATTCGATTTGATCGTGAGTGCGATGGCCATGCACCATGTTCAAGACACAAGCAACTTAGTCCAACGATTTGCTGAGCATTTGAAACCTGGCGGCGCAGTCGCTTTGGCCGATTTGGATGCTGAGGACGGTGGTTTTCACAACCCCCCGTCAGAAGGCGTATTTCACAAAGGATTTGATCGTGGAGAGTTGAAGTCGATCTTTGAAAACAATGGGTTCTCCAATGTTCGTTTTGTCAACGCTTATACGGCCATTCGTGAGAACGGCGACTACCCCATTTTTCTCGTTTTAGCGACGAAAAAATAAGGCTGCTGTAGATGTACCTAGAAAACACCTCCCGCCCTAAAATACTCTGTATGGTTGAAATTGAAGGACGTTTGTCATGGAAATGGGTGTAATTTCAGAGGCGATCAGATTGGCTACGGCGCCTGTTTTTTTATTGACTGGTGTTGGCGGTATTTTGAACGTCTTGGGCAACCGCTTGGCGCGAGTGATTGATCGTGCAAGATGGGTTCAATCCATGATTGCCACATCGAGCGCTGAAGCAGAGGGTGAACATTTCAATTTGGATCACTATGCTCAAGAACTGATTGCGTTAAAGCGCCGAAAGCTCATCATCAACATTGCAACTGCAATACTTGTTTTTAGTGCTGTTCTCATCGCCTTGACTGTGATTGAATTGTTTTTCTCGGTGAGCATTGAGCCCGGCAAACTCCACCTCTCCAACTGGGTTCCGGTCACCTTTGTGGGAAGTTTTGTTCTGTTGGTGGGTTCTTGCGTCATGTACCTCGTTGAGATTTTGTATGCATCCAGTACCATCAGTTTCGATCCCATTCAAGTGATCCGTCGACCATAAAGCGTCAAGCAGCAGCCCGATGCTGAATTATTTTTTTAATCCTGGACAGTCTCAGGGCGCTCCCACTCCAAAACAGACCATTCGGAGGGGCGTTCACCGTTGATCGTCACAAGGACCAATTGCTTATTCATTGGGCTCAGCGTCAAGGGGACCGCTTGACCCAAAAGGGCAGTTATGGTGGACTGCTCCACCCTCCACACCTGTCCATCCCATGTGCCAAATGAAATTTCAAATGGACTGTCTAAAGATTTGCAAGGCCGTACTCGCATGAGGTATTGGCCTGATACAAATAGGCGAGCGCCTCCCGTGCCGTCTGATTGGATCGGCTGGGCCAGAACCAGCCTCTGACCCAAAGAACCTGGTAAACGCTCCCAAACTTCATGATAAATGCCGTGGATGCCTGTTTCGATCACGCGCTCAGGTGTTTCAAACACCATGAGGCCCTCATCTGGTGTATCTCGTGGTGCTTGAATATCGACCCATCGATGCCAAGTGCAAACTTCACCTTCTTTGCGCTCGCTCACCTGCGTCAAGCCGCTGAAGCCTTGAAAACCCTGCTGGGGTGAGATGGGCACGCGCAAGTCCGCATGCCATCGCGACAACTGCATCCAGCGAACAAACGTGGTGGAGTCGCTGATCTCAGGGGTGCGCAGCAATGTGCGTGACCACACGCCCCAGTAGCGAGAAGGGACATCCTCGGATGGAACGATAGGACTTTCGGGCCATAAGGTGTTGGAGATGCTATTCATAAGCGCGTGGAAAAGTGTGAAGACCGCGGTAGAAATCAATATCGTGATTGGGCCACAAGTGAGCGCCGGTTTCTTTGGCCATTTTTTTGAGTTTGCGGATGCTATCGATCGCCATGGCTTCATTGCCTTGCCAAAGGCCGCCAGGAGCGATGTCGTGATCGATGTTTTCTTGCAAGTCAGCTGCATCTCCTGCGAGCAAGACAGGAGGGCCTTTGGGGAGTTCAATCCACATCGACATGTGTCCTGCGGTATGGCCAGGTGTTGCGATGGCTTGTACGCCGGGCACCAATTCGTACTCTCCACGGTTCAACTTGAATTGCAAAGCTTGTCCCTCTTCGTCCAAGAGGTCATCGGGAAAAACACTGGGGTCGTTTTGTGAATGCATCCATTCATCGTGCTGAAGGTGCAATTCTGCCCCGCAGCCACAGCGACGCAACTCCCTCAACCCGCCCGCGTGGTCCCAATGCAGATGGCCAATGAAGATCACATCCACATCCGCTGCTGTCAAACCCAGTCGGGCCAGATGATGGGGGATGCGTTGGTCTTCATTCATTTCTGGCGCGCCAGCGGGAAAATCCTGCGGGTTGAAGTAGCGCTCACGCAACTGGGGATGATTGATTTTTTGGTGATCACAGCCCACGTCATACAAGATCCGCCCGTTCGCGGTTTCAATCAAGTAGGCCAAGATGGGGGCTTCGATCAATTGCCCATGTCCGCGTTGGTACGTGGAAATGGATTTGTCGTAGTGCTGAAGGGCAGTCAGCAAGGGCCAGAGTTTATGGACTTGTGTCATGGCGTGATTTGATCTGCGTGGATCAATTCCAAAGCTTGATGCGTGTTCACCACAGCGCCAAAAATGCCCCCTTCAACCTCCAGCATCTCCAGCGCACTTTGATGCAAATGAGATTGCGTCGCAGCACAAGCGTCCCCCACTGTGAGGCACTGGTATCCCAAATCCGTTGCAGCTCGAACAGTGGTGCTCACGCACACCTCTGTTGTCACACCGCACACCACGAGGGTGTCAATGCCCCGTTGCCTGAAATGTTGATCAAGATCGGTTTGATGAAATGCACTGTAGCCTGGCTTGTCAATCACGATGTCCTCCATCGAGGGTTGAATTTCATCGACCATGTCGTGGCCGTACTCACCCCGTACCAAGAGCCTACCCAATGGTCCCAGCGAGCCGATTTCTGCTCCGGCTTTTTTGCTGCGCGTGAGTTTGACCGCTGGGCAGTCCTTCAAGTCGGCTTGGTGGCCCTCACGGGTAAACACCACCATCATCTTCAAAGCTCGGGCAGCCTCAATGAGGCTTTGTACGGGCTTAATGGTTTGTCGAAGCCGTCCCACATCCACGCCAGCCATTGCCGCATAGCCGCGCGGATCTAAAAAATCGCGCTGCATGTCTATCACCAAGAGCGCAGCGCGTTGGACATCAAAGAAATGCATCTGTCACCGCCGCAGCCATTCGAGAGGCCAACTCCTTGGCCATGACCGCACCTTTTTCTGCGGTGGATCCTTTGGCCGATGAGAGCACGCCTGACAAAGGGACCCAATTTTTCTTGGTCGGGTAGACGTCATAGGGCGGAAAATCTGCTGGGGCTTCATCGGGAATCAAATCCGTACGAACCAAATGGGGGTGGTAATGCAGCATCATGGAGGTCTCAATGACAGCTGCATGCTCAAGCGCAAAGCCAGGAAAACCATCTGGAAAGACACTGGCCAATGTGGCCTCTGTTAAAAAGTCCCAATACTCCAAACGCATCACCTTCAAAGGGCAATCCCCTCCCAAGTCTCTTAATCCCAAGTCAATGCCCTCGATCAAAAACCACTGGTTTTCATAGTGTCCATTCACCACCACCAATTTGGTCAGTCCATGTCGTGCAAATTCACGAACTGCATCACGCACCGAACCAATGAGGGTGGCTGCATCCACGCTGGTGGTGCCACAAAAATGTTGCCCACCACCGCATTTGGGTTGAGATTTATAGCCGTAGGACAGCGTTGGCGCAACCAATCCATTGACCAAGCTGGCCGTATCAAAAGCAACCGCTGCTGACAAGAGACCATCGGTGCCCAAAGGCAAGTGGGGGCCGTGTTGCTCGAGTGCCCCAACGGGTAAAAATACGGCAGGTTGATCGCTTTGAATACGTGCTTCATAGTCGATCCATGACAGTTGGTTCATCCAGATGGGGTTCATGCGGGCTCCTGTTTTTTTAGGGGTTGAGAATCGGTGGCTTCAAGGATGGCGGCCAGTGTGATCAGTGCACCACCTAAAAACTCAGCCCATTCGAGTCGTTCTTGTCCGATCAGGGTGGCGGAGAGGACGGAGACGACGAGTTCTGCAATGGAGATCACGCCTGAGCGTCCAGCCTCGAGATGGGTGACACTCCATTGCCAGGTCGCGGTGACAAGACCCAACCAAAGGAGTGAGAAAAGCAGCAGTCCCACAACGGTTGATGGTTGCAGATTCGGCCAAAGCATGGGTTGGTTTGCGAAGGCCGATAACACACCGATCATGGGTATGGCGGTAAGGCCACAACCCAGTAGCACCGCCACGACTTTGGAGGTCAAAGGGATCGATTGAGCTTTGCGAGCCAAGATGTTGTTGCCTGCGAACCCCATGCCTGCGGAAATCGCCATCACATCAGCAAAACTGGGTGGTGTGGCAAAGGCCGCAGCACCACCCACCACCCCAAATGCACCAAGCAATGACATCATGACGGCCAAAGAGCGTCTAAGTGAGATTTGCTCTCCCAGTATCCATCTTCCACCAAGCACAGACCAAACGGGTGCAATGTAGAAGAGCAGCATGCTGCGAACGACATCGCCCAACACCATGGCGCTTACAAATGCGGTGTTGCCCCATCCACCCACCAAAGCAATCAGCAAGAGCAGTAGGCCCTCTTTTCGCCAAATGGGGCGCTGTCTGAGCAACCAGGGCAGCCCCACCAAGCCCGCTGTGCCGTAGGTGAGCATGGCGAGCAAAGGGCCACTCAAACCCACCTGCGCAAAACCTTTCAAGGGCAACCACGTCAATCCCCACAAGGTGCAAGAAAAGAGCAAAACGAATACAGGCAAAGACGGATGCACCATCACTGGTTGCAGTCCCTGGGTCATGCGTGAAAGCAACGATTTTTTCATGGTCATAGTGCTTAGGGCTTAGGGCATGACCGAGCCACCGTTGGGCCCGAGCACTTGACCGGTGTAAAAGTTGGAAAGATCGCAGGCTAAAAAAACCGCAGTGTTTGCGATTTCACTGGGATCTGCGAATCGCTTCTGTGGGATGTCGAGTTCGATCTCAAGGGACTGAGCAGACATGCTCTTTGCAGATAGCATCGCTGTGGCCACAGGTCCTGGAGCGATGGCATTGACGCGAATATGTGGTGCAAATTCCAAGGCCAATGATTTGGTCAAGGCGATTACGCCCGCTTTGGCTGAACAGTATGGGGCAAAACGGGCTCGTCCAAGAATGCCCAAGTCAGAGGCGATGTTGATGATGTTGCCTTTGCCTTTTGTGATCATGCCCGGCAATACAGCGCGGGCCATCAAAAACGCAGATTTCAAATCAATCGACAGCATTCGTTCCCAGTCCTCTTCAGTGGTCTCCAAAAAGGGCTTCTCTTGAATGATGCCTGCGTTATGGAGCAGGGTGTCGATGGTGGGGCAGGTCTGGGCAAGGCGCTCCATCATCTGTGCCACTGAATTGGCGTTGGACACATCGGCCTCTACACACCAAGCCTGGCCTCCTTCATGGATGATTTCATCCACCAAATTTTGCGCGATAAGATGTTGATCCAAGTGGTTGATCACAACACCAGCGCCCGCTTTGGCCATGGCAACTGCACTGGCGCGACCTATTCCCGTCGCAGCCCCGGTGATCAGTATGGTGCGTCCATCAAGCCTCAAGCCATCACCTCACCGCGACTGGCCACCAAACTCTGTCCCGTCATGGAGCGAGATGCTTGGCTGGCCAAAAAAAGATAAACATCTGCAATGTCCTCAGGGGTCAACATTTGGGGCATGGCTTGGCCCGATAAAATTTCCTCTTCAACATCTTGTGGGCTGCGGTTTTGCGATTGGGCCATGCTCTGTAAAGAGTTCATCGCCGCATCGGTTCGAATCCATCCTGGGCAAACTGCATTGACTCGAATACCCCGTGGTCCCAATTCCCAAGCCAAAGCGCGCGTGAGTCCAATCACTGCGTGCTTACTCGCAACGTAGGCTGAAAAATCCGCCACGCCAGTTTTGCCCCAGATCGAAGCTTGATTGATGATGCTCGAATGGGGGCCCATCAAGGGCATGAGGGCTCGGATCAAGCGTGTCATGCTCGACACATTGTTATCCAGCAGCGAGCTCCAGCGCTGCATGGCCTGCTCGCTTTTGTCGCTCAATGGGGTGGGGTATTCTGTGCCCGCGTTGTTGACCAGCGCATGCACTTGAACCTTGAGTTCGGACAACTTTTCAACCAAAGCTTGAACATCGGCGTCGACAGACAAATGACAAACATGCGTTTGTACATGCGTCACTTTTTGCAACTCCAAGGCCAGGCTCAACAAGCCCTCAGCTTCGCGATCGATCAGCACCAAATGGGCCCTTTGATTGGCAAAGGCCCTGGACAAGCCTTGTCCGATGCCACCAGCTGCTCCAGTGATGACGACAGTTAGGTGCTCAAGTCCGAAATCCATGGCTTCACACAGCCGTTAAGAAGGACACGCCCACGGCACCTAAAAATCGATCCGCCCGTCTTGCTTCACCTTTGGCGCTCACGACGCCATAGTCGTCGGCCAATATCCTTTTGACCCGATTGGTGTGAAAACTGCGCAGCAGCTCGGAGACGGTCAAGACCTGTGCATGATCAACTGGATAGAGCTCACGGTGATAGGACGGTAAACGGTACCAAGCTAGGGTTGGGCGTTCGTGGTGCGCGTTGTGAAAACCGAAATTGAGCCACAGCATGTTCATGAGACTGCACCCTAGGGTGTTGCTCACACCCACCACATCGGTGTAAGTGTTGGCCTGTTCATAGGCGCGGTCGCGCAGCTTGTCTTTGGGGATAGGGGTGTTGTCCAAGAGCGGGTATGCGTCATACGTGTGCTGAAAACAATCCGCAAAACGAAGCAAGGTGATGAAGATCAGTACCGAAACGGCATAAAGTGCCCAGGCCTTGGGAGAAGCCCATGCCAAGGCAAGGAGTGCCGTGATGCGAACGAAAGCGATTGCGATGATTCGCAGGCGCTTACCTGTCGAAGATGCGCCGCTGCTTGAAGCACGAAAAGGCAACAAGATCACAAAGGCGCGCATTAAAAATTCAACCGCTGGAAAGTAAGCCCACTCCAAAGCCAAGACGGTGTTGCGCCACCATGCAGGAGCACTCAACAAGAAACCTTTCACATCAAATGTCACGACATCGGCTCGCTCGACATGGTGTCGCATGTGCTTGTTGCGCATGTCTTCAAAGCGAGCAAAGCAGCTGCCATTGATCCAGGTCATCAAAGTTCCCCAGCGTGCGTTGGTTTTTGGGTTTTTAAAAATGGCGTGGTGAGCAAATTCATGGATGAAGTAAGCCGACCATGTCAAGCTCAAGACCAGGGCAAAAACACCCAAGGTGTTGATGAGCCAAGCGTCTTGGAAGACCAAGATGAACCCGAGGGGGTAGAGCAAAAGGGTGGCCGATAAGGCCAAGGTGTTCGGCCATCGACCTTCAGGATCTCTGTAAATGGAGCTCATGACAATTCCCTCGGGTGTTCACATTTACTTCTTGTTCAATGCGGTTACAAACTGCGCATCAAAGGTGGCTTCAGTCGCGGGGATGGCTTTGATCTGTCCCTTGGCCAAGAGCAATTTGCCGATCACATCACCACTGCCGTAGTAAGAGGTGGTCTCAGCCGATTTGACAAAGGCTTTTGCCATTTCAGCTTGGGGAATGTTGTACACACCACTCAACTGCTCTTTGACTTCTTTGGCCGAAACGCCCATGAATTTACCGATGATTTTGTTGGCTTCGTCGGGCTTACTTTGCATGTAGGCCATGCCTTCGAGGTACACCTTCATGATGGTGTTGATTTCTGTGGGTTTGGCTTTGATCACTTTATCGTCAAACACCAACACGTCAGCAATCAAGCCAGGTGCGTCTTTGCTCGAGAACACGACCTTGAATTTTTTGCCTCCACCTTGGCTCACGATTTGTGACAGGCTTGGCTCATAGGTCACGCCAATGGGCATTTGACCTGAGGCCATCGCAGCGGGTACTCCCTCAGGCGTCATGTTGATGGGGGTGATGTCTTTGTCTGTCAAACCAGCGGTCTTCAGCGCATAAGACAACAAGAAGTCCGAAGGGGACAAGGGGTTAAAGCCCACTTTCTTGCCCTTGAAATCGGCAATTTTGGTGATGGTTTTATCGGCCACAATCGCATCCCCTCCGTTGGAGTAATCGATGGGCATGACCACTTTTTGCTTTTGGCCGGCTGCCACTTGACCCACCACTTGATCGTAGGTCAACATGCCACCATCCACAGCGCCACTGGCGATGGCGGAGGGGATCAATGCAGGGTCGGTGAAGACTTGCAAAGTCACCTTCATGTTGTGTTTTTTGTAGAGGTCCAATGCCTCGGCAACGTAGAAGGGTCCATAACCAATCCAAACCACTGTTCCGATCTTCATGGTCGTAGGACCCGCTGCGAAAGCGGTACTGGCGGCCGCCAAAAGAATGGCGCTGCTAATGGGTTTGAGTAGACGGCCCATCAACGTGCTTGCACGTTGGCTGAAACCTGGAAATGCGGTGCAAGAGGCTTTAAATGCAAATGTGGTGCTCATCATGTGACTCCAAGAGTAAATAAGAAACGGCAGGAGAAGACGATGTGAACGTCAGTCTCCCGGGCTTTTATCCCTCCGTGGAGCCTAGGCGCAAAGGCCACCCAGACCGGCACACTCTCGGACCAGACATCTCACAGCGCTGTATGCCTGCGAGACCGGAACCCTAGTGCGCCTACCTAACTTTGCGAAAGACCGGTAAATGCATGATTCACGACATTCACGACCATCTCGCCTGCTGATCAGAGAATTGCAACATGCATGCCAACTTTAAAGTCCGAGAATTGGCGCGATATGCAGGGCGAGAGCACTGTATTGGCTCGGACCTCTTTATTTTGGTGCATCCAAGTAAGCTCGCCATCCACCATGGTGCGTGATGTCATTGGCGTTTGCAACCGCCAGCGCTTCACACAAGAAGCCTTGTACCTGAGTGCCATCTTCAACAAGCACAGTGCCTATGCATAAAGGCGCTGGGATGCCTGCTACAAATGAGCCGAATTCACGAACTGGTAAGGTCCAAATTTCCATCTCTATGGCGCCACCGCCTTCTTCGACGCGAACCATACCAGGACGCTGGGGTGGTCCACCGGGCAGGGCATACATTCGGTAAACGGGCGCACTGCGCACGGTTTTGACAAGGCGGCCTGCACGTTGGGTGAGTTGATGGTTGAGTGGCAAACCGCTCAGGTGCGCACCACAGACTGCAACTTGCACTTCATCCGTTGCGAAAAGCGACTCGTTGGGCCAGCTGTTGACCAAGTGAGGTGCATGCTCGGTCGCACCCACGGTGGCCACGCTTTGGGCGTGCAACTTGGCGGCCAGACAAAGCAGTGCCAAATCCTGTCCGGCTCGAGCCACCAAGGTGACTCCACAGGGCAAGCCGTTTTGCATAAATCCAGTGGGCACGGCAATGGCCGACAAGTCGAGGAGGTTCACGAAATTGGTGTAGTAGCCCAAATTGGAGTTCAGTTGGATCGGATCGGCTTCGAGCTCTGCGACGGTGTAGGGTGAGCCTGCAGTTGGGGTCACCAGCACATCGATGTCATGCCAGACGCTGCGGGTCTGCATCTCCAGCTCCTTCAGTTTGTAGAGCGCTTGGAAGGTGTCTGGTGCGCTGAAGTTCATGCCCTTCATCGTGATGGCCCGTGTCACGGGGTGCAAAGCCTCAGGGTGTGATTCGATGAAGGGACGAATGGCTGCATAGCGTTCTGCCACCCAAGGGCCTTCATAGAGCAAAGTGGCGACTGCTAAAAAGGGCCTCAGATCCACCTCAACGGCCTCTCCCCCCATTGATTTCAGTCGCTCAACTGCTGCGCGAAATTGTGGCAGTCCTTCTGCATTGCCATGAAAGGCGAGATCTTCATCGCGAGGGACACCGAAACGGAACTTTTTGGCAGTTCCCGAATGGGCACCCAAGGGGGGCATCTCACGGGCAAAGGCGTCTTTGCCGTCCGGGCCTTGAGCCACGGCCAATACACTTGCTGCGTCTGCTGCGGTCAATGCAAAGATGGAGACCACATCCAGGGTGCGGCAAGCCGGGATCACGCCAGTGGTGGGGATGCGTCCAACGCTTGGCTTGAGGCCTATCAGGTTGTTCAATCCTGCGGGCACCCGTCCAGATCCTGCGGTATCCGTTCCCAATGAAAAACTGGCCAAGCCCAAAGCGACGGACACGGCTGAGCCGGCCGAAGAGCCACCGGAGATGTACTGTGCATCAAAGGCATTGCGACACGCCCCATAAGGTGAACGCACCCCGACCAAGCCAGTCGCAAACTGGTCCAAGTTGGTTTTGCCCACCGGAATTGCACCTGCATCGATCAAGCGTTGAACCACTGTGGCACTCTCTTTTGGGATATACGCATATTCGGGGCAAGCGGCAGTGGTGGGGATGCCTGCCAAGTCGATGTTGTCCTTGATGGCGAAGGGGATGCC
>CAIZIT010000030.1 GCA_903933115.1 uncultured Burkholderiales bacterium
AAGTCACTCAAAACCTTTAGACTTAGGCATCCACTTTGTCGCTCCATTTTCACCCATGCAATTCAAAACCTTAAAGCTTCTACCGTTTGTACTCTTCACTCTGTCAATCCCTGCGATTCAAGCACAGAGCAATTTTCCGCAAAAGCCCATCTCCATTGTTGTGCCCTATGTCACAGGGGGTGTCTCTGACGCTTTGGCAAGAGCTTTGGCTCAAAAGATGAGCAGCTCTATGGGGCAGCAAATACTTGTAGAAAATAAACCGGGTGGCAACACGCTCATTGGTGCTTCCCATGTCGCCAAATCCGCTTCAGACGGCTACACGCTGCTTTTGACCGCAGAATCCACCCTCACCATGAACCCCATGCTTTACAGCAAATTGCCTTATGACGTCGAGAGGAATTTTGCGCCTATCGCAGCTTTGGCCAGCATTCCTCAGTCCTTGGTCATCGCACCGAACATTCCTGCTAAAAACGTTCAAGAATTCATCGCTCTTGCGAAGAAGTCTCCAAAACAATACTCTTTTGCCAACCTTGGCGTAGGCTCATCGGCACATTTGAACTTTGAACTCTTTGAGCGCGTGAGCGACATCCAGTTGATTGACATAGCCTACAAAGGAGCCTCTGCGGCCATCACCGATTTGATTGGGGGACATGTATCGGCGATGATTGTTTCAACAGGTTTGGTGAGCTCTCAGGCCAAGGCAAACAACCTGAAGGTTTTGGCCGTGGCAGGCAGCAAACGCTCACCTCAACTCCCGGATGTACCCACATTTAAAGAGTCTGGCATGGAGAACTTCACACCGTCGTCGTGGTTTGCCCTCCTCGGTGTCTCAGGTACACCCAAGGATGCACTGGAGAGACTCAATACGGAAGTCAACAAGGCGTTGAAAGATCCGGTCTTCAAAGCCGATCAACTCGATCGTTTTGCATTGGAGCCCATTGGTGGAACGCCAGAGCAGTTGGCCAACTTGATCAAGGCGGAGTCACAACGATGGGCTCACATCATCAAGGACTTGAACATCAAACTTGACTGAGTCTGCCGGCCAATTGACTTTTTAATTGAAAAAATCTTCGTATTGGACAATGATCCCTAGACAGATCATAAAAAAAGGAGGGGCTCCTTTGCAAGTAGTCCCTCCTCACACCCAATTATCCCATTCGATCTTTCACCGCTTTATCGATCCACGTATTTTGATAATTCCCAGATCGGATTTGCTCCAAAATAGCGGTCTCTTGAACAACACGTTCTTGTGTGGCCTTTAGGAGCATAGGCGCTTCATCGATAGGGACACAAAGTACACCGTCTTCGTCTCCCATGATCAAATCTCCTGGATGAATCACCATCCCTCCAAAAGCAACAGGCACATTGATCTCTCCAGGCCCATCCTTGTAGGGTCCTCGGTGCGTCACGCCACAGGCAAAGACACCAAAGTCTTGCGTCTTGAGGTACCCTGCATCCCTCACAGAACCGTAGATCACCATCCCAACAATGCCCTTGGCATGGGCGGCAGAAGTCATGATCTCACCAATCAAAGCATTGGTGAGATCTCCCCCTCCATCGACCACCAATACATCGCCTGGACCAGCGAGTTGTATGGCTTTATGGATCATCAAATTGTCCCCAGGCCTGACTTTTACTGTGAAGGCCGCACCAGCCATGGCCTGGCCATTGTGCATGGGTCTTAAATCTGCACCGCCAGCAAACATCCTTTGCATACAGTCGCTCACACAAGCAACAGGCAACTCCTTGAAGGCATTAACCATTTGCGCATCGATCACGCGTTGGCGCTCTAAAATTTGAAATCCGATCATTTAACGCTCTTTTCCTTGTCAGTTAAGCTTTGAATTTAGGGTGGGAGCCCAAACGTTTGTAAACACCCAATGCATTGGCGCTGTAAATTTTGGCTTTGTCTTCTTCGCTTACAACGCTTGAAGCTTTGATGTACTCATGGGTGTCATCAAAATTGCGCCCTGTCTTGGGATCGATGGCCCTCACTGCACCAATCGTCTCAGACGCAAACAAAATGTTATCGCTAGGGATGACTTTCAACAACAAATCAATGCCGGGTTGATGGTAAACACAGGTATCAAAATATAAATTCTTCATCACCTTTTGATTGAGGTCACCGTAGTTCATATCAATGGCCATGCCTTGGTAACGGCCCCAATGGTAGGGTGCTGCCCCACCGCCGTGTGGAACGATGAACTTCAGACTTGGAAAATCTTTAAAGATATCTGACATCATGAATTGAACAAAGGCCGTGGTGTCCCCATTGATGTAATGGGTGGCGACGGCGTTGAAGTGAGGATTGCATGATCCGCTCACATGAATCATGACTGGAATATCGTAGTGCACAAACTTTTCATAAAGCGGATACCACCAATCCTTGTCCCAAAGAGGTGGGTCACTCCAATTACCACCCGAAGGATCAGGGTTTAAATTGGCCCCAATAAAACCCAAATCCTCGATACAACGCTTTAACTCGTCAAAAACCACTTTTCCAGGCTTCGTACCCGAGACTTGAGGCAACTGACAAACTCCTGCAAAATGATCCGGGAACATCACACAGGCACGGTGGACCAAATCGTTACAGTAAACAGCCCATGTCAAATTGGTTTGCTCATCTCCAAAATGGTGATCCATGCCCAGAGCACGAGGAGAGAAAACGGTCAAATCAATGCCCCTTTCCTTCATGACTTTGAGTTGGTTGTCATTGATGGCTGCAAATATTTCCTCGTCACTGATGTGTGGAGGCGCTTCCTCGGTATTTTGACCAGTCTTCTTAAACACATCGACTTGGCGGGCTCTGTACTCCATCACTCTGGCTGGGGTGGTCGTGAAGTGACCGTGGCAATCAATAATCATGTTTATCTCTTGAGTTTTTAAAAAATGAGGTGATGAGGACTTTAATGGGTGAGTACAGCAACGATCTCAATTTGCATGAGCATGCCACCAGGTAAATCAGTGACCATGGTGTGCCTAGCAGGCCGGTCATGGGGATCGGGAAAGCATTTGAGCCACTCCTCATTGAGGGCATCCCTATATGCATTGTCTTTGATGTAGGCCTTCACATGCACGACATCCTTTAAACTCGCGCCCCCATTGGCCAGCAAAGTCCTCAGATTGGCGAACATGAATTTGGACTGGCTTGGTGCGTCTGAGGGCAAGGTGTCGTTGGCTGGATTTTTCCCCATGATGCCTGAAGAGTAAATCATATTGCCCACTCTTGACCCCATGGGAATGGGAGCATGACCGTGTGTGATACCCTCAATCTCAATGGAGCGTCCCGTGCGTGGCGTTAAGTGTTCAGTCATTTTCAGATCCTACTTTAAAAAAGATGCTAAATTTCAAATTCCTAGAGCTCAAGCGTCGAGGGTGCAAAGACGTCCTCGATATTGACAGGTTTGGAGCTCAAGCCTTGCTCATGAATGAAACGTGCAATGGTCTCTAAAACATTTTTAGATGATTTCATCCCATATTTCTTGGCTTGATCTTGCCAAGCATTCAAATGCGCATGATCAGCCAGTTGAAGTGCACCAGTCTCCATCATGGACTGAATGGCCTCCTTCGCATCCTCGTCTGCTTGGCGTTTGGCTTCAACAAAAGCGTGGTAAATGTTCAAGGCCAACCAAGGATGACGCTCCAAAAGCTCTCTTTTCATCACCACCGTGTGATTGATCGGAAAGAGGCCTGTTTTACGGTAAAAACGAGTGGTCTCAGCAAAAGGATCCTTGAAGAGGGGTTCAATATTGGGGTGCCCCAAAACATCAATTTGCGAGCGATCGACCAAGTTCTTTGAGTTCAAATACAAAAGGGTTGCATCGAGTTCGCCATTGATCAACATTTCCCCAATATTGGTCGAGGGGTCGATTCGGTTGAGCACAACACCCTCAGGAGGCGTGAAACCGGTGGATCCGCCATGGCTCTTTTCAGGACCTCTTTCCATGAACCAGGTGATGTCCTTCGCAGAGACACCAAACTCATGCTGCAAAATTCCTCTTGACCAAAGAGCAGCCGTTTGTTGGTACTCAGGTACCCCCACCCTTTTACCCTTCAAGTCGGCGGGTGAGTCAATCCCTCGATCATTTCGGATCAGAATCCAAGTGTGGAAAAAAGTTCTTGAGGTGTAGATCGGCAATGCGACCCAACGTCGATCGCCTTTGGAGTTCGCAATAAAGAGAGAAGACAAAGACATCTCAGAGACATCAAAGTCAGCATACTTCAATTGACGCCAAAACATCTCTGAAGGATGAACACTGGTCGGCAAAAATCGAACCCCTTGGGGGTGTACGCGTCCTTGGGTTATGGGGCGAGTGTAATGATTGTCTGAAAGCGCGATGCTGATGTCTATCATTGATTTTGAATTCATTGAATTGCTATTTGTTGCGTTTATTGAGCATGTCCGAGTACAACTTGAACCAACGATCTTGTTGCATCAAGGCACTTTGCGCATCAATGACTTTAACATTCATCGACGAATAAATGGTGTCAATTTTTTTCGAAGTGGCCGCATAGCCTGCATCAGCCACCAAACGCTGCCCCTCATTGAGCACAAAGTCATAAAAAAGCAAGGCCCCGTAGGGATGCGGGGCTTTACTCAAGACAGCAACCGTCGAGGGCAAGGCCAACAAAGGTGACATCCAAAAGACATCAATCGGAGCACCCTTCTTTCTCAAAGCACCAGGATTCCAGTTGTAAACCGTGATGGCTACAGGCACTTCTCCAGAAGCCACCATGCTGCTCAAAAGGGAGTGCCCTTTTCTGACAGAAAAACCATTGGTGTTCATGATTTGATCAAAGAGTTTTTTACCCTTTTCTTCCCCCAACTCAGCCATCAATGCGCCGAACCAGACATGATCGTTCGCCTCGATGCCCAATTGATCACGCCACTTAGGGCTCAAGAGTTCATCGTAAGTTTTAGGCATGTCCTCTTTTTTGTAAAGCTTGGTGTTGAATGCACCGCTGTAGATGTCCAAATTAAAGGCGGCCCACTGTTTATGTACGGGTATGGCCTTGTCAATCAATTGAGCAAAGACGGGTGAGTTGACCTCTTGCAGCAACCTCTCCTTGGACAAGGCCTCGGTGTCGATGGCTGTGTTGGAGACCACATCGATTTCAAATTTCCCAGCTCTTTGCTCACCGATGATGCGCTGCTGAATCGCCTCGGAGCCTGCTCGCCAAGTTTTCACTTTGATGCCATAGGTTTGCACAAAAGCGTCGGCGATGACTTGAATGATGGGATGAGCATAGTAAACACTCAACTCACCCTCTTTTTTGGCACCCGCAATCAAAATGCTTTGCCGGTCTGGGCCTGATAACTGCGACAAGTCGTTGAGCGACTTGGTTTGTGCCACCAACGGATTCACGCAAAGCAATACGCTCAACGCCCAAATAAACTTCAATAGAGAGAGGTCAAAATACTTCAAACGAGTGAACTGTGTGAATTTGAATTTAGAAAAACATGTTCGCCATGAGTTGAGGAATTCTCCCCTCTGTGGGGACCTCCACCAAGAGGAAATACCCTGAAAAAAACAAAGGATTCCTTTGCCAATTCTTTGTCTTGGCCAAGGGCCAATGAAGACTGCAGCAATCCCGAATCCCATAAAAAAACCCCTTGAGTTTGAAGTCAAGGGGTTTGCATTTAAACGATCAACCGCACATCAGGGCAGCGTCGCAAAATTGGGTTGCAAAGATTGCATCAAACCTCTGTTTTTATAGGCTGTGACATCATCGGGCAGCAAAAGACCTTTGCTGGCCAATGCGTCCACGGCGGCGTTCCATTGGCTCAAGTAGCCCGCTTTGTTGGTGTACAACTCTTGTGCACTCTTTCTTGGATCTGCAGCGTTTTTAGACGTTGTCAACACAGAAAGCGCCAACTGAGAGCTGCTCAAACCGTTTTGGTCGCCAGCCACAAAACCAGTTTTGCGCAGGCTGTAACCCTTAGAGGTGGTCAAAGGAACGGCCAAGTCGGGCATTCTGACTCCACCCTTGTCGTTACCCAACGCATCAGAGGTTGGCAACAACACGGTGTAGAACTGTGCAGAGGGTTTGGTGGGGATCACCGACTCATCGTTCACACTCAAAGTGTTGTATCCACCATTGAAGCCAAGGCCCAAGCCAGACAAGTCTGGCGCACCCAAGCTCTTTGGATCGCTCGTGGGAACGGCCATGGTGCCATCAGATACTTTGGGGTAGTTGCTGTCCAAGGGGGCAGCTGTGCCTCTCACCCAGCCGTCCAAATTGGAGATCAACGATCTGAACAAAGCACTGCTTGCAATCAATGCGCCTGGTGCAGCGGATACTGCAGTAGGCGCAACAGCTCTGTCAACCGTGTAATCAGGTTGAGCAACAGCATTGTTGGCCAAAACCGTTGGACCGTGTGAAGTGCCTGCGGCATAGAACATGCGAACGTTGGATGGGATAGGAATGTCTTTACCTTGTCCGTCGGTCACTGTGAGTGAGGCACGAGCACCACCAAACTCAATGGGACTGTCGTATTGGAAGACTTTGGGACACGTGTTCAACTGCGTGCACTTTTGCATCAAACCATCTGTTTTACCGGTCAAAGGATCGGTGATGGTGGCATAGGCAAAGGGGAACTGGTCGCCGGGGGTGTAATGGGTCTCGTGCTGACGAGAGTAATCCCCGGGTTTGGACCAACGGTAGTTGGTATAGGTCTTACGTGAACCGCCAACCAATGGCAGCATACCGTCGAAGACTTGTTTCATATTGCCATCGGTATTGAAACCTTGCCACAAGAAATCTCTTAAAAAGCGACCTGATTGTGAAATGCCGGTTGCCAAGGTGTACTTCACGCGACCTGCCAAGGGATTGGGGTTTCCTTGTGAATCTTGCGTGCCATTTTTAAAGAAAGAAATCAAATCTCTCACACTCAAGAAGCCCAAACCGAAGGGTCTTGGATCGATGGCGGTGTAGTTGAAATGATAGATGGAGCCGTTGTCGCTTCCAGCATCGAGTCCTGCAGCCAAATTTGCATCGGCAACCACTTTTGCGCGATTGATGGTCACATAGCCGTAACCCGTTGCAGTGGTGTTACCCCCTTCAGCAACGCCTGTTCCTGCCGTGTAGGTCCAGTAGGAAGGATCCACCGTGACGGGCAAGGAGGTTGCCGTTCTTTGGATGGTGAGTGTTGCTGGTGTTCCAGGAGCACGGTTGTAATACGTGCCTAAAAGATTACTTGTAGCGTTATCAGCGATGAATTCATCTTGAACGCCACCGGTGATGCTTGCTCCACCATTGGCCACATCCTTGGCCACAGGCAAAGTCATGCCAGGGGCAAACCACTTGGTGCTGCTGGTGATCGATGCACTGGGTACATTGAGGGTTTGTGGACGGTCTCCTTGCCAACCCGAGAAGACCACGGTCATGCCTTGCTTCATGAGGTAAGCACTGCCTGCGCCCACACCCGCAGTAGCAGGTGCACCTGTAGTTGGAATCACGGGAGCAACATTGCTAAAGAGGTCGTTTGCAGATCCATCGTTCAAGGTCTCAAATGAGCTGGAGTTGGAGCGGTTATTGACGATGTACAACAAACTGCCGCTGGCTTTGGCTGCGTCGGTGGGCATGAGAACCACCACATCGAATTTGTAGCGGACGTTTCCATTGGCATCGGCTGCGTTTTTCAAATCCACAATGGTCGGCGCACAATTGTCATTGGCAGAGACTTTTCCAGACGCCTCAGCCAAAACGTAAGTGTAGGTGCCCACGCTTCCAAAACTAGCGCCGTTGAAAGCCAAACCAGTGCCCTTGGTCACCAAAGACTCAATGCTGGAGGTGGTGATGGGACAAGCAGCGCCCATCTCAGGGGCAACGATGGCCGATTTTGCTGCGGGGAATGTAGGAATGGGGAATGGTGAACTTGTGCCACTGCAGGCCACCAACATGACGGCTGCGCTGACAGCCGCTACAGGAAAGACCACCGTATAGAGTCGGGTCTTTGATTTCGAAGTTTTGAACATGTATACCTCATGGAGTTGAATTGGGCGATCCATATCTTGCTCACAGATCGGTGGCAAGGATAGCTCCAACCACCCATCCCTTCAACGGGGTATACACTGACAAAAAACAAAAGCCTTAAGCTTTGAAAGGAATTACCTCAAGGATTCATGCTCGATTGAAATTTAAGCTAAGAATGCTCCACCATTCAAATGCACCGTCTGCCCTGTCATGTAACGGGCACGAGGACCGCTCAAAAAAGCAACCATCTCTGCCACTTCCTCTGGCGTACCCCTTCGCCCCAAGAGGGTTTTATTTCGACTGTGATGCTCTGGAGCACCATGACCTGCGGACTCTCCCCGCTCTGTGTCTATCAATCCGGGCACCAAACAATTGACTGTGATGCCCTCAGCGCTCAGATCATGAGCAAGTCCCCGAGTGAGTCCAATCAAACCTGATTTTGCAGCCAAGACATGAGCCCTGTCTTTTGAGCCCGTGTGAGCAGACATCCCGCCCATGTTCACAATGCTCGCAGCAGAAGAGACCCTTAAAAGAGGCAAGGCAGCGTGCGCACAAAGGTAAGCACCATCCAGGATCGTCCCCATCACCTCGCGCCACTCAAGCCAATCGAGTTGTTCAAACTTGGAGTGCCTGCGTATGGCCGCGTTATTGACCAAAACATCCAAGCCACCAAAGGCTTTTTGTGTGGCCTGCAACAAACTTTGTGCCCCCTCAGGTTGACTGATATCCGACAGATGGTAACTGGCATGACCACCGAAGCGCTCAATGTGAGAGACGACCTCCTTGCAATCGAACTCAGAAGATCTGGCGTGAACCATCACACGAGCACCTTGGCTGGCCAATTTCAATGCGATCGAGCGGCCTATGTTTTTAGCAGATCCAGTCACCAACGCCACTCGCCCATTCAATTCTAATGTTGACATGATCCTTAGCCCCTCAAGCTCTCAACGCGGACCACACTTTGCTGATTTAAATTCGACAACAACTGCAAAGCGCTTTGGGCTTTTGATGTGCTCCAATGCCCATATTCACAATTGGCAAGGAATTTCTTCTCCAAATCTGCACGAGCCATAGGCGCATCACGCCCGCCTCTGAAAAAGCCTTGTTGGGCTTCTAAGACCTCACCTGATTTCAGGGTGACCGCCAAATGACCCGTGAATTGTTTCGGATAGGGATTCAAAGGGTCGATTTCGTAACTGACCTTGGCCGCAAGAGCTCGCACGGCAGGATCCATCACCACCTCAGGCTCATAGTCGTTCAAACCCGCATCATCTCTGAGCATGCCCACCGCAATGGCATAGGGCACGCTGAACTTGGCTGCATAACCGTTGGGGGGATTTTGTTTATTGGACAAAGGCTCCCACAGTCGATGCACAATGCCTTCTGCGGTTTTACACCTGATGCTGACCACATCTTCGACTTTCAAGCCCTCATGAACCAATTTTCTGGCGCAATCGATATAAGGATGCGCCATGGTGCCACATGCATAGGGCTTAAAGGCCATTTCTGCAGAGATCCACTGCTCGCCAACATGGGCCAACATGCCTCCAAAACTGCATCCATCCGAGTTGGCAAAGGCATGGAAAAAACCGTGCTCTCCCTCGAACAGTGTTCTTGGTCCCGTAAAACCCTCTTGGGCCATGCGAGCTGCGCGATAACCCGCTTGAGCAGCCCAACCTGGGTGCATTCTTTTGGTCCAACTGCCCTCAGCCAAATATTCAATGATGCCCGAGGCCATACTCCCCGCAATGCCTAAGGCATTGACCCACTGGGTAGCACTCAGACCAAGCGCAGAAGATACACCTGCAGCAGCTCCAATGGCCCCAAAAACAGCTGTGGGGTGAAATCCCGCCTTGTGAACCAATTTGGGCGCGACATCGCACATGCGACACATCACTTCAGCACCCACAGCCACCCCCCAAAACATCTGCTGTGCAGACAAATGATGCATCTCCGCTGTTGCCAACAGGGCTGGCACGACGACGGCTCCGGCGTGAATAGGCCCCCCCTCATAGGTATCGTCATAATCCTCGCCATGTGTTGCGGTACCGTTGATCAAAGCAGCAGAGGCGACATTGGCGCCCCCAGCATGACCAATGACCGTACAAGGACCTGTCTCAATACTGCCCCTGTAGGTGGCTGCGACGTAGTCGGTGTGTCTTGCTGCAACGCATAAACCAGCGACATCAATGAGCAAGGCATCACACATGTTTTGCATTGCGGGATTGAGCGCACGTTGGTTGTCAACAAAGGCGTGAGCGAGCTGTTCTGAGACGGATAAAGGCATGTTGTACTTTTTTTCTATAGAGTTAATCGACTTGAACTTTACTGATTCTGGCTATCTCAGACCAACGGTTGACCTCATCGACCATGTACCTCTCAAGCTCTTGAGGCGTCATGGGCATGGCCGTCAAGGCCTGTTCAGCAAAGGTTTTTTTGAGCTCTGAAGAGGCCAAAATTTTATTGATCTCCGTGTTCAATTTGTTTCTAATAGCGTCGGGGAGTTTTGCTGGGCCCACCAAGCCGTACCAAGTCAAACTCGAGATGCTCTCAAAGCCAAGCTCCTTGAAAGTGGGGACATTGGGCACCATCGCGTGGCGTTTATCACCCGTCACGGCCATGGGTTTGAATAAGCCGCTCTTGATATGAGGCATGGCTGCTGAGAGTCCAGGAAAAACCACCTGTATCTGTCCACTCATGGAGTCCGTGAAGGCTTGGCCAATGCTTCTGTAGGGAACCGCCATGCTCTTGATGCCAGTGGTGTACTTGAGCTGCTCCATCAACAAATGGTTCAAAGTGCCAACACCAGAGGTTCCATAATCCACCTTGGTTGGATTGGCTTTTGCATAGGTCAAAAACTCTTGCAAATTGCTGACAGGCATGTTTTTATTGACGACCAAAATATTGGGAGTCCCTGCAATCATGGCAATGGCGGTGAAATCTTTGATGGGGTCATAGATATTTTTCTTCACCGCGGGATTCGTGCCGTGTGTGGCCACGTAGCCAATCATCAAGGTGTAACCGTCGGGTTTTGCACGAGCAGTCATCTTGGCCGCAATCGCCCCCCCCGCCCCCGCTTCATTGTCGATCAAAAAGGACTGGCCTGTTGCAATGCGCAATTGGTCCGCAATGATACGACCGACAATATCAACGCCTCCACCTGGAGCTTGAGGTGCGATGATTTTCACAGGTCGACTGGGATAAGGCTCCTCTTGAGCGAATGCAATTTGCAATCCACACAAAGTCAAGCCGAGACAAAGAAGATGTTTGTACATTTAAATTTTCAGTTGCTGGAATCGAGTTTGATTCCCGTTAATTGAATGACGCGCTGAGCCATGATTCGATCCGCCTTGATCAATAAGGCGCTATCCTCTTGCGAGGAGCCCACAGGATCAAAGGCTTGAACACTCAAAAACCCATCGACCAAACTGGGGTCTTTGATCTCTTTGGCAAAAACCGTGTTCAAACGTTGAACGATTGACATCGGTGTTTGCGCAGGGGCCACGATGCCTACCCAGTTTTGGGCACCTGTATCCAAGCCCAACTCGGCCAAGGTGGGCGTGTCTGGCAATTGCGGCAAGCGCTTTTGGGTGGTCACGGCCAAGGCCTTTAATTTACCGGAGCGTATGTGCGGCAAAACAAAGCCAAGAGCCACATAGGTCACGTCCGACTCCCCCGAGATGACCGCTGGAATGGTCTGAGCAGAGCCCTTGTAGGACACATGCGTGATGTCAACTTTCGCTTTATTGGCGATCCAGTTCAAATAAATATGTGGGTTGCTGCCCACACCAAAACTGGCCCAATTGATACTCGATGGCTTTCTTTTGGCTTGATCGATCAAACCGGCCATGGTGTCATAGGGAGCTGCCGCAGAAGCGACGATGACCCCTGAAATTTTGACCAAAACGGTCACAGGCACAAAGTCTTGTACAGGATCGTAGGGCAACTTGGCAAACATGAACGAATTGAATGACATGCCATCACTGGTGACCAAGCACAAGTGATATCCATCGGCAGGCGATTTTGCACATGCCTCAAGGGCAATCATTCCGCTGGCACCTGGCTTATTTTGAATCACAATGGGTTGACCCAAAGCTGATGCCGCTTTTTGCGCAACATTCCTTGCCAAAACATCGATGGCGCCACCAGCCGGAAAAGGCACAATCAACTGAAGAGGCTTAGAGGGATAAGTCTGGGCGAGACCATATGAAGTCCAAAATGCAAATAAAGCAAAGGACGCAAAAAATAAGCCTCTCCTCAAAAGCTTGGTGGCGTTGATCAAAGTCTTCATCAATATTCAAGCCCAGTGCAGACCTAAGGATTCGATGGCAGTGGTACATATTTCCTCATCTTCATCCCCGGTGCCTCCACTTGCCCCCATAGCACCCAAAATTTGTCCGTTCCGATCTTTGATGAGGACTGCACCTGTTTGTGGCAAGAATTTTCCCTCAGCAGTTGCTGCCAAGGACACAAAGAAATTGGGATTGTCCTTGGCCCTTTGACCCAAAGCTCGGCTCGAAACTCCCATGCCCACAGCGCCCCAAGCTTTCGCTCGCGCGATATCAAATCGAAACATACTCGCACCGTCCTCAAGCGCGCAGGCTTTGATGTTTCCGGATCCATCCAACACCACAATGCCCATGGCTTTATAACCAGAACTTCTGGCTTTTTTCATCGCAGCATCCAAGAGTTGTGTGGCTTGTTCAATGGTGATGGAACTCATAGAGGATCTCCGTGATAGGGGGAAAAATAAAAAAACATTTCAATAAGCAGCTTCGGTATTATCCCCGCATCCAAACTAGGGTAAACACCAGTTCACGTGTTGAATGCATCCAAAATAGGACCAATGAGGGTTGAAATGTAAAGCCTCAGGGCGCAAAATCATCACCGAGTACCCTGAATCAAACTACACTTGATCTTGTGCAAAGCGCAAAAAATGCGCAGCTGTTCACTCACCCCTTTAATCATGGCCATTTTGAAATCGGAATAAAAAAATGACTCACGCATCTTCAAGAATTTCTGGTGTGCGCAGTGTTGCGCTGAGCGTTCCAGACCTCCAAGCTACAAGCGACTTCTTCACCAAAACATGGGGACTGGAGCTTGTTGAAAGCAGACAAGGTATTCAATACTTCAAGGGTACAGGCTCCGATGCGTATCTGATCTCCCTTCGACAATCCAGCGGTGAAGCACAACTCATTGACGTCACGCTCAGAGCAAGAAGTTTGAAAGCAATTCAAGAGATTCAAGACCATTTGGGCTCCAACGGCAAGGTGTTGACGCCAACGTCTCCACTCAATGAGCCAGGCGGTGGCGTTGCTTGCACCATCATGGACAACGTCGGTCGCATCTACAAAATAGTCTTTGATGATCAAGTGAGCCAGGGGTCCCCCGACCACAAAGATCGTCCCATTCGTTTGGCTCATGTGGTCTTGAACTCCAATGAGATTGCAGTGACGCAAAAGTTTTTTGAAGATGTTTTTGATTTTTCTTTGTCAGATCGCACCAAAATCATGGCCTTCATGCGCTGCAACAACGATCACCACAGCATCGCCTTTGGTGACACGGACAACAATGCTTTGAACCACATTGCATTTTTGGTGCCCAATCTTGATGCGGTGATGAGCGGTGGAGGACGTTTGAAGGATGCGGGCTTTCCGATCGCTTGGGGACCTGGTCGACATGGCCCCGGCAACAACACCTTTAACTACTTTGTTGGTCCCCACAGCATCGTGGTCGAATACACCAGTGAGGTGGAACAAATTGACGACAATTACAAAGCTCGCTTTCCCAGTGATTGGACTTGGCCACCGGGAAGAATCGATCAATGGGGCATCTCCCCCATGCCCGATCAGTCACTGAAAGATGCTCAAAAGAAGGTTTTCTTCACTCAGCCTTGAGCATGACAGATCCCAAAGACTTTCGTCCCTTTGTGCCCACCTTGGAGTATCCAAGGGTTGCCGCATTTCAGGGCCGAGATGCTTACCAACACGGGGATGCAGGTTTGGCCAACCCCATCCCTCAAGAGTTGCTTTTCAAACCTTGGGAAAAGCTTTACGCAGAGCCCTTTAAAGGCATCACAACCGACGGGCAAGCGGTTCAAGGCCTCTTTAAAAAGCAATCCGAGGGCGCTCCAATCATTGGGATGCTTCAAGCTGCACATACGCTTCTCGCACATTTGAATTCAGACCAAAAAAGAGCGCTGTGTCTTCCAGTTGACGCGCGTGAGTGGAGAAGATGGAACAACACGGAGATGTACATCTACCGTTATGGACTAAGACTTGAGGAAGTCGAGGAGAAGATTAAAGCATTGATCTTGAAGCTGATTTCCGCAAGCTTGAGCGCCCAAGGTTTCAATAAAACCAGAGATGTGATGAAAGTCAATCACTTTCTGGGTGAACTCACAGGCAACACCAAAGTGCTTGGTGAGTGGAGTTTCAATTTCACACTTTTTGGAGAACCTTCACCTGTTCAACCCTGGGGTTGGCAATTGATGGGGCACCATTTGGCACTCAATTGCCTGGTTATTGGCGACCAAATGGTGCTCTCTCCTACCTTCATGGGCGCAGAGCCTACCCATATCGATGTCGGCCCGAACAAGGGCATTCGTTTGTTTGAAGATGAGGAGCTCAAAGGCTTGTCGTTCATGCAATCCATGAGTACACATCAAAAAGCTCAGGCCATTCTCTACCACTCCTCTGTTGGTGGCGATTTACCAGAAGGCAGGCGCCACAAAGCCGATCAGCTTCACCTGACGGGCGCACTTCAAGACAATCGCGTGATCCCTTATGAGGGAATTGCTGGCAAAGACCTAACAGCTTCCCAAAGGCTTCATTTGTTGCGACTGATTGAAACCTATCTTCAGCCCCTTCCTGCTGGCCCACAAAAGGCACGTCTTGATCAAGTTGAGCAACACTTGAGTGACACTTATTTCTCTTGGATTGGGGGCACAGGAGACAACGACACCTTTTATTACAAGATACACAGTCCAGTCGTCTTGATTGAATTCGACCATCATTCAGGGGTGTTTTTAACCAACGCATTGCCTGCAAAGTTTCATATTCACACCATTGTCAGAACACCCAATGGGGGTGACTATGGCATTGATCTCTTGAGGCTTCATTACCAACAAGCGCACGACCAACGGATAAAGCCTGGCGTTGGTGGAGGACCTATTCATCACCACGGACATTCTCACGATCACGGACATTCTCACGATCACGGACATTCTCACGATCACGGACATTCTCACGATCACGGACATTCTC
>CAIZIT010000031.1 GCA_903933115.1 uncultured Burkholderiales bacterium
GAGGTGGTGAGTGCGAGTGGAGAGATTTACTCAGGACTCAGTGGTCTTAGAAAAGACAACACCGGCTACGATTTGAAAAACCTCTTCATCGGTGCAGAAGGCACTTTGGGCATCATCACCCGAGCCTCGATGAAGCTTTACCCCAAGCCCAAGGCCTCCTTGACCGCCTTTGTGGCAGTGGACGAATTGGCCGATTGCGTGCAATTGTTGGCCCAAGCCCATCAAGCGCTCAGTGCTCAATTGACGGGCTTTGAGGTGATGAATCAATTCTCCATGTCCTTGGTCAGTAAACACATGCCGCAACTGGCATGTCCCTTCCCCGAGTCTGCTTGGTGCGTGCTCTTGGAGCTCTCGGACAGCGAGTCCGAGGCGCATGCGAGCGAGCAACTCGAGAGACTGTTGTCTGAAGCCATGGAGCGCAATTTGGCCAAAAACGCCATCATTGCAGACAATCTTCAAAAAGCAAAACATTTGTGGCACATCCGGGAAAGCATCACCTTGGCGCAGGCGATGGAGGGCCTGAACATCAAGAACGACATTTCTTTGCCCGTTTCGAGCATTCCTGAGTTTGTGAAGTTGACCGACCAAGCGCTGCGCGACTTGGTGCCCGGTGTTCAACTGGTGAACTTTGGTCACCTTGGTGATGGCAATCTCCACTACAACGTTCAAGCCCCCCCTGACATGAAGGCACAGACCTTTTTGACGCAATACGAAGAAGCCGTCAATGCATTGGTCTATCAACAAGTCAAGCAATTCCTGGGTTCCATTTCCGCTGAGCACGGCATTGGAAGCCTCAAAGTCAACACCTTACCGAAATACAAAGACCCCATCGCCTTAAAACTCATGCGTCAAATTAAAGTGAGCTTGGATCCACTCAACACCATGAACCCCAACCGAGTGGTCTTGATCGACTGATCAAGAGGCACCGTTACAAAAGACTGAATCAATGGACAACGCCCTCACCACATCACCAAGACCCATGCCTGAAATCCTCTGACCCCCATTGATTGTCAACAGTCCTCTTTTTACATTCCATACATCTTTTTTTCTCATGAACTCTAAGCCCCCCCACCCCAGTCAATATGAAGACTTCATGCGCCATGTCTACACCAATGGTGTACACAAGGAAGATCGCACAGGCACGGGCACGCGCAGTGTTTTTGGGCATCAAATGCGGTTCGATTTGAACGCAGGCTTTCCCCTGGTCACCACCAAAAAGGTTCACCTGCGCTCGATCATTCAAGAGCTTTTATGGTTCTTGACAGGCTCGAGCAACAACAATTGGCTCAAAGAAAGAGGCGTGAGCATTTGGGATGAGTGGGCCAAGGCAGATGGCGACCTGGGCCCCGTTTACGGTGTGCAGTGGCGCAGCTGGCCCACTGCAAGTGGAGAACACATTGACCAAATTGCCCAAGTCATTGAGACCCTCAAAAGCAACCCCGATTCAAGACGCATCATTGTGAGCGCTTGGAATGTGGCTGATTTGTCCAAAATGGCCCTGATGCCTTGTCATGCATTTTTTCAGTTCTACGTGAGCCCCTCCAGTCAAGAGCACCCCAAAGCGCGACTGAGTTGCCAACTGTACCAAAGGAGTGCAGATATCTTTTTGGGCGTGCCTTTCAACATCGCCAGTTATGCACTGTTGACCCACATGGTGGCTCAACAGTGCGATTTGGACGTGGGTGATTTCATTTGGACCGGTGGAGACTGTCATATTTACACCAACCATTTTGAACAAGTAGAGTTGCAACTCTCCAGACAACCCTTTGCCTACCCACAACTGAACATCAAGCGAAAGCCCGCCTCAATTTTTGATTATGAATACGAGGACTTTGAGGTTTTGAATTATGAGTGTCACGGCGCCATCAAAGCGCCCGTTGCGGTTTAAGAGGACAACGCCCTGTGACGACACCCCTTCATTTGATTTTCGCCTGCGCCAAAAAAGGTGTGATCGGCATGAGCAACCAATTGCCTTGGCATTTGCCAGAGGATTTGGCCCACTTTAAAAAACTCACCTCAGGGCAAACGGTTTTGATGGGCCGCAAGACTTGGGACTCCTTGCCCGCAGCATTTAAACCTTTACCGAACCGATTGAACTTGGTGCTCACCAGACAAACCGATTGGGTTGCTCCGGGCGCAGTCACAGTTCACTCACTGGAAATGGCCAAAGCTTTTCACGAGCAGCGTCATCCTCCAACTTCAAAAGAGACGCTATCATCCGTACCTGCCATTTGGGTCATTGGTGGCGAGCAAATTTACGCTCAAACCCTCCCTCATGCCCAAACGGTGGAGATGACGCAAATTGATTTGGACGTTGCAGGAGATGCATTCGCGCCAACGCTAGGACAAGAGTGGAGAGAAATCCACCGCGAGGAGCACATCTCTTCCAAGGGTGTGCCATTTAGGTTTTTGACATTCAACCGCTTTTAAAGGACGAGAACATGGAAGAAGGATTTGAAGTACACGGCCCACACGATCACGAGTTGGAGCATGCTGCAGAGCACGGCAGCTCAAAATCCATGACCAGCCAGATCGCCATGTACACGGCGATCATTGCCACAGTGGGTGCGATTTTTGGCTACATGGGTGGCGCCACTCAGGCCAACGCGGGTCTTTATAAAAACAATGCAGCCATCAAAAAGACCGAAGCCTCCAACCAGTGGAACTACTACCAAGCCAAGAGCAGCAAGCAAAACTTGAGTGAATTGGCCATGGACATTGCCCCGGCTAAAAAAGACTTTTACTTGGAAGAAATTCAACGCTACAAATCAGAAAAAGCAGAAATCAAGAAAAATGCTGAGCACCTCGAGCACGAAAGCGCCGAGTGGGATGAAAAGTCAGATGAAGAAATGCACCAACACCATCGCTGGGCACAGGCAACGACTGCGCTTCAAATCTCCATTGCCTTGGCGGCCATTGCTTTATTGACTCGCAAAACATGGCTCCAAAAGGCCATGATGGTGATGGGCGGTGTGGGCTTGATTTTGGGTGGCTTGGCGGCCATGCACATCTGAGTGAGCACTCCAGCCTTGAAACTTGCCACTTGGAACGTCAACTCTTTGAACGTGAGGTTGCCTCACGTGCTCGATTGGCTAGAGAGCCATACGGTTGAGGAAGCCATTGATGTTTTGGTTTTGCAAGAAACCAAGCTCACCGATGACAAGTTTCCCGCTCAAGCCTTCATCGACAAAGGCTATGAGGTCGCCTATTTTGGCCAAAAGACCTACAACGGTGTGGCCATCATCTCGCGTCATCCAATGACTGGGGTGCAAAAGAACATCCCAGGCTTTGAAGATGAGATGGCTCGTGTGATCAGTGCTCAGGTCTTGGGCGTGCAAGTCATTGGCGCCTACTTCCCCAATGGGCAGTCTCCCGAGAGCGATAAATTCGCTTACAAAATGCGCTGGCTCGAAGCCCTGACACAGTGGGTCAAGTCCTTGAGTGAGCAACCCTCACCGATCGCTCTGATGGGGGACTACAACATCACTTGGGATGACTTGGATGTTTGGGATCCTGTGGAATTGGCCGGGACCATTCACTGCACTCTAGAGGAACGTGCCCACTTTAAAAATTTAATCGATTTGGGACTTTTTGATGCCTTCAGGCAAATTCACCCAGAAGAGAAAAAATTCTCATGGTGGGATTACCGTGAGGCGGCCTTCAGGAGAAACAAAGGTCTTCGAATTGACCACATCTTACTGAGTGATTCGCTCAAAAACGATGTGCTGGGTTGTGAAATCGACAAAGAACCCAGAAAGAAGGAGCGCCCGAGCGATCACGCGCCGGTTTGGGTCAAAATCAAACGTTGAATTTTGAAGGGGTGCGCTCTAGAGGACAGCCGCAATGAATCCGCTTTGCTGCATCTGAGGGCCGCACTGGGCGACAGATCTGGAGCAAAGCGGCCTCCCAAAAGCCGCTTTGCCCCAAAGAGAGGGCTTCAGTCTTCTAGACCCAACTCTTGAATTTTTCTGGTGATGGTATTGCGACCAATCCCAAGCTTCAGTGCCGCCTCAATTCTTCTGCCCTTGGTGTTGCTCAAGGCGGTCTGAATCAATTTGGCTTCAAATTTTCGGCTCAAAACATCCCAAACATCACTTTGCCCGGAGGACAGCAAAGCGTTGGCCTCCAATTCCAAAGCATGCTCCCAAGTGGTGTGAACCTGCCCCCCCTCAAAGCCATTGTATTCATGAATATCCTGAGCCGCGAAGGACACTTTCGGCGAACTCAATGAAGCGGCAGCGGAATTCATCGCCCTTGACTCATCGCTTGGGTAGTCCACTGGAGCATTGGGAGAGACGGATGAATGGGCTTTTTGCGTTTGCAAGTGCTCACTCAAAGTGATCCCATCCGCTACAGGATAAGAAAGAGCAGGGGTGCCCTGTTGAGAATGCACAGCACCCTTTTGTTGCCCATAAAACTCCAAAACCTCTGGGGGCAAGTCCTTGGGCTCGATCACCTGACTGGGCGTCATCACGCTTAACCAGTGGCATATATTTTCCAATTGACGAACATTACCAGGGAAAGGAAACTCCGTCAAAATGGAGACCGCTGAGGCAGAAATTCTCTTGGGCTCTACACCCAGTTGAACTGCACTTTGCTTCAAAAAGAAGTGCGTTAGAACTGGAATGTCCTCTTTGCGCTCTCTGAGTGCAGGGAGTCTTAGACGAATCACATTCAAGCGATGAAACAAATCTTCTCTGAACGCTCCGTCCTTTACACGCTGCTCAAGGTCTTGATGGGTTGCAGCGATCACTCGAACATTGGCTTTGATGCTGGTGTGTCCACCGACTCGGTAGAAGTTTCCATCGCTCAACACGCGAAGCAAGCGAGTTTGCAAATCAAAAGGCATGTCACCAATTTCATCGAGGAATAAGGTCCCTCCCTCCGCCTGTTCAAAGCGCCCTCTTCGCATGGTTTGTGCACCTGTGAATGCACCCCTCTCATGACCAAAAAGTTCACTCTCCAACAAGTCCTTTGGGATAGCAGCCGTATTGATGGCCACAAAGGTGCCACTCGAGCGCTGTGAATGTTTGTGCAGCGCTCTGGCCACCAACTCCTTGCCAGAACCGGACTCACCTGTGATCAGTACGGTGACATTGCTGTGACTCAAGCGACCAATGACCCTGAAAACATCTTGCATCGCAGGAGCTTGACCCAGCATCTCCGGCGTCTCTTGAGGTGATGAGACGCCAACACTCTTTGCATTGACCTCTTCCAAAGCACGTTTGACCAATTCAACCGCTTTGGGCACATCAAAGGGCTTGGGTAAATACTCAAATGCCCCGCCTTGAAAGGAGGACACCGCACTGTCCAAATCAGAAAATGCAGTCATGATGATGACTGAAATCGCAGGATGATGGAGCTTGATTTCGGAGAGCAACTCCAGCCCTGAACCACCAGGCATCCTGATGTCACTGAGCAAGACTTGAGGGTACTCTTGAGGGCTGATGTCGCCAAGTGCTTTCAAGACATCCCTTGGATTCGTAAAGCTGCGCGTGGGAATCTCCTCACGCAACAAGGCTCTCTCCAGTACAAAACGGATGGACTGGTCATCGTCTACGATCCAAATCGGATTCATTGTTATCACACCTTAAGATTGACTGTTTGGACACTTCATCTTGATCATTTCAATGGGATCAAAATTTTAAAATCCGTTCGCCCTGGCACACTTTCAAACTCAATCAGACCATGATGCTGCTGAATGAATGTTTGAGCCAAATTCAAACCAAGACCTGAGCCTCCCTCACGACCTGATACCAAGGGTGAAAAAAGCCTGTCTTTGATCTCTTCTGGCACGCCAGGACCGTTGTCTATCACATGCAATTCCAATGCCAATTTATGGCGTTGTTTGGTCAGTGTCACTTGCCTTGCAATTCTTGTCTTGAAGGTGATTTGTGCATCGCCCACTGCAATTCGCCCCGCAAGAGCTTGTGCAGCATTGTGCGTGACATTCAAAACCGCTTGGATCAGTTGCTCCACATCACCTTGAATGAAAGGAATCGACGTGTCGTAATCTCTTCTCACTTTCAAACCCTTTGGAAACTCAGCCAAGATCAAGGACCTGACACGCTCACAGACCTCATGGATGTTGACCTCCCTGACCGTGTGTGGCTTGCGATGTGGCGCCAAGAGCCTGTCCACCAAGGTTTGGAGGCGATCGGCCTCACGGATGATGACTTGCGTGTAGTCCACCAAATCTTTGGATTCAATCTCCATTTGGAGCAACTGTGCAGCCCCTCGAATACCACCCAAGGGATTCTTGATCTCGTGAGCCAAGTTTCGAATGAGCTCTTTGTTGGCCAAAGCCTGATCCATGATTCTTTCTTCTCGCTCTTGTTTGGCTTGTTGCTCCAAGGGCAGCAACTCCACAAAAACTTGACCGTTAGAGCCCGCAGAGGCCAAAATCACATGGACGGGCATGTTCTCCGCCCCGATGCGCTTGAGGGTGGCGTCAAACCTCAGGGCTGAAAAATGCTCCTTTTGAGCTGCGGTAATGCTTGTGATGATGGTTTTGTATTCGACAAAATAGTCACTCAGCAAATTGCCTTGGATCGACTTTCTAGGCAAGCCCAAAATCTCTTGCGTTGCAGAATTGGCAAATAAGATTTCCCCCTTGGCGCTGACCAAGAGGACCAAGGTTGCCAGCAAATCCAAAACATCCAAAGCACTGCTCTTGAGTGGGGATTCGACATCACTGGCTGGCGTCTTTGTATCTGGCATGGTTCAACCTCTGAATGATAAAACGACCTGAAAATGCATGGCTTCATCGATCGATGGGAGTGTATTTGATGGAGCAAAAAAAACAACTCACTTTTGATCTGGGCACAAAAAAGGGGACTGCTGTTGAGTCCCCTTTTTAACCCTCTTCTTTTGAGGACGATCAGATATTACAGTGAGTAATACATGTCGTATTCAATGGGGTGGGTGGCTTGACGGAAACGTGTGACTTCGCCCATTTTGAGCTCAATGTACGCATCAATCATGCTGTCAGTGAACACGCCGCCCTTGGTCAAGAAAGCACGGTCTTTGTCCAAATACTCCAAAGCTTGATCCAAGCTGTGGCATACGGTTGGGACCAATGCATCTTCCTCTGGGGGCAAATGGTACAAGTCTTTTGTTGCAGCCTCGCCGGGATGAATCTTGTTCTCGATGCCATCAAGACCCGCCATCATCAATGCAGAGAAGCAAAGGTAGGGGTTGGACATGGGATCAGGGAAACGGGCCTCGATACGACGGCCTTTGTCGCTGGCGACAAAAGGAATACGAATAGAAGCTGAGCGGTTACGGCTGGAGTAAGCCAACTTCACTGGCGCCTCAAAACCTGGAACCAAACGCTTGTAGCTGTTGGTTGTGGGGTTGGTGATCGCGTTCAATGCTCTTGCGTGCTTGATCACACCACCGATGTAGTAAAGAGCGGTGTCGCTCAAACCAGCGTAGCCTGAACCTGCGAACAAGTTCTTGCCGTCTTTCCAAATGGATTGGTGAACGTGCATGCCTGAGCCGTTGTCGCCAACGATGGGCTTGGGCATGAAAGTGGCTGTTTTGCCATAAGCATGGGCCACATTCCAAACGATGTATTTCAGTTTTTGAGTCCAGTCAGCTCTCTCAACCAAAGTTGAGAACTTGGTACCGATCTCGTTTTGACCCGCACCAGCCACTTCGTGGTGGAACACTTCAACGGGGATACCAATCTCTTCGAGAATGGAGACCATCTCAGCGCGCATGTCTTGGGTGCTGTCAACTGGTGGCACGGGAAAGTAACCGCCCTTCACGGTGGGACGATGGCCTTTGTTGCCACCTTCGATTTGCTTGCCTGAATTCCATGGTGCTTCGTATTCATCGACATGGAAGAAAGAGCCGGACATTTCATTGCCCCAACGCACATCATCAAAAATGAAGAATTCGGGCTCAGGTCCAAAGTAAGCTGTGTCACCAATGCCGCTGGCCTTCAAATAGGCTTCTGCTCTCTTGGCAATGGAACGTGGGTCACGGTCATAAGACTTGCCGTCCCCTGGCTCCAACACGTCACAAGACAACACCAAAGTGGGCTCTTGGAAGAAAGGATCGATAAAAGCGGTATTGGCATCGGGCATCAACAACATGTCGGATGCTTCAATACCCTTCCAACCAGCAATGGAAGAGCCATCAAAAGCGTGGCCGTCGGTAAACTTGCCTTCATCAAAGGCAGAAATGGGCACGCTCACGTGCTGCTCTTTACCACGGGTATCTGTGAAGCGGAAATCAACGAATTTGACTTCGTTGTCTTTGACTTGCTTCATTACATCTGCGACGGTCTTTGCCATCAGTTTCTCCTGAAATTACGGTTGGTTTGGAAAAAGGTCTTGTTTCTATGAGCAGAAAATGTGCCACCCCAAGGCGTTCACAATCATCAAACACTCAAAACATGATGATTGTAATTGCCTTATTGGCAAACAGAATCACAAAACTCCACTCTAAAGCACTCAAACAGTCAGAAATGCACCTTCATTAAGCACCATTATAGTGCATAAGTAAACTCAAAGGGACCGAAAAACCTTCAGCGCACCAATTCTGGGCCTATAGGCGCACCAAAATCATGCAGCTCTTTCAAAAGGACTTGGTAGGCTTGATCGGCCACCTCGGGATGGCCCTTGACGCCAAGCTCAATGTGTCTGCCATGCTCTGGATGATCGACGCTTGGCAAACTGAAGACCTTCACCCCTTGGAACAGGGCTTCGAGCTTGATCATGATGGGTGTCAGTGCGGCCTCCATCGCCCCATACACAATGACAGACCTCTCCACCCAAGCGGCCTTCTTGAACCAAGGACTGCAGTACTCATCCAAGACCCACTCGATCATGGGCCAAGCCATGACGGGAAATCCGGGTAAAAAATAAACAGAGGCCCAAGGATGAGAGTTGAGCAAGGCCGCATTGGTGCTCTTGCACTGAAAACCAGGAATTTTGTTGTAAGGATTGGGAATGATGTTGGCACCCACAGGGAACATGCCCATGTTGAGCCGATGGACATGATTGGGGTGATCCGGCTCATAAGCTTGACCATTTTCCTTGGCCTGGTCCATGATGCGTTGACGAATGAGAATCTCTGCTTGGGGGTGCAACACCAACTCCGTTCCCAATGCTGCTGCGGCACACTGGCGAGTGTGGTCATCTGGTGTAGCCCCAATCCCACCGCATGAAAAAACGATGTCCCCACTGTCAAAGGCGCGCTTGAGCGTTTGAGTGATCTTTTGGGGATCGTCCCCCACATAATCAGCGTAATCCAATTGCAGACCACGCATGGACAAGAGTTCAATCACCTTGCTCATGTGTTTGTCTGCTCTTTTACCAGACATGATTTCATCGCCTACGATGACAAGGCCAAAGGAGGGTGTGGAGTTGGAGTTGTTTTGCATGCCAAGGAGTTTAACAAAGTCAGCACCCGATTGCACGCCAAGAAGCAATGACTCCCAGTCATGACAGCGATTCTTCATCGGGCTGATCAGCCAATTGTTGAAGCCGACTGGATAATCCACTGGTTCGCTTGGACCGCAAGGTGACCGCTTGCTCGATCAATCCTGGCTTCGCTTGAAAGAGGGTCAAGTACTTTTTAGCTCGGGTAACTCCGGTGTAGAGCAACTCCCGAGTGAGTGAGCGTTCGGCATGATCTTGTAAAACCACCAAAGCGTGTTGGTACTCTGAGCCCTGTGCTTTATGGATACTCATGGCATAAGCCGTTTGAACAGACAACAAACGATTGACGGAGACCGATTGAAATCCTGAACCCGCCAAAAAGTAAGCTCTGTAAGAACGCGCAGTCGCATCGACCTTGCTGGGTGGATCTCGAACAACCAAGCCCACATCACCATTGGAGAGACCCAAGTCGTGCTGATTCCTGGTGAGCATGATTGCTCGACCGCTGTACCACTCCCCATGAGTTTGTATCCAACCCTCTTTTTGTAAGCGTCTCTCAATCGCTTGATTGATGGCGACTGAACCCAGTGGGCCCTCGTTGATGGCACAAAGCACTCGAAAGCGCTCAAACTCCAACAAAGCATCCCCAATCCAAGTCTCGACGGGCTCCAATGATGAGGGGTTGAGAGTTGAACTCAAAGCACCCTTGGCCTTCAAGATGCTTAAATAGGTTAAAAAATTCGGCTTTGCTTCATCGGCAAACAAATCGGCACTTTGACCCTTGGCTAGGAATGAGGAGGGTTGACCCAAACACACCTCGAGCAAGGGCTCCATTTTTTCGCTGCTGATACAACGCATATCGCTCGCTGCACCTTTGATCAATACCCGGCTCACACCTTCTTGGTCACCCCAATTGATGGCCTGGGCCAATTCAGCGATGTACCCCTCAAATCGCCGGCTTTTATTGAGCATGACCCAATTGTTGAATGTCGAAGGGGGTGGAGGCTTCAAGGGCGTTTGCTCTTCGACACTCAAGCCCGTGACTCGGCACAAATACTCCACTTGTTTGCCTTGATAAAAATCCCCCAATTGAGCAAGTCTAGACGGATGAACATGCCCACTGAGTTCGGCCAAAATGGACCCTGCCTCGACAGAGGACAATTGATCTTTGTCACCAAGCAAGATCAAAGTGGTTTGCGGCGAGAGAGCTCTGAGCAGTGAGCACATGAGTTCTGCATCGATCATTGACGCCTCGTCCAAGACCAATAAATCCAAGGGCAGCTTCTTGCTCTCGGAGTAACGAAAACGCCTTTCGCGCATTTGATAGCCCAGCAATGTGTGGAGCGTTTTGGCAGCACCAATGCGCTTTAAAAGTGCGCTCGTATCAAGTCGACCCCTCAACCGATCCGACAAAGTGAGGAGTGAACTCTCAATGGAGCGATACAACCTTGAAGCAGCCTTGCCTGTTGGGGCAGCCAAGGCCATTCTGAGCGGGCGCTCCTGTCCTTGAATCAAACTTGCCAGCGCAATTAAACGAGATACCGTGTAAGTTTTCCCCGTGCCGGGGCCACCAGTGATCACGCTCAAAGGGGACTTGACAGACAAAGCACAAGCTATTTTTTGCCAATCGATTTCCACACCTTTGCTGAGGAGGGGATTGGGACTTGAGTTGGAGGAAGAGGAGAAGGAACCCTCATCAGGCGCTTCAAAAAGCAAATTCAACAACACTTTCAGCTGCTCTTCGTCGACTTGAAAATCAATCCTCGACTTTTCATACAAAGCACGTGCTATGAAGTCTTCAGCCATCCACTGACGCCTGAAATAAACCAATACGTCACGCTCAACAGTCATGATGACCATGGTCTGCGGCGATTGAGAAATCAAAGTATTTGGAACATTGTCATCCGCATCTCGGACATGATCAAGCGAAGGCAATTCTTTAAAATTTTTAACCAAATCTGAAACGGAAAAAATATCCATCCATTGATCTAAATTTTTGGGTAAATGCTCGCTGAGTTGTACATAATGCAATCGTAAAAAATCACTCTTTTGAACTTGATGAGCCCTGAAAAGGTCGGTCTCCTTGGCAAGGATCGAGCGCAATGACACACAAGTATGACCCTGGGCTTGATACTGAGACATGACGGCGATCAACCACAAAAGAGGAAACAATTGCGCTTCATTCAGGTGAATTTGAAGACCACAAAAAAATCGAACCAAAGCCCAATCCAATTGGCGAAGGTGCCCATCTTTAACACCCCATTCAACAACATCCATCAAGGAGGCCACCAAGGGATGCGACTTACTCAATGCAACACCCTTCAACTGACCCTTTTCATCCTTTTCATCCTTTTCATCCTTTGGCCAAAAGATACTCATGCATGGTCCCCTGCTTGATTGAGCCCGAAATGACCTTCCTGGGCGGCTTCACCATGCGAGTCCATGCTGGAGGATGGGAACACCAAACTTGAAGGGTTTGGCCATTGACCTGCCAAGGCACTCTCCAAGTCCAAGATCAGCTTCGAAGGGGGTTTGATCAGGCACAAGCCCTGCCCTTTGGCACTCAAACCTCGCACATACCAGACGTAAGCACCGCCGAGATGAACTTCGGGATCGTAAGCATTAGAAAGCCTGGACTTCAACAATCGATGAAGTGCCAACAAATATATGGCTGCTTGCAAGTCATACCGGTTCTCAAGCACATCCCTTTGAAGTGCAGCAAGCTCATAATCCTTCAACTCAAGACCCAGTGTATTGGTCTTGTAGTCAAGCACGTAATATTTACCTTTGCACTCAAACATCACATCCGCAAATCCCATCAGCATCCCATGCCAATGGGAAGCGCGGACGGTCTTTCGGGCACGACCAGGCAAAAACATCTGCGCGACAATCGCTTCAAATTGCTCAGGTTTGAATCGTTCACATGTCATCCAAAACTCAGCCTCGGTCAACCTCCCCTCCAAGTCTGACAAGCTCACCCCCAACGGTTCAAGAGGTGAGTACAAAATTTGACCGATCCATTTGAAAACCAACTTGCACATGCTCGACTTGTTGAGCCAAAAGCTCTCGCTGGGAGAAAAATACTCCGTTGTCAATTCTCGAGAGTTGGAAATCAATGCTTCTTGTTGCCTCAATTTTTGCGGCAACAAGGTCTCAATTCGATCCATGAGTCGAGTGTGAAAAGCAGATGTTCTTAAATAACCACGTCCCTCAAAAAGAGACCATCTCAAAATTTCATGAACAAAATTACCAACGTCAATGCCCCCTGCAAAGGCCAAACATGAATGTGCTGATTGAAGTCGATTGGAAAGGGTCAAACTGCTTTTGAATGCTGCACTGGAGCCATCAAGACTCACCCCAACGCTTGACTCCTCAAAAGCGAGAACCATGGGCTCATCTTCCGCAGGAGTAGACAAGTCAAGGCTCCAGGGGTCAGCGCCCTGTGAATCGGTTCTCAACAGAGATGAAAAGCTGGAAAATTTGTAATCACGGTCAATTCTTCCCTTGAAAGCCAAAGGCTCTTGAATGCTGGATTCGTCCGCTCTTCGTTTCATCCAATTGAAGGATTGACTCAAAGCTGAGGACTCGACCAAACACATCTCCTCCTGGCCCAAAAACCGTTCCAGTAAAGTCATCCACTGCAACTCGTCCCCAGGGGGTTCAGCGTTGGTCATCAAAGTGCCCAAGGCGCTCAAATGTGTCAAGCAAGCGCTCTTGGGTTTGGGGCTCATCCTTGAAAACCCAAGCCAAAGTGCATGCTTTGCCCTTGTGAGAGCCACATAGAGAAGTCTTATGTTCTCTCTAGAGGATTCTTCCATCCATGGCGCTTTGGCTGCACTTGGTGAATGCTCATCGGTTGGGGAAGGCTCAGCTTCTTCAGTCGAATCTTCACTTTTAACTTTAGAGTTGAATGTGGTGGCAAATGGCAGCATGACCACATTGAATTCAAGACCCTTGCTTTTGTGAATGGTCACAATTTTGACCAATTGCGCATCGCTCTCCAATCTCAATATGTGCTCTTCGCCATCAGAACTGTCCTCCGTCATGGCATGAATGAGCCAATCGAGTAATCCCTTCTGAGCGTGGACTTTGACACTTTGTGATTGCAAGATTTCCGACAACTGCAAAATATTGGTGAGTTTTCGTTGACCCTCAGAATGCGCCAACCATTTGGCGGGCAAATTAAAGAGCGCGAGCGTTTTGCGAATCATGGCCAAAATACCGTGCTCATGCCACACCACTGAGAGTTCTTGAATAGAACTTGAATAGCGATCAAACAAATGACCCTCTTCACTCAATGCCTGCAACTCCAGCTCAGTCAGGTACAACATGGGCAGTGCCAAGGCGGTCTTGACTTTCAAGGCATCCATGGGCGACAAAACTGCGCGCATCCAATAGGCCAAATCTCTAGCCTCATCGCTCTTTAAAACGGAGTCTTTGTCAGACAAGTAAACACTGGCTACCCCTCTTTGGCTCAAGGCGTACCTGACCAACTGTGCTTCAGCACCGGTCCTGACCAAAATGGCAATGTCTGCTGGCTTGAGCCTGCGTACTTGTGACTCCAACGAACCAGAGAGGTCCCGGCTTTTGAAGCACACACGCTCATCGTTCAACCACGCCACCAATTGCTCTGCACAACAGTTGGCAAAAGATCGCCTAACTTCTTTTGCATTGCTCACCTCCAACGCATATGCCGTGGTGATGGCAGGCATGGGCGAGTTCCCCGAAAAAAGTTGCTCCTTCAAGCCTTGAGCTTGAACGGGTAAAAACGGCAAGGGATCAGCCGCTCCACTGCGATAGGAAAAGGCCCCAGCAGATCTGTTTTGCTCGGCACATTCAAAAACATGATTGACCGCATTCACCAATGCATGGGTGGACCGAAAATTTCGACCCAAAACATAGTGTCTTGGCTCAGTGGCGTCCTTGGCCAACAAATAGCTGTGAATATCCGCACCGCGAAATGAATAAATCGACTGCTTGGGGTCTCCAATCAAGAAAATTCCGCTCTCTGGCTGATTTTGCTCAACGCTATAGATTTCATTGAAGATTGAAAACTGAATAGGCGACGTGTCTTGAAACTCATCGACCATGATGATTGGAAACTGCTCTCTGAGCTGAGACTTTAAAAAGTGACCATGCTCAGACTTCAATGCTCTGTCGAGCCTGATCAAAAGATCAGCAAAACCAAATTGCCCATTTTGCAACTTCAAAGCTTCAATTTCTTGGGAAACACAAGAAGTGATGAATGGCCAAGTCTTGTCAAAAAGAGTCTTTGCTTGTATCAGCTCAAGACCCAACTGGTGAAACTCGTCAATAAAAGGCGGAAGCACAATGGACGGCGCCGTGTCTCTCCTCGCCAAGAGAAATCCATCTCCAGAAAAGCGAGACCACCGATCCTTCAGGTTTGGAGGAAAGTGATCATTGGA
>CAIZIT010000032.1 GCA_903933115.1 uncultured Burkholderiales bacterium
GTAACTGAAAATCTTGACTCAAAGAAACCTTTGTACGGGACTCAACCAAAGACTGGCATGGAACCCAAGAGAATCATTTCTCATCCGCCTGTGAAGAGTTCATTTATACCGCAAATTCATGACAAATGAACTATCGTTACTGCCAAGTTTGAGCGGTAAAGGCTCGGAGTGAAAGGCAAAAAGTGAATTAAGATCGCATCTGAAGTGTTTCACCTGTGGCTTGAGTTTTTCTCAAGCACACCCTCCCCAATCCGAATCAGTCTTCCCATACATGCGCTCCAAATCTCTTGCATTTGAAATTAAAAACGTAGATCTTTCTGCACTCTCCTTCATCGTCAAAAGTGTTCAATTGGGGGACATTCAAGTCGAGTTGGAACAAAAACTCAAAGACAATCCTGACTTTTTTGGCAATGCACCCACTCTCATCGACTTGGATCAATTGAACCTAGAGGATGGACAAAACTTGGATTTGAGCACCCTTTGTCAAGTTCTCAAACAACACCACCTGAACCCCCTTTTCTTGAAAACGAAAAATCCCCAGTTACAAACCTTGGGTACCTCGCTTGGGCTCACCGATGTGGACGGCTTCCTCTCTACTCCACTGGCTCCAGCCCAGGTGGAAATTCGCGAAGTCGAGGTCGTTCGAGAAGTGGTCAAAGAAGTGGTTCTTGAAGCACCGGCCTCCCCCCATGCCACAACCATGGTCGTGACCAAACCGCTCAGATCGGGTCAACACGTCTACGCCAAAGGGGGAGACTTGATCATCTTGGCCATGGTCAACCCGGGCGCTGAAGTGATGGCCGATGGACACATCCACGTTTATGCACCTCTCAGAGGAAAGGCCATCGCAGGAGCCAAGGGAGACACAAGCGCTCGAATCTTCACCTCTTGCTTGGAAGCAGAGTTGCTCTCCATCGCCGGCACATACCGCACGAGTGACACGCCGCTGCCCAAAGAGGTTCAGTCCCAAGCCGCTCAAATTTCCCTGGATGGCGAAAAATTGGTGATGCAGCGTTTGGGGTGAAATCTATTTGCCCCATGAGGACAAACTGAGCCCGTCATCCGTTAAACTTACTGTTGTTACTTTCAGTTCAAAAGGCGTATTTTTATGGCAAAGATTGTTGTGGTCACCTCCGGCAAAGGTGGAGTCGGCAAAACCACTACCAGTGCAAGTTTTTCCTCCGGTTTGGCGCTTCGTGGCTTCAAAACCGCCGTGATCGATTTCGATGTAGGCCTGAGAAATTTGGACCTCATCATGGGCTGTGAGCGCAGAGTGGTGTATGACTTGATCAACGTGATCAACGGCGAAGCCACCTTGAACCAAGCCCTCATCAAAGACAAGCAGTGTGACAATCTTTTTGTTTTGGCGGCTTCACAAACGCGTGACAAAGAATCCTTGACCCAGTATGGGGTCGAGCGAGTGCTGCTTGAACTTCAAAACATGGAGTTTGACTACATCGTTTGCGATTCTCCTGCGGGAATTGAGACTGGCGCCATGATGGCCATGCACTATGCCGATGAGGCATTGGTGGTCACCAACCCAGAAGTGTCCTCCGTCAGAGACTCAGACCGCATTTTGGGCATGCTCAGCAGCAAAACCAACCGCGCCATTCAAGGTGCAGATCCCATCAAAGAGCACCTTTTGATCACTCGCTACAACCCCAGCCGCGTTGAAGAAGGTCAAATGCTTTCTTTGGAAGACATCAAGGACATCTTGCGCATTCCCCTCATTGGTGTGATCCCCGAGTCCGAGAGCGTATTGCAAGCTTCCAATCAAGGTGTGCCAGCGGTTCACTTGAACAACACCGACGTCTCTGATGCCTACAAAGACGTGGTGTCTCGCTTCCTTGGGGAAGACGTTCCCATGAAATTCACCGAGGCTCAAAAGCCAGGTCTCCTCAAACGCTTGTTTGGAGGTAGATGATTCATGTCCATTTTGTCCTTTTTACTCGGCGAAAGAAAAAAGACCGCAAGCCAGGCCAAAGAGCGACTTCAGTTCATTTTGACCCATGAGCGAGGCAATGGGAGAAGCAATTCACCTGACTATCTGCCTGACTTGCAGCGCGAATTGGTCGCCGTTCTCTCCAAGTACGTCTCCATTGATCCCAAAGACATCAAAGTGAACTTTGAGCGACAAGACAACTTGGAAGTTCTTGAAGTCAAAATTGAGTTGCCTGAATCCTGATCTTTCCTGCGCAAAGCTCAGATGTATCTGGCTTGCAACATGTCAATATTTAAGGGGTTTTTGACCAAAGCCCTTAAAAATTTTGAGCATTTGAATTATCATTGACATCACCTACAACACCAACTGAGTCCACCAAATGAACGATAACACCTCCAAAAATAGCATTTTTATTGGCCGTGGAGTCACGTTTCAAGGCTCGATCAAAGCCCCCAATCAAGCCAAAATCGATGGCCACATCGAGGGCGACATTGAAGCGCAAGACGTATTCATTGGCCCGTCTGGTTCAGTGTCTGGGAACACGACAGCCAATTTGGTGGACGTACATGGTCAACTCAACCAAAAGGTCATCAGTCGCGAGCTTTTGATCATCCGCTCAACAGGTAAAGTCTCCGGGTCCTTGCAATATGGGGACATCCAAATTGAGCGTGGCGGTCAATTCTTGGGTGACATGGATTTGGTTTGATTCAGACCTCTCTAAAACAGGTCACTCGATAGGAAAAGTGGCAGAGTGGTCGAATGCGCTGGACTCGAAATCCAGTATACGGTTTTTGCCGTATCGAGGGTTCGAATCCCTCCTTTTCCGCCAAGATCATTCTCTTCACTTCATCCACTTTTGTAGAA
>CAIZIT010000033.1 GCA_903933115.1 uncultured Burkholderiales bacterium
ATGTTGGTCGTGTCCACTTGGACGAAATCTTGATTGGGGTGCTTTCTGCCCCCTTGTGGGGGCACAGAGGCCATGGTGCCCTCGATCAACTTCAACAAAGCTTGTTGAACCCCTTCACCCGAGACGTCCCTGGTGATCGATGGGTTGTCAGATTTGCGCGTGATTTTATCGATCTCATCGATGTAGACGATGCCCCTTTGAGCACGCTCAACCTCATAATTGCAGGTCTGTAAGAGCTTTTGGATGATGTTCTCCACATCCTCGCCCACATACCCCGCTTCGGTGAGCGTTGTCGCATCCGCCATCACAAAGGGCACATCGAGCATTCTGGCCAAAGTCTGTGCGAGCAGTGTTTTACCCGATCCAGTGGGGCCGATCAACAAAATGTTGCTCTTGCTAAGCTCAACATCGCTCTTTTTGGCCTTTTCTTTGTGCTTTAAGCGCTTGTAGTGGTTGTAAACAGCCACCGACAAGGATCTCTTGGCAACCTCTTGTCCAATCACATATTGGTCCAAGTTGTTCTTGATTTCTTGAGGTGTGGGCAACTCACCCTTTTCACCCTTCAAACTGACGGCGGCGTTGGGCAATTCGTCACGAATGATTTCATTGCACAGGTCAATGCATTCATCACAGATAAAAACAGAAGGTCCCGCAATGAGCTTTTTGACCTCGTGCTGGCTTTTGCCACAAAACGAGCAAAAGAGTGTTTTTTCTGTTGAAGCGCCTTTTTTCTCGGCCATGTAAGATTCTTTAAGTAAAGGTTTGACGAATGATAACTAAAAAGTTGGGGCCCCTTGGGGCCCTAGCCAGGAAAAAGCACAAAGAAACGGGGATTTTTTGATGCCCAGGCGCGACACAGCGCCAGACCTGGGCACAAAAAAATTAGAGACCACTCCAAACCTTTCAGGGTTTAAGGCCTCTTGGCAATGACTTGGTCGACCAATCCGTACTCTTTGGACTCCTCAGCCGTGAGGTAGTAATCTCGCTCAGTATCGCGTTCAATTTTCTCCAAGGGCTGGCCAGTGCGCTCGGCCAAAATCTTGTTCAATTGCTCACGGGTCTTCAAAATCTCTCTTGCAGCAATTTCGATCTCAGTGGCCTGACCCTGTGTACCCCCCAAAGGCTGATGAATCATCACTTTGGAGTTGGGAAGGGAGAATCTCTTGCCCTTGGCACCAGCGGCCAAGAGGAAAGCGCCCATGCTGGCCGCCATGCCAATGCACAGGGTGGAGACATCGGGCTTGATGAAGTTCATCGTGTCATAAATGGCCATGCCAGCACTGACAGAGCCACCGGGCGAGTTGATGTAAAAGGAAATGTCCTTATCAGGATTTTCGCTCTCCAAGAAAAGCAATTGAGCAACGACCAAGTTGGCCGTCTGATCATTGACAGGGCCCACCAAGAAGATCACGCGCTCTTTGAGCAGACGAGAGTAAATGTCGTAAGACCTCTCACCTCGGCCAGATTGCTCGATCACCATGGGGATCATGCCCAGGGCTTGAATGTCTAAGTTGCTCATGTGTGGATTCTTTCCTAGAGTGTGTTGTTCCTGTTACCGCTTTTAAGCTTGACCCATCAACTCTTCAAAAGTGACGATTTTTTCCTTGACTTTGACTTTGGAGAGCACAAATTGAGTCACATTCTCCTCCACCACCAAAGCTTCCACTTCGGCCAAGTTTTGTTGATTGCTGTAATACCAACGGCTCACCTCTTCGGGCTTTTCATAGCTGGAGGCCAAATGCTCAATGTGCTCTTTGATTTGCTCGGGCTTGGCATACAAATCGTTGTTGCTCACCAACTCCGAAACCACCAAACCTAGACGAACACGGCTCTCCGCTTGGGGCCTGAAGAGGTCCTCAGGAATGGGGGCCTTATCAGCGTCCTTGATGCCTCTTTGCTTCAAATCCGCACGGGCTCTCTCAACCATGCGGTCAAGCTCAGACTGGACAATGGACTTGGGCAAATCGAGCTCGGACTTGGAGACCAAGGCGTCCAAGACGACTTGCTTGTTTTTGCTCAACAAGCGAGATTTCACTTCGCGCTGCAAATTCTTTTCAATGTCAGACTTCAAGCCGTCTACGGTGGGTGTTGCAACACCCAAAGACTTCACAAAGGCTTCATTGAGTTCGGGCAACTGAGCGGTTTCAATTTTCTTCAACGACACCATGAAGTCGGCCGTTTTACCAGCCACATCCTTGCCGTGGTAGTCAGCGGGAAAGCTCAAGGGGAAAGTCTTGCTCTCGCCTGTCTTCATGCCCTTGACAGCCTCTTCAAACTCTTTGAGCATTTGACCCTCGCCCACGACAAATTGGAAGTCGCTGGCTTGACCGCCCTGGAAGGGCTCGCCGTCAACCTTGCCCTCAAAGTCCACGCTCACTCTGTCGTTGACTTCCACTTGGGCGTCTTTGGCTTTTTGATTGAAGGTGCGTCTTTGCTTGAGCAAGATGTCAATGGTTTTGTCGATCGCTTCTTGATTGACTTCGGCATGGAATTTCTCAACCTCTACGCTGGAGAGATCACCGAGTTTGACCTCGGGATAAACTTCAAAAACAGCGTCAAAAGCAAGCTGACCCTCAGGAGACTCTTCCTTTTCGCTGATTCTTGGCGCACCCGCCACACGAATCTTGGCTTCATTGGCGACCTTGGAAAAAGCCTCTCCCACCTTGTCGTTCATCACCTCGTACTGAACGGAGTAGCCATAGCGCTGGGCCACAATGTTCATGGGCACTTTGCCGGGCCTGAATCCATCAATCTTGACTTGTCTTGACAATTTCTTGAGACGCTGGTCGACCTCTTTTTGAATGGTTTCAATGGGTAGTGTGAGGGTGACTTTTCTCTCTAATTTCTCAAGAGTTTCAATGGTGACTGACATTTTATTTTTACTCCAAAAAGACTTAAAAGGACCCGTCAACGAGCCCCTGAAAGGGCCAATCCAGCCCTAAGATACAAAATTTAAAGGACCAAAACCAGGCAGCGAGACTTGAAAACAAGCCAAGCAAGCTGCCCAGATCAACCCTCAAGAACATTTATTTTTCAGTCAACGGTGGGCTTGGCCTTTCAAAAAATGAAAGACTCGTCCCACCGAATCAAAAAAAGGGCCTGTTTGAGCTGTGTGCGAGACAAGCCCAAACCCTCACTTTTTGAGCCAACGCTACCTTGAAGTTTGCGCCAGGTTCCGAATCTCCCGATTCTATCCTAGCCAACGTGGCTTTTTAGGCACGCCAAAAACACCCCTTCCCAAAGAAGGAAAGGCGTTATAGAGAGATAAATGGGGCTTTAAGTGAAAAACCCAAGGTCTTTTTGCGAAAAGTTTTTCAAATTCGGCAAAATGCTCAATTGATCCAAAGCGGAGACCCCAAACCAGGTGGCCAACGTGGAGGCCACTTGATCCACGGCAATGGTGGGCAGCAAGCGGCCCTGACCCACATCATCAGGCCCAGAATTGGCAATCACTGGCGGGGTGCCTACATATTTTTGCCCTTTCACAGCCCCACCCATCACAAAATGCATGCTCCCCCAGCCGTGGTCTGAGCCGTCGCTGTTGCTGAGCAAGGTCCGACCAAAATCCGATGCCGTGAAGGACGTCACCTGTTGAGACACACCCAACTCCACTGTCGCCTTGTAAAAGGAAGACATGGCATCCCCCACCAGTTGCATGAGACCGGGATGGTATTTGGTGAGACCTGTGTGGTTGTCAAAGCCCCCCAAGGAGACAAAAAACACTTGCCGCTTGACCCCCAGTGCGTTTCGAGCAGCGATCAGCTTGGCCACCACTTGGAGTTGATCGGACAAGCTGTTGTTGATGGGAAAGGACGTTGTCAGGGGATTGATTTGTGACAACGCTGCGCTCACTTGGTCGTGCGCATCGATGGAGCGCGCGGTGGTTTTGATGTACTCTTGCTCGAGCATGTGGGAAGAAGGCGACACGATCAATTTGTTCAAAGCCGCTTGACAAGCGCTCGAGCCGAACAAGGTGCTTTTGATGCCATTGATTTGCACCGAGCCCGAGGTGCTCAGTTGATACTGAGAGGTGTACTTGCCGGTCAGATAAACCGCGTTTCCACCCAGGCCTATGCAGGTGAAAGCGGCCTTCGAGTTGCTCGACTGAAAGAGATCTCCCATGCGCCCGCCCCAACCCGAGGTCGCGCCTTCTGGATAACTGGACTGCCAATAAGACTGTTGGTCGTTGTGCGAGAAGAGTTTGGGGGGCAAAGGCACGGAAGCGCTGGTGTACTGCGCCTTGGTGGTCGGCTGCACCAAAGTGCCCACATTCAAAATCACACTCATTTGACCGGCATTGAAGATCGGCATCCACGACGAGAGCTCTGGAGCGAGCGCGTATTGCCTGGCGTTGGCCAAAGGCGTTAAAGGATTCAAGACCGTGTCGGTCAAAAAGGGCGTGTCAATGGCCAAATTGGACCTGAAACTGTTGTAAGCCGCGTGACTGGGCGCATCATAGGGAATCAAAGTGTTGGCGTAGTCGTTGCCCCCGTACATGAACACACAAACGATGGCTTTGTAGTCACCACTCGCCAAGCTTGAGGAGGCGGCAGCGGCCTCCGACAGGGCTGCCAAATTCATCGCCAAAGGGGCGGCCGCACCAGCGACACTCAGGCTCAGACCCGTCTTTAAAAAGCTTCTTCTGGATTGATTGGACTCGAGGACTTGTATTTTGGGATGCATCCTGATCCTCACTTCAAAACAATGTATTGCGGACTGGCCATGACCAGGGTCAGGGCGGCATATATTCGATTCAAGACCCCTGCAGCCGTGGTGACCGAGATGGTGTCCAAGGCCGTTTTCATGGTCAGCATCACATCGGCACTGAGCTCTTGGGCACACAGCAAGGTGTTGAGTTCATTGAGCAAGGCTGTGGAGTCTTTGGCGATGGCAACAAGGGCGGTGTAGTCGGCCTTGACGTCGCCAACGCCTGAACCGGAAACAACCCTTTGCATGAAGTTGATGTAGGCCGCTACGGAGGTCTCATCCACGATTTGCAACTCCGGCGCCAAAAGACCCGCATCGGATAGGGCTGTGTTGGGCGGCACGTAGCCGGGCCGAAAGAAATTGAACACCGTGGCAGATCGTAAGGGGGACTGCCCAAGCGCTGTACTGGTACTGGACAAATCCCCTACAGCCCAGGCATTGGAAGCGGAGGTCGCGCCAAAGGCACGCGCCCAATTCAAGAAACGGACCACGGGCTCACGAATTTTGCCCACAAAGGGGCTTTGCGTGATCAAGCTCATGTCTCTGGCCTCTGGGTCCATCAAAATGGCTTTGATCACCGCCTTCAAGTCGCCTCGCACCGAGGCGCCGTTGTTGATGAACGCATTGGCCACGCGGTTGACGTAACTGGGGCTGGGGTTGCTGCACACCAAACGTTGAATCATTTGTTTGGCCAAAAAGGGGGGCAAATTGGGGTGATTAAAGACCGTGTCCAAGGCCACCTTCAACGACTGCGTGGCCGAGCTGCCAGAGGGGATCGTCACACCCAGAAAAGTTTTTGCACCTGTCTCGTACCTCGAACTCACCTGCACCATGGGGCGAAGCATCAGCCCTGGTGGGTAAGGACTGGTGAGTCCGCTCGTGTCCAGATCCCAGCCCGTGAAGACCCTTGCCAAGCCACTCACATCGGCTTGCGTGTAGGTCTCAAGTGGCACGCCCGCGCTCATTTGCGGCGTGCCGTCGTTGTTGAGCTTGATGAGGCCAATCGTAAAGAGCTGCATGAGCTCTCGGGCGTAGTTCTCATCGGGTTGACTACCCGTCACCGTATTGGCTTTGATGTTGCCCTTGTAGGTGAGGTAGTAGCCCATTGCAGGGCACAAGGTGATTTGCTCGAGCAAGGTGCGGTAATTGCCAAATGCATTTTGCTCCAAAATATCCAAATACTTGGCAACGCCAAATTGTCTCCACTGGCTGGGCACCCCCAAAACAGACAACACGCACAACTCCGACAGCATCAAAACCACCCGTTGCCTCAAGGCATCGTTGGAGGTGATGAGTTTTCGCCAAACCACGTTGTCCATGCCGGCGGTGCTATTGATGTTCGCCGCGTTGTCGTACCCCATGGCGAGCATCATCTCGGTGTAGGACTGCGTGATGGGCATGGAGGTTTGCGCATCCAACCACTGTGAGACGGAGCTTGCTGTGAAGGCGTTCAACTGATCTCTTGTAAAACCCAGCGTGGCTTGATGCAAAAACCGAGACGCCGCATTCACCCCAGTCAAAGAGCAAAGCCCTCCATTGACCAAGCAAGCAAAGCCCTGTAAGGACCCCACTCGTGTGAGCGAATTGGCGCTGATGGGCCCGAGCACAAACACATCCCCACTGGAGTCCCCTTGCGCACTGACACCCAAATAGGTCTGCGTGCTCGGGTAATAACGGTACAAATAGGTGTTGTAGACCAAATTGGTCGAGCCGCTTGGAAACAAGGTGGGGTATTGAGTTTGTGCCCAATCGAAAAACGCATTGGCATCCGTCGTGTTGCTGGCAGCCCCTACGGTGGGGGACGCACTGAGCAAACTTTTCTTGGTCAACTCGGGGGGAACTGTGGCCAAAAGGGAGAAATTGTCCTGGGCCAAACTGGGGTCGGTGAGCGCGCGTCCCGAACTCGGATCCACGCCCGCTCCGCCACAGCCCGACAAAAGGGCCAAAGCGCTGGACGCGAGTCCCAAATCCTTCCAAGACAAAAAGGGAGCAAAGCCGTCCTCTTCGGACGCAAGATGCGCTTCATGTCCAAGTGTTTTGGAGACCTGTGGCGCGTTTCGCAAGCTGCATTCCTCTTGATGGTTTAACAAAGCCAAGTCTCCATTTTTTTACAGTCTTTGGGGCTTTCAGTTTTGCACTTCTCTGTGGGTTCAAATCGTCCCATGCACTTGAATCTTTAAGTGAAAGCGAAAAAAAGAACGTCCTGAACGAAGAGCCAATGAACTCAAGAGCGCGAGAAGGAGGCTGACATGGAGCATGCTTTTAAAACGTTTAAAGCAAGCGGAACACCCCCCATCGAGAGAAGTTCACTGGCAACGCACTCGAGCCGTATGGATGCATTAAAACCCAGAAGCCCCTCTTACACAAGGGTGTAAACACCCAATTGGTGTGCATGCACCAGGAGCACCTTTTGTCATCAGGGTGTCATGCTGACGGTATCGCGCTGACGGTATCGCGCTGACGATAAGGGGCTGACGATAAGGGGCTGAAGGTGTGGGACTGGTAAGTGGATCAAGATGAAAACCCTCCAGCAACTCCAAGCACTGCACATCATGGATCCAACCATGAGCACGCAAAGCATTGGCACCTCTTGAGCGAAGAGGCCGAATCGCCTGCGGGTCTTTGCAAGTGTGTGTAAAAAAAAGGGGGGGGAGGTGTGAGTGGTTGAGTGATGAACCGTTGAGTGGTGCGACTGACTGGACTCGAACCAGCACAGCATTTCTGCCGATAGGACCTAAACCTATTGCGTCTACCAATTTCGCCACAGTCGCATCCTGGGTATAGATTCTAAGTGCTTTTTCTCGTCTGCTTGAGCTCAGGATGTCGCAGAAAAAAGAAATCACCTTAAAACCACAAAACCCAGCACTTGAGCAATGAATTCAAGGTCTTCGAAAAAAACAAAACAAAGGTCTCGCCTCAGAGCGAAAGAAATACACCGGAGCTCAGGCACGAGGACGATAAGCTTGGTAGCATGGAGGGGTGAAACATTATGAAAACTTCCCCGTCGCCTCCTGGCTTTGCCCGCCCGCTCTTCGAGCGCCCATCATGGCCATTTACCACTTCGCCAGAACCGCTGACGACTTGGCCGACGAAGGCGAGGCGCTCGCCAGTGAAAGACTTCAAAATCTCAACATCTTCAAAGCGCAGCTTCGGCTGTGTTTCAAGGACCCTAAAAGTCTTCTCGAGCCCTACCGCGACTTGTTTCTCGATTTAAGCCAAGCCATTGAAGATTTTCGGCTCCCCCCGGCTCCACTTTTTTCATTGCTCGAGGCGTTTGAACAAGACGTGATGTACACACAAGCCGAGAGACGCTATGAAAGCAAGGAAGCCCTTTTGCGGTATTGCTCCAAATCGGCCAACCCCATTGGGCGACTGCTTTTACACTTGTATGGTGTGCATGAAGCGGATTCGCTCCGAAGGAGTGACGCCATTTGCACCTCTCTTCAATTGATCAATTTTTGGCAAGACTTGAGTGTGGACATTCCGAGGGGGCGTTTTTATCTCCCCCCAGATACCGATTTGGCGTATGAACTGAGCTTTGCACATGCGCTTATGATTCAAGGCGCCCCCTTGTGTGAGCGCTTACCGGGGCGTGCCGCATGGGAGCTGAAAATGGTGGTCCAAGGTGGCCTCAAAATTCTTCAAAAATGCAGAAAAATCAACACCTTTGAACACCGCCCCGTGATCAGGCTGTATGATTTTCCATCGATGATCTTGCGTTCGCTGTCTTAAAGCCAAGTCCCCAAAAGGCCTAGAAGTCCATCGCCCAAAGCCCCACTCACTGGGGTTCTCATCCCCAAAAGACCCTCAGTCAATGGCACAATCACCACCATGACGCCTCAGCAATATGTTCAAGACAAAGCCGCCTCCTCAGGCAGCAGCTTTTATTACGCATTTCTCTTCCTCCCCAAGCCCAGGCGCTTGTGCATCACGGCCTTTTACGCCTTTTGCCGCGAAGTCGATGACGTGGTCGATGAGGTGAGTGAACCCGGCGTGGCGGCCGCCAAGTTGGCTTGGTGGCGTCAATCCGTTTTGGATGCTTTTGAGGGGCAAATTCATCATCCTGTTTTAAAAGCCCTCATGCCTTGGTGCGATGAGTTTCAAATACAGAGCCACCATCTCTTGTCGATCATCGAGGGCTGCGAGATGGATTTGACCCAAACCCGGTATTTGGACCGCGCCAGTTTGGAGCGCTATTGCCACTTGGTGGCAGGCGTTGTCGGGGAGGTCTCGGCTTTGATTTTTGGTCAGCAGTCTGCCCAAACCCAAGCCTACGCACATCAATTGGGTCAAGCCTTTCAATTGACCAACATCATCCGCGACGTGGGTGAGGATGCCATGCGGGGGCGCATTTACTTGCCCATCTCGGAGTTGCAGCAGTTCGATGTCAAGGCCCATGAAATCCTCAACAGGATTGACTCTGAGCGCTTCAAAGCTTTGATGGCTCACCAAGCCTCAAAGGCCAAAGCGCTCTACGCAAAAGCCTTTGAACTCTTGCCAGATGTGGACAAACGGGCTCAAAAACCGGGTCTCATGATGGCGAGCATTTACCGAACGCTTTTGGATGAAATTGAGAGGGCTGAGTTTCCCGTGCTGAACCAGAGGGTCTCCCTCACGCCCATTCGTAAACTCTGGCTGGCTTGGAAAGTACAAGCCCTGGGGCTTTATTAAGACCTCAAATGAAACCCAGGCTCACCATTGTCGGCGCTGGCTGGGCGGGCCTAAGTGCGGCGGTCAAAGCCACCCAAAGCGGCTTTCAGGTTCACCTGATTGAAGCCTCTTCTTCTCCGGGTGGACGCGCCAAGAGCGTGATGCACCAAGGGGTTCAATTTGACAACGGCCAACATGCTTTGCTCGGGGCTTATTCGGCAACGCTTGAGTTGATGAAATCGATCGGACTTGACCCCCAAGAGCTCTTTGATGAGCAAAACCTCATGTGGTCTTACCCCAGTGGAGAGCCCTATGCTTTGCCAGAAGACCGCTATCCTTTGAAGTTGGCAAGATCGGTTTTGATGAGTCAGCGCTTCGATGCGCTTGAAAAACTCAAACTCTTAAAGCCTGTGCTCGTTGGACTCCAGCTCCAGCTGGGCATGGGCGCACGCGTTTCAACCCCAAGTCCATTCGGCTCTAACCTTGTGGCCAGTGGTCATGCCGGTGAGCATGACCGTGCACTAGCCCCTGTTCTCTCATCAACCCACTTGGCGCGCGACACGACCGTGGCGCAACTCTTTCAAGGGGTCTCGCGCTCGGTGATCCAAGACCTCATCTCCCCTTTGTGTTTATCGGCCATGAACACGCCCCTGGAGCGCGCCAGTGCAAATGTTTTTATTCGGGTCTTGCGGGACGCGTTCATGGACCCTCCCCGCTCCTCCAATTTTTTATTGCCCAAAAGACCCTTGAGCGAGATCATGCCCGAGAGAGCCGTTCAGTGGCTTTTGGCCCAAGGGGCCATGGTGGAGATGGGGCGAAGGATTGAGGACTTGCGGCAACTCGATCCTGAAGGGCCTTGCATCTTGGCACTGCCCCCTTGGCAAGCGGCCACGCTCACCCAAGAGAGCTATCCCGAATGGTCGCAATGCGCAAAAAACTTAAAGCACAATGCCATTGCCAGTGTCTACATCAAAGGCCATGCAAGGAGGAAGCACTTGGGGCCGAAGGCTTTACGCCAAGCCAACACCGCCCTCCGGGCCGTGGTCTGCTTTAACGAACACCTCGAACTCGATCGTTGTGTTCATCCCCAATTTGGTGTTCAACTCGAAGCTCCACAAAGCGCACCCACAGATGGGCCCGAGCGCCCGACTCCACAAATGGACTTGGCGGCCCAGCATTGGGCGTTGATCGTGAGTGTGGCCGATCCGCTCAAGCGTCAAGAGATCATTCAAAATGCTTTATTGACAGCGCAAAAACACCTGGGACTGGTGGATGCACAGATGCTCTTTTGCACGGTCGAAAAACGGGCCACTTTTTCATGTGAAGCCCACACGCCAAGACCGCCCGGTTTCATCGCAAGAGGCCTATGGGCGTGTGGGGACTATGTGAAGGGGCCCTATCCCGCAACGCTTGAGGGCGCTGTTCGCTCGGGGTTAAATGCCGTTCAAATGCTCTTGGACACTTGAGCTCTGATGAACTTGAACGCTTGAGCTTTTTTCCATCAAGGGCTCCATTTGAAACACCGGCACTGAAGCAGCCATGCGCTCCACCATCCCCATGCACCCATGGACTCGTTCACAGCAAAGTCTGCGTCTCAAGCCTTCTCATCACGCAACAAGTCCACCAACTCACCCAAATCTCGGACCATCCAAGGACACTCGCCCTCGCCCGGCCAAGTGCGTTGCTCACGGTTGACCCACACACAAGGCATCTCCAGACCCCTCGCACCCCAAATGTCCGTGTGCGCATCGTCTCCAATGTGTAAGAGCTCGTCTGGCTCCAAATTCAAACGCGCCAGGGTGTGTTGAAAAATTCTGGGGTCGGGCTTGGCCACGCCAAAATCTTGTGCACTGATGGCGTGAGAAAAATACGCCCCCAAGCCCACTTGCTCAATGTTGGCATTGCCATTGGACAAAGCCACCATAGGGTATCGATCCTTCAAAGCGTCCAAAGCGGGGATCACATCGGGATACATCTGAACCGTTTGACGCGCTTGAAAGAACACTTCAAAGGCATCCTCCACCCCATGTGTGGGCTCCCCAGCCCTTTGGAGCACCTCTCGAATGAGCTGCTTTCTGATGGCACTCAAATCGTGAAGTTGGTCCTTGAATTGGATCTTCAAACTCTCTCTGAGCGAGCTCACCAGGGCTTGATTTTGATAGACCGGTAAGGCGTTGGGCGTGTTTTCACGAAACCAAGCCGTGAGTGCGGCTTCTGCCGCGACCAATGTGGGCCCAATGGGCCACAAAGTATCATCTAAATCAAAAGACAAAGCCCGGATTTTTTGGATATTCATGAATTGGATGAGAAAATAGGGTATGACTCAAAATTTAAGATTCAGAACTGAACCCACTTATCGCCATGGTCAAGAGGCCAAGACCGCGATCATTTTATGCAACTTGGGCACGCCCGAAGCACCCAACAGCCAAGCCTTGAGGGTCTATTTGGCTGAGTTCTTGAGCGATCCGCGCGTGGTTGAAATTCCCAGATGGATTTGGCTCATTATCTTACACGGCATCATTTTGCGCTTCAGGCCCGCCAAGTCTGCACAAAAGTACGCCTCCATTTGGACTGAGGAAGGCTCACCCTTGAAGGTCTGGACCCAGTCACAAGCAAAGAGCCTTCAAGCGCTCTTTGACCAAGCAGGAGAGCGTGTGATCGTGCGCTACGCCATGCGCTATGGACAAAGCTCAGTGGGTCAAGTCATGGATGAGCTCAAAGCCCAAGGCGTGAACAAGGTCTTGGTCCTACCGGCCTATCCTCAATATTCCGGCACCACCACAGCCAGCGTTTTTGACGCCTTTTACACCTGGTCTCAAAAGTCTCGTGTCATCCCAGAGTACCGTTTCATCAACCACTACCATGACCACACGGCCTACATCGAGGCCTTGGCCAACCGAGTGCAAGCGCATTGGCGCACCCACTCCAAAGCCCCTCTTTTGGTGATGAGCTTTCACGGTGTGCCCGAGAGAACCCTTCACCTGGGAGACCTCTACCACTGCGAGTGCTACAAAACGGCTCGCCTCTTGGCCGAACGACTGGGACTCGAGCCCACACAGTACAAAGTCACTTTCCAGTCGCGCTTTGGCAAGGCCAAGTGGCTTGAGCCCTACACCGAGCCCACCATTCGTGAATTGGCCAAAACAGGCACCAAACACATCGATGTGATTTGCCCAGGTTTTACGAGCGATTGCTTGGAGACCTTGGAGGAGATCAACATGGAGGTGCGCCACGCTTTCTTGGAAGACGGCGGCGAGACCTATGGCTTCATTCCTTGCTTGAATGACGAACCGGCCTGGATTGAGGCGCTTTATGCGATTGCGCACCAACACCTCCAGGGCTGGGAGCTCGGCGCACCGGATTCAGCAGCACTGGAGAAGTCCCGAGCGCGGGCACTGAGTTTGGGCGCCAAGGACTGAGGACATCAGGACATCAGGACACTTGGTACTGAGGTACTGAGGTATTGAGGTACTGAGACGCTTAGGAACCGCGCACACGAAGCACCTCAAGCGTCGTATTTTTTCCCCAGCGCCAAAAGCTCAGGCGTTTCAATGACCGCGTTCAAGCCATCAAAGTCGAGCATTTGCGACCTGAAGGGCTCCGTGGTTTGATGGGTGTGAAGGCTCTTGAAGTAGGCCTGCATGTTGTGGATCAATGCCCTGACCGTACCCCCCGGAAAGATCACCAACTTAAAGCCCCGATCGGACAAGAGTTTGGCGCTCTCAATGGGCGTTTGCCCGCCTTCCACCATATTGGCCAACAAGGGCACGCGTGAGGCAAATCGATCGCACACCACTTTCATGTGCTCAGGCGTTTTGATGGCTTCGATAAAGAGCGCATCCACCCCACACGCCAAGTAAGCCTCAGCTCGGTCCAAGGCCGCCTCAAAGCCCTCCACCGCTATCGCATCCGTTCTTGCAAGAATCAAGGTCTGCGCAGAGCGTCTGGCATCCAATGCCGCATGGAGTTTGCCCTTCATCTCCGCAATGCTCACCACATTCTTGCCCGCCAAGTGACCACATCGTTTGGGAAAGGTCTGGTCTTCGAGTTGAATCATCTTCGCACCCGCGCGCTCAAACTCTTTGACCGTTCTTTGGGTGTTCAAAGCATTTCCAAACCCCGTGTCCGCATCGACAATGACCGGCAAATCCACGCGCTCGGTGATCAAAGAGAGCGTTTGACAGACCTCCGTGGCGGTGGTCAAGCCCACATCAGAGCGCCCCAAGCGGGTATAGGCGATCGAAGCCCCTGACAAGTACAAGGCCTCAAAGCCCGCTTGCTGAGCCAGTAGAGCACTCAATGCATCGTAGACGCCAGGTGCGAGCACTGCGCCGTCACGCTTCAAACGCTCTTGAAGTGATAAAGGGGATGTAGACATGAAACTCCTTGACTGGAAAAAACTAAGGTGCAGAACTCAACTGCGCATGAATGGCTTGAGCCGCAATGAAGGCACTGGCCATGGCACTCAAGAGGCCATTGCCAGACAAATAGCCCCAGACCTCAGGGCCAGAGACCCCTCTTGCAGCACCTCCACCGGCCCAAAGATTGGGCAAAGAAACTTGGGACTGGATTTGCACCCTGCACGTGCCATCGATCTCCAAGCCGCCTTGCGTGTGAAACAACGCACCGGTGACCTCGATCGCGTACAAAGGACCCTCAAAGGCGCGATCGAAGGCGCGCTCGACGGTACGTTGATGCGGCGATTGCTCTGACACCTCTTCGTCACGGCTCTTCACAGGCGGCAACAAGGACTCCAAGGTAGCTTGGAGCACCGAAGGCGCGCAACCGATCCAATTCGCCAACGCCTCGTTCGACTCAAAGCGCTTGACCCCGCCCATTTTCTCCAACGCCTGGAAATCAGGGAACGTTCTTCCCAAATTCAAAAGCGCCTCATCAAAGACATTGAACGCAACACCTTGGGGCTGGCTGAGCACCTCCACTGAGGCCTCTGAGTAGCCCCCCGTTTCGTTGTGAAAGCGTCGCCCCTCCTGATTGACTTGAATGGCGCCCTCCATCATCAAAGCCCAAGTCACCAACACGCCCTGCGACTTGGCCCAAGAGCCATGACCTTGGAAAGCCCCCAAGTCGCCTGTTTGAGCTTGAAGCCCTTTGCCCCAAAGCAGCGCACTGCCGTCATTGCCCACATGGCCCGCATAGATGGCATCCTTCATTTGGGGAATGTGCTCTTGAACCAGTTGCGCATTGCCCCCAAAGCCATTGCAAGCCAAAAAGAGCGCATCCATGCGCACCCACTCCATGCTTTGATCGGGCCTTTGGTAGGCAATGGCCATGACTTTTTGACTGCCCTTGAGCACCCAAAGCTCTAGGACATGGGCCTGTGTCAGGAGTGAAATTTGTGCTTCCTGACAGGCCCTTTGGAGCTGGTCCATCAACGCTTGCCCGGTTCTTTGGGGCAAGGTGTGCATCCTGTATTGGGCGTGTCCGGGGTATAAAAAATGGGTCAAGACGTCCCACTCGAACCCATGGTTTTGACTCAAGGCGTCCAAGGCTTTGGCAATCGACTGCGTGTAAGCACTCACCAAATGGGGCGCAGCCAAGCCATGGGCTTTGTCTTGAATATCACGCGCAAAGGCCTCGGGGCTGTCCTCGAGCCCCAAGGCTTTTTGTGCAAGCGTGCCCGCAGCGGGAATGAAGCCCGAGGACAAAGCACTCGAGCCACTGGGTACGAGGTCTCGCTCCAACACCAGTGCGTCGATCCCCAGGTCATGCAAGTGCAGCGCTGCAGAAAGACCACACGCGCCCCCACCCACGATCACCACAGGAAAGTGCACCTCACGGGCTTCAAGCGGCAGGGCGGCCAAGAGGCTCGCCTCATCGTCAAAAACGATCACTTGGGGTTTTGGGGTGGCGCTGCTCATGGAAGGACCTGGCCCTCTTGCTCTAAAAACTCTTGACACGTGAGCACGCGAGCCACAGAGGCCATGTCGCTCAAGGCGGCTTGGTGCTGCGCATCCGCAAAAGCCGCACAACCATCGGACAAGACCCATGTGTCATAGTCCCTCACATGGGCATCTCTCACCGAACTGGCGACGCCCCCGTTGGTGACGATGCCACAAACGAGCAGCCTCTCCACACCCGCTTTTTTGAGCACCCAGTCGAGCTGGGTGTTGAAAAAGGCCGAATAAGCCACCTTGCAAACACTCACATCGACCACGGGTGCCAACGCCTCCACCACCCCTTGGCCCCAGGAGTTGGGCGCAAAGTCGCCTCGCCTTAAAAAAGGTCTCTTCTCGAGCAAATGCGCTGAGATCATGGGCTCACCCAGCGCATCGGGCCACAAAGTGAACAAGGACGCACAAACCAGTCCGCCTTGAGCCTTGATCGCTTGGGCCACGGGCAAGACCCGCTCAGGCAAGGCCTTGGCCAAAGCACTGCTCGTGTTCCCCCTTGCGTAAGCGCCTTCGTCGCTCAAGAAGTCGTTTTGCAAGTCCACGATGAGCATGGCGGTTTTGGTGTGGTGTTTCATCTCATAGTCTCCCTCTTGCCCAAGATCACACCAAGGTGATCAGCATCAAACCCATGGCATCGACCGTGCCCTTAAAGCCCGGTTCAATCCAAATCGTGGTGTCAATTTGCTCCAAAATCGCAGGTCCCTGAATGCACGCACCCACAGGCAATGCAAGTCGGTCGTACCTGGGCACATCCCACCACTGCTTGTGGTGGTAGATGCGCTGGGTGCCCAAGATCTCCTCAGAGGTTTGACCCTTGGGTGCCAAAATCGAGAGATCAAACTTGGGACGCACACCAATTTTGGTGTAACGCAAGTTGAGCACTCGAATGGCAACACCCTTGAGCACGCGACCAAAGGCCTCTTGGTAAGCCCGCTCAAAGCTCGCCTGCACCCCTTCAAGCGTGATCTCACCGGGCTCCAAGCTCACACTCAAGGTGTGGGTCTGCCCTTGGTAGAGCATGTCCAGAGCCACCAACTCGGTGATGTGCGTGAACTTGACGCCTGAGGCGTCAAGTCGTGCTTGAGCGCTCTTGGCGAGTGCATCAATTTTGAGTTGAAGCGCTCCGGTGTCCAAGGCCTTCAGGGCTTGGTTCAAGGTCTGCACGGCATCATGGCGCATATCGGCCATCACACAGCCCAGCGCAGAGGTCACACCCGGGTACCTGGGCACAATCCCCACACTCACGCCCACCTCACGCATCATGGCACACACATGCAGCGCCCCTCCCCCCCCAAAGGGCATGTAGGCGAACTGCCTGGGGTCATGGCCCTTTTCAATGGAAACCAATCGAATGGCACCCGCCATTTTGGCATTGGCCAGGGTCAAAATCGCTTCCGCCGCCTCATGCACCTCCAGCCCCAAGGGCTTGGCCACCCCTTGCTCGATGGCGGCTTGGGCCAAGCCCACATCCAAGGCCTGCAAGGAGCCTGCACCCAAAGGTCTCTTGGCAGCGATGCGCCCCAAAAGCACATTGGCATCGGTCACCGTGGCTTGCTGATTGCCCCTGGCGTAACAAGCCGGACCTGGGAAACTGCCCGCCGACTGGGGTCCGACTTGGAGCATGCCGCTGTTGTCCACCCAAGCAATGGAGCCCCCTCCTGCACCAATGGTCTCGATTTGGATCATGGGCGAGCGCACCACCAAACCGAACTCAATGGAGGTTTGCGCCGAGAGGCTGGCCTGACCATTGGCAATCAAGGACACATCAAATGAAGTCCCCCCCATGTCGCCAGTGATGACGTCCAAAAACCCTGAGGCCTTGGCAACCTCGGCACATGCAATCACCCCGGCCGCAGGGCCCGAGAGCGCCGTTCGAACCGGAAACTCACTGGCGGTTTGTGAGGACATCACGCCGCCATTGCTTTGCACGATCAACAACTCGCCTGCAAATCCATGGGCCTTCAAATCCGACTCCAAGCGGCCCAAATAGCCACCCACCACGGGCTGCAAAGAGGCGTTCAAACTGGCGGTGGAACAGCGCTCGAACTCACGAATTTCTGGCAACACGTCAGAGGCAACACTCACATAGGGGTTGGGCCAAATCGACTTGATCGCCTCCAAAGCGAGACGCTCGTTTTGTGGATTGGCATAGGCGTTGATGAAAAACAAACAAAGCGCCTCGCACCCTTGATCCAACAACCAGCGAGCTTGCTCGAGCACTTGAGCCACATCCACGGGGGTGTGCACACTGCCATCGGCCAAGACGCGTTCGTCGACCTCTCTTCTAAAGTTGCGTTCGATGATGGGCGAGAAACTGCCTCTCAGGCCCCAAGTCTGAGGGCGATCTCTGCGCCGCATCTCCAGCACATCCCTAAAGCCACGGGTCGTGATCATGCCGGTTTTGGCCACTTTGCGCTCCAAGAGCGCGTTGGTGCCCACCGTCGTGCCGTGAACAATCGTGGCGATGCGGTGCACTTGATGGCCCTCAGCGCTGGCTCCACCGGTATTCTCGGCTTTGGCGTTGTCGATCTTGGCCACACCATTCATGAACCCCTTGGCCTCCTCACCACGGGTGGAGGGCACCTTGATGATTTGCGCCTCTTGGGTTTGCTCGTTGAGCACAAAGAGGTCCGTGAAGGTGCCACCCACGTCGACACCCACCATCCAATTTTTAGTTTGTTGCTCGCTCATGCGGCACCTCCTTTGACCACGGTCCGGACGTACCCACCGGCCTGATCGGCTTGAATGAGCGCTGGCGATCTGTCTTTGGGGTTCCCATACCCTCCTCCCCCAGGCGTTTGAAGCCTCAAGCGCTCACCCTTTTGGAGCTCGATGCCCAGCATCTTCGAGCCCATGCTGGGGGTGTGCCACTCATGGTTGTTTTCGTACTCAAAAAGATTTTTTGCGCCGTCTTGTCCTCCGGCAATGCCTTTGGGGGCAAAACGTGCTCGCTCGCCAAATAAAAACGCTTGTGCGTGTTGCTCCAAAAGCTCGATCTCATAGACCGCACCCAGGCCGCCTCGGTATTGACCCTGTCCTGCGGAATCCTCCCTCAAGGCCCACTGCGTGAAACGCACTGGGTAAGCGGCCTCCAAGATCTCCAAGGGCGGAATGGTGGCGGTGGAGATGGGCGCATTGCCGTGACTCAATCCGTCTCCTTCGCTGTGGCCTCCATGACCCCCTCCAAAGAAACTGAACATCACCCATCGCTCTCCTTTCCTCCCCTCATCACTCCTGTAGCCCGACAAAGACAACGCATTGATGGTGCCGTAAGCGTGGGCCAAGGCCAGTTGAGGATGGGCTTTTGCTGCGGCGCTGAAGATCACATCGATCATTCGAAGGATCGTCTCGGTGTAGCCCCCAACAGGACGAGGCCTTTGAGCGCTGATCACCAAGCCATCAGGGATCACAAAGTCCACCGCATCCAAGACCCCGGCGTTGGCGGGCACATCGGGAAACAAATGCTTCAAAGCGACATAACAAGCCGCAACGGCGGTGGCTTTGGAGATGTTGACAGGCCCCGCGCATTGCTTGGCCGATTGGGAGAAGTCGAGGCTCAAGCGCTCGCCTTGAACCGTCATCTTCAAATGGATCCCCAGGGGCTGGTCTTGAACACCGTCGTTGTCCAACCAGTCCTCAAAGCTGTACTCTCCATCGGGCAAGGCTTTGATGTGCGCTTGCATGAGTTTCAAAGCGCGTTGTCTGAGCTCCTTCATCACCGACAAAATCAGCGCGGGCTCATACTCCTCAAGCAAGCCGTCCAAGCGCTTGACCCCCAAATCGAGAGCGGCCAACTGCGCATTCAAATCCCCCCACAAGCTATCGGGCAGTCTGGAGTTGGCCTTCAAAATGGCCAACACATCCTCTTGCAAGACATCGCCTTGAATGATGCGCACGGGCGGGATTTGCACCGCCTCTTGCCAACACTCGGTGGCCTGAGGGTTGTAGTTACCAGGTACGGCCCCGCCCACATCGTGCCAATGGGCTGCAGAGGCCAAATAGCAATAAAGCTCTCCATCTTTGAAGTAAGGCCTCACCAACTTGAAGTCATTGGCATGCGTTCCGCCCTCATAAGGGTCGTTGAAGAGCCAGGTGTCCCCGGGCTTCATCCCGCCCCTGGAGTCGGCCACGGCACGAGCAGCCTTGACGGCAAAGGCCATGACACCGACAAAAATCGGTAAACCCGACTTGCCCTGCACCAAGGTGTCGCCACTTTGTGCATCGTACAAACCATGACATGCGTCGTGTGCTTCCGCAATGATGGGGTTGAAGGCGCTTCTGTAGAGAGTCGCATCCATCTCATCGGCGATTTGCTCCAATCGTCCTTTTAAAACGGCCAGCGTCACGGGATCGACTGCGGCATTTGCGGTTGCGCTTTGAGCCTCGGGGGCTTGAGAGTGATCAGACACTTGATTTCTTTCGTAACTTTAAAACATTCACCAAACCTTGGAGCCGGACCATTTCCATCAAAAACTCAGGGATCGGCTCACAAGGCAATTCATGACGCTCGTCAACCCAAACCCGTTGACCGATGACTTTGATGCTTTGCCCCTCTTTGAGCTCATGGGCCCTTGGACAGGTCAAGAGCAACAAGCCCAAATTGAAAGCGTTTCTAAAAAACAAACCACTGTAAGAGGGGGCAATGACGGCCTTCAGGCCCAAGTGAACCAAGACGCCTGCGGCTTGCTCACGCGAGGACCCCACACCAAAGCCTTCCCCCGCAGCAATGACATCGCCGGCTTGGACATTGGACGCAAACTCAGCCCTGACGCCCTCCAAGGTGTGCTTGGCAATGGTGGGCAAGTCAAACTTCATGTAAGCACCCGGCGCGAGAGCGTCTGTGTCAATTTGAGCCCCCAAGGCCCAAACCCGAGAAGAGGGTTGGAGAGCGAAGTCGCCCCCCTCAGAAGGATTCCACTGAGACGTCTGGTTCATGACAGCATCTCCCGGACATCGGTGATTTTGCCCCTCAGTGCAGAGGCGGCCACGGTGTAGGGCGAGCCCAAATACACTTGAACGCTGGCCGGTCCCATGCGGGCTTTGAAGTTTCTGGCGGTACTAGAGATGACAGTCATGTTCTCTTCAAACGTGGCGCCGTATCCCGCACAAGCACCGCAGCTGTTGGGCAGGACCTGCGCGCCAGCATCGACCAAGATTTGCATCACCCCTTCATCTTGAGCAATGCGTTGATCGTGTGCACTGGCGGGTGCCACCATCAGGCGTGTCTTGGGATGAATGCGCTGGCCTTTGAGCACTTGGGCTGCTGCGCGCAAATCATCGAGCTTGGCCCCTGTGCAAGCACCAATGTAGGCGATGTCGATGGGGATGTCGCTGTACTCGATCACCGAGCGGGTGTTGGCCGGGCTGTGAGGCGCTGCGACTTGGGGCGCCAAGTCGCTCGCTTTAAAATGGTGACATTCATCGGATGAGCCCTCATCGCTCGACCACATGGGCAACGCCTCCAACACCTGCTCGGCAACCCCCGCCTCTCGCAAGTACGCGAGCGTGACTTCATCGGCGCCAACGAGTCCCGCCTGCGCACCCATCTCCGCACTCAAATTCGACAAGGTCATGCGCTCTCTCATGCTCAAGCCCTTGACCGTCTCGCCCGTGAACTCCAAGGCCTGGTACTGTCCACCATTCAAGCCCATCTTGGAGATCATGTGCAGCATCATGTCCTTGGCCATGACACCGGCACTCAGAGCCCCGCTCCAATTCATCTCAATCGTTTTGGGCACTTGGAGCCAAATCTCCCCTGTGACCACCACGCCCAGCATTTCTGTCGCCCCTATGCCAAACATGTAGCATCCAAAGGCCCCACCGGTTGGTGAGTGAGAGTCCCCACCCACGCAAAACATGCCAGGCTTTAAATGACCTTTCTCGGGCAAGACCACATGGCAAATGCCTTGACTGTCGATCACATGGGGCAAGTTCCACTGACGGGCAACATCGCGTGTGATTTTTAAAATTTTTCGAGAATCGTCGTCTTGCTCTGGCACGTAGTGATCCATCACCAAGACCACCTTTTGCGGGTCCCAAATTTGAGCCCCCAGCTCTTTGAGCATGGGCTCCAAGCGACGAGGACCTGAGGAGTCGTGAAACATGGCCAAGTCCACGGCACAGTTGACAATCTCACCCACACGCACCGAGGACACGCTGGCGGCTTGGGCAATGATCTTTTGTGCCAAGGACTGAGGCCCTTGCAGGGGTACTGAGGGGGTTTGAACAACGCGGGGGTTCATTCTGGCTTTGCTCCTGAAAATTTCACCACTTCGCGCCACTTGGCGATGTCTTGCTCTAAAAATTTTGCAAACTCTTGAGGGCTGTTGCCAACGGGGGAGGCGCCTTCGGACTCAATGCGCCGCCTGACCTCAGCCGTTTGAATGGCATTGATCGAGGCCTCGCTCAGTCTTTTCGTCATCTCCGAGGACAACCTCGCTGGCCCAAACAAACCAAACCAAGCGCTGGACTCAAAACCGGGGAGCGTCTCAGAAATGGTGGGCACATCGGGAAAAGCACCTAAGCGCTTTGCAGAGGTGACCCCCAGTGCTTTGAGCTTGCCGCTGGCGATGTACTGCTGCGCGTTGCCAATGTTGGCAAACATCAACTCGACTTGGCCGGCCAAGACGTCTTGTATGGCTGGCGCAGTGCCTCGGTAGGGAATGTTGGCAATGCGAGCGCCGGACTTGAGCTTGAACATGTCACCCGCCATGTGCAAGGAGGAACCCACACCACCAATGGCGAAATTGAGCTTGTCGGGTTTTTTCTTGGCCAACTCCATCAACTCGGGCACAGTCGATAATTCAAACTCGGATGGGCCACCAAGATGGAGGGCGAAGAGGAGACCAGTGTGATGGGGGTGAAGTCCTTGATCGGATCAAAGGGCAAGTGGGGGTAGAGAGATGCGTTGATGGCATGGGAGGTAAAACTCATCAAAAGCGTCAAACCATCAGGGCTCGCTTTGGCCACCGCATCGGCAGCCAAGTTGCCGCCCGCACCTGTTTTGTTCTCCACCAAAACCACTCGACCCAATTGTTGCCCCATGGCTTGGGCCATGGCGCGGGCCATGGTGTCGGTCGTCCCGCCTGCGGGTGCCCCTACGAAAATTTTAATGGGCGCAGCATTGGACGGGGGGGCAGATTGCGCGAAAAGGCTTTGCTGAACAAGCAGCATCAAAAGGTAAAGGGCCAAGGCCATGCTTCTTTTGAACACCGAGCTCAAAGCGTTGATGGGGTGCCACATAAAATTTTTCATGCTCATCTTCAACAAGTGGATCAATTCAGGGATGAATGAAAGGATTAATGAATTTAAGAATTTAAGAATTTAAGAATTTAACAATTAGGGGATGGACTGCAACACCGTCTTTTGCATCCAAGGCGCCAAGAAAAAGTCAAACGCCAAGGAGGATCCAGAGCGCTCAAGACGTCTGAGGTCTGAGGGGGACTCATCGGGATTTAAGAGACCTCCTAAAGGGCTCAAGCGCAGGCTTTGCATGGGACTACACACCCAAGTAAGCTTGACGCATGGCATCGCTCTTCAAGAGCTCTGCAGGTTCACCCGAGAACCGCATCTCACCATTCTCAATCACGTAAGCCCTGTCCGCAATTTCAAGCGATTGGGCCACATTTTGCTCCACCAACAAAATGGACAATCCCGTCTCTTTCAAGGACTTGATCAATTCGAACATCTCTTGAACCAATAAGGGAGAAAGTCCCAGGGAAGGCTCATCAAGAATGAGCAACTGGGGCTCGGCCATCAGCCCTCTGGCGATGGCCACCATTTGCTGCTCACCGCCACTCATGGTCCCGGCCAATTGGGAGAGCCTTTCACGCAAGCGGGGGAAAATCTCCAAAACACGAGACTGGTTGATTTGTCGATTTTGGGTTGCGCGTGTGTAAGCGCCCAGTTGCAAATTCTCAAGCACCGTCAAGTTGGGAAAGATCTTCCTGCCCTCAGGAACATGAATCAAGCCACAACGCACGATCTCTTTGTAATGCCATCCCGAGATCTCTTGGCCGTCAAAGACAACTCGACCCGAGCGCGTTTTGATCAACCCACACAAGGTGTTGTTGAGCGTGGTCTTGCCCGCACCGTTGCTGCCCAGCAATGCCACCAACTCTCCTTTGGCGACCTCCAAAGAGACGTCTCTGAGAATGTTGACCTGTCCATAACCGCTCGACAAGGCGTTGACTTCAAGAAGGGCTCTCATGCTGCAGCCCCCTCTTGCCCCATAGGCATTTGGCCTTGAGCCATTCGCTTGGCCATGCCGTGGCCTAAATACGCCTCAATGACTTTGGTGTCGGTGGAAACACTTTTAGGGGTGCCCTCAAAAATCAATTGGCCTTGAGACAAAACCCAAGCGTATTGAGCCAAACTCATCACCGCTTGCATCACATGCTCAATCATCAAGACGGTCACCCCCGAGCTCACGATCGAGCGGATCACGGGAATCATCTCTTGAATCTCAGAGGGGTTGAGTCCTGCCAAGACCTCATCGAGGAGCAGCAATTGGGGCTCAGTGGCCAATGCACGTGCAAGCTCCAAGCGCTTGCGACCGGCAACGGTCAGCTGCGAGGCGGCTTGATCCAACACCCCAAGAAGACCCACCTTGCGGGCCACATCCTCTGCTCGCGCCATCGCTTTGGCTTTTTGTGGGTGGTGCAAATAAGCGCCAACGGCAATGTTTTCTCTCACCGTTTGAGCAGCAAAGGGCTGAACAATTTGAAACGTTCGGGTCAATCCACGGCGAGCACATTCGTAGGCAGACACACCTGTGATGTTTTGGCCTTTGAAAAAAATCTCTCCAGCATCGGGACGAATGAAACCCGACATCAGTGAAAAAAGCGTGGTCTTGCCCGCTCCATTGGGACCAATGAGAGCCGTTAAAGTGCCCTCTTCAATCGTCAAACTCACACCCTGCACGGCCTTCAGCCCCCCAAAGGAGCGAGAGACCGAATGGACTTCTAAAAGGTTCATGGTTGGACCTCACGGTGAGCTGGTGGGGAAGCGGCCAAGGACGACTCGGCTGAGGCAGGCGCTTGCTCAGGCTCCTTAGCTGCAGGCCCTGATGCAATTGCAATGGAGCCTGAGGGTGCCAAGGCCTCTTGGCCTTGGCCTTGGCGCCAGGGCCACCAACGCAGACCCGCAAATCCTCGGGGCAAAAAGACCATGATCAAGATCAACAACACGCCATAAATGACCATGTTGATGCCAGGCAACTCGCCAAACATGTTTCTCGTGAGCTCGGCCAACACCTCAAGCGCAAAAGCCCCAAGCACGGGCCCCCAAAGGGTGCCCATGCCTCCCACAATAGCACCCACCAGTGCAGAAATGGAGGTGTGCGCTCCAAAGGCCAGAGCCGGGTCGATGTACTGAAAGACTTGAAGATAAAAGGCACCGGCCACGCCCATCAACAAGGCCGACAAACCACACGCCAACCACTTGACCCGAAAGGGGTTGACCCCCAGCGCCTGGGCTGCATCCTCGTTGTCGCGCACCGCTTGCAAGTAAGCGCCAAGTCGCGAGTGCTTGAGCCAAGCGGTGATGAGCAATGCACAAACCACCCAAAAAAGAATCAACCAAATGAATCCCGCTCTGGAGGAGAATTGCATGTTGGCAAAGGACTCGGACAAGGGAAGCATCAAGCCCACACCCGCGCCCGTGAAATTGGCTGACAAGGCGAGGATTCGAAACACCTCTGCAAAGGCCAAAGTGATCAGTGCAAAATAAGAGCCCTTCAATCCATACCTGAAGGACAACCCCCCAACCAAGAGCCCCAAAGCGGCGCTGAAAACCATGGACAGCATGAGGCACACCCAAGGATTCAAGCCCAATTCGAGCTGAAAGACCCCTTGTGTATAGGCCCCCATGCCAAAAAAGAGGGCATGCCCAAAAGAAAATTGACCTCCAAACCCTCCCAGAATGTTCCAAGACTGTGAGAGCAAGGTTGCAAAGAGGGCCATCATGCACAAATTGAGCAGCACACCGGAGTGAACAAACAAAGGCACGCATGCAATCGCAATGGCAAACAAGGCAATGGCTTTTAAATCTCTCATGATTTGAGCCCAAATAAGCCCTGGGGCCTCACCAACAAGACCAAAATAAAAATCACAAAGATCCCCACTTGTCCCAAAGAGTCGCCCAAAAAGAGCCCTCCCACCGATTCAATGACCCCGATCAAGAGCCCTCCCACCACAGCGCCCAAGAAGCTGCCCATACCGCCCAAGACGACGATGGTAAACGCCACCAACACAAAACCGCCACCCACTGTGGGGTTGACATAAAAGGCGGGCAACAAGAAACATGCAGCGGCGCCCAAGCAGGCCAAACCAATTCCAAAACACATGGCATAGACGTGCTCGACATCAATGCCCATCAACCTCGCACCCGCCTTTTCCTTGGCAACAGCTCGGATGGCTTTGCCCAAGTCGGAGGTCTTCATGAAGGCCATCAACACCAAGGAGACGATCAATGCGCCTGCACACGAAAAGAGCTTGGGCAGCGCAATCATGGCAGGCCCCACGGCCACAGTGGTGAGCGTGTAAGGGGTCTCAATGTTTCGAGTGTCGGAGTGAAAGAACAAAAGCGCCAAGTTCTCCAACACAATCGAGATACCGAGCGTGACCAACAAGATGTTCTCATCCTTGCCGTGCGAGGCATGGTTGATGATCCCTTTTTGCAAAACATAGCCAAAAGCGAACATCATGGGAACCACGATGGGCAGGGCCAAATAGGGATCGACCCCACACCGGGTGTTGAGAAAGTAAACGGCATAAAGCGCCACCATCAAAGAGGCCCCATGGGCGAAATTGATGATGTGCAGCACGCCGTAAATGAGCGTCAATCCAAGAGCGATCAGGGTGTAGACCGCACCCATGGTCAGTCCGTTCAAGACCGATGAGAACACAATTGAGAGATCAAACACCAGTCAATCCTTGAGAGCTGAAATAAAAAAGGGAGCGTGGACTTTTTTTCAAAAGCCAGCCCCCTCCTGACAAAACGATCAAGCGTTCAAAGGAAAGATGGGTTCCGCTTCACGGTACTCACGTGGAATGATCACTTTGATGTCCCCTTTGATGACCTGAGTCATCAAAGGCTGGGCACCCATGTTTTGTCCGTTGACGAACTGGGTGGGACCGTAAGGCATGATGTGGTCAGAGAATTTGGTCTTGTTCAACGCATCAATGATGGCTGCTCGGTCGGTGGACTTGGCCTCCTCGATCGCTTGAGCCAACAACTTGGTGGCGGTGTAGCTCATGAAGAGCTCATAGCTGAAATACAAGCCCTTGGCTTCCGCGCGTTTTTTGAGCTCTTGAGCTTTTTTATCTTTGGGGTTGAACCAGTGGTTGCAGTCGATGATGCCGTTGGCCGCATCGGCATACTCTTTGACAAATTTATAACTCGAGGCTGCACCGCCCAAGACAGAGTAAATGGCTTTGGGCACCACTTTTTGTTGCTGCATGGTTCTCACGAGAAGCGCGTACTCGTTGTAGTAGTTCGCTGGGATCACGATGTCGGGATTGACTTGCTTCATGCGCAAGACAATGTTGCTGAAGTCGCGGCTGGGGTTGGGGTGCTTGATCACCTCCTTCACATCGTAGCCGTAGCCAGGCAACTCTCGAGACAAGAGGTTGGCCGTACCTGTTCCAAACAAGGACTCTTCATGAATGATCATGACCGTCTTGGCAGGCTTACCGGCTGCGGTGTTGAGCACATGCAAGTTGGCCACAGCGATTTCAGCGCATTTCTTGTAACCAGGGCCAAATCTGAAGGTGTTTTTGAGACCGCGTTCAACAATTTGATCGGCAACACCCACATCCACGATATGAGGCAAGTTGTATTTGGCTGCCGTTTGTGTGGTGGCCAAACAAATGGCGGAGGCAAAAGCACCCACAATGGCACTCACGCCTGCCTCATTCATTTTCTCGACCTCTGCCGAACCGCCCTGAGGGGTGGACTGTGCATCGCCCAGCAAGGGCTCCAACTTGGCACCGCCAAGGGACTTGATGCCCCCCGACTTGTTCACATCCTCAATGGCCATCATCGCACCTTCTCGGCACTGCTGACCCGAGTAGGCCAAAGCACCTGTCACAGGATGAATGATCCCCACTTTGACGGACTTGGCTTGGGCGCCACCCACCAAAGGGAAAGCCAGAGAAGTCGCAGCAACGGCGCCTTCAGAGATAAATTGACGACGAGATTTCATAGGGGTTCTCCTTGGTGAGCAAGAAATGGACTGAGTCAAAAGTCTACAGTGAGCCAAAAGAATGGATACTCTCTATTTTAGACAAGCTTGCCTAAACGATCTGAACCAATCTGGAAACCCCCAGAAAACCCTAACTCTTTCCCCCCATCATAATGCAAATTATTTCTCGTTCTGTGAATTTTTTTCGCCTCTTGGATGCATGTGGATGCCCATTCTGGACAAGATGCCGTCCCTTTTGATGGCGTGCCACAAAGCGCCAAGGAGGTGCAGCGTCACCAAAACCATCAAGGTGTAGGCCGTGCTTTCGTGAACGCTCGAGCAAACCGCTTTCAAATCCGCAGAGGGCTCTAAGAAGCGAGGAAGCGCCCAACCGAAAAATTTAACCGGATAGGGCGTGAAGTTCGAGCCCAAAAATCCACTCAGGGGCATCAACAAAAGACATAAATAAAGGGCCAAATGGTTCAACTTGGAGAGCATCAACTGCCACAAACTCAATCGAAGGCCATCGACTTGAACAGGATGGAGCATTCGCCAAATCAAACGCAAACACATCAAAAGTCCAATCACCAAACCCCAAGATTTATGCCAATTGAACCAACCCGCTCTCAGACCCACAGGCGCTTTAGGCAAGTCGATCATCCACCACCCCAAAACCAATTGATAAAGGATCAATGCAGCAAGCAACCAATGCAGGCTTATCGCAATGCGCCCATAGGCACGTCGCTTGTCCCATGAAGGGTCCAACAAAAGGTCATTGTGGGCGTGGTCTGAGGCCAAGCCAGTTGGACCCATCGGGTCATGAGAGGCGTTCTGATCCTTGCTAGGACTTGGCAAAGGTGTCATAAGATGGATGATGTTAAGGGATGGAGCAAAAAGCATTGAACGCTTGAGAGCGTCTCAACTCAGGGGCTAGCGGCACCCCATGGAAGGCGACCCACCTCTAAGTTTTTGATCAATTGATGGGTCCTTAAATCAACAATGCTCACCGCATGGCTTCTTCCTGCTGCCACATACAACTTTTGTCCATCCGAGCTGATGGCCATGTTCCAAGGCCTGGCGCCTACGGTCACGGTTTTTAGGAGCTCTAGCTTATTCACATCAACAACAGATACGGTCGCATCGCCACCATTGCTGGCATAGAGCTCTCGCCCATCTTTGGAGAGCATGAGCCCATTGGTTCGAGAACCCACTTGAAGGGTTTTGATGACGCGTTGAGTTTTCATGTCAATCACCACCAAGGTGCTCTCGGACTCCACCGCCACAAACGCCAGTGAAGCGTCTTTGCTGAACGCAATTCCCCTGGGACGCTGGCCCACGCGAATTGAGGCGACTTGACTCATGGCGTTCAAGTCGATCAAATCCACCTGGTCTGCCTCTTCGGCAGAAGCCAGCAAAAAACGTCCATCGGGGCTGAATACCGCATGCTCGGGATTTTTACCTTTGACTTCAACAGAGGCTTGCAGCGATAAATCACGGGTCCGAATGAGACTCACGCTGTTGGTCTCTTCATTGGCAACAGAGACCCACTGGCCATTGGGTGAACAATAAACAGCCTCTGGTGAGCGACCCACTGGGATACGCTTTTGGATGAGGTTCGACTTCAAATCGATCACCAACAATTCTGCACCTTCTGCATTGCTCACGAACAAACGCTCACCGCCTGGACACACCGCGATACCCCTTGGCTTACCGACGCCATTGATGAGACCCACCACTTGGTCGGTTTGACTGTCCACAACAGACACACTGCCAGAGCCCTCATTGGAGACATAAATCAGAGAAGCACTCGCCAAAGAAAAGCATGAATTGAGGGCAAGCAACTGGAGGATAAAACGAAAAAAACTTTGCATGGGGAACTGACTCAATAATGAATTCATCGACCTCGGGTCATGACATAAAGCCACAAACGCTCCATGTCATCCCTTGAGAGCACCGTTTTCCAAGAAGGCATGCCATTCTTGCCGTTGCTCACTGACTCAAGGAATCTAGATTTGCTGTCTGCGGGAAATTTTCGCAAGTCGTAACTGACTGTGCCTGGATTGACCATGTCCTCTCCGTGGCAAGTTTGGCAATTGTTGTCATAAAGCTCTTTTCCCTGCTCCGCAGTAAGGGGAAGTTGAGCAAAGCTCAACGAACAACCCAACAAAGAAGTCAGGACAATGAAGTACTTCAACATGCTTTTTTTTGATGCTCGCACAGATCAACGTTGGGGTAGCGCAAAGGTCCATACCGAGCCGCCGGGATTGACTTTATTGAGTCTTTCGTCCCCAGCATTTTGCGCGTACACCCCCCCAATACCAGAGATCACGGTGACGTATTGACGTCCTTGGTGAGACCAAGTGATGGGCTGACTGGTGATGCCTGAACTGGTCTGAAAGCTCCAAAGCTTGCGGCCATTGAGCGCATCAAAGGCCATGAATTCGCCTTGCATATTGCCCGTGAAGAGCACATCGCTTGCCGTGACCGTCAAGCCTGCCCAGTGGGGGATCTGAGTGGGGTACTCCCATTTGACCTTGGCCGTGAGCGGGTCCATGGCTCTGAGCCATCCTCGATTGCCGTCCTCTGGCCAAAGCTTTTTGATGGCCACACCAATGTAGCGTTGTCCACGTGACTTGTACTCCACAGGGCCCGTGTGCTTGATGAGCATCCCACCTTCAAGCGTATTGGCATAAAGCAAACCCGTCTTTGGACTAAAACTCATCGGATACCAATTCATGCCCCCGGTATTGGCAGGCCATGACTCCACCTCTTGCCCCGTTTCAACCAACTTGGTCGTGGACTCACTCCAAATGGGGCGACCGTTTGCATCCAAGCCCTTGGCCCAAGTGACCTTGACATATTTGTTGCCAGCAACGATTTGTCCTGTGGCTCTGTCAATCACGTAGAGAAAGCCATTCTTATCGGCGTGCATCAATACTTTTTTCGTCTCACCCTTGACCTTGATGTCCGCCAGTACCATTTGACTCACGCTGTCAAAATCAAAAGGGTCTCCTGGCGTGAACTGAAAAGCCCAGGCCAATCGACCCGTTTTGGGGTTGACTGCGATCACGGACGAAGCATTCTTGTTGTCACCTTTGCGCATGGAAGCGTTCCAGGGTCCTGCATTGCCTGTGCCCCAGTAAATCAAGTCCAACTCTGGATCGTAGGACCCGGCCACCCACGTGGTGGCACCTCCTCGGTCAGCGGTGTCTCCTGGCCAGGTCTCGCTTCCAGGCTCTCCTGGAGCTGGGACGTTGTAATGGCGCCATAACTCCTTGCCAGTTTGAGGATCAAAACCCGCCAAAAAGCCTCGAGTGCCATACTCTCCACCCGCCATCCCCGTCACAAGAACACCGTTGGCAACGATAGGCGCTCCTGTCACGGAGTATCCGTCTTGCCAATCCATCAATTTGGTACGCCACAACTCTTTGCCGGTCTTTGCATCCAAGGCCAGCATATGGGCGTCAGGCGTGCCTCTGAAAACCTTGCCATCAAAAAGAGCAGGACCTCGATTGACTTGACCACAACAAATGACTCGAGGAACCCCGGAATCCAACTCCAAAGCATGCTTCCAGAGGATCTGTCCTGTCAACGCATTGATGGCCAAAGTCGAATTGAAGTTGGTCACATACATCACGCCATTGAAGACCAATGGCTGAGCCTCCTCCCCCAAATTACTGGCCATTGAAGTGCTCCAGACTGGCACCAGTCCTTTGGCATTTTTGGTGGTGATTTGCTTTAAGGGGCTGAAGCGTTGGGCGTTATAACCCATGCCATTGCTCAATACAGACTCGCCCTTCAAGGGCGCATTCAATATTTCGTCAATCGTCTGGGCATGTGATAAAAAAGAGGCCAGGATCAATACAATGAATAGACTCGAGCGAGGGTTCATAAAATTCACAACATCAGCCTTTCAAACAATCAACGCATGAAAAAAATCCATGTAGGCAACTTGAACGGCATTGCGCTCAACAGCACTGGATATTTTGTCTTTATTTCATCTGAATACGATAGGTATTAACGCTCAAAATGCAACACCCCTCTTCCCCTAGCCTCGTAAAATCCTTGCGCTTGAGCCTGCTCACAGGCGCGCTGCTTTTACTCCACACCTGCGTTTTTTCACAATCGAACTACCCCAGTAAACCCATCAAAATCATCGTGCCCTTTACACCTGGGGGTGTAACCGATTTATTGGCCAGAGACATTTCCCAGCGGCTGGGCTCACGCTTGGGGCAGTCCGCCATTGCTGAGAACAAAGCGGGTGCCAACGGCAACATCGGAGCCGAGATCGTGGCCAAGTCCAAACCAGACGGTTACACACTGCTATTGACAGCAGCCAATATCGCCATCTCCGCTGCCGCACAAAAAAAACTCGGTTACAGGTTATTTGAGGATTTGGCACCCATTTCCCTTTTGGCCAAGGGACCCTACATCCTGGTATCGCCTGCGCATCACCAGCGCTTTGCATCATCAACTTTTCAAGAGTTGATTCAAAACGCAAAGAGCAACCCTGCTCAACTCTCTATGGCTTCTTCTGGCGCAGGAAGTGCTGGCCATTTGTCTGGGGAGCTCTTACAAATTGCAGCCAACTTGAAGTTCACACACATTCCCTACAAGGGACAAACTGAGGCGATGACGGACATCTTGGGAGGCCAATCCAGCGCGCTCTTCTTTGCAACGGTTGCTGTAGTGAGCCCCCACATGAACGACGGCAGGATCAACATCTTGGCGGTGACCACCAAATCACGCTCACCTTTACTGCCTCAAACCCCAACCATCAGTGAACTGGGTTACCCAAACTTTGATGTCAGCACTTGGCATGGCATCTTTGCCCCCAAAAATACCCCCAAAGAAATCATTGATAAACTCAACAGTGAGATCGTTTTGTTTTTCAACAGTCCTGAAATTCAAAAGAAATACTCCGCCCAAGGCCTTCAAATCGCCACCAGCAAGACTGATGAATTCAGTGATTTTTTACATTCAGAAGTCTCACAATATGAAAAAGTCATCAAAGCGGCCAACCTCACCATCGATTGATCCCATGAACACCCATCTTAGCAACTCATCCTTTAAAAAAGAAACCATCAAAGATCTTGAAGTCAACTACGAATGGACCGACTTCAGCCTTCCCTGGGAGAGCAAAAAACGAGAAACCGTATTCATGTACCACGGCTACATCAGAAGTGCTCTTTTTTGGCAAGCTTGGGTACCCCTGATCGCCAACGAGTTCAAGGCGCTAAGAATGGATGCGAGGGGCTGTGGGGAGACATCAAAGCCACCTGAAGACTATGTCTATACTTTTGAACAAATGGCTGATGATGCGATTGACTTCCTCGATCATCTCGAGCTGAAAAAGGTCCACTGGGTTGGGGAGTCCTCAGGGGGCATTGTGGGCTTGGCGGTCGCTTTGAAATATCCTGAGCGTTTACACTCGCTCACCCTTTGCGATACCCCATTCAAGCGCCCCACACACATTGACAAAACCTACACCTTGGGTGAAGTGGACCGTGCAACGGCATTCGAAAAATTCGGTATTGCTGAGTGGTGCAGACAAACCCTATCGTTTCGACTTGACACCAACCGCGCCTCCAAGGAGCTTTGTGAATGGTATATCCAACAAATGGACAAGACGCCCATTCATGTGGCCAACTCCATAGAAAGAATGATTGGGCAAGGCGACTTTTGGCCTCTTTTGCCTCAAATTAAAACACCCACCTTGATATTGGCAGGCAAAGACAGTCCCATTGCGCAAGAAAAACAAATGGCCGAGATGCAGCAACACATGCCCAGCGCAAAGTTGGTGGCTTTTGAGGGCTACAGACATGGCATCAATTTGATCGCACCAGACAGATGTGTGAGTGAACTGAAGAAATTCATCGAGGAGCTGAACCTTCCAAAATAAAAGAATGAAACACGAAGGGGTGTTTGAGTTTGCTCCTCGCCCTCTTGCTCCACTCCTTTAATTTTGATTTCAAAAAATGAATTCCTCATCAAGTCAGCTTCAAATCAAGCCATTGGATTTAGGCATTCAATGCTTTTTCAAAGCCATGGGCGGACAAGGGGAGTTGCGTTTGCATGACCGGCATCAATCACAGTTGGATTTGGAAAAAATTGCCAAGGTCTGCGTTGAAGAAGTAGTTCGCATAGAGCAAAAATACTCAAGATACCTGCCTTCAAGTGTCATCAGCCTCATCAATCAAGCAAGCGGCATCCAATCAACGCCCATTGACGCAGAAACCTTTGAACTTTTAACGTTTGCAAACGAACTCTTCAAAAGTAGCCAAGGACTTTTTGACATCACCAGCGGCATTCTCAGACGAGTTTGGGACTTCAAATCAAAGCGTATACCGTCCAAGGAGGAAATTGACCAACTCTTGCCATTGATTTCTTGGCCCAGCGTTCGGTTGGACTCTCAAGAGATTTATCTGCCCCAAAAATCCATGGAAATTGATTTAGGCGGATTTGGAAAGGAATACGCCGCCGACCGGGTGGCAAAAATTCTAACTGAGAGCAACATTCAAAGCGGGTTCATCAATCTATCTGGTGACATCAAAGTTATTGGCCCCAAATTGGACAACTCTGCATGGCAAATGGGCATCCAAAACCCGAGACAGTCGCACCAACTCCTTGCATCCATCCCCATTCATCAAGGGGCATTGGCCACCAGTGGTGACTATGAGCGGTTTTTCTCTGTAGGCAACAAGCGCTACTGCCACATCCTAAGACCCGACACGGGCTTACCGGTGAACCACTGGCAGAGTGTCAGCGTGGTTGCCCCTTTGGCCATCGTGGCAGGCAGCTGCAGCACCATCACCATGCTGCTCCAAGAAGAGGGCTTGACCTACTTGAACAACACCGGCTTTTCCTACCTGGCCATTGATAGCCAAGGCCAAGTCCATCAAAAATAATGCTGCTTTGATCATGAAAACTCTCTCGATCTTGACCCCCTTCAAGTTGGTCCTGACCCTTTTTCATGTCCTCTTTCTCTGGCTGATCATATGCAATGGCGCAAATGCCCACCCCATTGCCGCACAGGGCTATTGGGAAGATCCTACGGGAGCGGCAACACTGCCCTTCGTCACCCACCAAAATTTCACCCCCTATCAGGGCGTCCTGTCCAAAGGTTTTACCAACTCCACCTTTTGGATCAAGTTAACGGTTGAACCCTCCGAGAACGCGCAAAACCCGCAATCCCCTGCCGTCGCAGAGCCCCTCCAAAGGCAAGCTTCTGCCTCAGACTTGATCCTCAGAATCAGACCCAACTATTTAGATCTGATCGAGCTTTATGACCCAGAGGTCAGCGCCAAGGAGCCTCTCGAATCAACTGGTGACATGACCCAATGGATTGCAACAAAACCCTATCAAGCCATTGACCATAACTTGGTTCTGAAACAGGTCACCCAATCGAAAACGGTCTACTTGAAGTTCAAGACCCTCAGCACCAGTCAAATCTACATCGATTGTCAAACTCCCAGCGAGTTCATTGTCTCCAGCAACACACTGAATTTCATTTACAGCGCGACGCTTGCATTGCTGCTTTTCTTCTTTACGTGGATTTTCGTCAATTGGTTGATCGATAAAAGTACTCTCAACTTACTTTTTGTGGTGAAGCAAGGTATTTTTTTGAGTTATACCTTTTGCTTTTTTGGGTATTTCCGCGTTTATTTAAGTGATGTTTTTACACCCCAAGAGATCAATGCCTTTTATAACGTTTGGATCCAGATCACCGTCGTTTCAAGCATGTGGTTCGAATCGCGTTTTTTGAAATTGCACCAAGCACCCATTTGGTGTGACGTGATGGCCAAAATCCTATTGGTTTGGGGCGTTATCAATATTTCCTTGATCTTTATGGACACCACACTTCACGCCCTATTTTCGAACATGGTGTTGACAGGGGTCGGTATCCTGATGCTTTTTTTTGCTGCTTTTTTCATTCGATCAAGTGCAATTGAGAAATCGACCATCAAGCAACTTCAACTTGAAAAGTGGATCATTGTGACTTACTACTGCATCATCACTGCGGTGGTCATGGTTTTCGTCATACCCGGGCTGGGCTTATCGAAGTTGCCCACACTCAATCTTTACGCTGTCATCTCTTACGGCTTGAGTTCAGGTGTTTTGATGACGGTGCTGCTCCATATCAGGACGAGGAATATCGCCAAACTGAGAGCTGAGGATGCAATAGCATTGAAACTCTCCATAGAGCAGTTTGAAATTGAAAAGAACAAACGCAAAGAACAAACGGATTTTTTGCACATGCTCATGCATGAACTGAAAACACCCTTATCGGTCCTGGACTTGGCGCTTCACAGCAGCAACAAATCCCCCAAAAATCAACAGTATGCAAGCCGAGCCATTACAGACATGAAATCGATCATCGAGCGGTGCATCGACACCGATCAAATGCAAGAAAATAAATTGATCATCAAACATGAATCCATACATGTCTCATCGCTCATTGAGGACATCTTGGACACCGATGAGTTCAGTAAATCAAGAGTGCAGCTTGAATGCGAGGTCGACTCTGATGTGACCTCTGATTTTCAATTCCTGAGAATCATTTTGAACAATCTCATTCATAACGCTGTACGCTATGGACATCCAGATGAAAAGGTATTGATCCGCATCGAGTCCGACACACTCACTCAAGACCACAAGAGCCTTCTCATCTCCATCCTGAACGCTCCAGGTTCGGCTCAATGGCCGGACAAGAACAAGGTCTTCGAAAAGTACTACCGCTCCCCTGGTGCACAAAAGCAGTCTGGCACGGGCTTAGGACTTTTTTTGGTCAGCAATTTATGCAAAAGAATTGGTGTCCTTTGCGCATATGATCCAACTCCAACACATATTCAATTTAAAGTATGGATTCCCAATTAAGCATTGTTTTGGTCGAAGATCACGACGCGCTTCGTGAACTCACGACCGAAGCGCTTGAAGAACTTGGTCACCAAGTCACGGCATTGACTTGCGCAGAGGAGCTCGAAGACGCTTCTAAGGCTATACCCACGGACTTGTTCATCCTTGACTTGAATTTGCCTGGTGAAGACGGCATCAGCCTTTCTCGAAGGATCCGAAACTCACACCCCAAAGTCGGCATCATCATCTTGACCGCTCGCTCAACGTCCAAAGACAAGGTGATCGGCTACGAAAGTGGGGCGGATTTGTACATCACCAAACCTGTTGACCGAGAGGAATTGATTGCTGCAATCAAGAGTCTCACTCGACGTCAGGTGGAAATGAGAGATCAAAGTACCAGTGGCCCCCTTAGACTCTTGGTCTCGAATTTGGAACTGACGGGCCCCAAAGCCAAGACCAAAGTCTCTGCCGCTGAGGCTTCTTTGTTGACCGCCTTCTCCAGAGCACCATCGGGTCGTCTAGAAATTTGGCAAATGGCTGAAATACTCCATCAAGATCTCTCAGAAATCAGTAAATCAAGTCTAGAGGTAAGGATTGTTCGACTGCGAAAGAAAATGGTTGAAGTTGGAGGTCAAGCACGTGCCATTGAGTCCATTCGCGGCGTTGGCTATCAATGTTTGATCCCGATCAAAGTCTTGTAAGGCTCTGGCAAGATGCCTACTGGGGGCAGTGGAGTTGCGACCTCAGAATTCCAAGAGCTTGTTTTTAAAGTCCCAGGATACAAAACTTGCTGACGATGATTTTTTGTTGTATTTAAATGCACCGCGTCTGTCTAATTTCTTTCATAATTTTAACTTCCCCTCCATAATTGAAGAACTGTATCTTCTATAAGGAACCCTCATTTGGGGACTGGATCAATGGTTGGAAAAGTTGCCCTCATTTCTGATGTTCACAGCAATTTGGAAGCACTTGAGAGCTGCCTTGCTTTTGCCCAAAAAGAAGGCGTTGACCGATTTGCTTTTCTTGGAGATTTGGTGGGCTACAACGCGGATCCGAGTGCCGTCATCTCCATTGTGAAAAAAATTGTTGCTCAGGGCAAGGGCTTTGCGCTTCTTGGCAATCATGATGAAGCCATGTTCAAAAAGACTGGCCTCAATTTTAACCAAGAGGCCATGACAGCCATTGAATGGACTCGAGGGCAGTTAAAGACTGAGGACATTCATTTTTTGGAAGAACTGCCTCGAATCCAAGTAGAGGATCAAGCTTTTTACGCCCACTCTACGCCTTTTGAGCCAGAGGCATGGCATTACGTTCAACACCCCCAACATGCAAGGAGGTGCTCAGAATTCTCCACCAAACCCTATACGATTCTTGGGCATGTTCATGACTGTGCCATTTATTACGAGTTGCCCAGCCATCAGTTTTATATGTTAAAGCCCCTCCCCGATCTCCCCATCAAAGTCCTCAATCGCCGCAAATGGGTCATCATGGCAGGCTCCGTGGGGCAGCCTCGTGACGGGCAACCCAAAGCGCACATGTCCATCATGGATTTTTCTAAGCAAAGCATCACCTTTCATCGCTTGGCCTACGACCATGTCACGGCAGCTCAAAAAATTGAAAATTCTGGTCTGCCCAAAAGCTTGGCTCGGCGTTTGATTTTTGGTTTTTAACATGCCAACCAATGCCTCTATCAAACCCATCGGCGAGACCTTCTTTGAAGGCAATACGATTGACGGCTTTCTCGTTGGCAAAAAATTACACGACGGTGGAATGGCCAACATCTTCAGTGCCACCAAAGAGGGGATTGATGAGCCCATTGTTTTAAAAATCCCTAAAGTGGGACCCAACCAGCCCATTGAGAGCTTCATCGGTTTTGAAACGGAATTGAACGTTTTAAACGCGCTCACCAGTACTTATGTGCCCAAGCTCTTTGCGTCTTCAGACATCACAGAAACACCTTATCTGGCGATAGAGAGAATTTCTGGCCAATCTCTGCAAGCTCAAATGGACAGTGGCAAGTCGTTCAGCATGGACGAGATCATCTTGATTGGCGTTCAACTGTCAACTGCATTGGATTCCATTCACCAAGCAGGTGTGATTCACCACGATTTAAAGCCAGGCAACATCATCATCGATGATGAATCAAAATTGTGGCTCATTGACTTTGGTTTGGCACACCATCATTTTTTACCTGATTTGCTTGCTGAGCAAGATCAAAAGGGCATTGGCTCTGCGCCCTACGTCTCTCCAGAGGCCATCTTCGGTATTCGGGATGATGCCAGAAGCGATCTTTTTTCAGTGGGTGTGATTTTGTATGAGTTGTTGACCGGCATTTTGCCTTTTGAAGAGACTCACTCGTTAAAAGGTCTGAAGAAGCGCCTTTGGGAAATACCGATTCCGCCAAGAAAGCTTCGCCCAGAGACACCCGCTTGGTTGCAGGAGATTGTCTTGAGCGCTCTTGAGCCCAAAGCGGTTCAACGCATTCAAAGTGCATCCCAGTTCAGACATTTTTTAAAGTTTCCCAAAAGCGTTGATTTGACAGAACGCTCAACTTGGATAGAAACGGCGCCCCTCAAAAAACAAATTTATAAATATTTCCAAAACATAGGTTATCAACCTCAATTTGCAGCGGATCGACCTCAACTCCACTCTGGCGTTCACACGATTTTGGTGGCTCTTGAAACAGAGGACTTCGATGCCCAGGAGTTCTCTTTTCTTGAACATGCTGTGAAGGACACCTTGAAATCACATGCCCAGGCCAGAGTCATTTGTATCAGTGCTTTGACGCACCTCAGCGATGAAATTGAAGCTTCAGAAATCGACAGTCACAGCGGTCAAGTCAGAGCCCATTTGGCTCAATTGAAAAATTGGTCAGCCTCCCTCGACTGTCCATCAGATCGCTTGACTTGCCACATCATCATCACGCAAGATCCAGCTCAAAAAATTATTGATTTCGCCCAATCTAATGAAGTCAACTTGATCATCATTGGTGCATCAGAAGCGCACAGGTCGCTCTTACCCGGCAAGAAATCCACCATGTCTGCAATCGTTGAAAACGCACCCTGCAGCGTCTTTGTCGCCAAGCCCCCAAAGTCATCGATGTGATGCGCTCCAAGTTTGAGAACTTCATCGATGAAGCAAGACAATTTTGGATTCAAGTGGTGTTCAATCCAATGATCACAAATGTGGATGTTCGGCTGCAGAACCTGCCAGTTTACGTACTGGCTCGTAAGCCTGCGAACTCAACCAAGCAGCCCCGGCTCAGACAAAAGCTTCTTGAGCTTAGGCTTGGCGCTCACGGGCTGATCCAGTGCAGCCTGAAACGCGAGCCACTTCTCGTCACTCAGCTCGAAACGGGCGCAGTCAGCCAAGGTCTGGTTGGCCGCGATGATGCCCGCATCAAGCAGAAACTCGCTCACATTCTTGTGCGCCACGCGCGCCGCTTCCTGAAGCAATTGCTTCACGGGCGAACTGGCGCGCACATCGATGCGCTCAGATTTGGAATGAATGACTGCGGTCATGGCAACCCTTTTTTTGGATGTTTCTCCATCGTAGCGTCCGGACAATGTCATGACAAGCGTTTTTTAATTACTGTACCCATCATGCACCGCCAGCACCTCCAAAGCGCCAACCAAAACGGCGGTGCAACATCAACAAAAAAAGCGTGCAATCGGTACGGTTCAAATTTGGGTTTTGAACGCGCTAGGTCAAGAGGTTTTGAGCACAAAGCCGTCTCAACAGTTCGATCACCCCGTCAAAGGGTGACTTTCTTCAAGATCGGGAGTAGCTTTGGAAGAAACAAGTCTTTCAGATCAATCACTTGCAAACAGGCGTTTGAAGGATTGAAAGAAGTCTTGGCGGGGCAGAACAACCTTCATCACAAACCGCCTACATTTCTGATGGGCGAGCAAATCAAGCACTTGGTGTCCAGTTCATCTTTCGAAATGTCGATATATTGATGTAACTCGCGCCGCTGATCGACTTGATATTTGGCTTTACATTCGCTTCCTCCTGGATTAAGATGTACACGTACATCCACAAAAGGTTCGCCATGGCCAACACCAAACTTTTCAAAAACGGTAACTCGCAAGCCGTTCGCATTCCTGCCGAACTTGCCTACAGCTCTTGGGACCTTGATCTGGTCATCGAGCGACAAGGGGACGAGTTGCGCATCCGTCCGGCCCAGCGCCGCATGGGCGATGTGTTGGGCAAACTTGCCAAGTTCTCACCTGACTTCATGGCCCAGGGCCGGGGCGAAAACATGGAGGGCGAGCGCGAGACTTTATGAATCCGAAGTACATGCTCGACACCAACATCTGCATCTACCTCATGAAGCATCAGCCTCCTGAGGTGCGCGAGCGGTTTGCCCAGTGCTTTGTGGGCGACGTTGTTATTTCTGCGGTGACTTTGGCTGAGCTTGAATTCGGTATCGCCTGCTCAAGCACTGCGGCACAGGAATCCAACCGGTCAGCACTGGAGAGCTTGCTCGACGACATCAAGGTTGCGCCTTTTGATGCACAAGCTGCCAAGGCCTACGGCCCCATCCGCGCAGCCTACAAAGATCGCAACCGCGATGCCCTTGACAAACTCATCGCATCCCATGCGGTCGCTTTAGGAGTGACACTGGTGACCAACAACGAAGCCGACTTTGTGAACTACGCTGGATTGAGTGTTGAAAACTGGGTCAGTAGTCATTGAGATTGTGAATAAGGTCTTGTGCCGGTTCACAGACATTGAGGCCTATGAAGAAGCCTGTCTGATCCGGAAAGTGTTCCAGCAGCGCACCCAAGGAGGCCCCGAACGGGTTGTCAATTGTTCGAACGACTTGGAATCAGTTCGAAATAGTCTTGGCGCGGCAGCCCTGACTACATCACAAACCGCATAAAAGTTTGATGGGCAAGCCAATTAAGCACTTGGCGTCCGATACATCATTCTAAAGATTGAGACGGCAGCAATTTGCGATGACGACGAAATGCTTTTAGGGCATCGTACAACGCCTCTGATGAGACTTCGAAATGCAACCTACCGTCAACACTTGGTAATTGAATAAACCCTAGTTTCTCGTGCAGGCGGACAGATTTGTAATTACGGGCGTGAACTCGTGTACGAAGCATAGAGGCTGGCCAACACTTTATACATTCAGTCGCCTGTTCAAGAAGTGAACGCAGAACCAAGGATCCAATGTAATTTGGGTGTATTTGAAGAGATGGAACGTAAAACTTGCCATCTACTGGCGGGATGTACTCTAGGTATGCAAGTAGTTTGTTGTTTCTTCTCACCTGAAGAATATTTGCTCCATTTGCCAGTTCACGACGCAATCCCTCAAATCGAATCACTGGATCAAATAATCCGTTTTCCGACACAAAATGAGATGCCATATTTAACCGATCAAGTTCGACTATTTCTTCTTCGAGTTTTGAGAGCGGTTTTTTCATCAGTGCTTCAGATATCAATTTATTATTTGACACAAGATTCAGAAAAATCCAATTCTCGGTGAACAAAAAAAAGCGCACAGGGCAGCAGAGATAAGCATCAACTCCGCTGAGCCACTAAAAAAAACTGAGAAACTTTACGTAGGCTCCAAGACTTCAGAAATATCACGCGCCCCGTGCACTATACGAACGATTGTGATCTGCTCTGTAGTGGACTCAAAAAAATCACGTAGTTGCCATGCGCGCATGAGCGCAAGTCATCAGAAACTTCGGGCCGCAACCGATAACCCGCGGAATTGAGACAAATTTTTTCGCAATGCGCACGCAATTCAGCCACGAAAGTTCTGGCGCGTATTAGATTATCAAGTGCAATATAGTCGCCTATCTCCTCAAGATCGAACGCAGCCAATGGAGTTATTAGTAACTGCATTAGCGAGCTTGGCGAGTCGCCTGCTGCGCATATTTGTCTTCTAATCGATCAAACACGGGGGCCGCAGCAAGCGCTGCGCCGCTCGCCTTGCCTTCGGCGATATCATTTCTCAGCGCTTGGAGTTGTATGGCCTGCTGGCGCTCGGTGTCCTCGAGCAATCGCAGCCCAGCACGGACGACTTCACTGACGTTGTTGTAGCGACCGCTTTCAACTTGGTCGCGGATAAAGGTCTCAAAATGCGGGCTTAGAGCAACGCTGGTGGGCATGAGGCTCTCCTAACCGTTAATAACTATTATTATTTATCAGCCAGCACGGCTTGTCAAGCTTATCAGGGTGCGTTTACTGTTATCAAGGAAAAGACCAAGCCAAAACAATCTGGACAACGAAAATTAATTCAGGTTGCTTCAAAGCCTGTTTTGCCTTCAGCCGCAAATCCACGGCTCGGAACCAAGTCAAAAAAAGTCATTAGGTTTTGAGACAAACGGGGTTTGAGACGCCTTTCTCGGGCTGCAGCAGCAGGTCGCAGTTAGGAGCCCAAAACAAAAAGCCCCGCTTGATGCGGGGCCTGAGGCTGCCTCAAGTCCTACTGAGCAGGTTTGAGGTCTTTGTACTGGCGGAAACGAAGGGATTCGAACCCTTGATGAGGCTCAACACCCCATACTCCCTTAGCAGGGGAGCACCTTCGGCCACTCGGTCACGTTTCCTAATACCTCTATTATGCCTTATCTTGGTCTAAATCAAACGTCTTGTGCAATGCTCTGACGGCCAACTCCATATATTTTTCATCGATTACCACAGAGGTCTTGATCTCTGAGGTGGAAATCATCTGGATATTGATGCCTTCTTCGCTCAAGGTCTTGAACATTTTGCTGGCCACGCCAACATGACTTCTCATGCCAATGCCCACAATGGAGACTTTACAAATTTTCGTATCTCCGACCACCTCAGCAGCACCCAACTCGGGGACGACTTGATTCTTAAGGAGATCCAATGTTTTTGCATGATCGTTCCGGTGAACCGTAAAACTGAAGTCGGTTTTACCGTCTTTGCTGAGGTTTTGGATGATCATGTCCACTTCGATATTGGCCTGGGCGACTGCACCCAAAATTTGATAGGCAATGCCAGGCTTATCGGGCACGCCAATCACAGAAATTTTGGCCTCGTCGCGGTTGAATGCGATTCCAGAAACGATTGCTTGTTCCATTTTTTCATCTTCCTCAAAACTGATCAATGTGCCTGAACTGGCCTCTTCTTTTAAGTCGATATCCCATGGGGTAAAGCTAGACAACACCCTCAATGGCACTTTGTACTTGCCTGCAAACTCCACAGAGCGAATTTGAAGCACTTTGCTGCCCATGGAGGCCATCTCGAGCATCTCTTCAAAACTGATGGTCAAAAGCCTTTTGGCCTCTGGCACCACCCTGGGGTCGGTGGTGTACACACCATCCACATCTGTATAAATCAAGCACTCACTGGCTTTGAGAGCAGCCGCAATGGCCACAGCCGAAGTGTCTGAGCCGCCACGCCCCAAAGTCGTGATGTTGCTGTGCTCATCAACGCCTTGAAAGCCCGTGATGATCACGACCTTGCCTTTGGCCAAATCAGCCATCACCCGTTGGTCCTCTATCGACTCAATTCGGGCTTTGGTGAAAGCGCTGTTGGTTCTGATGGGCAGCTGCCAGCCCGCATAGCTCACTGATTCAACGCCCTCAGCTTGGAGTGCGATGGCCAACAAAGCTGATGAGGCCTGCTCGCCTGTAGAGGCCAACATGTCCAATTCGCGCTGGTAGGCCAAATTGGCCGAGGTGGGTGCCAACTCTTTCGCCAGACCCAAGAGCCTGTTCGTCTCTCCACTCATTGCTGAGGGAACCACCACCATTTGATAGCCCGCACGGCTCCATTTGGCGACCCGTTTGGCCACATTTTTAATGCGATCGGTGCTCCCCATTGAGGTGCCACCATATTTATGAACAATCAAAGACATCGTCTATTTCACTCGCTGATTAGGCAAAACCCGATATTCTACCAACTCAAGGACGTCATTTTTTCTGACCACGAAAGACTCACCCACCTTCAGTTGAATATCGTGCCCCCTCGTGCGACACGCCATGATCAAACGATTCAACTCTCTCAACTGTGAGGAACTCGCCATGCATCCTTGGGCACTGAGCCAATGGCGCAATACATTCGATCGCCTCGCCTCAGAAAGCGCTTGAAGGGCCTTGATTTGTGGCGCAATACCAACAGAAATCAAATCCTCCTCGGCCAACTCTTGGAGCAAGGTTTGAGCCTGAGCGATGTGGGCTGCACTTCGGGCCAAAGTTTCTCTAAAGGTGGGAAACACCTCGTAGAGGGACGGCAGAATTCTTTTCCTGATCTTGTTTCTGGTGAAGCCTTCATCTTGATTGGTGGGATCTTCCACCCAATCGATGCCTTGAGAGCTGGCCCAAGTTCTGAGTGACTGGCCACCGACCCCAAGAAGGGGTCGATGAAAGGTGATGCCATTTTGTTGCCACTGCGCTCTCATGCCCGATAAGCCCGGTAAACCTGAACCCCGTGACAAGGCCAAAACCACAGTTTCGACTTGATCATCTGCGTGTTGCGCCAACGCAATGTGCTGAACGACGCCACCCCAATGGGCCTTCAGCACATCTTCCAAAGCTTGGTACCTGGCTCGACGGGCCGCGTCTTCAGGACTTTGTCCCGGTTGGTGCTTGGCGTTCACATGAATGGAGGCAAAGGCAATGGCGTTTTGAGCGCAAAATTCTCTGCAGTGCCTCTCAAAACCATCCGCCGCATCTTGAAGTCCATGGTGCACATGGACAGCATGCACCTGTCCAGGCCACTTCAAGTGACAAGCCCACAACAATGCCATGGAATCGGCGCCCCCGCTCAAGGCCACGGCCAAAGGCCTTGGTGCCTCAAACCCATGGAGCCAATCAGGCACCGTCTTATGGGGATCCAATGGGGAGGAGGACTTTGGGGTTGAATGGGTCATGAATGAGGATGCTTTTGGACGCCCCCAATGGAGCGAGTTCAAATGGGGTGCTCCAATTTAAACGATCGCGTTGGTTCAGGCCAATGTGGCAGATATGACCGATATGACCGGTTTGACCGATATGATCGATGAATTCGTGGGGCTGATGGAAGTCCTTGAGCTGACAGAAGATTTCCCCCCCAGCCCATCAAAGCTTCGTGTCCGTGTAACGCCCATAGCTTTGGAGCCTCTCAAATCTTCGCTCCAAAAGATCTTTGGTCTTTAAGTCACACACTTGTCGCCAAGCATCACTCAAACCGCGCTTTAGTTGGGCCGCCATTTGTTTATGATCCCTGTGAGCTCCACCAACGGGCTCATTGACGATTTTGTCCACCAAACCCAATGCCTTCAAGCGGTGAGCGGTGATCCCAAGAGCCTCAGCAGCCACCTCGCTCTTGTCGGCCGACTTCCACAGTATGGAGGCACAGCCCTCGGGACTGATCACCGAGTAGACAGAGTATTGAAGCATCAAAAGTTGATCGCAAACGCTGATGGCCAAAGCTCCGCCCGAGCCCCCTTCACCAATGATGGTCGTGATGATGGGCACCTCCAGCTGGGCCATCTCAAAAATGTTTCGCCCAATGGCCTCACTTTGCCCCCTCTCCTCCGCATCAATACCCGGATAAGCGCCAGGCGTGTCTACAAAGGTGAAGACCGGGATTTTGAACTTTTCAGCCGTTTTCATGAGCCTCAAGGCTTTTCTGTAGCCCTCTGGCCTACTCATGCCGAAGTTTCTCAGCGTTCTCTCCTTCGTATCTCGACCCTTTTGATGACCCAAAACAAGACAAGGATTGCCATTGAAACGGGCCAAGCCCCCCACAATGCTCAAGTCGTCGGCAAAGTGTCGGTCACCATGCATTTCCACAAAATCGGTGAACAACTCGTTGATGTAATCCAGGGTATAGGGGCGCTCGGGGTGGCGGGCAATTTTGGTGATTTGCCAAGCACTCAAATCGCTGTAAATGTCTTTGGTCAATTGTTGGCTTTTTTTAGAAAGCTGCTCAATCTCTTGCGAAATGTCCACGGCAGACTCGCTTTGGACGTACCGCAACTCTTCAATTTTGGACTCCAACTCGGCAATGGACTGCTCAAAATCTAAAAACGTTTTCTTTGCCATCTTCTTTCAACCTCAAATCAATAAGTCACTGGCACAGGATCCAGTGATCTCCAAATATACCAAGTCGCAACGCTGCAGTAGGGTGCCCAAGCCTGAGCCACCTCTCTCGCATCGCTGCGACTGACGGCCTCGCCCGAGAAATAGTTCTGGCTGATGCCATTCAAAAGCCCCACGTCATCGAGAGGCAAAACATTGGGCCTTAACAAATGAAAGATCAAAAACATCTCCGCCGTCCAGCGACCAATGCCCCGAATCGCCACCAACTCCTCAATGATGTCATCATCGCTCATGCTCTCCCATTTGGTGGGATGAACGTCTCCATTCGTGAAATGAAGGGCCAAGTCTACAATGTACTCGACCTTTCGGGCCGATAAACCCGCTGCTCGCATGTCGTCGACCTTGAATTTCAAAACCCGAGCCGGCGTGAGCGTGGACTTGCTCAATGCAGCAAATCGATCCCAGACCGTTTGGGCCGCTTTCACGGAAATTTGCTGACCCACGACACTTCTGGCCAAAGTCACGAAAGCGTCACCCCTTGTGGCCAGTTTGGCGTCCCCAAATTGAGGGATCAAACGCTTCATGACTCGGTCTTTTTTGCTCAAGTAACGACACGCTTCTTCCCAGTAATTGGGGCTCTCAGGAGCGATGGAACTTGAAGCCTTCAATGCAATTGCTCCCAAGTGGTGCCTGAAGCGGAGTCCTTCAACACAATGCCCTGATCCAAGAGGGACTTGCGAATTTCATCGGCCAATGCGAAATTTTTATCCTTTTTGGCTTGAGCCCGTGCTTGGATTTGCTGCTCAATGTCTTGTTCCGTCAGCGTTGCACCGGCTTTTAAAAATGCCTCTGGCGAAGACTCCAAAATCCCCAAACAGCCGCCCAACGCTTTCAAGAGACCCGACAATTGGGTGTCTTTGGTTTTGTTCACCTCAGAGGCCAAGTCGAACAACACCGAAACCGCCTCAGGCGTTGCGAAATCCTCGTTCATGGCCTCTTTAAAGCGCTTGGCATAAGGGTTGGCCCAATCGATTTGAGACAAAGGAATGTTCGTGGGCTTGACCGTATCGAGTGCCGTGTACAAACGCTTGAGGGAAGCACGCGCGTCGTTCAAATGAACATCGCTGTAGTTGAGTGGACTCCTGTAATGACTCCTCACAACAAAGAAGCGAAGTGTTTCAGCATCAAACACCTCCAAAACCTCTCGAATGGTGAAAAAATTACCCAAGCTCTTGGACATTTTTTCATTGTCCACATTCACAAAACCGTTGTGCATCCAATACTTGGCCATGGCTTTGTGGTTGGCGCCTTCACTTTGTGCAATTTCATTTTCATGGTGTGGGAACTGCAAATCTGCTCCTCCTCCATGCAAATCAAAACTCTCCCCAAGGAGCGCGCAAGACATGGCCGAGCACTCAATGTGCCAACCTGGTCGCCCCAGACCAAAAGGCGCCTCCCACTTGGCTTCCTCGGGCTCACTCTCCTTGCCACCTTTCCAAAGGACAAAGTCCAAGGGGTCGTCTTTGCCATCCAGCACTGCAACTCGCTCTCCCGCGTGCAATTCGTCCAAAGACTTGCCGGACAATTTTCCGTATCCAGGAAATTTTCTGACTGAAAAGTTCACATCCTGCCCCGCACGGTAAGCCAGTCCATTGGAGAGCAGCGTCTCGATCATGCTCACCATTTGCGGGACATAATCGGTGGCCCTGGGTTGCGCGTTGGGCTCCTCAATATTCAGTCTCTTGGAGTCGTCTTGCAATGCCGCAATCATTCGATCGGTCAATGAACGGATCGTCTCGCCATTCTCTACAGAACGACGAATGATTTTGTCGTCAATGTCGGTGATGTTTCGAACAAAGTTCACTTTGAAGCCCAAGACCTTGAACCAGCGCTGGACGATGTCAAACGCGATCATGGAACGCGCGTGACCAATGTGACAAAAATCATAAACCGTCATGCCACACACATACATACTGACCTGACCCTCTCGAAGGGGCGTGAAGTGCTCAATCGACTTGGACAGGGAGTTGAAAATTCGAAGTGACATGACGATTTAGAAAAAAATGATTGGTCCACAAAGCGCCCAGATCCTTGAGAGGTGGAGAGGACTTTGTTTGAAACAGTGGCGCTCCAATGCTTGGATGCAGTGGAGCCCACCTTAAAATACGTTGGCTTGACCCCGGGTCATTTGTCCTTGATAAGCTTGGATCCTTTCTTCTTGCAAGAGATTTTTTTGTTTCAACCCTTGCTCCAAGCATCCGAGACCTATTAAGGAGAGCAGGAAGCTCCACCAATTCCGCTTTCAGCAACTCTGACATCAAAAGATTCACATGAATTCTTTTGACTTCATTTAATATAATGCTCAGGTATTTTACGACTTCTTTAATTTTTTTGACCAAGGGCTGGCCTATCAATTCACTTTTTTTAGCTTTTATCAAAAAAGCGCAAATGCAAGGTTCCCAGCTTTGTGCGATCGTTCTTTTTCTCCTTTGCTTGAGTTCGAGCGGTCCTTGCTTGGCCGACCCTCATGAAGAGGTGTTGAAATTGCTCAAACAAAACTTGAACGATCAAGCCTTTGTCTTGGTGAGCGAGTACCTCAAAGACCACCCCCTTGATCCTCAAATGCGCTTTTGGCAAGGTAATTTATGGGTCAAAAAGGGAGAAAAGGGACTCGCTGGGGAGATTTTTCTGCGTTTAACGCAAGACTACCCCGAGTTGAGCGAGCCCTACAACAATTTAGGTATTTTGCAGTTCGAAGCGGGTGAATACCAAAAAGCCAAAAGCTCCTTTGAATCTGCACTCAAAGTTCAACCCCATTACGCGCTTGCCATGGAGAATTTGGCCGACACGTATTTGTTGCTGTCTCGCACGACCATGGAGCAAGCCCAAGCGCTGGATCCCCAATCCAAGTCCTCCCGCAACAAGCTAGAATTGATCAATCAGTTGCTGCTCGATTGGAGCAAAGCTCAAAAGTAGTCGCCAAGCTTCACCCACGTCACCATTTAACCTTGGGACTGGTCAAACCGTTCCAACATCCTGACCCCAAATATATGTTTTTTGCCCCATCTTCCATTTTGAATCGCGCGATGCATGTGCTCCTTGCATCATTGGCATGTCTTGTCCTGAGCTTTGGAGCAGCCTATGCTCAAAGCCCTAACAAAGCCGACAACCCAAGAGTCAAAATTTCAACCAATCTGGGCGACATGGTCTTGGAGTTGTACCCTGATAAAGCCCCCAAAACAGTGGCCAACTTTTTACAGTATGTGAACGACCATCACTATGACGGCACGATTTTTCACCGCGTCATTGCAGGCTTCATGATTCAAGGTGGCGGATACACCAAGGCTTATGCAGAAAAACCCACCCGTGCACCTGTGGTGCATGAGGGCCAATCTGCATTGGCCAAAGGGGGTGATAAAAACGTCATCGGTACGGTTGCCATGGCCAGAACCTCTGAGCCCAACTCCGCCACCTCACAGTTCTTCATCAACATTGCTGACAACGCCTTTTTAGATCCAACTGTCGTGCCTCCAGGAGACCCTGTTCCGAGTTTCACCTACAATGGAAGAACCTACACCAACGTGCCAAGAGCCAACTTGGAGAACAACCCCAAGCTCGTGGGCTACACCGTTTTTGGTAAAGTCATCCAAGGCATGGACGTTGTCGACAAAATCAAATCCATTCCCACTGGAGCCTCTGGCCCCTTTCCAAGCGACGTTCCTAAAACGACCGTCATCATCAATTCAGCTTCAATCATCAAATCATCATGACACAACCCACCGTTGAGCTCCACATCGCCGAGCATGGCATCATCACTCTCGAGTTGGACGCAGAAAAAGCGCCCTTGACCGTTGCCAATTTCCTGAAAAATATTGAAAGCGCTCACTACGACAACACCATCTTTCACCGCATCATTCCTGGCTTCATGATCCAAGGTGGCGGTTTTGCGCCCGGCATGAAACAAAAAGAAACCAGTGACACCATCGAAAACGAAGCCAAAAACGGTCTCAAAAACGATCACTACACAGTGGCCATGGCCAGAACCTCAGACCCCCATTCAGCGGGTGCACAGTTCTTCATCAACGTCGCCAACAACGACTTCTTGAACCACACCTCTCCCACGCCTTCAGGCTGGGGATACGCCGTTTTTGGCAAAGTCATCAAAGGCCAAGACATCGTTGACGCCTTGAGCAAAGTCAAAACCGCTCGCAAAGGTTTTCACGACGATGTGCCCAAAGAAGACGTTGTGCTGGAAAAGGCTGTGGTGATTCAAGACTGAGCGCCAAGCGCTCTGTGCACCCCCTTGCATGAATCGCTCCAAAGCGCTGCCATGGGTCGTGCAAGAAGAGGCTTGAACTGTTGACAAGCGGGGCAGAAATTGAAGCGACTGGCTTGGCCGGTTGATGAAATAAGTGCTGTGCGCTCTTTACATGCTGTGCATGCTGTGCATGCTGTACAAGTTGCGTATACATGCTTGATGCCCTTTTGACCCCGATGGCCCAACTCAGCCCGCCCCAAAAAACCAATGGAGATGAGCATTTCAAACACCCCCGCACTGCACCAAGTTGAAGATCCCACTTGGAGCTGTGTGGACTTCATCTCCGACTTGCACCTGAGCGCTCAAAGCCCAGAGACCCTGCAAGCCCTGGAGTCCTACCTCTTCAAAACACCCGCTCAAGCGGTGTTCATCTTAGGCGATTTGCTAGAGGTCTGGATCGGAGACGACAGCTTGGATCATGAGGCATTCAGCGTGGAGCGTTCTTGTCTCCACATGATCCAAGAAGCCGGACTTCGTACCCCCATTTTCTTCATGCCCGGCAACCGGGACTTTTTGATTGGCGAGCGCTTTTTCGCTGAGAGTGGCATGCGAGCCCTGCATGACCCGTGCGTGCTCAAAACACAAGGAAAACGTATTTTATTGAGCCATGGCGATGCACTGTGCACGACTGATGTGGACTATCAAAACTTCAGACAACAAGTGCGCAGTGAGTCCTGGCAAATCCAATTCTTGAGCATGCCCTTTGATGATCGTCTCTCGATGGCGCTCCAACTCAGAGCACAAAGCCAAGAAAAACAAGCGATGATGCAACCCGGTGAACATGCAGATCTTGATCACAAAGCGTGCTTAGGCGAACTGCTCAAACATCAATGCGAGCTGATGATTCATGGACACACCCATCGCCCCAAGCGACACGAACTCGATTCAAGCCATGCGCGTGAGGTCTTGAGCGACTGGGATGCAACAAGTCTCCCCCCCAGAGCCCAAGTGCTTCGACTGGAAAACACCCGACTCCAGCGCTTGGATCTCCTTTAAGGCTCTCGCCCCAAAACACAAGTGCTGTGGCTGATGAAGCCTTTGGAGAAGACGCTCTTCATTCAGCCTTGATGGCCGCTTTTGCAGTGGCTTTTTAGGCAGAATTTTGAGCTGAATTTCCCAGCCGGCCTCACTTCTTCATCAACACCTTCAACACCGCTTGCAAACGATGTGCACTTTGAGACTCAAAGGGCGAGCTTAAAACTTGAGCCACATCTTGAGCCCAAGTTTGTACCGGCGCTGGATCGTTTCTCTTGGTGAGCAACTGCAACTGGAGCGCACGTCGATCACTCAGGTGTTCGGCTGGTGTGGGCTGCTCAGAGGCCATCTCCAATCGAAGCAAAGAAGTCTTGAGTTGTACATCGCTGGGCTGGGGTTGATTTTTAATCGCTTGAACCATCGCCACTCGGTCTTGAGCTTGAACCCTAGGGCCCAACTCTTTGAGGGCCGGAACGCGCTCAGCGTCCCTAGACTCCCACGCGCTCAACAACTGCGTCAAGGACTCCCCATGGGCCAGAGCAGACAGCTTCTTCAGCGCCAATTGGGCTTGCTCAAAAGCATGACGCTGAGCGCGAAAGGCTTGGTCTCCCAAGCGAGGACCCCTGGGCGCGTCAAAGGTGGGCTTGCCGCGATTTTCAAAACCAGGCTTCTTATGACGATCATGCGCATGATCGCGGCCACCATCGCGGGCTGGGTCTCTTGATTTTGCGCCCCTTGAATCTTTGAAGCCCCCTGGAGCAGCAGCTGGCGACTCCTTCTTTTGACCGGGCCGGTCGTCTCCACGAACAGCAATGACGGGTTTGGGCGCTGGCTTGGGCTTTGCATTGACGTTGGCAGTATCTGGGCTTTGGCTTTGGCTTTGGTTTGGGCTTTGGTCTTCTTGCCCAGCGAGTGCTTGATCGGACGCAGAGAGGTCGACGTGGACATCCGCTTGCACGCTCTCAGGCACTGGCACTGGCACTGGCTCTGTCTCAGGCACTGACACGGGTACTGACGCAGTTTCGCTCGATGCATCAACAGCTGGCAAAGTCTTTGCAGCCGGTTGAGCTGTTGAGTGCGCTTCTGGAGAAGACCCCTCGCCTCTCATCAACCTGTCCAAGACTTGCATGCATTCGCGAATCGCTTGTGCATCTTGTTTCGTGACCGCCTCATCAAGCGCTTTTGAGGCCGCAATCACAGCCATATCGTGAGCACTCACCGCAGCAAAGGATTGCTCACGCTGCTTGGTTTTTCGATCAAACGCTTCATCAATGGGTTGCCTAAATGCATCCCAGAGCTTTTGCTCTTGCTTGCGGTCCAAGACCACCGATTGCGACTCTTGCTGCCAGCGCTGTTGCAAGTTCTTGACCGCATCGACTCTTAAATTGGTCTCTGCCCCTAAGCGCTTGGCCTCCTCGATCAAAGCCCACCGCATTTGGATGCTCTTTTCTTGAACCGATTCGAGTGGCGCATGGGCCAACTTCATGGCTTCTTTCCAAAGGGCTTGAAGCTCCACGAAAAGTTTTTCGCTCACATGACCACTGTCTCTCCAGCGGTCAGAGAACTGATGCAACTGCCTCACAACAGCCTTCCAGTCGGGTCCTTGGGCATGGGTGGCGCTCCAAGCTTTCAACTCCTCAATCAAGGCCAATCGCTGCGCTTTGTTTTGCGCACTCTCCAACTTGACCTTCTCCACCCAAATCTCCACCACTTTGTGCGCTCGGTTGCAGGCTTGGTCAAAGCGCTTCCACAGAGCATGGTTGGGCATGCCGCCCTGATCCACTTGCTTCCACTGCTCACGCAACTCGCGAAGCGTTTCTTGCATCTTTCTGCCACCCATGACAGGCACCCATGTCATTTCTTGGGATTTTTGAACAACAATTTCTTGATCCTTGGAAGCGTTGGATGAACGAGAAGCGCCCTCTTGTGGATCAGAGGCCTGCTCGGCTACGGGGCTTGGGTGAGAGGCGGTGTCTTGAACAGGGTCTTGAATCGTTTCGTGAACCAATTCTTGAACGGGTGAGGGTTCGCTCTGAGCAATGTCAAGAGTGCTGGACTCCACATTCGAAGCCGACTGAGGCGGAACAATGATCTTCTTCTTTTGTTCAGCCTTGATGACCTTGGTCACATGGTGGGCCTTGTCTGCCTTGACAGCCACCTTTTTGAACAAGGATTCAGCCTTTTGAACCAACTCGAGTCTCAATTGGTCAGCTCTCCACTTTTGCCAGCCCTCCAATTCACTGGCAGCGGCCAAGGCCGCTTGGGCTTTGTGCTCGAGCCTTTCATCAATCCAACGTGCATGGTCTTTGAGCACATTGCGAAGATTTTGTGCGGCACTGGCACTGGCTTTGCCGTGCCCCTCAGCCAACTCACTCTCGAGCACACTCAAAACGACTTGAACGGCCTGGGTCGCTTTGGATTTGAGCTCTGGGTCCACCTTGGGCTTGGAAGGAGAAGCAACGGGTGCCTCACCCATTCCCCTTTGGGCTTTGATCTCCTCAGCCCAAGCGGGCACTTGGGGCAGCGCTTCATCTGCGGATGCACTTGACTTTTGAGCCTGCGTCAAAGCGTCACTGAAAGCACTCCAAAGAGCCTGCATTTGTTCTCCACTGCTGCTCAAAGCCGGAGCATGCTTCAAATCGACACTGGCCCAATGCTCGTCTCCAGTGATCTGCTCTTTTGCGCTGACCCATGCTTGAACATCTTTGGACAAGGACTCTTGCAACTCAAAAGCCTCGCGCCAAGGTTTTGTAGAGAGCACCTCTATTCTTTGGGCCATCATCACGGCGGCCTCTCTTTGTACCTGCGCACGATGCTCCAAGTCCTCGACCTTCTTGATGCGCTCAAAGAGTTGGACCTTCAAACTTGCCAAAGGCTCCTTGGACAAGGGTGCTCCGGCCTTTGCAGCGTCCCTTTGCCAAGCCAAAGCATCGGCAATTTGAAACTTTTGCAGGCCCAGTAGGGCTTGTCCCTTCAAGGCCCAGTCCTCAAGGAGTTGCTCCTGAGACTTCAAACGCTTTAACTCATCGAGCTTTTCTCGCAACTGCTTGGAGACGCCCTTGTCTCTAGAACTCATCTCCTTGTAGACCTCTTGAATCAGCACAGCGTCTGGCCCAGTGCTCAACCAATCTCGGATACGCGTACTCCTCTCGCCTGAGGTGGGCACACTGAAAGCGCCTCCAGTCAAAGCATCCAATTGTTCGTGGCTATAAAGGTTGTCGGGGTTTGGGGTCACGGGGAAAGACTCATGTAAATCATAAAAAAAAGAAGTGGCCCTATCAGCCACCGTTCTCACTAACCGTATTGTGAACGACTTTCGAGTCCATTTAAGACTCTTTGCGCCTTTGGACTTGAAAGTTCTCTTGTCCAAGCACCTTGATGCCTGCCCAGTGGAGCCCATCACCGCCTTGAGGGAAAACTGGAGGGGTCTGATCCATGCGGGCCGGCCGATCCAAGGTGCTTTTATGGGCGCTCATGGGGTAGGCATGTGGACGCTCCTGTGTTGCGGTTATGTTAGCGATTATGTTTGCAGTTACTTGAGCGGTTACTTGAGCGGTTATTTGAGCGATCATGAGGGCGATCTACTGTGCAGCCCAGCTCTCGAGGGCCACTTTTTTGGCCCCCAAGGTGAACGCTCCAAGACTTTGAGACATCTAGACCGAGAGATCCCAAAAAAACAAAATAAACGATTCGTATTCACTTAAAATTAAAATGACAACTTTATAATTAAATTAATTTGTGGTTCAACTGTTTTTTTATGCAATAAGCCTTTAAAATACGATAAAGCACCTTACTTATTGTTTTCTATCCGTTCTTCTCTTCATTTACTGCTCAACATCCTCTCTACGACACACAGGGTGCATTCTTTTTTGAGCTGATTTAAAAAAATTCAATCCTCTGGGGCCTCCCAAACCCCAGACCATTTTCACAAGGCAAGTGTATTGAGCACGCTACAAAAGTTCAACTTGAGTCTGAAAGTCATTGCGCAAGACGTTGCTGAAGGTTTTTTCTTCATCACGCACAGCAGCTTGGCTTTTTTAGGGCTGAGTGTCTTTTTTCTCACCATGGTGCTCACCCTCAGACCAGAATTGAGAGAGAGCGGAGAGATCATGCTCATAAATTGGCTCCAAGAGCGTCGAGCCGACGAGACGGGCTTGATGAGCGATGCCGATGCGGTTGACCGAGCCACGGCCACCAACCCCTATCATTTGCCCAAGCAACAATCGAACATCGCCTTTTGGCTGAGCAAGAAGTACCACGTTGCTCCTGAGCCCATTGGAGCCTTGGTTGAGGAGGCCTATGATTTAGGGGTTAAAAATCAAATTGAGCCCACTTTGATCCTCGCTGTGATGGCCATCGAGTCTGGGTTCAACCCTTTTGCACAAAGTGGCGTGGGCGCTCAAGGCTTGATGCAAGTCATGACCCACATGCACTCTGAAAAATACGAAGGCTTTGGTGGCGAATTGGCCGCCTTTGACCCCGTGACCAATCTCAGGGTGGGCGTCAAAATTCTCAAAGATTTCATCTCAAAAGCGGGAAGCATTGAAGGTGGACTGAAACTCTACGTGGGCGACACCTCCAGCTCCGATGACAAAGCCTACTCCAGCAAAGTTCTGGCCGAACAAGCCAAACTCAACCAAGTCGCTCAGGGCATCAAAGTGCCCACGGCCATGCCCCCAAGCTTGACCGCAGCGTCCACAGGTCTGGTGGAGAATTTATGGGAAAAGGCCCAAAAACTTGCGTCCTTTAAGGATGAACCCTAGTTTCAAGCTAAACTACTTGGGTCTTGCAACTGGCGATAGACGAGTCATCAAGCCCTCATAGGCACCGAACTCGTTGACGTGGACATTTGTCAGGTGAAGCTCTCCCAAGAGCTCCCCACCATCAAGAAACCACTAGGAAGCATAGACCATCACCTCGTGTGATGTTGAGCCGTTCGCCTGGGCAGAGTCCGTCACCCTTTTGGAGCTCTCCTGTCTTGACTGGAGCGCCCAAAGTTGACCGAATCAAAACCCTTTCTTCATGAAGAGGACTGCCGCACCATGTATCAAAAAAATTTACTCATCGAACAAACCGACCCCCAACTTTGGCAGGCGATTCAAAACGAGAACACGCGCCAAGAGCAACACATTGAGTTGATTGCCAGCGAGAACTACGCTTCTCCAGCAGTGATGGCCGCTCAAGGCTCACAATTGACCAACAAATACGCTGAGGGCTACCCTGGTAAAAGATACTACGGTGGATGTGAATTTGTAGACATCGCCGAACAATTGGCTTTGGACCGTGTGAAGGCCATCTTTGGTGCACAGGCAGCCAATGTTCAACCCCACTGCGGAGCCTCCGCCAACGAGGCGGTTTTCTTGGCCTTTTTGAAACCCGGTGACACCATCATGGGCATGAGCTTGGCCGAAGGAGGTCATTTGACGCATGGCATGCCGTTGAACATGAGTGGCAAGTGGTTCAACGTGGTGAGTTACGGCCTCAACGAGAAAGAGGAAATTGACTACGCTCAGATGGAGAGAAAGGCCCATGAGTCCAAGCCCAAATTGATCATTGCCGGCGCCTCCGCCTACAGCTTACACATTGATTTTGAGTTTTTCGCCAAAGTCGCCAAAGACGTGGGCGCCATCTTCATGGTGGACATGGCCCATTACGCAGGCTTGATCGCAGCGGGCGTTTATCCCAACCCCGTGCCCTTTGCCGATGTCGTCACTTCCACCACCCATAAAAGCCTCAGAGGCCCAAGAGGCGGCATCATTTTGATGAAAGCCGAACACGAAAAAGCGATCAACAGCGCCATCTTCCCTGGCCTTCAAGGTGGCCCCCTGATGCACGTGATCGCAGCCAAAGCCGTGGCCTTTAAAGAAGCCATGGCACCCGAGTTCAAGGTCTACCAAGCACAGGTGCTTAAAAACGCAGACATCATCGCCAAAACCCTCACACAACGCGGCTTGAGAATTGTCAGTGGCAAGACCCAAAGCCATGTGATGCTGGTGGACCTCAGGTCCAAATCCATCACAGGTAAAGTGGCGGAGCAAGTTTTGGGTCAAGCACACATGACCATCAACAAAAACGCCATCCCCAACGATCCTGAAAAGCCCATGGTCACCAGTGGCGTGAGGATTGGCACACCGGCCATGACCACGCGCGGCTTCAAGGAAAAGGAAGCTGAGATCACCGCCAACTTGATTGCCGACGTCTTGGATCACCCCCACGATGAAGCCAACATCGAGCGCGTGAAGCAGCAAGTGCATGCACTGACCAGTGCTTTTCCTGTTTACCGCTGATTTGCACCCCAGATGAAATGCCCCTTTTGCGCTCATTTGGACACCCCTGTGATGGAGACTCGGGTCTCTGAGGAGGGGGACTTCATTCGAAGAAGAAGGCAATGCGGCTCGTGTGACAAGCGCTTCACCACCTACGAAAGGCCAGATGTGGCCTTTCCAATTGTGGTGAAAAAGGACGGTCGACGCATCGAGTTCGATCGCAATAAACTGCTGGCCTCCATGCACTTGGCTCTTCGCAAGAGGCCCGTGAGCGTTGAGCAAGTCGATAACGCGATCGCTAAAATCGAAGAGCGTCTTCTTACCCTGGGCCACAGGGAGATCGACTCACACCGCTTGGGCGAGCTCTTGATGAAGGAGCTTAAAAAGCTCGACAAAGTGGCCTATGTTCGCTTTGCCAGTGTGTACAAGAACTTTGAAGACATTGACGAGTTCAAAACGCTGGTGGATGAGTTCGGTGCTTGATGCGCGGGTTGTCTGCACTCCCCCTTTGACGCCACCCAGATTAAGCCCTCCATGAAGCCCCACGAACCTCAAGCCTCCTACATGGACTTGGCGCTCGCGCAAGCCCGCTTGGCCCTCTACCTCACCTCCCCCAACCCCAGAGTGGGTTGCGTGATCGTCTCCCCAAAAGGAGACATCATCGGGCGAGGTCACACCCAAAGGGCGGGTGGCGGACATGCGGAGGTGATGGCCTTGCAAGATGCCAAAAGCCAAGGCAAAAGCGTCAAAGGCGCCTCTGTCTACGTGACCCTTGAGCCTTGTGCACACACGGGTCGAACACCCCCATGTTGCGATGCATTGATCAACGCCCAAGTCGGCGAAGTTTTTGTGAGCATCTTGGACCCCAACCCCTTGGTCGCGGGCCAAGGAGCGGCCAGACTGCGCGCAAACGGTATCGACGTCCATATCGGACTGGGTGCTGAGCAAGCCACAGAGCTCAACCTCGGCTTTTTAAAACGCATGCAGCACCAAATGCCATGGGTTCGCTCCAAAATCGCCGCTTCGGTGGATGGTCACACAGCCACGGATTCGGGTGAGAGCCAATGGATCACCAGCTTTGAAGCTCGAGCCGATGGACATGCCTACCGCGCGCAGGCTTGCTGCGTCCTCACGGGCATCGGTACCGTCTTGGCAGACGATCCCACCTTGAACGTGAGGGAGGTCCAAACAGCCAGGCAGCCCGATGTGGTGATCTTGGACTCCTCATTGCAGTGCCCTTTGAACGCCAAAATTCTCTCTCCTGAGCGACGCACCTTCATCTACTGTGCACTTCAACGCGACCCCCAAACCCAAGCACTGATCTACCCCAACACGAGACAAGCCAACTCCCTTCGCGAAAAAGTCTCGGCTCTGGAGGCCTTGGGCGTTCAAGTCTTGGGGCAGCCTTCCCCCAAAGCGCGTCTTGAGCTGAACTTCGTGATGCGAGATTTGGCTCGACTGCAAATGAATGAAGTGCATGTGGAGGCCGGAGCGGTCCTCAATGGCGCGTTGATGGCAGAGAACTTGATCGATGAGTTGATTTTGTACATGGCACCCACTTGGCTGGGTTCAGGCAAAGGCATGAGCCTCATGCCAAAGACAGGGTCCTTGAGTCAAGCCAAGCACTTTGAATGGCAAGGCGTTGAACGTGTGGGCCAAGACCTGCGTTTGTGCTTGAGAAGAAAATAACGGCTTTCTGAGCTTTTGCACCCTGAGACCGTGGGGATTTAGCGCCCACGTGAGCTTGAAAAAGAGAAAAAAGTCCCTAAAAAGCCCTTTGTACCTGCTCGCTCAGCTGGTTCTCTGCGAAAATAGAGAGATGTTTACAGGAATCATCACAGGCCTTGGCCAAATCATCGCCGTCAAAGACCTCGGGGCAAGCCCCGAGCACGGCAAACAACTCACCCTCCAAGCGCCAAAGAGCTATCTTGACGATGTACAGCTGGGCGACAGCATTGCTTTGAACGGCGCATGCATGACCGTCACGGCCTTGGATCTCAAGCTCGAGCAGTTTTGCATCGAAATTTCAGCCGAGTCTTTGGCCAAAACCCATGGCTTGACCCAGCACAGATGGGTCAATTTGGAAAAAGCGCTTCGAGCCCAAGACCGCCTGGGTGGGCACATTGTCTCAGGGCATGTGGATGGGACGGCTCGGGTGAGTCAATTCGAACCCATTGGAGAGAGTTGGACCCTAAAAATCATGGCCCCACTCGCTTTGAGTAAATTCTTGGCCTACAAGGGCTCTGTCACCATCAACGGCGTGAGCCTCACCGTCAATGATGTGGTCGATACCGCCCAAGGGACCGAGATCAGCATCAATTTGATCTCCCACACCCTAGAGAACACCGCCCTGAAGACCCTCAGCGTCGGTGAGTTGATCAATTTAGAAATCGATACCGTAGCCAGATATGTTGAACGCATGTTGAGTCTGAGCGATCCATCAAAGGCCACCCCACTATGAGCAAGAACCTCTTAGAGCCCATCTCTCCTGTAGAGGTGATTGTTGAAGACATCAAACAAGGTCGAATGGTGATCTTGGTGGATGAGGAAGACCGCGAGAACGAAGGCGATTTGGTCTTGGCCGCCGATTGCGTGAGCGCGCAAGCCATCAACTTCATGGCCAAGTACGGCCGAGGCCTGATTTGCCTCACCCTCACCAAAGAGCGGTGTGAGTTTTTAAAGCTGCCCCCCATGGCAGCACGCAATGGGACCGTCTACAGCACCGCCTTCACCATCTCCATTGAAGCCGCACAGGGGGTGACCACGGGCATTTCTGCGGCCGATCGCGCGAGAACCATTCAAGTGGCCGTGGACCCCCAAAGCCAAGCAAGCGATTTGGTCCAACCCGGTCACGTCTTCCCCTTACAAGCGGTCGATGGCGGTGTGCTGATGCGCGCGGGCCATACGGAGGCAGGTTGCGACCTCGCGAGCCTTGCGGGTCACTCACCCAGTGCTGTGATTTGTGAAATCATGAACGATGACGGCACGATGGCCAGGTTGCCGGACTTGCAAAAATTTGCTGCCGAGCATCAACTGCACATTGGCACCATTGCCGATTTGATCCAGTACCGCTCCAAAAATGAGAGCTTGCTGCAAAAGGTCTCATCGCGCACCTTGAACACTCAACATGGAGAGTTCATCGCACACGCCTACCAAGACGTCCTCACCAAAGGGGTCCATCTTGCTTTGGTCAAGGGCGAATGGGCACAACACGCAGAAGTCTTGGTGAGGGTCCATGAACCTTTGTCCATCATCGATCTCTTAGAGCCCAACCGCAAGATGCACTCTTGGGGCCTGGATGAAACCTTGAGCATCATCTGCGAAGAAGGTGCTGGCGTGGTGGTGCTGCTCAATGCCGGCGAAAACGCTGAGCAACTGCTCTCTCAATTCCAAGGGACAGCAAAATCCTCCCATGCACCCGAGAGAGGTCGCATGGACTTGAGGAGTTACGGCATCGGTGCTCAAATTTTGAAGGACTGTGGCGTGGAGAAAATGCGGCTTTTGGGGCATCCTCGCCGCATGCCGAGCATGACAGGATACGGTCTCGAGATCATGGGGTACCGCTCCAAGGTCGACGGCAGCATGTAAGCTTAACCGCCCCACCACACAATCGCTCACCTCACCCCCGAACCGCTTACCAGAGACTTCTCACTCCCCCTTATGCAGCACTTCAACTCCACCACGCCCGCCACACCCATTGACATCTCCCAGTGGCCCCGTCACTTGCTCTCGCAAGACGAGGGGGGCGAACAAGCCCATCCCGAACAAGCACGTGAGCGCAACTCGCACCTGAAGATCGGCATCGTCAAAGCCACCTTCAACGCAAGCGTCACCAACGCGCTCAAAAACGCCTGCATCGATGAGCTTTTAAAGTCGGGGGTTCAAGCACAAAACATTGTTTTGGTGGAGGTCCCCGGCGCCCTTGAGATTCCACTCGCACTCCAAGCGCTGGCTCAAATCGAGGACCCCGAGCCCTTTCACGCCTTGATTGCGTTGGGCTGCATCATTCGCGGTGAGACCTACCATTTTGAATTGGTGGCCAATGAGTCGGGCAAGGGTGTGAGTCAGATCGGTTTGGACTTTCATGTGCCCATCGCCAACGCCATCTTGACGGTTGAAAATGAGGCGCAGGCCTTGGCACGCCAACACATCAAAGGGCAAGAGGCTGCAGCGGTGGCGCTGCAAATGGTGGGCGTGCTGGAGACATGGGCGTGAGCAAGTCCCCCTCCTCGATCGACCCTGAGGGCGTCACAGCTTTGACGCCCGAGCAAGCATTGGCTCAAACGCTTCAAGAGGCGCACGCTGAAGAGCGTTCTCCCAAAGCGGCCAAACCTGCGGCCCGCTCAGCGCGAACTCGCGCACGCGAATTTTCCTTGCAAGCCCTCTACCAATTGATGATTGGCAAGAACGACCCCAGTGATATCGATGTGTTCACAAGAGATTTGGTGGGCTTTAAAAAGGCCGACTCGCTGCACTATGACACCTTGCTTCATGGCTGTGCGGCGCAAAGAGAGGACTTGGACGCTTTGATTTTGCCCCACCTTGACAGAAGTCTTGAGGAGATCTCCCCCATAGAGCGTGCTTGCATGTGGATGGGTGTGTTTGAATTCAAGCATTGCCTGGATGTGCCTTGGCGTGTGGTCCTCAATGAGTACATTGAGTTGTCCAAACAGTTTGGCGGCACCGATGGACACAAGTATGTCAACGCGGTCTTGAACGCCTTGGCCCCCGAGTTGAGGAGCATTGAAGTCTCTCAAGAAAGAGCCCAAAAAAGAAAACACTCCCTTTGAAGTGAAAGTCCAAGCGGTGACGATGCGCATCTCAAAACGAGCTCAAAGCATTGAGCCTTTTTTCGTCATGGAGGTGGCCAAAGCGGCCGCCCGTCTTGCCCAGACTTTGGGACCTGATGACGCCCCCATGATTCACTTGAACATTGGAGAGCCTGACTTCACTGCTGCGCCTTTGGTACAAGAAAGGGCCATCCAGGCCATCGAGCAAGGTCTCAGCCAGTACACCCCTGCCATTGGCATCGATCCCCTTCGCGAGCGCATCTCTGAGTGGTACGCCTCACACTTTGGCCTCGATGTGCCCAGCACTCGGATTGTGATCACCGCTGGCGCCTCCAGCGCCTTGCAGCTCGCTTGCTTGACCTTGATTGAGCCAGGCGATGAGATCTTGATGCCAGACCCCAGTTACCCCTGCAATCGGCACTTCATCAGCGCTTGCGGCGGACAAGCCCAGTTGATCGCCTGTGGTGCAGCCGACAAATTTCAACTGAGCCTGGCCAGCGTTCAAGCCCATTGGAGCGAGCGCACCAGGGGTGTTTTATTGGCCTCTCCAAGCAACCCCACCGGCACATCGGTCGATTTTGAAGAGTTGAGGAAAATTCATGCCTTTGTCAAAGCGCAAAATGGCATCACACTGATGGATGAGATCTACCTGGGTTTGAGCTTTGGGGAGGAAGCTGCCCGCTCAGCCCTGGCCTTGGATGATCAGATCATCAGCATCAACAGTTTTTCCAAATACTTCAACATGACCGGCTGGCGACTGGGGTGGTTGGTGACGCCTCAAGAGTTGGTGACACCCCTTGAGCGCTTGGCGCAAAATTTATTCATCTGCCCCAGCGCCATCGCTCAGCATGCCGCCTTGGCTTGCTTTGAGCCTCAGAGCTTATCGCTCTTTGAGCAACGAAAGGCTGCTTTCAAAAGCCGACGCGACCACTTGGTCGAAGCTTTGAAGGCACTGGGGTTTGAAGTGCCTGTGCAGCCCGATGGCGCCTTCTACATTTGGGCCAACTGTCAGCCCCTTTACAGCGCCTTGGGGGTGAACAACAGTTGGGACTTCACCTTTGAATTGATGAAAAGAGCGCACATTGCCGTGGCACCGGGGAGAGACTTTGGTGCACACGACACCGAGCACTTCATACGCATCTCGACCGCCAACTCGATGCCCCAACTGCTCCAAGCCATCACACGAATGAAAGCACTTTTTAAACCATGAACAACTTCATTTGGCCCTTGAGGGTTTACTGGGAAGACACCGATGCTGGGGGCATCGTGTTCTATGCCAACTATTTGAAGTTTTTTGAACGCGCGAGAACCGAGTGGTTTCGCTCCTTGGGCTACAGCCAACAAGAGCTGAAGGAGACATTGGGTTGCATGTTCATCGTGAGCAGCACGCAACTGAAGTATGCCCACCCCGCTTTTTTGGACGACGAGTTGCAAGTGAGTGCCCAAGTGATCGAGAGCGGTGGTGCAACACTGGTCATTGCGCAAAAAGCCACCAAGATTTCAAGCACCACCAATGAGCGCATCGAACTGTGCTCGGGCACCATCAAAATCGCTTGGGTCCAAGTGGGCAGCTTAAAGCCGTCTAGAATACCTAAAGACATCCTCCAAAAACTCCTATGAACCAAGATCTATCCATTGTTACGCTGCTCTTGAACGCCAGTTTTGTCGTTCAACTGGTGGTCTTCATTTTGTTTGGCGTGTCCATCACCAGCTGGACCGTGATTTTCAGGAAGCTTTTTTCTTTGAGAAAAATTCGCGCCCTCAATGAGCATTTTGAGAAAGATTTTTGGTCGGGCAAGAGTTTGAATGAACTCTTTTCATCGGCCACGCAAAACGCACGCTCTGCTGGGCCTATGGAGAGAATTTTCGCCAGTGGCATGCGAGAGTATCAAAAGCTCCGAGAAAAACGCATCTCTGACAGCACCCTTTTGATGGATGGTGCAACGAGAGCCATGCGAGCCTCATTGCAAAGAGAAATGGATGCGATTGAGTCGAGCCTGTCTTGGCTGGCCTCAGTGGGTTCGGTCTCCCCCTACGTGGGTCTTTTTGGGACGGTTTGGGGCATCATGCACGCCTTCACAGGCCTAGCCGCTTTGCAGCAAGTCACCTTGGCCAAAGTGGCTCCTGGTATTGCAGAAGCGTTGGTGGCGACAGCCATTGGCCTTTTTGCGGCCATCCCTGCGGTCTTGGCCTACAACCGTTTTGCCAGAGACATTGACCGCGTTTCGATTCAACTCGAGACCTTCATGGAAGAGTTCAGCAACATTTTGCAAAGAAACGTCAGCTCACAAAGCGCCTCTGCGCATTGAGCGACGAAGGATCAAGACCATGGCCGCAGTCGCTCACCGCTCACGCTCTAAAAGACGAACCATGAATGAGATCAATATGGTTCCCTTTATTGATGTCATGCTGGTCCTTTTGATCATCTTCATGGTCACCGCTCCCCTCATCTCGACCAGCGTGATCGATGTACCCAGTGTGGGCAAAGCGGCCAACGCCCCCGATCAAGTCATTCGCGTTGAACTGAGGGCCGATCACCGCATCTTTATTCGCGCCCTAGACACCCCCAGTCCCAGTGCCCTCAAGCAAGCCACCAGCTCCAAAGCGCCAGAGTTGAACTCCGAGCTGGAGGAGGTGAGCAAAGCAAGCCTCGCACAACGGACCCTACAATTTCAAAACGGCAACAGCACCACCCCTGTGGTGATTTTTGGTGACAAAGCACTGCCCTATGAGGAAGTGATCAAGGTGCTTGATTTGCTGCAAAAGGCTGGCGTGCAAAGGGTTGGACTGTCCGTTCAACTGATGAACGACTGAGGACTTCATTGCCCTCTCCTCTCGCATGAACCAGCCAGCCACCCATCCACAACACGATCTCAACCCCCCTCAAGAGAGCCGCTTTGGCGCCTCTTTGGGACTGGCCATCTTGGCCCATGTGTTGCTGTTGGCCGCATTGACCTGGGGCATTTCATGGAACCAAGAGGCCATCTTGGAATCCTCCACGGCAGAGCTCTGGTCCAGCACGCCCAATTTAACACCTCAAGCGGCTGAGCCCTTGGAGAGCGTGCAACCAGAACTCGCAGCTCCAAAGCCCTCGCCCACCAAAACCCCGCCCCCTCCTCCCCCCAGCAAAGTCCATAGCGAGACCTTGAAGGATGCGCAACTGGCGGTGGAAAAACTCAAGAAAAAACAAGAGGAAGAGAAAAAGGAAAAGGACCGATTGGCTCAATTGGAACTCGAGCGGCTCCGGCTCAAAGAGCAAGAGAAAAAGAAACTGAAGGAGCTCGAGCTCGAAAAAGCCAAAAAGCTTGAGGAGGAAAAATCAAAGCTGGCCAAGGAGCGTGAAAAGGCGAAAAAGGAGGCTGCAAAGCCCGACCCCAAAGAATTGGCCAAACAACAAGCCAAGGAAGCCAAAGAAGCCAAGGAGATGGACAAGCGCCGCATGGAGGACTTGAACCGCATTCAAAAGTCACTAGGAACAAGCTCCAGCGCCTCGGCCAGTGGACTGAACAGTGGTCCCGCCAGCGCCACCAATTTGAGCTCTGGTGCAGGCTCGGGCAACGCCATGAGTGCCAACTATGCGGGCAAAATTCAAGAGTTGGTGAAAAAAAATCTTGGTGTTCACAAAGAATTTTCTGGCAACCCCAGCACAGAGATCAAAATCAACTGCGCCCCCGATGGCACCGTGACCACCTCTCAGTTGACCAAAAAGAGCGGGGACGCTGAGTGGGATGAGGTGGTGCTGAAAGCGATTGAGAAGATTCGGGCCACCTCCAAAATTCCAAGAGACCTCGATGGCCGAGTCCCCCCCACCATGATCATCGCCATCAAGCCCTATGACACCATGCCCTGAGGAATAATTGGATGAATGGCTTGATCGAGCCTTGTATGCAAAGTTGGGTGGAGAGTAGGGTGAAGAGTTGGGTGGTGAGTTGGATTGGCAGCTCTATGGGCCTCTGACTCGAGAGGTCCATCCCTTTTATAACCTTTTTCCATCCCTTGCCAATCCCTTGCCAATCCCTTGGGGCAGACCGCTTTTCCAAAAAAACGCTCTGCACAAACCCTCCCTGGGCCAATGGCCCCTACAAGATCACTCCGGCAAGAGCCCGATCTCTTTGGCCACTTCGGCCCAACGCTCATTTTCTGCCTTGAGGTAAGCATCCAACTTGACCGCCGCGCCCAAGGGCTCTGGAATGGGGCCCATGGAGAGTATTTTTTGCGCCAACTCAGGCTCTTGAAGCAGCTTGTTGACTTCCGAATTGACTCGTGTGATCACTGCAGTGGGCGTGCCCGTGGGTGCCACCATCGCAAACCAACCCACCATCTCAAAATTGGGAAAGAGCTCTGACAAAGCAGGCACTTGCTCAAAACCAGCAACCCTTTTGGCCGACGTCACCGCCAACACCCTTAAGCGCCCTTGCTTGACCAATTGCGTGGTAGAGGCCAAATCAGCAACCACCGCATCGGCATGCCCTCCCAAGATGTCTTGGATGGCCACGCTCACCGAGGCATAAGCCACCAAGTTCGCTTCCATCTTGGACTTTGAGTTCAAAAAGCGAGCAATGATGCCGCCAAAAGTTCTTGGCCCTTCATTGGCCAAGGACAACTTACCCGGTGTGGCCTTGGATTTGGCGATGAGGTCTTGAATGGAGACCAAAGGTGAGTCGGCCTTGACCAAAACCGCAAAAGGTGAGTTGGCCACAAAGGCCACCGATGTGAAATCTTTCTGCGGATCATAGGGCATGGTTTTGAACAAAAACCGATTGGTCACCAAGGCTGCGGTGGTGGCGAAGTAAAAGTTGCTGCCATCTGCGGGAGACTTTGCCGCCGCTTGAGCACCAATGATGTTTTGACCACCGGGCTTGTTCTCTATCACCACCGATTGATCCAAGACTTTACCCAACCTGTCGCCCAGGAGTCGGGCCACATTGTCAGGGCCCGACCCTGGGGGTTGAGACAGGATGAATTTAAGGGGCTTGTCGGGCCAGGCATTGGGCGTCTGCACGGCAGATGGCCCTTGAGTTTGTGCTTGAGATTGGGCTTGAGCTAGGCCTTGGGTCAACAGCCCAAGTGTCAAAGCGCTCCCCAGAAGGCTCAGCAACCAACCCGTCTTTAAATTCATGTGTCTCATGCTCGTCCTTTATTGATGAATGATGCAGTTTCAATAGTATGCTCTCAGCTCCTCCAATGCGCCAAGCCACTCTTGTGGCGCATGGAATACTCCAAAAACGCAGTGATCAGGTCTGACCAAGCAGGCCTGTACCTTCATGCGCTCAAACCAGTCCGACACCACTCCCGTGGTCTCCTGAAAAGCTTCCCCCCCACAATCGACCACGTCAATGAAAGGCAAGCCCAAGGGGGAATGATCTCGGTACTGCGAGACCTCAGGGGACTTCACAAAAAGTGTCCAGCCGCCTTGGAGCACATCGTCCATCAAAACGCTGGCTCCTTCGACCCACAAGCTGGCTTGAGGGAAAAGGGTCCCCACGGCCAAATGTGTGGACTTGGAGAGGCAGCCCGTTGTGAGCGAGGGCTGAACGTTTTGTCTTGGCATGGGTTGGATCACCCCACCGGCCTCCTTGAGCAAAGCCTCATCTCTGGCCCGCGCTTTGTGTTCATCTCGCTCGGCCACCAAGAGACCGATGGCTTTGATGCGAGTGGTGAGCTCACGCACGTGCATCGCACGCTCTGTGGCATAGGTGTTGAGCAACGCCTCTTGGCCTTGTCCTTGAATCAACGCCGCCAATTTCCAAGCCAAATTGTGCGCGTCCCTCACGCCTTGACACATGCCTTGACCTAAAAAGGGAGGCTGTTGATGGGCGGCATCTCCCGCGATCAACACCCGGTTCACACGCCACTCCTTGGCCACCAAGGCATGGAAGCGATAGCTGGCTTGACGCCAGAGCTCACCCTCATGAGGGGTCATCCACCTTGAGAGCAAACTCCAAACTTTTTCAGGTGTTTGCATCTCCTTGGGATCCTCCCCCTCATTGATGGCCACTTCAAAGCGGCGATGATTTTTGGGGCCAATCACATAGGTGCAAGGTCTTTTGGGCTCACAAATTTGCATGCTGACTTTGGGCAATTTGGCCATGCCCGCTTCATTGAGCAAAACATCGACGACCAACCAAGGCTGATCAAAGCCCAAGTCCTCGAGCTCAATGCCCACCGATTGACGAACAAAGCTCGATGCGCCGTCACAGCCCACCACATACTTGGCATGTACCGTCTCGCTTTGTCCGCTGAGGCTCTCAAAACGAAGGCTGACCTGTTGAGCGTCTTGCGTCATCGACACCAAGCGCTGGCCGAGTTGGACCGTGACGAGCTGCTGGGTCGAGACTTTTTCACGAAGCACTCTCTCCATGGGAGGCTGAGAGAACACGAGAGAGGGCACATAACCCAAGGGGTAAGGGGGGGCCAGTGTGGACATGCATTTGATCAACTGCCCATTCACACCAAAGAACTCTGAATCTGTAAAGGGCTCCACAAAGGGTGCCAAGGCTTGCGTGATGCCCAGCTCTTGAAACACGCGCATGATTTCGTGATCGAGGGCGATGGCCCTGGGTTTATCGTAAATGGAGGTGAGCGCATCACACACCAACACCCGAACGCCCTTTTGAGCCAGCAATGCCGACAAAACAGCGCCCGTTGGACCCATTCCCACCACACAAACATCAAACACTTGAATTCACCCCAGAATTGAATCGATCAGGGCTTGCCTGAGCCCTTCAAGCAAACGATCCCCTGATCTTGCTTCACACCGTTTGAAGATTCTCTCTTTTTTTAATGTGGAAATTCAAAACATTCGCACAGGCAAACCCTATGAGCGCCAAGCCCAGACTGATGGTAAAGAGGCTTTGAAGCCCAAAACGCTCACTCAACCATGCCCCACCCACCGAGCCCAACACCCCACTGATGCCGTAGCCCACGATGGAATAAAGCGCTTGACCTCGGCCACGCAGCCGTCCGGAGAAATAAATGGACAACCATGAAATACTGGCCGTGTGCTGGACGGCAAAGGTGACCCCGTGAAGCGCTTGGGCCAAAAATAAAACGAGCAACCAGTGGCTGCAAAAGGAAGTCATGCCCATTCTCAAAACCATGCACGCACAGCACAGCATCAGCCATTGACTCAGCGTCAAACGATGAATCCAACGACTTTGCGTGTAAAAGGCTGCTATCTCAACCACCACCCCCACGCCCCACAACAAGCCGATCATGGTCTTGCTGTAGCCCAAGTGATCCAAATAAAGGGAGAGGTAAAAGTAGATGCACATGTGTGAGAGCACATGAAAAAACATCGTTGCAAAAAACCAAGCGTTATGCGCTTTAAAGAGCTCAGCCACAACGGAGTTCTGCGGCCCTTGCACATGAACGCCCTCTCTCGCATTGGGGAGCGCCCAAACGCTCAAATTCAAAGCCAGCAGCGTCAAGGTGGTGCACAGGGGAAAATCCCCCATCCCATGGCGCTCAAACCACGCACCGGCAAAACAAACGGTCAACAAAAAGCCCAGCGAACCAAAGAGTCTCACGCGACCGTATTTATGGGTATCAAAAACGCCCCCAACGCTCACCCAATGCGACAACGCGGCCTCGGTCATGGGCATCATGCCACTCGTGTTGAGGAACATGAAAAAAAGCATGCCCACCAACCAGGGCAACTCATGAAAGGACATGCCCATGGAGCCCAACAAAGCCAGGGCCGCTGAGGCCCTCAACAGCATCACCCTTTGCCCTGTGTGATCGCTCAACCAACCCCATAAATAAGGCGCAATGATTCGGCTCAAAGACTGCATCGAGCCCATCAGTCCAATGACCCAAAGGGTCATGCCTTGGTCCTTCAACCACAAAGACAAGTAGGGGTTGAAAAAACCGATGTGGGAGAAATAACTGGCGGACAAGGCAGCGAAAGAGACCAAAGGGCTCAGACGCTTAAAGAGCTGAAAACTCAATATCGATTTCACAGCATGCTCAGATCAAGCGCCAAAAATTCAGACGTTGGGCGCTTGCGCTGGCAAGGCAGTCAATGGCATTTGGACATCCATGCACTGCGCTCGGTGTCTGAGCGCATGGTCCATCACCACCAAAGCCAAAAGCGCCTCTGCAATGGGAGCGGCCCTGATGCCTACACAAGGATCATGGCGACCTTTGGTGAGGACCGATGTGCTTTGTCCTTTGATGTCCACAGACTCTTTGGCGATCAAAATCGAACTGGTGGGCTTGATGGCCAAGTGCACTTCTAAATCTTGCCCCGTGCTGATGCCCCCAAGAACACCACCAGCGTGATTGGATTTGAAGCCTTGAGGGGTCAATTCATCCCCATGAAAAGAGCCCTTTTGAGCCACACTCTCAAAGCCACTGCCAATCTCCACACCCTTGACGGCGTTGAGCCCCATCATGGCCCAAGCAATATCGGCATCCAGTTTGTCAAACAAAGGCTCTCCCAGACCGACTGGAACGCCTTGGGCCATGACGCGAATCTTCGCACCACATGAGTCGCCTGACTTTCTGAGTGCGTCCATGTAGGCCTCCAAGGCCGAGACGTCCTTGACCGGTGCAAAAAAGGGATTGTCATGCACATGAGACCAGTCCTCAAACGCAATGGCTTGCTCACCAATTTGCACCATGCAGGCCTGAAAGCGAACACCGTAGGACTCGAAAAGCCACTTCTTCGCAACCGCTCCTGCGGCCACCATTGGTGCGGTCAACCTGGCCGATGACCTGCCTCCACCCCTGGGGTCTCTGGCGCCATACTTTTGGGTGTAGGTGTAGTCGGCATGACCGGGCCTGAAAGTTTGAAGAATCTCAGAATAGTCCTTGCTTCTTTGATCGGTGTTGGGGATCAACAAGGCGATGGGCGTGCCGGTGGTGAGCCCTTCATAAACGCCAGAGAGAATTTGAACTTGATCGCTTTCTTGGCGCTGGGTGACGAAGCGGCTCGTTCCAGGGCGACGCCTGTCCAAATCGGGTTGTATGTCCTCCTCACTCAGTCGCATCCCAGGTGGGCAACCATCGATGACGCAACCAATGGCTTTGCCGTGAGACTCACCAAAATTGGTGACCGTGAATGAATGACCAAATGTATTACCGCTCATAGCTTTGTATTATCCAAGGCTGCAACCAGCCCTTTGCTGACGTTGAATGAAAAAGGTGCTCATTTTTTTGAGCATTCCAAGCCCCAGGGAGCTGGCACGTGTCATTTGCTCACTGGCGCACCATCCGTGGCATTGGCCTCTTGAGCGCTGGGCCAATCTTTGATGTAGGCTTTGAGCATCTTGTTTTCAAAATTTTGGCTGTCCACCACCGCTTTGGCCACATCGTAAAAGCTCACCACACCCATGAGCATGCGTTGACTCATGACAGGCATGTACCTCGCATGTCGCTCTAGCATCATGCGCCTCACCTCATCCAGATCGGTCTCAGGTGTGCAGGTCAATGGGGCATCGTCCATGGCGGTTCTGACAATCGTCGTACCGGTGCTGCCTTGGTTTTTAACCACCCACTGAATCACTTCCCTAAAAGTGAGCATGCCCACCACATCACCATGCTCCATGACCACCAATGAGCCAATGTCCTTTTGTGCCATGGTTTGAACGGCCAAAGACAAGGGCTCTTGAGCGTCAACGGTGTACAAAGTACCGCCTTTGACACGCAAAATATCACTGACTTTCATGACTCTCTCTCCTGTCTATGTTTGAGTCTGTCAACACCTCTTTGTGCGCCTGATCGGGCAGCAAGGTGCTCCATGCTCTGATCTTAACTGATCCGAGGGATTTTTTAAGCGCGCACAAAGGGGCTGAAGCCGTCCAAGACACGGTCAAGTCGAGCGTCTTGCCAAGAGGCTTTGAGCAGCAAAGGCATGCGATCCTCGGGGAGCAAAAAATAATTCACCAAGGGCATGACGCTCGTCTTGGAGGGGTCAATCAACAACACAAACCGAGGTGTTCGACTCTCCTCCTCAGCCAGCAGCCCCACCCAGTCGAGCTCCACCAGACCCTCCATGATGGACTCCAACTCCAAGGGGTCTACCCCCAAGTGAAAGGCCAAGTCGTTGAGCCCCATGCCTTTTTGATCGCTTTGAGCCAAAGCCCTCAAAGCCCACAAACACTCCAAAGCCCAATCAAAGGCGGCGCCAGCACCTTGCGCTGCGCGCCAGCGCCCGCTCAGCACGCTGGGCAATGCCGAGACAAAGACGGCGCCCACCAAAATAATGCCCCAAGCCGCATAAATCCACAAAAGCAAAATCGGCAAAGTTGCAAACGCGCCGTAAATCATCGAAACCGTGGGAATTTTGGTCAAGTAAAGGGTCACCCAATGTCTAGCAAACTCAATGGCACTGGTGACCCAAAGTCCACCCAAGAGGGCGTGTCTGTAAGGCACATTGACATTGGGAATGTAGCGATAAAGAGCGCTCACCCCCAAGACCCAAAGCAAAAACTCCATGCCCGAGAGCATCAACTTGATGAAGGCCGTGTCCGCGCCCATCCAGTCTTTGGAGACGTTGGAGACGTAGTACAAACACAAAACCCCCAAGCTGAGCACCATGGGCCCCAAAGTCATCACGGACCAGTAGAGCAAAATTCGCTGACTCAGGGCACGGCGCTTTTTGACTCTCCAAATGGCGTTCAAGGTGCGGTCGATGGTGTAGACCATTGAAAAGGTGGAGACAAACAGCACCAAAAAACCAAAAAATCCCACTCGACTCGCTTTGCTGGAGAATTGGGTCAAGTAGCCCAGCACCTGCCTGGCAATGCTCTCGGGTATCAAACTCTGGATCAACCAGTTTTGCAAAACGGCTTGAAACTGGTTGAACAAGGGAAAGGCGGTGAAAATCGCCAAGACCACCGTCAAACAAGGCACCAAGGCCATGGTGGTGGTGAAGGTGAGACTGCCCGCCGTCTGGGCGAGCTTCTCGTGTTTGAAGCGCTCCATCAACACGTTCAGCAAATGCCGCCAAGCAAAGGGGGCGGGGCCACGAGGGCTCAAAGGTACAGCTACAGGTACAGGTGCAGCTGAAACTGTTGATGGCGCGTTAAAGTTAGTCATAAAGTATGTGTATTTTGACACCACTTTGGCCCAACCGGAGAGGCTCTGGTGATAAAAAAGCTCAAAAATACGTCACAATGCAAGTCGATGCTGGAACGATAAGCCCGGCAATGCATTCACCACTCCCCCCCCTTTTGGTTCCATCACCATCGCCTCCAACTCGGCAAGACACCATGACCCTTGAAAACGCCCCCAACAACACAAAGGCCCTCGACCTAGAGGCCAAGGACACGTTGCTGGCTCCCCCCGTTGCCAGCCCCAAAGTCTTGCGCACGCAAGGCGTGGCCGTGGTGAGCCTGTTGCTGTTGATTGTTTTATGTGTCATGTGGGAGCTTTCATGGGCCCCGATCAAGCCGGGTGGCTCTTGGCTGGCGATCAAGGCCTTGCCTTTGGTGCTGCCCTTGGCGGGTTTTTTAAAACGCCGCTTGTACACCTTCAGGTGGGTGAGCTTGGTCATTTGGCTGTACTTCATCGAAGGCGTGGTGCGAGCCTATTCCGACCCATGGCCCACCAGCGCACTGGCCTTGGTGGAGATTGCTTTGTGTTTGATTTTGTTTTTCAGTTGCGCTTTGCATGTGAAGTTTCGCTTTCAAGCCGCAGCAGCACAGACCCCTTAAAATAAACCCCATCGCTGTTTTATTCAAACACCTCATTGCGTTTGTCCCTCACCATGACCACTTCACTTCTGACTGAGCTTCAAGCCATCGTTGGCGACTCGCATGTTCTGACCCAAGGGGACTTGAGTGCGTATGAAGTCGATTGGCGAAAGCGCTCCCAGGGTCGGGCATTGTGCGTGGTTTGCCCAGGCAACACCTTGGAGGTCTCCGCGGTGATCAAAGCTTGCGCAGCACACCACACCTCCATCGTCCCTCAAGGCGGCAACACGGGCTTGGTCGTGGGTTCTATTCCCGATGAGAGTGGCGCACAAGTGTTGCTGTCTCTCAAAAGAATGCGCGCCATTGAAGCACTGGACACGGACAACCTGAGCATCACCGTTCAAGCCGGATGCGTGCTGCAAGAAGTTCAAGAGGCTGCTGAAAAAGCGGGCTTGCTGTTTCCCTTGAGCCTGGGATCCGAGGGCAGTTGTACCATTGGGGGCAATTTATCCACCAATGCAGGTGGCACGCAAGTGCTGAGGTACGGCAACACCAGAGACTTGTGTTTGGGCCTAGAGGTGGTGAGTGCGAGTGGAGAGATTTACTCAGGACTCAGTGGTCTTAGAAAAGACAACACCGGCTACGATTTGAAAAACCTCTTCATCGGTGCAGAAGGCACTTTGGGCATCATCACCCGAGCCTCGATGAAGCTTTAC
>CAIZIT010000034.1 GCA_903933115.1 uncultured Burkholderiales bacterium
CAAATTGGGTCCATGGCAAGAGGTACAAGCACCCTTTTGAACCAGCGCGTTCACCTCATCTGAGCCAGGACTGACTTGAGCGGGCAAGGTTGAATTGTCGTTGTGACCGTGCTGCTGGTAATAAGCGGCCACATCGGCCATGTCTTGATCGCTCAAAGTCGTGGCAATTCCGCGCATCGTGGGGTTGCGACGCTCGCCCTTTTTATAGGCCGTCAAGGCAGCCACGATGTAGCTTGCCGTTTGACCAGAAATTTTAGGCACTTTATAGACCACAGGAAAGCTCGCTTGGTAGCCAATAATGCCGTGACAGCCAATGCACATGGCAATTTTCTTTTCGCCAGCTTGCGCATCACCCTTGATGTCTTCGGCAGCGGCAAACTGGTGCAAAGCGAGAGCAGAAAATAGAAAAACGGTAAGGAACTTAATCATTTTGGGTAGACAATCAAATGCGCATTTGGAAAAAGATAAGCCTTATTATATCGATCTAAAATGACATAACCTGACAGATTCTTCTAGATCAACCCATTTTTCAATATGAAATTTCAAGGCTCCAGCAATTATATTGCCACCCCAGACCTGATGCTGGCGGTCAACGCGGCGAGCACCCTCAAGCGCCCTTTGCTCATCAAGGGGGAGCCCGGCACTGGCAAAACGATGCTGGCCGAAGAAGTGGCCAGCTCCCTAGGGATGCCTCTTCTTGAGTGGCACATCAAATCCACCACCAAAGCGCAACAAGGCCTTTACGAGTACGATGCAGTGAGCCGACTCAGAGACTCACAACTGGGTGACTCCAGGGTCAAGGACATTCAAAACTACATCTTAAAAGGCGTGCTCTGGCGCGCTTTTACAGCCCCAGAGCCGGTGGCTTTGTTGATCGATGAGATCGATAAAGCGGACATTGAGTTCCCCAACGACCTCTTGAGAGAGCTCGACCGCATGGAGTTTTATTGTTATGAAACCAAGGAGCTCATCAAGGCCGTGTCTAGGCCTTTGGTCTTCATCACCTCCAACAACGAAAAAGAGCTGCCAGATGCTTTTTTGCGGCGTTGCTTTTTTCATTACATCAAATTCCCCGAGAGCCAAACCATGAGGGACATCGTGAAGGTGCATTTTCCCGACTTGAAAGGTGAATTGTTGGCTGCGGCGTTGAAAGCTTTTTACGACGTCAGAAATCTTCCCGGCTTGAAGAAAAAGCCCAGCACCAGCGAGTTGATCGATTGGATCAAACTCTTGCTCGCTGAGGACATCCCTTTGGATGCACTTCAAAGTGCCGATACCAAAATATCGCTTCCCCCCTTGGTTGGTGCCTTGTTGAAAAATGAACAAGACATCTCTCTTTTTCAAAAACTCATTGAGATGCAAAACCGAAACCGTTGAGGAAAGCAAGGCTCGATCCAGCTGAAGAAGACTGACCATTTGCGACCCACAACCTTCACCCCACACCCCTGGAGCCTACCGTGATGTCTGAACTTTTGAAACAAGGCCTCTTTGATGCCCTAGGCTTCTTAGGGGGCACACTTTTGGGATATGGCCTAGGACAACTGCTCTCCATAGACCTCTTTGCACCTGGGTACAGCCTCATGAGCCTTCTGGGCATTGCCCTCATCGGCATTGGTGGCGGGATGGGCTTGCAAGCGAGCCGATTTTTGTTGCAAAAAGAAAAAAACACCAACCCATAAGGTCTTGAAGTCAAGCCATGCTCAACGACTTTTTTTACACCCTCAGACAAGCCCAACTGCCCGTCTCGGTGAAAGAATACTTGACTCTCTTGGAGGCCTTAAAAGCCCAGGTCATCGGCCCCCACTCCGAGCACTGCAGCTTGGAGGACTTTTACCACCTCTCACGTTTGGTCTTGGTCAAGGATGAGAAGCTTTACGACAAATTCGATCGCGCATTTTCAGCCTATTTCAAAGGCATTGAAATGCTCAGTGAGGCCAGCAAAGACATCCCCTCAGATTGGCTCACCCAGCTCCTAGAAAAAGAACTCACCGCAGAGCAAAAAGCGGCCATAAAAAAAATGGACTGGGATGAGCTTTTAAAGACCCTTCAAGAGCGGCTCGACGAACAAAAGGAGCGCCACGAAGGGGGCTCCAAATGGATAGGCACGGGTGGCACCTCCCCCTTTGGCCATGGAGGCTACAACCCACAGGGCATCAGAATTGGAGGCAAAGGCCAGCAAAAGAGCGCCGTCAAGGTCTGGGAGCAACGCTCCTACCAAGATTACGATGACTCCCAAGAGCTCGGAACGAGAAACATTAAAGTGGCCCTCAGGCGCTTGAGGAAATTTGCACGCGAAGGCTCGGCCGACGAGTTGGATCTCGAAGACACCATCAAGAGCACAGCCGCCAATGCAGGCTACTTGGACATCAAAATGGTGCCTGAGAGACACAACAACGTCAAAGTGCTTCTCTTGATGGATGTGGGGGGCACCATGGACGAGCACGTCGAACGTGTGACCGAGCTCTTCTCCGCCGTGAAGTCAGAGTTCAAACATTTGGAGTTTTTTTATTTTCACAATTGCGTCTACGATCACCTTTGGAAAAACAACCACCGTCGCTACGCGGAGAAGTTTCCCACTTGGGACATCATTAGAAAATACAACAAAGACTACAAGTTGATCTTTGTGGGAGACGCCACCATGAGTCCTTACGAGATTCTTCAACCCGGGGGGAGCGTGGAGTACAACAACGAAGAGGCTGGCGCTGTTTGGCTTCAACGTTTGACCCATGCTTATCCGAAATTCGCATGGATCAACCCCGAACCCACTGGTGTTTGGAAATACAGGCAAAGCATCTCGATCATGCAGCAACTCATGTCTGAGCGCATGTTTCCCTTGAATTTAAGGGGCTTAGAAGAGACGATGAGAATGCTCAGCAAGTAAATTCAAACCGAGTTTCGTGCAACACCTCCCCAACTGCTGCGCTTGGGACCTTGGAGGCATTAGAATATGCCCTGCAGATGAAAGAGGGCACTTCATTGAGTCCCCCATAAAGAACCTCTTCTTTTTGGGCACTGCTTTCGAAAAAGACACGCCAAGCGTGCTGATCTTGTCCCTCTCTCCGTAGTTCAATGGATAGAACGCGGCCCTCCTAAGGCTGAGATGCAGGTTCGATTCCTGCCGGGGAGACCACCAGTGTCTTTGACATGTGCTGAAGACGGCTCACAGCGAATGCGTTGAAGGCTCTTATTGCTGCGACCTCCCCACCACCCGTTCCTCTATGCGCCGTCTTACACCCTGCGGGACTTCAAATGACTTTGAAGCACCCCGAAGGTGAGCAGGCGATCAGAGGATCAGACGATTTCTTTGGCAGTGATTTGATACTTGAAGGCATCGGGATCGTAGGAATCGAGCCGACCGTCCTCATTTTCTGCGACCGGGTACATCAAAAAGGGAAGTCTCTCTTTGATCGCTGAGCCTGGTAGGGCGATATCGTGTGAGGTGTTCCACCCCAGCCAATTGCCCTCCCAGCCACCAAAGAGCGTTTGGTAAACGGGTTGGACCACAGGATGGTTCGTGGTCTTGATCCACTCAGGCGTTTCTTGACGCATCACTTTGGCCACATCCGCAGGATCCATGGCCACCCAGCCCTTGGACTCCAAATAGACCTCAGACCTGCAATGCTGTGAACCCTTCAAGTTGCTTGGATTGCCAGACAACTCTTTGTATGAAAACGCGGAGGGCACCAACCTCAAGCCATAAACATCGCGAGCAGCAATGCCCACTGAACGACACAACCCCACCAACACCGCATTGATGTCGGCACATTTGCCACCCAAATTACCGGTCTCCAACATGGTCTTGATGTCGCCCTCACCACATCCCCTGACTTTGGGTTCTCTGTAGGTGTTGCTGACCACCCAGTCGTAGAGTGCTCGAACTTTCTCCACATCCGTCTTGGCCCCTTGAGTCACTTGGAGAGCTGTTTTTTTAACGATACCGTCCGTGGGCAACCAGCGGGTGGCGCGCGTGAAGTGGTGCAAGGTGGAGGCATCTTCCTTCACAAATGCGCCTGAGTTTGAAGATACCTCGTTCCATTTTGTTTGGCGATTTTGTGTTTTGACGCGACTCGTCACTTCGACAAAAGGGTTGCTGGCGTTGGCGTCAAACTGGACGAACAACATTTTCGCGCCCTCTTGCCCATCGGTCTTGATTTGTGCTCTCCCATTGCTGGTGAACCCGTGCGTCAAACTCTGCTGCCAGGGGGTTTGCAAACTCGGTAGGGGCAACCATGCACGAGAGGGCCCTTTTGAAGGTGTCAAATCGACACGGGTCGTCACTTCAAAGGTTCTCCACTGCCCGGCTTGAGGCTCAAACAGCCGAGGTACAGAAGAAGATGCGGCGCTTTGGGCCCAAGTTGAATGGGCCTGCGCTGAGAGGGCGCCCAAAGCGAGAACTCGGCCCATAAAGGCCCGACGTTGAGTGGTCATGGTGGTAAAACTCCATTGGTATAGACGTGAAGACCTGTCGGCACATTCAGTGAGCGAAGCTGCTTGACCAGCATACGCCCTCAAAACAATGCCCCGAAGGCAGGTCGAGGAACTGGGTTTAAAAGTCCTCTGTCGTATTATCCACCAAGACCGAGCTCAGTGTTGAATGGGGCCTGCAACTTGCTCTAGACCGTTTACGCTGGAGCGCGTTCAGGCGCTTGACTCGAGAGGCATGCATCAATCCTGAGCGCCAATGCGCGTCTAATACAAACTCTCTAGCCACTGCCTCGCCTCCTGCGAGGTCCAGTCCACAGCCCCCATGACTCGGTACCTTGCACGACCCTTCGGGTCAATCAAAATGGTGGTGGGAAAGACGCGCACCTTGAATTGGCGAGCCCAACTGGACTCGGGATCGCTCAGGGTGATCAGGTTCAAGCCATGGGTTTTCAGGTACTTCAGTGCCCTGGGCGCGGGCTCATTGACATTGACCCCCAACACGATGATTTTTTCATTGCCCTCCAATTGAGCCAGCGCATCCAAAGAGGGCAACTCTTCCTTACAAGGCTCACACCATGTGGCCCAAAAATTAAGCACCACCACCCGGCCCTTGAGCTCACCAGGGGTCCATATCTTTTGTTGCAAGTCCGTAAAGGCCAGAGTTGGTGTTGCTTGGCCAGCTGGCCAAGGTGTTTTCTCAAACTGAGCAAATGCCTCATGCATCAAGATGCCCAAAAGGATCACCAACGTGAAGAAAGCCCTGGGCCAAAGATGCAGATCGTTGCCCCTGATGCTCGAGGGACTCAAAGTATCCAACCTTGATTGCGTCCCAAGCCTCTCAATTGAGGAACTTGAGGGACTGGCGTCTTCAAATGATTGTTAGGCCGATTGCCCATTTCTTGATTCATGTCTTGGTTCACCAGGCGCTTGTCTTGACTCCATTGAGGAAGAACGCTTGAACGCGAAGCTGTGTTCGTATTGGAGAGCGGTTCGGAAAGACTGGGCTGGGCTTGGTCCCCTCTCGCCCCACCCAAGTACTTCTCGACCAAGCTCCAAACGGGGCGAGTGCCTTGGGTCGCTTGATCCTCATTGACAGAAGCCCAGCCCGCCACCTTGTAGACTTTGGAGGGGTCCAACAAACGGCCCTTCCATCTCAAATCTTGAATGCGCTGCCCCCGCTTCGCATTGGGCGTGCAGGTGTAACTCATGCCACCCACACGAACCATGTCTCCACCTTGTTGGTAATAGGGATCGGGATGGAACAAATTGTCACACACATCCTCCAGCACCGCATGAATCTCTGAGCCCTTCAAGTAACTCAAGGTGTGGTTGGAGTAGGTCGTGGCCATCTGACCCATCAACCACTCGCGCGTGATCGTTTGACCCGGCAACAGGGTCGACCCCCAGCGAAAGCCAGGAGACAATGCAATGGGCGCATCGAGCTCTTGCATCAAAGCATTCAAAATCAATTGGTCCGCGGTGCCGTTGAAATTGCCCCTTCTGTAGAGCAACCCCTCGCTCACGCCAAAGGTGGCGTTCAAATCCTTGGCAAAGGGCTCACGCAGCTGCTCGATCAAGGCTTGCATGGAGGGGTCAGCAGGAATCAGATTGGAGAACACGGGCAGCAAACGATAGGACATGGCTTTGACACCAGAGGGGCTGACGTCTAAATCCAAGAGTCCAAGAAACTTCCCATTAGAGCCCGCATTGGTCACCAAAGTTTGTCCGCCCCGATTGGCCACCCAGATGGGTTTTGGTAACGCGTCATGGGTGTGACCGCCCAAAATCGCATGCAAGCCCCTCACCCTGGAGGCCAACTTCAAGTCCACATCCAAGCCATTGTGACTGAGCAAAATCACGACTTGGGCACCCAAACCCTCGACTTCATCAATGGTCTCTTGAAGGGCTTTTTCTTGAATGCCAAATGTCCAATCGGGCACCAAATACTTTGGATGAGCAATGGGGGTGTAGGGAAAAGCTTGCCCAATCACTGCACATAAAACACCGTTTTGCTCCCTCAATACATAGGGCTTGAACACCGGATCTTCAAAGTCACGGGTTTTGACGTTGTGGGCCACGAACTGCACCTGTCCACTGAGGGTGGTGTTGAGCAACTCCTCCACCCTTTGCGCGCCCAAGGTGAACTCCCAGTGTCCTGTCATCACATCGACACCCATCAAACGACAAGCCTGCGCCATGTCTTGTCCTTGGGTCCAAAGGGAAGTTGCAGAACCCTGCCAAGTGTCCCCTCCGTCGAGCAGCAAGGCACCGGGTCGAGAGGCTTTGAGGTGCTGGATCAACGTTCTCAGGTGTGCAAATCCACCCGTGGCACCGTAACGCTTTGCGGCGTCCACAAAGTCCAAATGGCTAAATGCATGCGCCTCAGGCGAACCCCTTTTGACCCCCAGTTGCGCCAACAAAGGTTCACCCACCAAATGGGGTAGGCGATTGGCGCTCTCACCAACACCGATGTTGATGCTGGGCTCACGAAAATATTGAGGCAGCAACTGGGCATGGCAGTCTGTCATGTGAAGAAAGGAGACTTGCCCAAGGCGCTTGATGTCGTAGAGCGCAGAAAATGCCTTGCCCTTCTCCCACGCCATGGCTTGGGCCAAGGGCATTTGCGCCAAAGAGGCGGCACCTAGCCAACTCAACCATTCACGCCTAGAGCAGTCCATGGTCATGGGCCCGGTCATTGATTGACGGGCGAGCGAGGGTCCAACAGCAATGACATCAAATGCTTGATTTGCGATTCATTCAATATACCGTGATGCCCATAGCGCGGCATGGCTGAGCAAGCATTGAAAGACTTGGAATTCCAAAGCTTGGCCCAGGTGTACTCCACCACCCCTTTGGCGCTTGGGCTTTGCAAATCGGTGATCCCTCTGATTTTTCCGTATTGGAGCAAACTGGGCCCCAACGTCCCGTAGGACAACTCTTGTGCGCTCAACTGATGGCAGTTGTAGCACTGACCACCATTGGCTTGACCCAGTGCATCGCTCCAAGTCAGGCCTCGACCGTCTTGGGCCAAGGCCTCGCCCAGTTTAAAGTCACCAAAATACTGCCCATCTTGAGGTGGACGGACCGTTTTTAGATTTTGTGCCTCAATCTCTTGACGCCTCTCTTCGGACAAGACCCGACCCGTGGATTGCGCATCTGAACACTCTGCATTGGAGGCGTCTTGCGCAAGAATGCTGACCTTGACGCTTTTCTCGTCGCGAAATGAACTTTTCATCATCTCTTGACTCCAGCGCTCCAACTCCTTGGCTTGAAACTCATGGGGCCCAGAGACACAGGCCGACAAAAGACAGCTCAGCGCAAGAAGCCCCAAGGCAAGTCGAGTGAATGGGTTGAAATGACGCATGAAATGAAACTCTCTCAAAAAAAAGACATCACCGCTTCAAAGCAGGTGCAACCGCTTGCCCACCCTTGGCGTTCACACCCATGAACACCCCCAGAGCAATCGTTGCATCGCTTGCGAAGACAGGATAAGGAAATCTTTGTTGACGAAAACAGTCGTTCAAACGCTGCTGCATGGACCACATCTGCCCATTGGAGACGCGGTAAGCTGGCCAAGCTCCAAAACCTGCAACCGCCCCCTCTTGAGTCGTGAGGTTGGGCAAATCTTGCAGTCGAATGCGTTTGCCACTTTGGGAGTGACAGGTGGAGCAAGAAAAATCATAGGGTCCAGCGCGGGTGTAAAAAAGCCGTTTCCCCATCTCGTAAAAACGCCGCTCCTCAACATGGGCTTGAGGCAATTGGAACGCCATCCCCTGAGACTTGCTGGAGACAAAGGCGGCCAAGGCGCTCACATTGATTTGCTCGCCCACACCAAAGGGCGTTTGAGCAATCGACTGAGCGTCAAGACCTTGAAGCGTTTGCATGCAAGTCAACAACCTGGACTCCAAGTCTTGCACTCTTTGGGTATCTTTGAAGTAACGAGGCAACTGCACCCAAGCGCCCTCGAGCACCCCTGGGCCAAGACCCAAATCACAGGCTTTCAAAGAAGCATTCAAAGGACCCCGCGGCTCGTTCCAGAGCAGCTCACCTTTGTCGACAAAGAGCTCGGCTGGATTGCCATCTTGGAGCATGGCCCTGTACTGCGCAATGGCTTCTGCGGTGCTTTGAGCGTGGGCCCATGGGCATGCACCGATCGCCATCAAAAGGGCAAGGATCAATGCACGAACCAAGGCCTCAAGCCCCTCAGCTGCGTTCATTTTTTTTCTCAAACTGGAGAGCACTAGGTCATTCAACATCAAAACTCCACATTCCAAAGTTCAATTCACCGTGGCTTCATCGGTGCGGGTATCTCCCTTGGTGTCCTTCCAAGTGACACTGATCTTGTCCCCCGCTTTTCCACCTTTGATGATGAATTGAAGGTAGGGGTTCTTGGACACGGCAGTGCCCCATTCGGCACTGAAGACTTGTTTACCGTTCAAAGAAGCGACCACCTCTTGGATGTGCCATGCAGGTACGGTCTTGCCTGCCGCATCTTTTCTAAGACCCGTCTCCATTTCGTGACTCATCAGCACACGGACTGTGGTTTGACCAGCGCTGCTTTGCGCTCTGATTCTCATGGGATCTGACACTGCGTTCTCCTTGAATATTGAATTGATGTGAGGCTTGTCTTTGCCTCAACCACCACACCCGCCCAGGGTGACTTTGATCTCTTTGCGAGCCACCCATGCACGAGCATCTTGCATCACCACCACGGCCATCACGTCCGATGTCTGGCTCATCTTGGTGCGGGTTGAAAAATTGGCCAAAATATCCTCGCTGACATTGAAAATGGCCACCAAGGGGGAAGGATTTTTTTCAACGAAGAAAAGAATTTTCTTGACCCCAGGCAAGGCACAAGATGCAGCAATCGGCACCACAGCTCCATTTTCTGCAATATCGGGGCAATTGAGCACCACATCTTTGCTCTCTACAGGTGCACTGACACCCAAAGCTTTCAATGCATCGGTCCAAGTTTTGGCATCAAATGCATTTTTCTCAAACGCATGAGCCTCTCCACACACCAGTCCGCCTACACCCAAGGACAGGGGCAGCACTGCCCCCCATTTGAGCGCATCTCTTCTGCCATTTTGATCCACCATTCGACAATCCTTTGAAATAATCAGCTTGCAGTGAACTCGTGCGTCTGCTTGAGCGCATGACCGGCAGTAAAACTTGCCAGTCAACCGCGCAAAAACTCGCCAATGCTAGCTCATACTCGCTCATACTCGCCAACACTCTTAAAGCCCCCAAATGGGTCCAAACCGACCCCCAAGAGGCTCCCCAACAAAATAAGCATCATAAACTCAAAACAAGACTTTTTCACTCACCCTGGGCCATGACCCCAAGACGCCCACACATGAAGACCCCATCGTCTGCTTCCTCCTCAAAAAAAAGGGGACTTGCCCTGATCAAAATATTATCAAGGGCGCTGCAGAGCATGATGAAGCTCCAGTATGATGAAATGCTCGCAGCAGGCCCCCATTTTGAAGTCACCCATTCGCCACTTTGCCTAGAAACTCAAAACCATGAAATGGACACTGAACCCTGTCATCAGATCTGCCCAAAACCTGATCATGGGCTTGTTGCTTGTATTGCCAACCTTGAGCGCGCAGGCACAATCCCAACCAGAGGCCCAAGCGCTTTATCAACGCACACACGCCAGTCTTTGCCTGAGCTGCCACACTCACCAATCCCTAAAAAGCCCATCAAGTGATGCTTTCATGGACCAACTGAAGACC
>CAIZIT010000035.1 GCA_903933115.1 uncultured Burkholderiales bacterium
CCGGGGTTTTGCTGAATTTTTGCAAAGCACGCCAGCCTCGGTCATCCCTGATCCGTACTACGGAGGAGAACAAGGATTTGATCACGTCTTGGATTTGATCGAGGAGGCCAGCGATGGCCTCATGAAATTCGTTGTTCAAAAATTAGAGAATAGGCCTCATCATGAAGCAAGCTAGCTCAGCCGTCATTGAGTTGCGGGACTTGGAGCTGATCACCGATATCGGCACTTATGGGCCGGATGACACGAGACCCGACCTTCATGTGCTCGATTTGACATTGGGGATCGATACGCATCAAGTGTTGATTTCAAAGGATGGCATGGACCATGTTTTTGACTATGACCCACTGATCATCGAAATCGATCGGCTCGCAGCTGATGGTCATTATGAAACCCAGGAGCGCCTCATCACGCGCATCGCCACCGCATGTGCAGCTCATGCGGCGATCCAGCGCATTGAGATTTGTCTCAAAAAGTCACCTGTTCGGCGCTCAAATGGCTCGCTGGGTGTTCGGTTGATCCTCGATGAGCTTGCAACCGATGCGCTTCGAGCAGGTCTGATGCATATTTAAAAACTTAAAGAGTCAAAAGGATCCAAAGATGTTGAACGACTGCTTGCATTGGGGAAGTCTATTGATGGTGGCTTTGCTTTTTGGAGGCATGCTGCTTTTTTCAGCTGGCTTTGCGGCATTTTTGTTTCGCTACCTTCCCCCAGAGGACGCTCGGGCTTTGATTCGCAAAGCGTTTCCACTCTTTTACGTGTTTGTGATGTACTCCTCTGGTTTGGCCATGGTGATGTCTTGGTGGTTGGATCCCCTCAGTGCCGCAGCGCTGGCTTTCGTGATGTTGACAGCGTTGGCTGCAAGACAAGTCTTGATGCCTGCGATCAACCGTGCGACAGACTCCGCAAACAGGAAAAGCTTTTTGTGGTTACATGGCTTTTCTGTGATGGTGACCTTGGGGCATATTGTTTTGTCAGCCTTGGTTTTGGTTCATTTGGCGCAATGAGCATTTGTCAACCGTTTGAATTTTGATGCAGCAAGATCCCTTAGAACGAGAAGAAGACCAATTGGCTACCCGTTTATGGCAAGAGCTGTCTCGAGCACCCCATGACCGGCACCACGATTGGCGCACACCCACCTTATCCACCCAGGGTCTTGGCCAAACGGGTCCTCAAGCGCGCACCGTGGTGCTCAGGCATGCAGATGTATCCTTATGGTCCCTGATGGTCTATACCGATTCGCGTTCACCCAAATGCGCTGAACTTTTGGCCCAGCCCCTGGCTCAATTCACCTTTTGGAGCAAGAGGCTCAATTGGCAGTTGCGAGTCTCGACACAGGCCAGCGTTGACTTGGACGGTGAGCAAGTCCGTGCCGCTTGGGAAAAAGTCAAAGCAACACGGGCCGCCTCGGACTATCTCAGTGAGTTGCCACCCGGTCAAATCCAATCGTCCAGTAAAACTTTGGTGGAGATGTCTGAGGACGCCGTGAGCGATCACCATTTGGCGGTCTTGAGTTTCAAGGTGACCTCCATGGATTGGTTGGCATTGAGAAAGGACGGTCATCGTCGTGCCCGCCTAAAACCCAATGGCTCACTGGAGTGGTTGGTGCCCTGAGTCTTGATCGCCAGTGCTTTTTCAGCGTGCAATAGGGCACGGCCATTAGGCTTATTACGGATTGATTCATGTTGAGTCTTGCTCGAAGATAGGCCTTTGTGGGTACATAGGGGTGATGAGATTGATGAATTTGAATATGGGCTTGAGTATTCTTAAATTTTTGAGCGTCTTTCTCAGTGCACACCTCCTTCATTTTGGATGCAAGGCGCAGGACCTTGATGCATCCAAATCCTTGCCCACCAAGAATCCCAATCCAGGGTTGACTTCCCCTGTTTCATCACCCTCAGGTGCTGCAATCAGGCTGATCGTGCCTTACTCTCCTGGCACGGGCATTGACTTGATTGCTCGAGCTGTTGGCACCGAGCTCTCCAGAGTCAAAAAACAAGCCGTGGTGGTGGAGAACCATCAAGGTGCGAGTGGCAATATCGGGGCCACCATCGTTGCCAAGGCTTTGCCAGATGGCTTGACGTTGATGGTCAATGCAAAAACCTTTGCACTGACTCCCCTGTTGTACAAGAATGTCACCTATGACCCCGTGAGCGACTTCTCACCCATCACTTTGGCCGCCTACGGCACCTCCATTTTGGTGACCCATCCAAAGTCTGGTTTTTCCGACTTGAAGGGCTTTATTCAAGCGGCCAAGAGCCAACCTGGTGCATTGACTTATTCATCTGCTGGTCTTGGCACGAGCCAACACATTACCATGGAGTTGCTCAAAGACAGTGCAAAAATTGACGTCATGCACGTGCCCTACAAAGGTTCATCAGGCGCATTGAACGATTTGCTGGGTGGGCAAGTCAGCATCAGTCTCGTGCCCGTTCACGTCGTCATGTCACACATCAACTCGGGTCGCCTGGTGCCCCTTGCTGTGGCCAGTCCCAAACGCCATCCCAAAGCGCCCCTGGTCGCGACCTTCTCTGAGCAAGGCATCGAAGGTGCAGATGCCGATATTTGGTATGGGTTTTGGGGCCCCAAAGGCATGTCTTCGCCATTGGTCAAATCGCTCAGCACCGAGATCAAAGCCATCCTGATGTCGTCTCAGGTGAAGGATGCCCTTGAAAAGCAGGGCCTGGACGTCAGCACCAGCTCACCTGAAGAGTTGCAAACCATTGTCACCAAAGAGATCAAGAGCGTGAGTCGAATCATTGAAAAAAATAAAATTTCGGTGAATTGAAGTCTCCTTTTGGGGCCCTTTTGGATCCTTTTTTTTCAATCACATCATGAACAAGAACACCACCATTTCCATCATTGGAGCGGGGCCAGTCGGTTTGACTTTGGCCTATCTTTTGGCAAAGCAGGGCCTTCGAGTCCAACTCTTTGAAAAGCAGCAGTCGCTTCAAAAGGACTACCGAGCATCCACTTTTCATGCGGGCACCTTGGATCTGTTTGAAGAGTCTGGCATCACCCAAGCGTTGTTGGACAGGGGAATTGCTTGCCCAGATTTTCAGTACCGAGGATGGAAGGAGGGCAAGATTGCTCAGTTTGACCATGCCTTGATCGCGGACTTCACACGTCACCCCTTTCGGTTGCAATGTGAGCAATTCAAATTGAGTGAATTCCTTTTTTCTAAGCTCTCTGAGATGCCCAACGTGGATTTGTTCATGAACCATGAGTTGAGCGGGCTGAGTCAAAATGGGGATCAAGTTACATTGGAGCTGAGGCACCTGGGCAGTCAAAAAATACACCAATCAGATTGGGTCATTGGCACCGATGGGGGGAGAAGTGCCACACGAAAGTCCTTGGGTCTGGAGTTCAAGGGCTTTACTTACGATGAGAAAATTCTCGTATTGGGAACCCCCTACGACATGCGTGAGTCGTTTGAGGATTTGTCTTACATCAATTATTTTTCAGATCCGGTGAACTACGCCCACATGCTCAAGATCCCAGATCTGTGGAGAATGAGCTTGCCGCTGCCCAACGATTTGGACGACGAAATGGCCTTGAGTCCAGATTACATCAATGGGCGACTTTCTCCATTGATGCCCGCTCTTGACCATGACCAAATCCACGTGAAGGGCGTCTATCATGTCCACCAGCGGGTTGTGGATCGGTACCGCGTCGGACGAGTGTTTCTTGCCGGCGACGCGGCCCACTTGAACAACCCCAAAGGAGGGATGGGACTCAATGGCGGTCTTCACGATGCGATGAGCTTGTCCAAAATATTCAGCGACCACTTGGTTCGTGGCGAGGAGAGATTCGATGATTATGAGAAGGAGCGAAGGGCAGAGGCCATCAACGCCATTCACCATCAAACCCAAAGCAATTACAACGCCTTGAAAGAGTCCGATGACTCGGCCCGGGAAAAATTGTTTGACAAGTGGCGTGCTCTAGAGCGCAACGAAGAGGAGGCGAGAGCGTTCTTGCTCAACACGTCCATGATCAATTCACTGTGGCGCTGTGGCTTACTGGACAAACCGCATCGCGAGGGCACCCAAGTGCATTGATGTCAGCCAGAAAGCCGCCTAGGCGGCTCACCTTTTAAGGCTCGAGTTGTATGCCAGCCTTTTTAATGACTTTGGACCAAGTTTCAATTTCAGCCCCCATCCACTTGTCAAGCTCTTGTGGGGTGCCGCCAAGGGGCTCGATGTTCAGGTCTTTCAATTTGGCCTTGGTCTCGTTAGACGATAGGGCCGAGTTGAGTGCCGTGTTGAGCTCTTGAACGATTTCACTGGGGGTGCCTTTGGGCGCGGCAATGGCCCACCATGAGCCTATTTTCATCTCAGGCAGTGAAAGCGATGCCTGCTCAAACGTGGGCACATTGGGCAAAGTGGCAGCTCTTTTGTCGCCCGTGATGGCCAATGCTCTGAGCTTTCCACCCTCGATCAGGCCTTTGGCCGCACTCAATCCCACCACCATCAAATTGACGTGCCCGGCCATCAAATCGTTGAGGGCCGGCGTCGCCCCTTTGTAGGGCACGTGCACCATGTCAAGTCCATATTTCGATTTCATGAGCTCAACGGCCAAATGCGTCGTGTTGCCCGCACCAGCTGAGGCAAAATTCATCGTGGCAGGCTTGGCTTTGGCGGCCATCACCAGGTCGGTCACATTTTTAAATGGCGCATTTTGATGGACCACCAAGACCAGGGGCGCTGAGGCGACCAAGCCCACACTGGTAAAGTCGCGCTGCACTTCAAAGCTCAGGTTTTTATACAAAAAGGGGTTGATGACCAAATTGATATCCCCAAAGAGCAGGGTGTATCCGTCAGCGGGTGATTTGGCAACCGCAGTGATGCCCACATTGGCTCCAGCACCTTGGCGGTTGTCAATGACAACCGTTTGTTTGAGTGCCTCGCCCATTTTTTCACCCACGATTCGGCCAAGGATGTCCGTGGGCCCACCCGCTGCATAGGGAATGATCAATCGGATGGGGCGTTCGGGATAAGCGGCACTCACTGGACAAGCGCCGATCAACAAGAAGCTGAGTAGAGCTAGACTTTGAAGCAGATGTTGATAAAGAGAAGGTCTCATCGATGATTTCAAAGGTTGGTGATCCCCATGTGCACCATAGCGCTTTGCATTCGTTGGGGATGGGCTCATAGCGCTTGAGCACTGATGTAGAGTTTGTGCACCCCTTTTTGCAAGTTGATGCACGAAAGCCTTGGTGTGAACAGACTCTTGGCACTATAGTTGATTTGTGAAGCATCACTCTATAGGAGATCTACTTAGCCGTTCTGAGGGCATATTGCTTGAAAATTGAAACTTCAAACTTGGCTGGGCTCGTCTCCACGGAGAACGCAGCGCCCTGATTTGGATCATTTTTACCCACTCCATCCTCTCCAATGAATAAAAGCTTATCCATGGCCATGGACTCACTGTCCAGTGCCAAAAACTTAGATGATTTGTATCCCCTGATCGATCAGCAGTTTTTCACGGCAGGGTGGCATAAAAAAAGAGCCTCCCTTTGGCCTTCTCCTCGCACTGAATTCAGGCCCATGCATTGGAGTTACGAGTTGGGCAAACTGGCCCTGGATCAAGCTGGTCAGTGGATGGATACCGAGCTTGCTGAGCGACGCAATTTGTTGCTCTTCAATCCTGTGGGCGACAACGATTACGACACGGTGCGCACCCTCGTTGCTGCCTTTCAGATGATCAAGCCTGGTGAATATGCCAAGCCTCACAAGCACACCCCCAATGCGCTTCGGTTCGTTTTGGAGGCCCAGCCCGGTGCGTTCAGTGTGGTTGACGGCGTTTTACTGCCCATGCGCGCGGGCGATATTTTGCTCACTCCAGGTGGCTCCATGCACTCGCATTACAACGAGAGTGAATCGTGCGCCTATTGGATCGATATTCTTGATGTGCCCTTGGTTCACCTTTTAGAGCCGATGTTCTTTGAGCCCTCTCACGAAGCCATTCAAGCCGTTGAGTCCACGCCCAGCGAGCACCCCTATTGGTTCAAGGTGGAGGAGTTGTCAAAGGCATGGCCCATGGCGGGTGAGGCCGCTCAGGAGGTGCCCATCGATACACAAATTTTGGACTCACAGTCCCACATTCTCACCCAGTGCTTGAGCTATCACCATATGAACAAGATGCAAAGCTGGGACATTGCCAAGTCGACAGTGAGTCGGCTCTTTTGTATTGCCGAAGGCTCTGGTTCTGCCCAGTTGGGAGGGGTTCAGGTCGAGTGGAAATTTGGAGATGTGTTGGCATTGCCTTCTTGGCACGCTGCTCAATTCAAAGCCCATCAAAATAGCCGAATTTTTGAAGTCAATGATTTCCCCGTGCTCGATAAGCTCGGGCTCTATCGGCAAGCGCTGTAAGGCAAAGACGCCAAAGGGGAGGGGCTGACCAGAATGAGACCTGTCAGCGACAGTTTTGTCTCAGCTCCGAGCGCCAACAGTTCAAAGCCAAGAGAGAGGGGCGCCTTTTTTTAAAGGCAAGCCCAGTCTCAGACCTCAGTTGCTGGGGCCTTGCGCAGCATCTTGGGTGCACATGTGGAACAAGTAGACCAAGATGAATCCAAAGGCTGCCGATGCAACCCATAGGGCCGCGCCAGTTGCACCTGATTTAATTTGAAACAAAAAATGAAAAAGAGTCGTGCTTAACAAAAAAATGATCACGAACCCGATGGATTTGGTGCTGTGCATTTTGATTTCCTTTGCTTCTCAGTTTGATTTCAAGAGTCCAGAAGATGTCTTTTACATCCCTCGAGGTAAAAGTGTTCAATGGCGTACTGTGCTTTGTCTCTGACGTCAGCATCCTTGGAGTGTAGCTCAGCGATGGCGCCGTGGATCAACTTTTGTGTCAGTCCTTTGGTCATGATTTCCAATATTTGTTGAATATCATCACCCCGCGCGATCATTTTTTTGGCTTTGTTGATCTCGATCTCTCGCCATTGATCGGTTTTTTGGTGCAGGCGTTGAATGAGTGGAACGTCATGGCGGGTTTTGAGCCAGCTGATGAAGCCGTGAACACCCTCATCAATGATTTCTTCGGCCTTGGACACTGCCGCCAAACGATTTTCTTTGCCACTTTGAACAATTTTAGACAAATCATCCACCGTGTAGAGGTAAACGTTTCGCAGTGCTTTGACCTCAGGTTCAATGTCTCTGGGCACGGCCAAGTCCAGCATGAACATGGGGGCGTTCTTGCGCTTTTTAAGTGCACTTTCCACCGCACCCAAGCCAATCAAGGGCAATGTGCTGGCGGTGCAAGAGATCACCACATCGTATTCGTGGAGTTTTTCTGGAATTTCACTCAAAGCAAAAGCGCTGGCGTTGAAGCGAGTGGCCAGCTCATGTCCCTTTTGCAAGTTCCGATTGGAAACACTCATCTTTTGAGGGTGCTTGGCCGCAAAGTGCGTCATGCATAGCTCAATCATCTCGCCCGCACCCACAAAAAGAATTTTGGTGTCGGAGAGATCTTCAAAGAGTTGGGAGGCCAAGCGCACGGCAGCTGCGGCCATGCTGATGGAGTGAGAGCCGATTTCGGTGGAACTGCGAACACGTTTTGCAATGGAGAAGCTTCTCTCAAACAATTGGTTCAAAGTGGTACCCAGGTACCCTGCATCTCTTGCCGTTTGAACAGCATTTTTCAATTGCCCCAAAATTTGGGGCTCTCCCAAGACCATGGAGTCCAGCCCACTTGCGACCCTGAAGGCGTGTCTTGCAGCGTCGTCGTGAGAGAGCGTGTAGCCGTGTTCTTCAATGAGGTGGGCATTGGCCCCACCCAGGTTGGCAAACCAGTTTTTGGTGTGCTCAACTTGTTGAGCTTGCACAGAGCAGTAAATCTCCGTCCTGTTGCAGGTGGATAAAACGGCGACCTCTGTCTTTTCCCCAAAACGACTCCTGAAGTCGCCCAAGTGATCCTTGATTTGCTCGGATGCCCAAGCAAATTTTTCTCGGATTTGTAGAGGGGCTGTTTGATGGTTCAGCCCAACCGTTAAAACACTCATGCAGCACCTCTGATGGCTTGGAATGGAAATGCCCACGCCTGAAGCTGCACGACCAGCCTCGAGGACCTTTTGTGCATTGGGTGCGTTTGCTGCGCTTTGTGTGACAAAACAAGACGAGGGTTTGTTCCAAGCATTTTTTTTAACCGATGAACTTGACAAATTCTGATGTAATGTTACATTGACATTAATATTTGTCAATAATTATTTACATTTTGATCGATTTTGACATTTTCATGGCCCACACAAGAGGAGAGCGTGATGAATATAGAAGAAAGAATTCAAGCGGCGATGGAGAGGCTCTTTGACGAAGTGATCAGCCCAAGCACGCCTCCCACTCTTCGGGCTGCGATGGGTCATGCGCTTTTCCCAGGGGGCGCACGCATACGTCCTCAGCTCTACATGGCTGTGGCGATGGTGAGTGGGGAGGATTTCCCAGCGCTCACCGACGCGGGTGCTGTGGCTCTGGAGTTGATGCATTGTGCCTCACTTGTTCATGACGACATGCCCGCGTTTGACAACGCCAACATGAGACGCGGTAAGACCACTGTACACACCGAGTTCTCAGAGCCCATTGCCCTCTTGACTGGGGATGCACTCATTGTGATGGCTTACCAAGTTTTATTGAGCCAAAGCACCAAAAAACCGTTGAGTCACGATCACGCCCTGAGGGCGCTTGAGATGATGAACTTGCTCAGCCAGGGCGTGGGTGTTCCCCACGGCATTGTGGCCGGTCAAGCTTGGGAGTGCGAGAGCAAGGTGGATTTGTGGAAGTACCAAAGAGCTAAAACTGGTGCCTTGTTCACGGCATCAACGTGCATGGGAGCCGTGGCTGCAGGCGCCAATCCAGCGCCTTGGATGGAGTTGGGCGAGAGCCTGGGGGATGCCTACCAAATTGCCGATGACATCAGGGACGTCATTGGACATGTGGAGCTGATCGGTAAGCCCGTGGGGCAAGATGCGGAGTTGGGTCGCCCCAGTGCTGCACAAGTTTTGGGCTTAGAGGGTGCCAACACAGAATTCAAACGTTTGATCGATCAAGCGGCCAAGAGCGTACCCGACTGCTCGGGTCGTGATATTTTGCGTGCGATGATTTTTAAAGAGTCAGAGCGATTGGTTCCCCAGCGCGAGTACAAGAACTATTTGGCCATGAGCAAAAAGCAGGCCGCGCGCTCGGAACATGCGCTATGAGGGCGAATTCGCCTGAGCTGGATCTGCAAGCTTTGAGTTTGCGCGCACCTGAGAGCTCCTTTGCCCAAGACAAGGCTTTGCCAGCCGGAACTGATGGCTTGGTGGACCGCTTGAGGCAGGCCATTCAAAGCCTTTTCTCTTCGCCAGCCGTTTACAGATTGGCTGTCAAGAACGTTTTCACGCGCTGGTTTGCCAAAAAAAGAACCCATGAGGTCTTTGACTTGATGGCAGGCTTTGTGAATTTCCAGGTTCTTTTGACCTGCGTGAATTACAAAATATTGGAATTCGTTCAATTCAACTCCCGCAGTTTTGAAGAGTTGAGTGAGCACACCCAATTGCCCAAAGAGACCTTGGACCGGTTGATCCTCTCGGCTGTGGCCCTGGGTCTATTGGACCAAAGGGGGGCGAACCGCTTTGGGATCGGGTCACTGGGCTTGCCGGTGGTGAGCTATTCGGGCATTCAAGCGATGATTGAACACAATGCGGTTCTCTACTCGGACATGCAAGACACCAGTCGTTTGTTGCGCTCGTCCCAATCCTCCCACATGAACCACTATTGGCCCTACGCCAAGCAAGACTTGAGTGGGGGCTTTTTGGAGGAGAGCCAAGCCACCAAGATGGAGCAATTCGCCCGTTACTCTGAACTCATGTCGGCATCGCAAAATTTTGTCATCGATGAAATTATTGGCACTTATGATTTCTCTCGCCACCAGCGCATGCTCGACATTGGTTGCGGCAAGGGCCGTTTTGTCTCCATGGTCGCGCAAAAACATCCTTTTCTGAGATTCGATGTGATGGACTTGCCCCAGGTCATCTATTTGACACAAAAGCATTTGAGCGAAGCCCATCTTCTGTCCCGATTTGAGCTCCACCCAGGGAGTTTCAAGTCTGACCCTCTACCTCAAGGTGTGGATTTGGTGTCCTTGGTCAGAGTGGCCCATGATCACAGCGATGAGGTGGTGCAAGCGCTTCTGAGAAAGATCTTTTTGTCTTTGCCGCCCAAAGGCACTTTGTTGTTGGCTGAGCCGATGGCAGACCCCAAAGGCGCAAAGCACGACGCTTACTTTCACTTTTATTTGCTCGCCATGGGCGAGGGCAGGCTGCGAACCCCTGAGAAGTTGACCCAGATGCTCCAGGCTGCAGGTTTTGCGCGTGTGCGCTTGCTCTCGAATCCCATGCCCATCCACACCCGAATTTTGTTGGCCCACAAGGATTAGTGTTTCTACCTATATTCATTCCCAATGTGTCAATTAAGATTGACTTAACAATTTGTAAATAAATACTTACACATGAACGATCAAGCCATTCTCTTTGAAGGACCCAAAAGCATCAAGTTGAGCAAACTTGAGGTCAATGAGATGGTGGAAGGCGATGTGGAAGTGGAGGTCGCCTACACAGGCATCAGCACAGGCACGGAGAGACTGCTCTGGGAGGGCAGCATGCCCAATTTCCCAGGTATGGGCTACCCCCTGGTGCCGGGATATGAAGCCGTTGGACAAATCAAGAGAAACAACTCCAAGCTCGATTTGAAAGCGGGCGATTATGTTTTCGTTCCAGGGGCTTACTCCTTTAAAAACGTGAAGAATTTGTTTGGTGGATCAGGCTCACGGCTGGTTGTGCCTGCCGAGAGAGTGATTTCTGTCGGCGAAGCACATGCACAAAGCGCCACCTTGTTGGCCTTGGCCGCAACGGCCTACCACAGCGTCTCTAAGGGCGGTGCATTGAACACCGCTGAGCCCCCAGATTTGATCATTGGTCACGGCATCATGGGGCGTTTATTGGCCCGAATGACAGTGGCAGCCGGTGGGACACCGCCCACCGTGTGGGAGATCAACCCAGCTCGCATGTCGGGTGCCGTTGGTTACCAGGTGATCGATCCCAATGAGGACACTAAAAAAGATTACAAGGCCATTTATGACGTGAGCGGTGATGCTTCATTGCTCAACCGCTTGATCTCCCACTTGGCACCTGGTGGAGAAATCGTCTTGGCAGGTTTTTACACCGAAGAGGTGAAATTTAATTTTGCAGCAGCCTTTATGAAAGAGCCGCAAATTCGAATCGCAGCGCAATGGAAGCGTTGTGATTTAGAGGCCGTTTCTCAGCTTTTAAAGTCAGAGCGACTTTCTCTGGATGGATTGATCACCAATATCAACCGTCCAACCCATGCTCAAGAGGCCTATGAAGCGGCCTTTTGCGATCCTCATTGTTTGAAAATGATCCTAGACTGGAGACACTGATGCAAAGTAGTTCAAATCCCCTCGGTAAAACGGCTGCTCCAGTTGAGCAAACCATTCAGTTCACCCAGCGTCTCAGAGACGAGGCCCATCACGAGCCTGAGAAGGTTCACACGGGCGAAGTGACCAAAGAAACACAGATCATTGCCATTTACGGCAAAGGCGGTATCGGCAAGAGCTTCACCTTGGCCAATCTGAGCTACATGATGGCTCAACAAGGCAAGAAGGTTTTGCTCATCGGATGTGACCCCAAAAGTGACACCACCAGCTTGCTCTTTGGCGGCAAGGCTTGCCCCACCATCATTGAGACTTCATCGAAGAAAAAATTGGCTGGAGAGGCCGTGAGCATTGGGGATGTGTGCTTCAAACGTGATGGTGTTTACGCCATGGAACTTGGCGGGCCAGAGGTGGGACGCGGTTGCGGCGGTCGAGGCATCATTCACGGCTTTGAGACCCTGGAGAAGTTGGGCTTTCACGAGTGGGGCTTTGACTACGTTTTATTGGACTTCTTGGGCGATGTGGTGTGTGGTGGATTTGGTCTACCGATTGCGCGCGACATGTGCCAAAAAGTGATCGTCGTCGGCTCCAACGATTTGCAGTCGCTTTATGTGGCCAACAACGTTTGCTCTGCCGTGGAGTATTTCCGTAAGCTCGGTGGCAATGTGGGCGTAGCAGGCATGGTGATCAACAAAGACGATGGAACGGGTGAGGCCGCACAATTTGCCGAGCGAGCAGGTATTCCCGTCTTGGCAGCAATTCCCGCCAATGAGGACATTCGCAGAAAAAGTGCAAGCTATGAAATCATTGCCACGCCAGGTGGTCAATGGGGTCCACTGTTTGAGAGTTTGGCGCAAAACGTTGGTGACGCCTTGCCTCAGCGTCCCAAACCCTTGACACAAGATGAACTCCTGTCCTTGTTCAGTGCCGACTCTGTAGGACGCAACGTCGTCTTGGAACCTGCGACTGAGTTTGACATGCGTGGAGCCACGGTATCGACCAAGCCCACGCTTGAAGTCATCTACGACGAAGTCTGAGCAAGACACGACCATGAGCACCAAAACCATTCCCATTCAAGTGGTAGAGCAAGCTGCGGCCTCGGGCTCGGCTTGCCACGGTGGCGAGCAGACCTTACTCCAAGCCGCTCAATCCGCGGGTAAAAGTGAAGTTCTGGAGCGCTATGCACTGGACTATCCCAAAGGTCCACACGATCAACCTCAGAGCATGTGTCCTGCATTTGGATCGTTGCGTGTGGGTTTGAGAATGAGCCGAACAGCAACGATCCTCTCGGGATCGGCTTGTTGTGTGTATGGTCTGACTTTCACCTCTCATTTTTATGGGGCCCGCAGAAGTGTGGGTTACGTGCCGTTCAACTCCGAGACCCTGGTCACGGGAAAGCTCTTTGAAGACATCCGCGAGTCCGTTCACGAGCAAGCCAATCCTGATCTGTACGATGCCATCGTCATCATCAATTTATGCGTGCCCACGGCCAGTGGAGTGCCTTTGCAACTCTTGCCCAAAGAGATCAATGGCGTGAGGATCATTGGCATTGATGTGCCAGGCTTTGGTGTCCCCACCCATGCAGAAGCCAAGGATGTCTTGGCCGCAGCCATGCTCAAATACGCCCGCCAAGAAGTCATGAGTGGGCCGGTTGCAGCTCCTAAAAAAGCGCGTCAAGAAAAACCAAGCATCACGCTCCTTGGGGAGATGTTTCCAGCCGATCCCATGGGCATTGCTCAATTGATTGAGCCCATGAATTTGGCGGTGGGCACCAGTGTCCCCACCCGTGAGTGGAGAGAGCTTTATTCGGCGCTCGATTGTGCGGTTGTGGCGGCCATTCATCCTTTTTACACCGCGAGCATCCGTGAGTTTGAGGCGGCTGGTCGCCCGATCGTTGGATCTGCGCCTGTGGGTGTTGAGGGAACACACGACTGGCTCCAAAGCATCGGCCAAAGTGCGGGTGTCTCCCAGGCTTTGATTGATGCGGCGAGAAACAAATCCTTGCCCCTCATCAAAAGTGTTTTGTCACAACAAAAAATCAACGGTCGCATCACCTTGAGCGGTTACGAGGGCTCGGAGCTCATCGTGGCCCGCTTGCTCGTGGAGTGTGGTGCCGATTTGAGGTATGTGGGGTCTGCATGTCCTGCAACGCCTTGGAACAGCCATGATGCAGAGTGGCTGAAGTCCAAGGGCGTTCAAGTGCAATTCAGAGCCTCCCTGGAGCAAGACCTGGATGCGGTCCAGGCCTTCAAACCCGACTTGGCCATCGGTACAACGCCAGTGGTTCAATACGCCAAAGAGGCTTGCATCCCAGCACTTTACTTCACCAATTTGATCTCTGCCAGGCCTTTGATGGGCGTGGCCGGAGCAGGCTCTTTGATCCAAGTGGTGAATGCAGCGATTGGCAACCAAGGGCGATTCAACAAAATGAAGGCGTTTTTTGGTCCGGTTGGGCATGGTGACTCCTCAGGCGTTTGGATGGACAAGCCCACAGATCGACCCGAGTTCAGGGCGGAGAACCGTCGCCAACTTGAGAAAAAAATCAAACAACGCAAAGCACAGGAGATGGGCTGATGTTTGTCATTGATCACGATCGAGCCGGCGGTTACTGGGGGGCGGTCTATGTGTTTACCGCCATCAAGGGACTGCAAGTCGTCATTGACGGCCCAGTGGGCTGTGAGAATTTACCCGTCACATCTGTTTTGCACTACACCGATGCGCTCCCTCCCCATGAGTTACCCATCGTCGTGACCGGTTTGGCTGAGGAGCAACTCGGCCGAGAAGGCACTGAAGGGGCCATGAAGCGCGCCCACGCCAGCTTGGATCCGGATTTGCCCGCGGTTGTGGTGACGGGCTCCATTGCCGAGATGATTGGTGGTGGAGTCACGCCAGAGGGGACCAACTTGATGCGATTTTTGCCACGCACGATCGATGAAGATCAGTGGCAATGTGCAAACCGAGCCATGTTTTGGCTTTGGAGTGAGTACGGGATCAAAAAGGTTCCCAAGCGTGTTCGCAAAGATGGCGAGCGTCCAAGGGTCAACATCATTGGCCCGAGCTACGGGGTCTTTAACTCTCCAAGCGATGTGGCCGAGATCAAGAGATTGGTTCAAGGCATTGGTGCTGAGATCAACATGATTTTTCCTCTCGGTTCACACCTCTCAGACGTGTCTCGTTTGGTCGAATCCGATGTCAACATTTGCATGTACAGAGAGTTTGGTCGTATGCTTTGCGAGACGCTGGATCGTCCTTATCTGCAAGCACCCGTTGGACTGCACAGCACGACACTTTTCCTTCGCAAGTTGGGTGAGTTGTTGGGTTTGGATCCGGAGCCCTTCATTGAGCGCGAACGTCACACCACTCTCAAGCCTTTGTGGGATTTGTGGCGATCGGTAACCCAGGACTTCTTTGCCACAGCGAGTTTTGGTGTGGTCGCCTGCGAAACCTATTCAAGAGGGATCAAGCACTTCTTGGAAGATGAAATGGGTCTGCCTTGCCGCTTTGCGGTTGCACGCATTCCTGGCGAAAAAACAGACAACGAAGCGGTCAGGCAATTGGTCCACACACAAACGCCCTTGATTGTCTTTGGCAGCTACAACGAGCGCATGTATTTGAGTGAGTTGTCCTCCAGAGGGCCCATGAAGCCGTGCTTCATTCCTGCATCATTTCCTGGTGCCATCATCCGAAGACACACCGGTACACCCTTCATGGGCTACAGCGGAGCGACCTATTTGGTTCAAGAGGTCTGTAACGCGCTCTTTGATGCGTTGTTCAACATCTTGCCTCTGGGCTCTGAGATGGACAAGGCAGACTCCACACTCTCTCGTGGTGTGGTCGCGCCATCTCAGTTGCCCTGGGCGGATGAGGCGCAGGAGTTGCTCAGAATTTGTGTCAGTGCGCAGCCCGTTTTGGTGCAAATCTCGGTTGCCAAAACGCTCAGAGACAACACCGACAGAGCGGCCCAACAAGCCCAAGAAGTTCAAGTGTCGGCTCAAAGGCTCATGACAACGGCCCGTTCACTGGGCTTGTGGGTGGATCAGCCCCTGGATGCTTCAAAGCTCCACGTTGAAGATGGAAAAAATCAAAAAAAGGCGGAGGGTGTATCAGCATGAGCGCTCTGGGTCTTTTATATGAATTGTTTGGCCCTGCTCAAGAGGTCTTGAGCGCGCCAACAATTCGAAACCAATGCAGCAACATTCAGTTGCGGCTGCCCAGGGTGCGCGGGCTGAGCGCGTCAATGGTCGAACAGACCACTTTCATCAACAAGGAGCAATCATATGTCTAATCGGAATTCAATATCCGGCCTGACCGACGAAGAAGCTCAGGAGTTCCACCATTACTGGGTCCAAGGATTAGTGGGGTTTACAGC
>CAIZIT010000036.1 GCA_903933115.1 uncultured Burkholderiales bacterium
CCAAGAGGCCTGCTCCAAGAACCTAGACGCCGCATAAAAGCCCAAGGTGTTGGCAGTGTCGACAGGGGTTACCTGACCGTCGCTGTTGGAGAACACATCTGTCGAGGCAGTGCCTGTGGTCTTGCTGGGGTCTCCGCAACTCATGAGACCCACTGTGGCAAAGACGCAAATACCAAGCTTGAATGATTTTTTCGTCAAATTCTTCATCAATTTTTTCACGATTGGCCTCTAAATCGAATTGCAGATCAATGGTTATCATTTTCACATAAATCTTTAATATTATCGTGACTAAACTGACTATCGTTTCTCCGTTTGACTCGACATGTAAGCCGAACCTTACTTCTTTTTAATTCATGACGCCCCCCAACCCCCTCCTTGTCTCATGCCGTAGACTGTTCATCAAAGACCTTGACGTTTTGGCACGCATTGGCATCCATGACTTTGAACTCGGTGCGCCACAGCGCCTCTTGATCGATGTGGACTTGTATGTGGATTTGAAAGCCACGAGTCCATCGAGCGACAACATTGAAGAAGTCGTGGACTACGACTTCATTCGTCAAGTGGTCTTTAAAAGAATTGAAGCGGGTCACATCAACCTCCAAGAGACCCTTTGTGACGAACTCGCCCAACTGCTGCTTGCCAATGCCAAAGTCTTGGCTGTTCAACTCTCCACCCGTAAGCCTGACGTCTACCCCGATTGCTCAGCTGTAGGTGTTGAAATCTTCAGGTGTAAATCATGAACCACCAAACTCTCTCACTGAAGGGTCTCAGGTTCAATGCCAATCTGGGCATCCTTGACATTGAAAAAACGGCCCCCCAACCCATTCAAGTCGATGCAGAGCTGAATTTGGGCGAGCAGCCCTTGCTCCCCTCAGACGACGACATCATGCGGGTGCTGGACTATAGGAAGGTGCGTCAGATCATCATCAACGAGTGCACGGCCGAACACATCAATTTGCTCGAAACCTTGATCGGCAAAGTGGCCTCCATATTGTTGACCCTCCCAGGCGTCAAGGGGGTCAAGGTCAAAATTGCAAAATTGGAAATTTTTGAAGACTGTGAAGTGGCCATTCAAACCCAAGCAGGCGATTGGCCAAGGTCCTAAAAGAGCAGGATTTCTTTTCCATCGAACCTAAATCTGTCAACAGATGGGTGTGATGTTCAAAATCACGTTTACCGGATCCGTAAAGTCTGCTCTCAGGCTTCAAGCTACGCCCCTGTCGACCGAAAGCCTATATCAGGCAATTGAAGTCAATTTATCGGATAATTGCGTCAATATTCAAAACACCCTCGCCTGCTTGCATTTCACCTTCGATAGGAAGGGATTTGTAAGCTCCATAGCGACTTAACCAGTGCTCTCATATGTCAGACCCCATCACGATCGATCAGAATGTTTCTTCAACGACAGACAGCGCTGTCGCCAAAGACCCATTGGGGGAGAGCTATTCGCATGCCAGCCGCACCAAGCATGAGCGGGAGATGCACAAACTGGAAAAACGCCTTTGTCGACTCATGGGCCAAGCCATTGTGGACTTCAACATGATTGAAGAAGGGGACCGGGTGATGGTCTGCGTCTCGGGGGGCAAGGACAGCTACTCCATGCTGGACATTCTTTTGAAGCTCAAAGCGAGAGCGCCCGTCAACTTTGACTTGATCGCGGTCAACCTCGACCAAAAACAACCTGGTTTTCCTGAACATGTACTACCTGAGTACTTGAGCACAAAAGGCATCCCCTTTCACATCGAAGAGCAAGACACTTACTCCATTGTCAAACGCGTCATTCCTGAAGGCAAAACCCTTTGCAGCCTGTGCAGTCGCCTCCGAAGAGGAGCTCTCTACAAAGTGGCATCACAATTGGGAGCCAACAAAATAGCTTTGGGCCATCACCGAGATGACATCTTGCAAACGTTTTTGCTGAATTTGTTTTTTGGTGGACGCCTCAAAAGCATGCCTCCCAAACTCTTGAGCGATGAAGGTAACCACATCGTCATTCGTCCGTTGGCTTATGTGACGGAGACGGACCTTCAAGCCTGGGCCGATCACCAAGCCTTCCCCATCATCCCCTGCACTTTGTGTGGCAGTCAAGAAAACCTGCAAAGAAAGCAAGTGGGAAACCTCTTGAGACAATGGGATCAACAGTTTCCAGGGCGCATCAACAACATGTTCAGCGCACTCACCAAAGCGGTCCCCTCACACCTTTTGGACCCCAATTTGTTTGATTTCAAAAGTCTTAAAACCACGGGCCAACTTGATCCCGAGGGAGACAAGGCTTTTGATGAGGAAAGTTTCGCGCCTGAGCCCACAGTTCAAGCGTCGGGTGTTTTGGGGGATCTTCTCAATACCAGCGCCCCACGAAACGCTTGGAGCGATTGAACACCGCAAAAGCTTATTCCCATCATCACTTCACACCCTCAACGAAAAAACCCCAAAAGTTTCAAGCTTTGACTTGATACTTTTGAGGCTCGTTACTGAAGATGCATAAGCTACCTGAGATGCCATGCTGCATCGATGCAGCATGGTCAATCCCTCTCAGCTGAGGGGTCTTTAAGCTGCCTTTTTGTAGGCCACCACTTTGGTGTGTTGCTCACCCAAGCCCTCGACACCCACGGTCATCACGTCCCCAGCTTTCAAGAAAACTGGAGCAGGCTTGCCGTTGACCTTCACACCCATACCGACGCCGGGAGGTGTGCCTGTGGTGATCACGTCTCCAGGGTAAAGGGTCATGAATTGGCTGCAGTAGCTGATCAACTTGGCCACGCCAAACACCATGGTTTTGGTGTTGCCATTTTGCATGCGCTCACCGTTGAGTTCCATCCACAAATTGAGCTTTTGGGGGTTGGGCACTTCGTCCTTGGTCACGAGCCATGGGCCGATGGGTCCAAATGTGTCGCAACCCTTGCCCTTGTCCCAAGTACCGCTTCTCTCGATTTGGTACTCACGCTCGCTCACGTCGTTCACGGTGCAGTAACCGGCAACATAATTCAACGCATCCTTTTGGCTGACATAAGATGCTTTTGTACCGATCACAATGCCGAGTTCGGCTTCCCAATCGGACTTGACAGAACCCTTGGGGAGCATCACGTCGTCATTGGCGCCTTGAATACAGCTCGTGGCTTTCAAGAAAATAATGGGTTCTTTGGGCAGGGGCATGCCGGCTTCTTTGGCATGGTCTGCATAGTTCAGGCCAATGGCGATGAATTTACCCACATGGCTCACGGGGCAACCCAAACGGGGCTTGCCTTTGACCAGAGGCAATTTAGCGGTTTTGAGTTTGGCAATTTTTGCGAGTACTTTGTCGCTCAACTGCTCAGGCCCAAAATCAGGCACCACAGCGCTCAAATCTCTCAGTTGGCCATTCTCATCAATGAGACCGGGTTTTTCTTTACCGGGGTTGCCATAACGAACGAGTTTCATATTGACCTTTCATTTAAAAAAATTTCATGCTCACCCTATCAGTCACTTTTTGAGGGGTGTTTGATTGCACACATCCAGTAATGTATTTGATTTTGCTGCTCTTTTGTTGTTCAGGCACCTTTTTTTAGCATGCCAAGGGTAGATCACAGAAAGCCTTTTGCCCGTTTAGATTTAAGATCTTGACTCCATGTGTTCTGATCTTGAACGCAAACAGTGGTCCAGATCTCCAGTTTCTTGAACACATTTTCTATGACTCCCTTACTTTGAGTCCATCTGTACCCTGGCCAACCCTTTCAAAAACCATGATGCACACCATACATCCAAAACAACTAGAAACAGACATCACTCAACTCTTTGTTCACGCAGGGGTCAGCTCGGTAGAGGCGCAAACCGTTGCATCGAATTTGGTTTTATCCAATCTCAGTGGTCACGATTCACACGGGGTCGGTATGGCACCGCGGTACATCGATGCCATCTTTGAGCAAAAACTCATCCCTGGGGCCCGAGTGACCGCTCACATTGACCATGGCAGTCTTTTAGGACTCAACGGCAACGGTGGTTTTGGTCAAGTCGTGGGCTTAGAGGCCATGGAAAAAGCCTTTGACCGCGTCAAAACTGAAGGGGCTTGCATCATGTCTTTGTCGAACGCCCATCACTTGGGTCGTATTGGGCACTTTGCAGAAATGGCGGTGGAGAGAGGCTGGATCTCCATCCACTTTGTCAACGTGCTGTCTCGCCCTGTGGTAGCGGCCTATCAAGCAGGAGACGGTCGCTTTGGTACCAATCCTTGTTGCATAGGCATCCCCATTGGTCTACCCGGGAACCCCAAAAATGAGGCCTTCATCTTGGACTTTGCCACCTCAGGCGTCGCCCAGGGCAAAATGCGAGTGGCACACAATTTGGGCAAAGAGGCACGCGAAGGCCTACTGATTGATGAGTACGGCAAACCCACCACCAACCCCAGTGTTGTCGTGAAAGCCCAATCCAACGGCAAATATGGCGCACTCCTCACTTTTGGCGAGCACAAAGGCTCAGGTCTGGCCATTGCCTGTGAACTCTTAGGGGGTGCTTTGAGTGGAGGAGGCACCTGGAGAAAAGAGGCCAACAACGCAAGAGCCGTCATGAACGGCATGCTCACCATCGTGATTGACCCCAAAGCCATGGGACAAGAGAGTTTCTTTTATCCAGAAACCCAAGCCTTCATCGATTGGCTGCACGAGAGCCCCCCTTCACCAGGCACGCCTGGGATGATTTTGGCGGGAGAGCCAGAACGTCAAGCCCGGATGAGCAGGCAAGAGGGTTTTGAGATTGACGAGGCCACTTGGAACGAACTCAAAGCCAGTGCACTGAAGGTCAATGCCCAAGGATTGTTCAATCTCTAAAACACATACCAAAGAACCCAAGGGATCCCATTGGGTCTAATGGGTCACATTGCTCAACTGAGCACGCACTATTTGGGCAAAAGCATCGTCAAATGAACGTCCAAATGCTCTGTGGGCAACTTCTTAAAGCCCGATTTCACGAAGCGGTGGAGTCGACCAACCA
>CAIZIT010000037.1 GCA_903933115.1 uncultured Burkholderiales bacterium
GACCCTTGGGAGTCCTTCAACCGCTCCGTGTTTCGTTTGAACGACCAAATCGATCAAAACGTGACCAAGCCTTTGGCGCAGACCTATGTCGACATCACGCCCAGCATCATTCGAACCGGTGTGCGAAACTTCTTTGGCAACATCTCTGACGCCTGGTCAGCGGCCAACAGCGCCCTTCAATTCAAGCCCCAAGAGGCGACCGAGGGCTTCTTGCGGGTCTTGATCAACTCCACCTTGGGTGTTTATGGCTTGATGGATTGGGCCACACCCATGAAGCTTGAGCGCCACAGCGAGGACTTTGGTCAAACCTTGGCCGTTTGGGGGGTGGGCTCTGGGCCTTATCTCGTGCTGCCTTTGCTCGGTCCCTCGACCCTCAGGGATTCGGGTGCTTTGCTCGCTGCCGATGTTCAGGCCACACCCGTCAAGCGGGTGAGGCCCAGCGAGAACATGTACGAGCTCACGGTCTTGAACTTGACCGACAAGCGGGCCAAGTACTTGGGGTTTGACAAAGATTTGGATGAGGCGGCCCTTGACCGGTACAGTTTTGTGCGCGATGCTTACTTGCAAAAGAGGCGCTCAGACATCTATGATGGTGACCCGCCAAGCGAGAGCGAAGAAGATTTCAGCAAATAAAGCCCACGAGGTGTGCCCAAACCCCCACTTTTAAGCACAAAACCCCAGCGCTTGGCCCCAAAATGCCAAGCTTTGCATGAGAGATGTGCGGTTCGAGGGATAATACGGGGTTGCCATTCTTACAGGTGAACCCAGCGAGCTGGGTGCTGACAGGGGACCATGACAGGAAAAACACATCCTGAGCCCGTGGTCTTGAGAAGTCGGTGCTCCATGTCTGCATCCCTGAGATGGCTCTTTAGCAGCAAGTCTCCCTGTATCAGGCATGGCCAAAATGCAGGGCTTCTTTGGCTCCCTACGAACGAATGACGGTCATGAGATTTAAGAATTTAAAACCCCAACAACTGCTTCTCGCTTTTTTGAGTTCTTGCTGTTTGCTTTTCTTTGCAGCCCCCGGCGTGGCCTTGGCTGCGGAGGAGGGTGCAGACGAGTTCATCAAGCGTTTGAGCACCGAGCTTTTTGACACGGTGAGAAGCGACAAGACGCTCAAAAACGGGGACCTGCAAAAGATCCGCGCTTTGGTGGACACCCAGGTCATGCCGCACTTGAATTTTCAGCGCATGACAGCTTCCGCCGTGGGCCCAGCTTGGCGTCAAGCCAGCGATGAACAAAAGGCCAAGCTCCAAGAGGAGTTCAAAACCCTTCTGATCAGAACCTATGCCGGTGCTTTGAATCAAATCAAAGACCAATCGGTGGTGATCAAGCCCTTGAGAGCCTCTCCCCAAGACACAGAAGTTTTGGTCAAAACAGAAATCCACGGTGGCCCCGAGCCCATTCAAATCGACTACCGTGTCGAGAGGCCCCAGGGTCAGACGGGCTGGAAGATCTACAACTTGAATGTTTTGGGGGTCTGGTTGGTCGACAACTACCGCACACAGTTTGCCCAAGAAATCAATGCCAAGGGCATCGATGGCTTGATCGCCGCTTTGAGCGAGAGAAACAAAACCAATTTGGCCAAAAAATAAATGGACCACACCTTTTCCCCTTTGAGCCCTGTGCTCACCTGATCAAGGAGTGCCAAGATGAACACGTTTTCTCTGCCCCCTCAAGTGACCCACGACGAGACGCCTTTGGTGTTGGAGAGCTTCAAAAAGGCGCTTCCAACTTTGAGTGTTTCTGGAGCGGCGCGAGATGGGGGCTCTAAGGCGATGCAAGTCGATGCGCGTGAGCTGAAAATCTTCAACTCCAGTGCCCTGGCTCTTCTCTTGGCCTTCAAGCGCGAGTTGCAAGGCTTGGGGCTTGAGATGCAGGTTTTGAATTTGCCTGAGCAGCTGCAAAATTTGGCCAAGGTGTATGGGGTGGAGCAGTTTTTGATCCCTGCATGAAGGCGCTCTCAGCATGTGTTCAGAGTGCTCTGCACTTTGAAGTTTTTTTTGATTTTTGTTCCCCTTGACTTGGATCCGTCATTTTTTCTTTCTGTACCTTTTAAATTCTCTACCTTTTTAGTCCTGTTCCCTCCTTCATTAGAAACACCGCCCCATGTCCGCCATTTCCATACAGTCGATCACCAAAACCTACGCCAGCCCGAAGGGCGCCTTTACGGCCCTCAACGGCGTGAGCTTTGAGATTGGTGAGGGTGAGTTTTTTGGTCTCTTGGGCCCCAACGGTGCGGGTAAGACCACGTTGATCAGCATTCTGAGCGGTTTGTCCCGTGCAAGCTCTGGAGAGATCGTGGTGCGAGGACACAACGTGAGGCTCGACCCCGCGGGTGCGAGAAGACAACTCGGCGTTGTGCCCCAAGAATTGGTCTTTGATCCTTTCTTCACCGTGCGAGAGGCTTTGCAGTTCCAATCGGGCTACTTCGGCATTGACGACAACGGTCCATGGATCGATGAGCTTTTGGAGAGTTTGGGCCTGAGCGACAAAGCCAACAGCAACATGCGTCAACTCTCTGGGGGGATGAAGAGACGCGTCTTGGTCGCACAGGCCTTGGTTCATAAGCCCCCAGTGATCGTTTTGGACGAGCCTACTGCTGGAGTGGATGTGGAACTCAGACAAACCCTTTGGCAATTCATCGCCAAATTGAACAGCCAGGGGCACACCGTTTTGCTCACCACGCACTACTTGGAAGAGGCGGAGGCGCTGTGCTCTCGCATAGCCATGCTCAAAGCAGGCGAGGTGGTGGCTTTGAGCACCACGAGCGACTTGTTGAAGTCCTCGAGCAGCACGGTGCTTCGCTTCAAATTGGACGGCGCTTTGCCAGAGTCTTTAAAGCCTTTGGCCCGGGTGACGGGTCGCATTGTGCAACTGCCCGCACAAGATGCGCAGGAGATTGAGCACTATTTGTCGGTGCTTCGACAAGCCCAGTTGAAGCCCGAGGACATTGAGGTCAGGAAGGCCGATTTGGAGGACATCTTCTTGGATGTGATGAACAACAAACAAGGAGCAGCATCATGAAGGGCTGGAGAGCGCTTTTTTACAAAGAGGTTTTGCGTTTTTGGAAGGTGAGCTTTCAGACCATTGCCGCACCCGTGTTGAGTGCGGTGCTTTATTTGTTGATCTTTGGACATGTTTTAGAAGACCGCGTTCAAGTCTACGATCAATTGAAGTACACCGCCTTTTTGTTGCCCGGCTTGATCATGATGAGTTTGCTGCAAAACTCATTTGCCAACAGTTCATCCTCCATGGTGCAAAGCAAGATCATGGGCAACTTGGTGTTCATTTTGCTCTCCCCTTTGGGCCACTGGAGTTGGTTCAGCGCCTATGTGCTCTCGGCCATGGTGAGGGGCTTGGCGGTGGGCAGTGGGGTGTTGGTGGTCACGCTTTACTTTGTGCCCTTGAGTTTTGTGTATCCTTTGTGGATTTTGGTTTTTGCGCTCTTGGGCGCTGCAATGCTAGGTACCTTGGGCTTGATTGCGGGTCTTTGGGCCGAGAAGTTTGATCAAATGGCGGCCTTTCAAAACTTTGTGATCATGCCCATGACGTTTTTGAGTGGGGTGTTTTACTCCATCCATTCCTTGCCCCCGTTTTGGCAAGCGCTCAGTCACTTGAACCCCTTCTTTTACATGATCGATGGTTTTCGATATGGCTTTTTTGGCGTGAGCGATGTCTCGCCTTGGCTCAGTTTTGGATTGGTGTTTGGCGCTTTGGTGGGTGTGGCGAGTTTGGCGCTTTATTTGCTGAAGACGGGCTACAAGATCAGAGGTTGAAGAGGGGCCTCAAGGCTTGGGTGAGCCGAGGCTGCCTTTTGTAAGGGCGCCTAAAAGAGCTGGAGGATTGAAGACCGATTCAAGTGATTTTTGAATGCTTTGAACGCTTTGATCCCTTCTTGTTTTTGGTCATGGCGCTCTGCTGTTTGGGATGCTGTGTTGCCCCTCAAGCTTGGGTCTTGAATTGAGTTGAGCGCCCGAAGCCACACCATTTTTTGTTGATTGATTTGCTTAGAAAGTTAGGACCCCATGACCCCACAAGACCTC
>CAIZIT010000038.1 GCA_903933115.1 uncultured Burkholderiales bacterium
CTGTTTGCCGTTGCGTCGGACTCAAAGCGGCTCAAAACCACCAAATCGTTTTCGTCTGCAATTTGTGCAAATTGTGGATTGATCTCTGAGGCCACGCGCTCGCAATCGATCTCCATCACAGGAGCCCAAGCGTCTTTCATGGACTTGAAGAAGACTTCCAAGATGATGTTGATGATGCGTGTCTCTGTGGCCGTGAAAAGGCGACCTGGGGGCAGGTCGCCAACGCCTTTGCCAAATCCACCAAAAAACGAGTCCAGAGAGCTGAAAATCACAGACGGGTCAATGATCACCACCGAGAAACCTCTCAAGGGGCTGATGCGAACGGTGTTCACGGCCAGTGGAGGCTTGATGGTTTTCAAATAATCCCCAAACTTCATGATCTGAACTTTGGAAGGATTCACCCTGGGAGTGGTTCTCAAGACTTCAAGCAAACCCAATCTGAACATGCGAATGAGTCGTTCATTGATCATGTCAATGGAGGACACATTCACCCCGAGACTGCTGTCTTCGCTGGCCAAGTCGTGTTTGTGCACACGAACATCTGTATTGAAGCCTGTGTCGACTTCAATGGAGCCGTCGTTGACCCCTTCGGTCAAGGCCAGAAGTTCTTCGGGAGAGAGGAGATTGGATCGATCGGACATGATGGGGTCAATTATTGCATCACAAAGGAGGTGAAGAACACGTCTTCAATGCCTCCGAAATCCTCGTAATTCTCCAACAATTCGTTCATCGTGTCTTTGAGCTTGGCGGCCAACTCTTTTCTGAAGTCGGGTTTGTTGATTTCCGCTTCAGTGCTTTGACGCATGACGTCAAGCATGGCCGATCTGAGCGCGAACTCGTGCTTTTTCACGTTGTCAAACACGCGGCTGTCGTAGTGCGTCATGAGGGCGAGTTGAACCACCATCACTTTTTTGCTGCCCGTGATGTTGGTCATGAGCTCTTTGTCGAGCTGCATGTAGTTTTTCTCAAACCGTGTGGCCTCAGGCGCCTCTTTCTTGATCTTCGAGGGTGCCTCAACCTTGGCTTTGCTCGCTGCGGCTTCCAACTCCTCGAGCTTGTCCTCGGCTTCCAATTCGGCTTGTTTCTCAAAATAGCCTGAGAAGAACAAGGTGCCAAAGACCACGCCCACGATCAAGACAATGCCTCCGACGGCTGCGGCGGCGATCAAAACGATCGGCTTTTTCTTTTTCGGAGCTTCCTCTTCAGTTGCTTCGGTTGCTTCTGGTGCTGCTGTTGCCATGTTGATACTCCTAAAAACGATTCTGTGGTTGGGTTGCTTGTGTCAATTTCAAACGGTTAAGCAAACAAGTCCAAATTGCCATCCGTGCTCGTACCCTTGATCGAAACATCGACAGGGGACGTGGAATCTTGAGCATTGCTGCTCTTGGCCGCTTGTGTGTTGGTCATCTGTGCAAAAGGATTTTGGCCTGCGAAGTTAGATCCCGCATTTTGTCCGCCACCCGATTGGGTCTGGTTTTGTCCAACTTGAACATCGGTTTGGGTGAGACCCAAGCCTTTTAAATTGTCCTTCAATTGATTTGAGCCATGTTGTAACAAACTTTGTGTGAGTGCGTTGTCGGCTTGGAAATTGGCGGCCAATTTGCCGTCTTTCATTTCAATTTGAACGTCCACGGCTCCCAAACTTGAAGGTTTGAGGGCAAATTTCATCTTCCATTGGCCTTGGCTGATTTGCTCGTTCATGCGACGCGACAACTCTGCGGTCAATTGATTGCTCAACTTCTCGTACGTATCCGCCATGTTACCAACATTAGTGGTGCCATTTGGATTTAATTGTGAGGAAGCATCTGCATTGGATTGGTTCATGTTGGATGCGTTTCCACCTGAATTCGCACCCAAATCAATGGCGCCTGCAAGACCCAGTCCAGCATTCAAGGTGGAGCTGTCAGGGGTCAAGCTCAAACCAAAAGCACTGGTGTCTGTGCCCTCGCTGGAGGAGAGGTGTCCGGTGTTGGTGAGCTTGTTGAATTCCGATTGCAAGGCTTCAATGGCTGAACCTGTGAGTTCTGAGCCGGTCATGTTCAAGACCGACAAAGTGCTTGGGCTTGAAGTGGCGGCTCCAGCTTGGCTCAGCGCACTGAGCGTGGAGGAAAAGTTCACAGATCCCGATTTGAGCGTGGCTCCACTTTGCATCATGAGTTCATTCAAATCACCCAAGTTTGCATTGGTGGTTCCAGTGAGTGTGTTGGCGCTCACCAAATTGGCATTCAAAGTGCCAGACAAAGGGTTGAGCAAGGTGGCCGCAGTGGCACCAGGTAGGGCCGTTCCCGTGAGAGCGGCTGCTGCATCCAAGGCTGGATCAATGGAGGGGGTTTGACCGACACTGATGGTGTTGGAGCTCAAAGTGGGCAACTGTGACAGTGGGTTCATGGGCGTGCCGCTCGTCATGCCCACAGCGCCAGCGCCGTCCAGGGGAGCTGTCGTGTTCAGTGCCAAAGTGGATTGTGACAATGCGCTTGCTGTGAGTGTGGACCCAGCAGCCAACGCATTGGGGTCATTGGGGGCTGGTGCCAATAAACCACTGCTCAACACCGATTGAGTCGCGGCTGTAGTGGTTCCACTTTGTGCAGCGTCCTCAGTACCAAAGAGTTTGGCGATGGCGGTTTTCGTGAATCCCATGGATTTGGCAAACTCACTCAGGCTTTTCTCTGTGGGAGGGTTTTTCGCAGAAGTGACGATCTGTGAGTTTGGACCCAAAGCGATCGTTGAGAGTTCACTGTCGTTGCCTTTGAGATTGCCGGCATTCTTGGTTTTCAACGCAGCGGGGTGCAAGACTTCGGGTGTTCCACTGGGGAGTCTTTGGGTCAGCAAAGATTGGTTGGCCTGTTGCAGTTTTTGTGCATCCGTCAAGGTTTTGGCTTTGTCTGCAGTGCTGTTCTGATCGGCATTGTTTGCCTGCGTTGAATCTTGGGATTCTTTGGCAGATTGGGCTTGAGTGGACGCTGTTGCAGTGTCTTTGGATGCAGAGGCATCTTTGGATTTTGCGTCATCTTGGGCACGCTTGTCATCTTGGGCTCTGGCATTGGAGCTCGAGTCTTGGGTGACCTTGTCATTGACGCTCACATTGGAGGCATGGGTGTCCAAACGGTCATTGAGAGATGAGGAGCTGCTCGAATTCCCATCTCCAACAAAAGAGCTCGCGCTTGAAAGAGCGGATTCGTTGTTGTCCAAGAAGCTTTGCGAGCTCACTCCCAAGTAGCTTTGGCTGAAAGAAAAAGCTTGGCTTTGCGAGTCGAGCAAAGCTTGGGTGGAGGCCCATGTGCTTGAACCTGAGAGTCCAGGATCCGAAGGGATGCTGGAAGGAGTCAGTGAGTTGGCGTTGGAACCCTGAACCTGAGGATGTGCGCTTTGATCTTGTGGGGCGGGGGGGCTGCTCGTGTTCTTTTGATTGAACGCGGGGTGCATCATTCGTTCGAAAAACACCGAAAACTGCTCGCCATTGGGCGTGGAGTTGCTTGAATCCGCACTGCCTGTGTTCGACCCAGCACCCACGGTGCTGGTGCTGTCTAGACTTGGCAATGAATTGCTTGAAATGAAAGGATTCAGTGAATTCAGGCTCATGTTTGATGTATTTAAGTGTACTTTTGAGTTTTTTCAATGCCCCAACCCCTTTTTCTCAAAGGCCGTGTGAGCACGAATGGTCTGTATAAGCAAAAATCGTGACTGGTCAAGCTTTGCCAGCAAGTCCAAAGCTCAAAAGATTGCATCAAATAGATTAAAAATGTTTCTTAAATTTTAATTTTTTAATTATAAAGAGTTCAAAAAATAATTGATAAAAAATATTTCAAGCAGCAGCAAAATTCATAAAAGTCCAGCTTTCCTCCTGAATAGAGCGAAACTTTGCCTCATGTAAAGGCGAAAGCGGTTTGATTTTGCAGTTTGGAAGTCCTGGGTCAAGCCACTTTGGAGTTCAAACCCAGCCGCCAAGGTTCACTGGATCGGGTTACCAATTTCATCATGTGAAATTTCGAGATTGAGCTTATTTTCTAATTTTCGCAACTTGGTGTGACAGTTGCATGGAGTTGAGCGGATTGCAGTCCAAGTGTCAAAGTCGATTGGCACATCGATTGCTTAGAGTAAAGGACAGTCCTAAAAAACTGAACGAAATGAGAACTTAATATCTAATTTTTGAGCAAAAAGCACCATGGCCACACTTAGCCTGTCAACCATTCGACAGAATTTGATCAAATTTGAATACTCCGGTTTGGGAATTCCCGCGCTGGTGTTGATGATCATGGGCATGTTGGTTTTGCCTTTGCCTCCCCTGTTGTTGGACTTTTTGTTCACATTCAACATTGTGGCGAGTTTGGTGATCATCATGATTGCCATTGGAACTCGCTCTCCCTTGGACTTTTCCGCCTTCCCATCGGTTTTGTTGTTTGCCACCATGCTTCGCTTGGCGTTGAACGTGGCCTCAACACGGGTCATTTTGGTTCATGGCCACGAAGGTCATGATTCGGCAGGTAAGGTGATTTCCGCCTTTGGCGAGTTCGTGATCAGTGGAAACTACGTGGTTGGATTCATCATCTTTGCGATTTTGATGATCATCAACTTCATCGTGGTGACCAAAGGTGCGGGTCGTGTGTCAGAAGTGAACGCGCGTTTCACCTTGGATGCGATGCCAGGTAAACAAATGAGCATCGATGCGGATTTGAACGCCGGTGTGATCGATCAGGCGACCGCCAAGAAAAGACGCGAAGAATTGTCACAAGAATCTGACTTCTTTGGATCCATGGATGGTGCTTCTAAGTTTGTGAGCGGTGACGCGATGGCGGGTCTATTGATCCTCTTGATCAACGTGGTGGGAGGACTTGCCATTGGTGTTGCTCAGCACGACATGAGCGTTGCAGCAGCTGGCAAACTCTACGTGCTCTTGACCATTGGTGACGGCTTGGTCGCTCAAATCCCTTCTCTCTTGCTGTCCTTGTCAACCGCCATCATCGTCACCCGTGTGACCACAGCCGAGTCCATGACCGAGCAGGCCAAGAGCCAGCTCTCCAACCCCTCCGCTTTGTTCATTGCATCTGGTATTTTGTTGGTTCTGGGCTTGGTGCCTGGCATGCCCCACATGATCTTCATCGCCTTGGCCAGTGCTTGTACAGGCCTTGGACTCATGATCATCCGAAACGAAGTCGAAGAAGAGGCTCAAGTGCAGGCGGCTCAAGACGCACCTGCTCAACAAGCGCCTCCCAAAGAACTCGACTGGGACGACATCGACCAAGTGGACCTCATTGGATTGGACATTGGCTACGGACTCATTCCTTTGGTGAACCCAGAGACGGGTGGCGAGCTCATGACGCGGGTCAAGGGTGTGAGGAAAAAACTATCTGCAGAGTTGGGCTTCTTGGTGCAACCCGTGCGCATTCGAGACGATTTGAACATCGACCCCGATTCTTACCGCATCGTGCTCAAAGGCGTGGTTCGCGGAAAAGGTGAAATCAAAGTGGGTCGTGAGTTGGCGATCAATCCAGGCGAAGTGTTTGGCAACATCAAAGGCATTGAGACCTTGGAGCCTGCATTTGGTTTGAAAGCGGTTTGGATTGAACCTTCTGAGCGCGATCACGCCAGAGCCATGGGCTACACCGTTGTGGATGCAGCCACCGCCATCTCTACACACTTGAACAAAGTGTTGAGAGAAAACGCGTCTGACTTGATCAGCCACGATGACACGCAGCAGCTTCTTGATAAATTGGCACAACGCTCACCCAAATTGGTGGAAGATTTGGTCCCTGGCAAAGTGGCCTTGGGCGTGCTGACCAGGGTGCTTCAGTGCTTGCTCACCGAATCGGTCTCCATTCGCGACATGCGAAGCATTGCAGAGACTTTGTCTGAGGTGAGCTCCAGAAGCACAGATCCCGAGCAGTTGGCGGCCTTGGTCAGACCCAAGCTCGGTCGCATGATCATGCAATCTTTGGTGGACGACAGAAACACACTGTCGGTCATGACATTGGATCCCAGTTTTGAGCAGTTGCTCCACAACGTGCTCCAACAAACCCAACCCGGACAACCCGTGGTGATGGAGCCCGGTTTGTCAGAAAACTTATTTTTGGCTTTGCGCGATGGTGCAAGAACGATGGAAGAGGACGGCAACCCAGCAGTCTTGGTGGTCTCGCCTCTCATCCGAACTTGGCTCGCCAAGGCCGTCAGACACAGGGTCAATGACTTGACCGTCTTGTCCTACAACGAAATTCCAGATGACCAAGCTGTCAAGGTGATTCACACCGTTGACGCCAAAGCAAAGTCCTGATTGAACCCTTTATTCATTGACCGTTAATCGAGATCGACCATGGAACTCAAAAGAATCTTAGCCCGCGACAACAAGCAAGCCAACGAGAAAGCCATTGCTTTGTATGGCCCGGATGTGTTGGTCATCTCGAGCTGCCAAGTGCGCGGTCAAACCGAATTGATCGTGGCGGTTGACATCGATCCCTTGGAGGGCGAAGTGGCCATTCAAGAAGAGGTGGGTTTTTCTGCCCTGACGCCCAAAATTGACTTGGTGAGCCAAGCCATCACACCCGAGGATTCAGCTGCAACAGTCAATCCCAAAGGCGCCAGTTTCGAAGAGATTTTGGGACAAAACCTAAGCCAACAAGCTGCCAGCACTTTGGTGAGTGTGGCCAAGCCCACCCCAAAGGCAAGCACGGCGGTGAGTGACAAAGCTGCTTTTGAAGCCAAGATGATGGGCATGCGCAGAAAGCCCAAAGTTGGCTCAAAAGCTGATGCTCAAGAGGTGAAATCTGCTGAAATTGAGCGAACACTTGAAGACCTCAAAGTGCCATCCATTGGTGCAATGGAGATCAAGGTGAGCGAAGCCGATCGACCACAACAAGAACGTCACGAATTGTTGAGGGGCCAAGAAATCGTCGCTTTGGTTCGCGATGAGTTGGCCGCTCTCAGAAAAGAATTTCGCATGACCCAACAAATGAACATGTGGCAAATGGGCACTCCAACCCATCCCGCTGTTCAGTCCTTGAAGCAGTCTCTTCAAGAAGCCCCCATTCCTGCTGCCTTGAAAGCACTGCTCTTGGATAGCATTCACCAAATGGATTCCCAAGAGAATGCCTTGAGCGAGATCAAAAACCAGTTGTTGCACTCCATTGGAGACGTACAACGTGCGCTACCCGACAGCGGTGTGCACGCCATTTGTGGCCAATCCGGTTCGGGTAAAACTTTGACGGTGGCCAGACTGGCTCAACAAGCATGCACCAAGTACGGCAACGAAGAAGTTGCGATCATCAGTTACCAAGATTCAAAGCCAGGGGCTTGGAACCAGACCCAACTCATGAGCAGCCAATGCGGTGTGGACAGCTACAGGGCCACGAATGCCGCGAGCTTGCAGCTCTTATTAGAGGACTTGTCTGGCAGACGCTTGATTTTGATCGACACC
>CAIZIT010000039.1 GCA_903933115.1 uncultured Burkholderiales bacterium
CGGCGCCGTGTCTCTCCTCGCCAAGAGAAATCCATCTCCAGAAAAGCGAGACCACCGATCCTTCAGGTTTGGAGGAAAGTGATCATTGGAGTCTTCCTTGCACCAAGATTGAAGCCCTTGGAGCCATTTTTTCAAATGGTGTTGCCCCAATTTGACCCCGTTCCACTGATCCCTTGATGTACTCCACTGCTGCTCAATCCAGTCAGAGACCACAAGCGCCAACTCATTCAAGCGGTGCTTTTGAGTCGATAAGCCACTCAAATGCTCGCGACAATCCCCCTGAAATTGGCTGACAAAGTCCAAGCGATCATCTTGGGAGGCGTCCGCATTAGGCCAATTTGACAAATGGGTTGCATGGGAAGCTTTTTGATTTTTCAAATACGCCTGAATCAAACTCGTCAACTCAAAGACTTCTCCTCTGAAAAGTCGTTTGAAGTGAGTCGCCAAATCAAGGTCCATCTTGTAGACGTTTTTGCGCCAAAAGTCTTGTACTGCCCGCCTTCTCAGATCATCCTCATTGGCCACCAACTCTTCATCAAAGGGCTGCCCCGTGTGAACAGCGTGCTCACGAAGGACTTTTTGACACCAAGCATCAATGGTAAAAACGGAAGCTTCATCCATACAAAGTGCGGCTTGGTGAAGTTGCCAAGCAGCTTGTAGCCTTGAAGATTCCTCTGGATAGTCGAGTAGAAGCAAACGTACAAATTGATCACCCTCACCAGCTCTTTCTGGTGCGCGAAAGACCTCAGCAATTTCCATCAATCGCGATTGAATTCTGGAAGAGAGCTCCTGGGTAGCGGCCTTGGTAAACGTCATCACCAATATTTCAGAAGGCAATAAGGGCCGAAGAAAGGCTGTAGCCCCCTCCATGGAACCCGTCGAGCGCATCGACTTTCCGTGCCCCAATACCAAACGCACATACAAAGCTGCAATGGTGTAAGTTTTGCCCGTGCCAGCACTCGCTTCGATCAAGCGACTTCCCATCAACGGAAAGTCGATCGGATCCAGTTGATGGGGTTCTGTAGTTGACTTTCCCATTGAACTCACAGCGCACTCACTTGAAGCTTTGCCCAATCAAGTTCCATCTCTTGGTATCGCTTGGGCTTAGGTTGAGATGCATACCAGGTCCAAAATGGCTCATAGGTTTGAATCCATACATCGAGCGTGTTCAAATCCCTTGTCAACAGATCAAAGTTTGGATAAATCCTCTCCAGACTCATGTCATCGACCTCACCACTTGAATGGTCATTCCCCTCGTAAACAGATCTCGCTTTTTCAGCATCATGGTCCTTTGCATAGACCAGTGCAGTCTTCAAGGGCAAGGGCAGAAAATTTTTTCGACTTTTTTCATAAACATCGGCCAGCGCCATTAAGGACTGCGTTGCCAACTCCTGACTGGGGAGCTCGACTTGGAGCACTGCGTCTGCATATAAAAACATCAAGCGCACATCCACTCCCAGATGTGCAAATACAAGACTTAAAATCCACGGCCTTAAGAAGTGATGTATTCGCACTTCCTTAGGTCCTATAAGACGACTGGCCAGCAATTCCATGTGCAATTTTGCGTGCCCAGTATTCCCGTCTTTCGCTGATCGAAGTCCAGGAATGGCATCAGCAAACAAAGTTGCTCCCAAGGCAAAATTCACCTCCAACTCTGGGCATTCAAATGGATACAGCTCACGCAATTTCAAAGCGAGTCTCATTTGGGGAAGCATTTCCTCATTCAAACTCTTTTGAAGTAAAACGCCCATGGGACCCAGAGGCATTTTTCCTGTCAACTGCAATTCTTTTAAGTAACTCTTGACGTAGGACTCCAATTGATCGACCCGCTCATACGGCTTTGAACGGGTAGACCAGTTTTCCAGCAAGCGGTCTTTCAGTTGATAGATCTCCAGTCCATCAAGACCAAACGTCTCGTCGTCGAATTGATCCTCCGACAGCTCTTGAAAATCGATCGACAAAGCTTGTCTGAAATAGTCTTTCACTGGGTTTTTAAGGGCCATGATCAGCGAATTGAAACTGCATTCAACCTCTTGCTGCGAGGATGAAGGCTCCAAGTGCTTAGCGTCATTTAAGCGCTCAAGGTCCTGAGTCAAGTTCATTGAATTGACGGGCTCAACGTGATGAGCTTGCGCCCAATTCAAGTGCATGGCGAACCATTCTTTGGCATAAGTTCTAAGAGGCGAGCCTTTTTTAAAGTACGCCTCACTGAAAGCCTGCATGGGATGAACACTTGTGAGAGAGGCTAAAAAGTCATCACCCCATTTTGCACCGATGTATTGGCGCAACTGCGTGACCAAAACCGAAGGACTTTTAGCAGAATTATCCCGGTCATTGAAAGCACTCCAGCTGATATAGAGCTTCTCACGGGCACAAAGCAGGGCTTGAAGCATCAAGGCGCGGTCATCATGTGACTTTGATCGATCTCCAACACGAGATTGCCCCTTTTTTTCCATCAAATCAAAGGGATTATGAACACCCAAGCGGGGAAATTCACCATCGTTCATCCCCAATAAACAAACCACTTTGAAAGGCACACTGGTCATCGTTTTCATGGAACCAAAAGTCACCCCACTGGACAACACCCTTTGACGCTTATCGTTGACTTTCAAAGCATCTAGCCAAACTGAACCCGCAACTTTCAAAGAGACAGGCTCATCGAATGAGGCTTCCCTGGTCATCTCTTGAAATTTATTCAGTGCTTGTGTCAAGGCCTGCAAGACCTTCATATCATCTAAGGCTTCAACTTTGATCAAATTCGTCATCAATTCCGAGAAATCATGGAACCACTTTTGCGGACTTTTAGCTTCTTGGCTGTTCGCCCACCAATTGCAAATGACCTCCACAAACGACACAAAGCAACCCACGACTTCAGCATCCAGTCCTGCGACAGAACTGAGAGGTGAAATCTCAAGTCCTTGCAATTTGAATTCGATGGGACTTTGCTCGGCATTGGTGTAGCCCAGCAGCATGCGACGAATACCAAATAAGATGGTGTTGAGCTCTTCAGAATCTGAAAAGCCCAGATTCGCTTTTTGTTCGCTGTGAAGCCCCCAACGCATCCCAGAGTCTTTGAGCCAGAATTCGAGTTGCTCAAAATCATTGTCTTTCAGTCCAAATTGATGGGCGATACAAGGCGTCCTCAATACGGTCAACAAATCACTGAGTTGACATCTTGAGCTGCCCATGTTGATCAACCACTTCAAGCTGTCAATGAGAGGGTGTGCGCCCAAGAGCGACTGCTCAGCAATGGCATAGGGAATGAAGCGTTCATCGTACTTATCGTATTGCCCAAAGACAGCATCAATCACAGGACACGCCGCATCCAAGTCGGGCATCATCACCAAAACCTCATAAGGCTGAAATTTTTCTCTCCGATTGGACGCATCAAATAAGCCCAACAGCTGATCGTGAAGTATTTCCAACTCTCGGGTCAATCCATGGGACATTTGGAAGACCAAGCTGGAGTCTCCTAAAGTCAAGGGCCTGCTGATTGAATCTTTGTTCTCTTTGTCATCTTTGTCATCTTTGAGCCCTTGCGACTCTTGGGTGCAAAGCAGGAGCCTCTTTCTTTGCTCTTCAGTCAGCTCCTCCAAAGGCTCCAAATCTCTCACCTGATCTTGGATCATGTGCAAGACACTTTTAACCAACGGCTCTTCACTGTCCAATGAGTTGTGCTCACGTGTTGAGAACACATCAAGCTTCAAGTGATGAAAATCTTCACTGGATTTTTGGACATCATCAAACTCATCCAATTGACGTACAAAATCTCGATGCTGGCGGCCCCAAGCACTGAGGATTGGATTGGCGTGTAAATGCATTTCACTAAAATTGACTTGCGCCAAATCGACTGCACCTCGGTTTTTGAACCTGCGTCTTTGTAATTTAAAAAATTCACGCCCTTCCATGATGTCAGCCCAATGGAATTGGCAAGGTGAATTCACACCAATGAAGACTTGTGTGTATTGTGACAATGCCGCAAAAAAAGCCAAATTCTGCATGGGCAAGCTGTTCACGCCCAAAAGAGTGATTCTCTTGGGCAGCTGCGAGGGATCAAATTCTCCACTGATCAAAATCGACATGACTTTGTCATGCAGATGAGGGCGAATACCGATTTTTTCCTTTTCGTCCAAATCATTGACAATGGCTCGCCAGCATTCACTTTGCCACATCTCCTCTGTGAGCATTGGAACGCTTTCACCTCTTGGCCC
>CAIZIT010000040.1 GCA_903933115.1 uncultured Burkholderiales bacterium
CACTTGTACATGAGTGAAGTTCCCCAACCGGTCTTGGACGCGTCGTTCAAATCACCCGTACCGCGGTAAGGAATTTGTGCATTGGCCAAACGCAAAGATTGCACTTGTCCGTTGGGTCCCACGTCTTGGGGACGAATGACACCCGAGACTTGAATCACCTCAGTGCCCTCGGCCAAACCGAGTTTCTTCTCGCCTCTGACCATCAAGTTGCCGTTGCTCAAAATCTCAACCACAGTGACTGCAATGGAGCCGCTCAAAGAGGCCTCTTGCGCCGCTTTGCCCGTGCCGTTGCTGGCCACTTCAGAGCCCGCGATAGAATTTTGGATGCCATTCAAAATTGGCACTTGACCCAATTTGTTTCCGAATCCAGTGGGCAAAGCCGTGTTGATGGTTTTGCGATCCAAGTTGCTGTTTTGACTTCTGGCCGATTGTGTGGACTCGTTCAAAAGCACCGTGATCAAATCGCCCACTTGGAAATTGCGCCCGCGACCAAACCAAGCATCGCTCGCAGCATTGCCATAAATGCCACCCGTTGCAATTTTGTTTCGATCGGTGGTCAAAGGAAAAACTGGTGCGAACTCGGCAGAAGGCGCCAAAGGATCGGCTTTTTCTGGATTCGATGCACAAGCGCCAAGCATAGCAACAGTCGCCAATAAAAGACACTTGGCAAGAATGTTTAGAGACATGCGATTCGTTACTGATTTAAAAGTCATTTGTATGTACCTGTTACATGTTCTGATTCAAGTACTTGAGCATGCCGTCAACCGCATCGATCGCTTTGGAGTTGACCTCATAAGCCCTTTGCGTCTCGATCATGTTGACCATCTCCTCCACCACGTTCACGTTGGAGGCTTCCAAGGACCCTTGATTGATTTGACCTGCACCTGCGGTTCCGGGTTGCAGCACCTGAGCTGCACCACTCGCAGCTGAGGCGGTGTACAAATTGTTGCCAATGGGAGTCAGGCCCGCTGGATTGACAAACTTGGCCACCTGAATTTGACCCAAGACCTGAGCACCGCCGCCCGCAGTGAGCTCAGAGGTGATCGTTCCATCCAAACCCACCGTGATGCTGGCTGAGTTGTTGGGAATGGTGATGTTGGGCTGCAGCAATTGACCTGAAGCGGTCACCACTTGACCGGTGGCTGAGAGCTTGAAGCTACCATCCCTTGTGTACGCGATCGTGCCATCGGGTTGAGTGATCTGAAAAAATCCGCTGCCAGTGATGGACAAGTCCAACGCATTGGTGGTGTTGATCATGTTGCCTTGTGAGTGAATCTTCTCAGTGGCCATGACCTTCACACCGGTACCCAACATGAGACCTGTGGGAGACTGCGTGTTTTGAGACGTTTGACCGCCCGCTTGACGAACGTTTTGATAAAGCAGGTCTTCAAACACGGCTCTGTCCGTTTTGAAACCCGTCGTATTGACGTTGGCCAAATTATTGGAGATCACATCCATGCGCATTTGCTGCGCATCCAGACCTGTTTTCGATACCCAAAGAGCTGCATCCATGACTAACCTCTATTCCTTTGATTGACCTGACTTCTGATGGACAGAAGATTTCAAAATTAGAGGAGTTGCATGTCGAAAATCTGATCTTGAACTGAAAGCCTTTTGAGCTTTTGACGATTAACTGACACTTTTCACTCTAACTTTGACACCCTCGGTCAAAGCATCTCAACTTCAACTGCCAAGCTTCATCATTGAAGCCCCAGCTTCGTCCACGGTCTGGCTCTCTTTGATGGTGCGAACTTGCGTCTCAAAAGACCTGCTTTGTTCGATCAATTTCACCAAAGTCTCCATCGCGTTGACGTTGCTGCTCTCTAACGCTTTTGAGGTGATAGAGACAGGCTTAGTACCATTAGCAAAATCTGAGCCAGCTGGTAGGTCTTTCGGTTGGAACAATCCATCCCTGGTTCGAATCAATGACGTTTGGCTCGCATCGCGCAGCAACAATTGGCCAATTTGGACGGGTTGAGGCACGCCTGGCTGTGCGGGGTCGGTTGCATAAACTTGGCCATCGTTGGCGATGTTGATGGCAAATCCAGCGGGTACCGTGATCACACCACCCCCTTCGGCTTTGACCGTGTTGCCAGTTGCCGTTTGCAATACACCGCTTGGACTCAAAGCCAAGTCACCCCTGCGCGTAAAAGCCAAGGCACCGCTATCGGAGGTCACCCCCAAAACGGTGGAGTCGCCCATGGCAATGTCCAAGTCTCGCCCTGTCGCCATCAAGGCGCCTTGGACCATGGGAATGGCATCGTTGTGAAAAATTTGAGGTTGGAAACGAGAATCAAAACCGTTTCCATCGGCTTTATAGGCCTTCAGGGACACTTCAAAACTCTTTTTGAAACCCGTCGTGTTGACGTTGGCCATCTCATGGGCCAAGACC
>CAIZIT010000041.1 GCA_903933115.1 uncultured Burkholderiales bacterium
ATGACGAACGTGCGCAAAGTGAATGTGCGCAAGACGAGCCTGCTATCGACGCGCCCAATGGAAGAGCAGAAAAGGGATCGGCCCCGGCCCCGGCCCCGGGCTTGTCTCGGCAAGGCCTGGCTGGGCTGCAGAGATCGAATGCCAAGCGGCTCAAGGCGGCGATCGAGCACATTGAAATTCAACGTTTTGAAGGCCATGAGTGGCGTGTCGTCAGCTGGAGCGAATGGGTGTCAACTTTGATGCAAGACGCCCCATTGGGATCCTTGCGGTTTAGGGTTTTATTGCCCATTGGGGACTTGGTCCATCAATTGCAGTCACAGTCCCGTAAAACAAAAGGGGAGAGCTCTCCAGGGGACTTCTTGGTCCATCAAGCCCAAGACCCGCATCAAAGCCGTCCCCACCTCTATCCTCATCAAAGCTGTGCCAAAGACTGGATCGATGCTGTCTACATCGGACTCATGCAAGCCGTTGCCCATCAAAGGCTTGAGCACTTTGCGGCTTTGCTGGGCGTGAAGCCCACGGCGCTTTCCTTGGGTCAAGCCAAGCACCGTTGGGGCAGCGCAAGTTCGAATGGCGCCATTCGCTTGAATTGGCATTTGATCCATTTGTCCATGAGGTTGCTGGACTATGTGGTGGCCCACGAACTGTGTCATTTGAAACAAATGAACCATGGCCCCGAATTTTGGGCGGAAATGGGCAAGGTGATGCCCGACTATTTAGAAAGACGACAAGCGTTGAAAAAGGTCACGATGGTGCAATGGGTTTGATTGCTCACGATGTGTAGGGTTGCTTTTTTGCAATTGTTGCTGGGACATGAAAGTCTGTTCAAATCGGGCTGGTGTCAACGTTCAATGGAAACGAGAGGTGGTGAAAAAGATGGATGCATCGCTGAAAAAACTATTTGAAAACAATCAAGCATGGGCCGAGCGCATGGAGAATGCTCGCCCAGGTTTTTTTAACCAACTCGCCTCTCAGCAGACCCCCAAATATTTGTGGATCGGTTGCTCGGACTCGCGCGTGCCCGCCAACGAGATCATTGGGCTCGACCCGGGTGAGATTTTTGTCCATCGCAATGTGGCCAACGTCGTGGTCCACTCCGATTTGAACGCCCTGTCGGTCATCCAGTACGCGGTCGAGCATTTGAAGGTGGAGCACATCATGGTGGTGGGGCACTACGGCTGTGGCGGTGTCTTGGCGGCCACCAGGGGCACTCGCATCGGGTTGGCCGACAATTGGCTCAGACACGTTCAAGATGTGCGCTTGCGGCATCGCCAAAGGCTCAACCACCTCCATGCCCACGATTTAGAAAACGTCATGTGTGAGATGAATGTGATTGAGCAAGTGGGCAATGTCGCTTTGTCCAACGTGATGCAAGACGCATGGAGTCGGGGACAAGACATCAGCGTGCATGGTTGGATCTACGGTCTTCACGATGGCTTGGTCAAGGACTTGGAGGTGACCATGAGGTCTTCTGATGAGGTCGTTGATGTTTTCAGGCGAGCCTTCAAACGCTACCCCAGGCAGGAAGTGGACGCATCGTCCTCTCAAGACGAATGAACACCCAAGATTTGCGAAGAGCGCGTCTCGGTGAACGCCTTCGTTTGGCCACAGAGCCCGATCGTGAGTTCGTGCTCACGCCTTGCATCGGGGTGTGTCAAATGAACGCCCAAACGCAGTGGTGTGAGGGCTGCTTGAGAGACATCCAAGAGATTGCCCGTTGGGGGTCCTTTTCCAGCGAAGAAAAGAGAGCCATTTGGAGTCAAATTGCGCTCAGAATGGACCGCATTTAAGGGCTGGCAAGCCCTGTCCGGGCCCACAAAGAGGTCGCACGCCATAGCGCCCTGATGCACCCCAATCGTTCAAACCGGGGGTAAACCCCAGACCGCTTTTATCATATAAATCTTGTTCTGTGGATATTTAGGGTCAATTGGGCCTTTCCCGTCAGCATCAAGTCAGTGTTGTGTTCGATATTGAGGTCACGGGTCAATCCCAAAATGCTGCTCAGGGATCTGTAGAGTCCCAAGGAAGGCATGTCGTGGCTTGGCCTGGATTATTATTTCAACAGGAGACAACTCTATGGCTGCAAATGCACCACACGTGATGACCTCAGAGGAGAAAAAGGTGATCTTCGCCTCTTCTTTGGGAACGGTTTTTGAATGGTATGACTTTTATTTGTATGGCTCATTGGCCGCCATCATTGCCAAACAGTTTTTCAGCGGCCTCGACCCGTCGGCGGCTTTCATTTTTGCTTTGTTGGCTTTTGCTGCGGGCTTTTTGGTTCGACCCTTTGGTGCCTTGGTGTTTGGTCGCTTGGGGGACATGATTGGGCGCAAGTACACCTTCTTGGTCACCATTTTGATCATGGGCATGTCCACGTTTGTGGTGGGCGTGTTGCCGGGGTATTCGAGCATTGGTGTGGCAGCGCCTGTGATTTTGATCTCTCTCAGGATGCTCCAAGGCTTGGCCCTTGGAGGGGAGTATGGGGGTGCTGCAACGTATGTGGCTGAACACTCCCCGCACGGCCACCGAGGTGCATACACGGCTTGGATTCAAACGACAGCAACCTTGGGTTTGTTCTTGTCCTTGTTGGTGATTTTGGGCACCCGCAGTGCCATGTCTGACGCGGACTTTGGCAACTGGGGTTGGAGGATACCGTTTTTGGTCTCCATCGCTTTGTTGGCGGTGTCGGTTTACATCCGTTTGTCCATGAACGAGTCACCTGCCTTTCAACGCATGAAGTCCGAGGGCAAGATATCTAAAGCGCCTTTGGCCGAGTCCTTTGGTCAGTGGAAGAATTTAAAAGTGGTCATCTTGGCCCTCTTTGGTTTGACCGCAGGCCAAGCCGTGGTGTGGTACACGGGACAGTTTTATGTGCTCTTTTTCATGACGCAAGTCCTCAAGGTCGATGGCACCACGGCCAATTTGCTGGTTGCGGCATCTTTGTTGATCGGCACGCCCTTTTTCATTGTGTTTGGCTCCTTGTCCGACAAAATTGGAAGAAAGCCCATCATCATGCTCGGCTTGTTGTTGGCGGTGTTGACCTATTTCCCCGTTTTCCAGGCCTTGACCAAAGCGGCCAATCCTGATTTGGCCGCTGCTCAAGCATCGGCCAAAGTGGTGGTCGTGCAAAACGAGGCCGAATGCTCCTTCCAAGGCAGCCCAATTGCTCGTGAAATCGACTTCAAGAGCTCTTGTGACATTGCCAAGCGGTATTTGGCTCAAAACGCGGTGAGTTACGCCAACCAATCTGCCCCAGCAGGAACGGCTGCAAAGGTGATGATCGGTTCGACGGAAATTGAAGCACCTGCTGCAACGGTTGCGAACGAGAAGTTCGATGAGGAAAGCACCAAGAAAATTGCAGAGTTCAAAAAGGCCGTAGGTGACGCTTTGAAAGATGCGGGATACCCCACAAAGGCCGATCCTGCCAAATTGGACAAGCTGACCGTGACCGTCATTTTGACGTATTTGATCATTTTGGTCACCATGGTCTACGGCCCCATTGCGGCCATGCTCGTGGAGCTCTTTCCAACTCGCATTCGCTACACGTCGATGTCACTGCCTTACCACATCGGCAATGGATGGTTTGGGGGCTTGCTGCCCACCACCGCCTTTGCGATCGTGGCACAGACTGGCGACATGTACAACGGTTTGTGGTACCCCATCATTGTGGCGGGCGTGACGTTTGTGATCGGCATGCTGTTTGTCAAAGAAACCAAGGATGTGGACATTTATCATCAAGATTGATGTTTGAATGCGCCTGATGTCGAGTGAGAGCACTTTCATAAGTGCCTTGCTCGACTCGATAGGCTTTTAACCTAGATGCGACCCCCGAAGGAACATTGGACCTTCGGGGGTTTACTTTTTTCTCCTTTGAAATCATGGGTCCTTTGTCAAAAGTGGATGCTTTTAGGGATATTTTCGAGTGGAACAGGTTTTGACATGCTTTGTTCATAGAATCTTTAACCTGTCCTCCTCAACCCTTCCTACGCAAAGAGTCGCTATGACACAAGGCTTGATCAAAATACGTGGTGCTCGTCAGCACAATTTAAAAAATTTGGACCTTGACTTTAAAACCGGAGAGTTGACGGTGGTCACGGGTCCGAGCGGCTCAGGCAAGTCCAGTTTGGTCTTTGATACGCTTTACGCAGAAGGGCAAAGACGCTACGTCGAGACCTTCAGTGCCTATGCCAGACAGTTCCTCGACCGCATGGATCGCCCTCAGGTCGATCATGTTGAGGGGGTGCCCCCGGCCATCGCCATTGACCAGACCAACCCCGTGAGAAGTTCGCGCTCAACGGTGGGGACCATGACGGAGTTGAACGATCATTTGAAACTGCTTTTTGCAAGGTTGGCGCATTTGTACGATGCCAAGACGGCTTTGCCGGTGCGCCATGACAATGCGCAAACGCTTCTGGCAGAAATGGAGCATCGATTGGCGGGGCGGGACTTGCGCTTGATCGTGACCTTTGCGGTCGAATTGCCCATTGAAATCACGCAAGAGGAGATCGATCAGTGGCTCAGCGCCTCTGGGTTCACCAAAATTCAAGCCAAGCGAGAAGTGGCGACGCTCACCGGTCCGAGGCAAGTGATTGATGTGGTGGCAGACCGATTCAGGTGGTCTGGGGTGGAGCCCTCCAGGGTGATCGAGGCCATCGAGACGGCTTTGAAGAGGGGAGGAGGGCGCATGCAGGTCTATGCACTGGATGAGCAAAGTGAAGAGCCCGAAATTTGGAAATTCTCCACAGGCTTGCACTGCCCTGAGAGTGAGTTGAGCTATCAAGACCCCACGTCTTCTCTCTTTTCTTTCAATTCCGCCTTGGGCGCATGTGAGGCGTGTCGTGGTTTTGGACGGGTGATTGGTGTGGACTATGGATTGGTGATCCCCAACGACCGCTTGACGCTCAGAGCCGGTGCGATCAAGCCCATTCAAACCCCTGCGTGGAAAGACTCACAAGACGATTTGATGCGATTTGCAGAAAAAGCAGGCATTCCTCGCGATACGCCTTGGTACCAGTTGACCCCAGAGCAAAAGGACTGGGTTTTGAAGGGTTCACCCAATTGGGCAGGGAAGTGGAATCAGCAGTGGTACGGTGTGAAGCGCTTCTTTGAGTATTTGGAGACCAAGTCTTACAAAATGCACATTCGCGTGATGCTCTCCAAATACCGCAGCTACACCGCTTGTTCAGCTTGCGACAGTGCCAGGCTCAAGACCGAGAGCTTGCTGTGGCGAGTGGGCTCCAAAGAGGCCGCAGATGAGGCCTTGGCGCCCCAACTGCGCTTTAAGCCAACGGGAGTGAGTTGGACCCAAGCGCAGTTGGAGGGCCTGCCTGGCCTGTGTTTACACGATTTGATGTGTTTGTCGATTGAGCGCTTACGGGTGTTTTTTGACCGCATGCACGAGGAGATGGCGCTCACCTTGAAGGTGGCTCGCCAAGAGGCGGGCTCCTCCAGCCTCAAAAGTGAGAGAAGTGCAAAAAGTGCTCAGGTGCAAGCGCTCGAGTTGCTGCTCGAGGAGATCCGGGCTCGCTTGAAGTATTTGGTGGATGTGGGTTTGGGTTATTTGAGCCTTGACAGACAAAGTCGAACCTTGAGCGGCGGAGAGGTGCAGCGCATCAATTTGACGACGGCGCTGGGGACCTCTTTGGTCAATACTTTGTTTGTCTTGGACGAGCCCAGCATTGGCCTGCACCCCAGAGACATGGGCCGCATCACACAGGCCATGCAGCGCCTCAGAGACGCGGGCAACACGCTCGTGGTGGTCGAGCACGATCCTGCCGTGATGTTCGCAGCCGATCGCATCATCGACATGGGCCCTGGCCCTGGTGAGCGTGGGGGGGAAATTGTCTTTGACGGCGTGATGGACGACTTGAAGTCGGCCGACACGCTCACGGGGGCCTATTTGGGGGCCAGAAAACAAGTGGGCATGGGCTTCAAGCGTGCGGTCACCGACGCCACGCCCCGTTTGGTCTTGGAAGGGGCGACGGAGCACAACTTGAAGAACCTCTCCATTGAGTTTCCTTTGTTGCGTTTGGTGTGTGTGACTGGGGTGAGTGGTTCGGGCAAATCCACCTTGATGCAAGACATTTTGGCGCCCGCGCTGCTTCGTCACTTTGGGCAATCGACGGATGCCCCTGGTGCACACTCGCGCCTTTTGGGGGCCGATCATTTGAGCGATGTGGTGTTTGTGGATCAATCCCCCATTGGCAAAACGGCCCGCTCCAACCCCGTGAGCTACGTCGGGGCGTGGGACAGCATTCGAGAGCTCTTTGCCAACACGGTCTTGGCCAAGCAAAGGGGCTACACGGCCTCCAAATTCAGCTTCAACCATGGGGATGGACGTTGTCCGAGTTGTGGGGGCTCAGGTTTTGAGCATGTGGAGATGCAGTTCTTGAGCGATGTGTACTTGAGGTGTCAAGATTGCCAGGGTGAGCGCTACAGGCCGGAGATTTTGGAGATCAAGATCGAGCGCCCCAATGCCGCCCAAGACATGCAGCACATGAACGTTTCACAAGTCTTGGAGTTGACGGTGAGTGAGGCCGCGCAGCTCTTCAAATCGGACCCTGAGGTGATTCGTGCCCTGCAGCCCATCGTGGATGTGGGGTTGGAGTATTTGAAACTCGGTCAGCCCGTGCCCACCCTCAGTGGTGGGGAGTCGCAGCGCTTGAAGTTGGCGGGCTATTTGGCCCAAGCGGCCAAGCAGCGCTCGAGCATGCGCCAAGCGGTGGCCAAAAAGGGCACGCTCTTCTTGTTCGACGAGCCCACCACGGGGCTTCATTTTGACGACATCGCCAAACTCATGCGTGCGCTCAGAAAGCTCTTGGAGGCGGGTCATTCTTTGATTGTCATTGAGCACAATTTGGATGTGATTCGGGCGAGCGATTGGTTGATCGATTTGGGGCCCGAGGGGGGGGAGCACGGGGGGTGTGTGGTGGCCGAGGGCACGCCCGAGGAGATCCGCTTGCATGCGAGCTCACACACCGCAGTGGCCCTTCGCTCCTATGACGCCGCGCTTGGCGAGTACGGGGTGCTGAAGGTGTCAGAGGCCAAGAGCGGCCAAGAAAAAACGCAGCGTGCTTTGGAGAAGTCCATCAAGCCCTCCAAGCACGCCTTTGTCGGCAAGGATCAAGGGGACATTCAAATTGTCAACGCCAAGGAGCACAATCTGAAAGGGCTCAGCGTCAACATTCCTCGGGGACGCTTTAACGTCATCACGGGCGTTTCGGGTTCAGGCAAATCGACGCTCGCCTTTGATATTTTGTTCAATGAAGGGCAGCGTCGTTACTTGGAGAGTTTGAATGCATACGCCAGAAGCATTGTCCAGCCCGCGGGCCGCCCCGAGGTGGACGCGGTTTATGGCATCCCGCCCACGGTCGCGATCGAGCAGCGTTTGTCCCGAGGAGGGCGCAAGTCCACGGTGGGGACCACCACAGAGATTTGGCATTTCCTTCGCTTGTTGTATGTGAAGTTGGGCGTTCAGCATTGCGTGCATGACGGTCAGGCCGTTCAGGCTCAAACACCTGAGAGCATCGTGGCTCAAATCATGAAGCGATTTAAAAATGAGGAGATCGCTTTGTTGGCCCCTTTGGTGATCAACAGGAAAGGGGTCTACACCGATTTGGCCGACTGGGCCAGGCTCAAGGGTTACACCCATTTGCGTGTAGATGGGGAGTATTTGCCCACGCAAAAGTTCCCAAGAATTGACCGCTTCAAGGAGCACACCATTGAGTTGCCGGTTTTGAGCCTTCAAGTGAGTGCCAAAGAGGAGGCCTTGCTCAGAAGGGCTTTACTCTTGGCGCTGGAGTTCGGTAAAGGGGTGGTGCATGTGCTCAGTGATTTTGCGCCCCTTAAAGAAGCGCTCGAGGCTGGGCAATCTTGTGCTGGGATCGGTCGGCTGGAGGTCTTCTCTACCAAACGCGCGTGCCCGGTGTGTTCCACCTCTTATGCAGAGTTGGACCCGAGGCTTTTCTCCTACAACTCCAAGCACGGTTGGTGCACGAGTTGTGTTGGAACGGGTCTCAAACTCACCGACTCTCAGCGCCAAGTCCTGGATGACACCCAAGTCGACGACTCACAAAAGGGTCGAGAGCAGACCTTTGCTGAGCCCGTGCTCGAGGAGTTGGAGGAGAGCGAATGTGTGGCGTGTGCCGGCACGCGCTTGAATGCCACGGCTCGGGGCGTGAGGTTTGAGGGGCACTCGATCACCGACATTGCCAGACTCAGTGTCAAAGAAATTGCTCAGTGGGCAGAGCGCTTGAAGTTGACGGGCCGAGATGCCCTCATTGCGAAGGATTTGTTGCCTGAGATCAAGGGGCGCTTGAAGTTCTTGGAGCAAGTGGGCTTGTCTTACTTGACCTTGGACCGAGGGGCGCCCAGTTTGAGTGGTGGAGAGGCGCAGCGCATTCGACTCGCAGCGCAACTGGGCAGCAATTTGCAAGGGGTGTGTTATGTCCTCGATGAGCCCACGATTGGACTTCATGCAAGAGACAATCAGATGCTGCTCAAGTCTTTGCAAATGCTCTGCGACCAAGGCAACACCTTGGTGGTGGTCGAGCACGATGAGGACACCATGCGACAAGCTGAGCACTTGATTGACATTGGCCCCAGCGCTGGTGTCAGAGGAGGACAGTTGGTCGCACAAGGCAAGGTCTCAGACCTCGAGGCCAACCCCGAGTCGATCACGGGGCGTTATTTGCGCCATGCCATGGTGCACCCCTTTCAGGCCAGACGATTGTTTGCCCAGGATGCGGGTGCACAGGTGGGCGAGTGTTTGGTGGTCAAGGGCGCTTACTTGCACAACCTTCAAAGGACCACGGTCACGGTGCCACTCAAGAAATTGGTGGCCGTCACGGGGGTCTCCGGTTCAGGCAAGTCCACGCTGGCCAGGGATGTGTTGCTGAGCAATGTGCAGATGGCCGTCACCAAGAAGGGGGCTTTGACACAACCCGCTTGGACAGGGTGTGAGGCGGTCGAGGGATTTGAGCACATCGACCGGGTGCTCGAAGTGGATCAAACGCCGATTGGTAAAACGCCAAGAAGTTGTCCTGCAACGTACATTGGGTTTTGGGACACGATTCGAAAACTCTTTGCCGATACGCTCGAGGCCAAGGCCAGGGGTTACTCACAAAAACGTTTCAGCTTCAACACGGGAGATGGGCGTTGCGCGGCTTGTGAGGGACAAGGCATGCGCACGATCGAGATGAACTTCTTGCCCGACGTCAAAGTCAAATGCGAGGTGTGCATGGGTGCTCGCTTCAATGCTGAAACCTTGGCCGTGACGTGGAGGGGCAAGAGCATTGGCGAGGTGCTTCAAATGGAGGTGGACCAAGCGGTGGAGTTCTTTGAGAACTTGCCCAGTGTTGCGCACCCTTTGAGGCTTTTGAAGGATGTGGGCTTGGGGTATTTGACCTTGGGCCAGCCTTCCCCCACCTTGAGCGGAGGCGAGGCGCAGCGCATCAAGTTGGTCACGGAGTTGACCAAGGTGAGGGACGAGGTGGGCAAGCGAGGCTACAAAGTGCCACACACGCTTTATGTGCTCGATGAGCCCACCGTGGGGCTGCACATGTCGGATGTGGATTTGTTGATCCGTGTGCTGCATCGTTTGGTCGATGGGGGGCACTCGGTGGTGGTCATCGAACATGATTTGGATGTGATTGCTGAGGCCGATTGGGTCATTGATTTGGGGCCTGAGGGGGGGCAAGACGGGGGCCAATTGGTGGCGGCGGGAACGCCCGAAGAGATCGTGCGTCAAAAGACCCATACGGGTCAGGCGCTCAAGCCTGTGCTCTCAAGGCGTTGAGGTGGCGAGGGGTGTCTTGGTGCATTGATGTTGGGCACCAAGCCCCGCTCGCTTGGGGTTCAAAGAGCAAACAGCAAACAGCAAACAGTATCAGCCCCTGAGTTTTTTCGCGCAATACCGTCACTGAATGGGTTCAGTGACGGTGCTCTAACACCGCAGTCCCAAGCGCTCTTCACCCTTTGGTTTTAATGTGCGTTTTGCAGCGCCAATCCCGCATGCTCTCTCAAGGGGTGAAAGTGTATTTTGGGAAAGCGCTCCTGGGCCAAGCGCACATCGTAAGGCGAGGTGCAGAGGTAGGCCAAGGCGTTGGCCGCATCGCTGGCCATTCTGCTGGGGTAGGCGTTTAAAAACTCTTTGAGCTCTTGCGGCGTGTCGGCCGTGATCCAGCGCGCACCCGTGTAGGGGCAGCCCTCCAGTCGAACATCACAGTCGTATTCAGCTTTGAGGCGGTGCTGCACCACTTCAAATTGCAGCTGTCCAATGGCGCCCAAGAGCATCAAGCCCCCGGCATCGGGTCTGAAGACTTGGATGGCGCCTTCTTCTCCCAATTGGGCCAAGCCCGTTTGGAGCTGTTTGGTTCGGAGGGGATTTTTTAAAATCACGGTCATGAAGAGCTCGGGTGCAAAGAAGGGCAGTCCAGTGAACTGCAAGGAGGCGCCATCGGTGATGGTGTCACCGAGCTGCACGCCACCATGGGTGGTAAAGCCAATGATGTCACCCGCATAAGCCTCTTCAACGGCCTCGCGCCTTTGGCTGAGAAAGGTGACGACCGAGGTGGGTCGGAGCTCTTTGCTGGTGCGCTGCACTTTGAGCTTCATGCCCGGTGTGTAGCGACCCGATGCCACACGAACAAAGGCAATGCGGTCACGGTGCGAGGGGTCCATGTTGGCTTGCACTTTGAAGACCACGCCAGAGAAGTTGGCTTGATCGGGTTCGATGGTTTTGAGTTGGGTTTGTCCTTGCGAGATGACGGTGCTCTGCCTGGGTCTTGGGGCTGGTGCCAAGTCCACCAAGGCATCGAGGACCTCCATCACGCCAAAATTGTTCACGCCTGAGCCAAAGAAGACGGGCGTTTGTTGACCCGCCAAAAACGCTTCCCGGTCAAAGGCGGGCGAGGCGCCGGTGGCCAACTCCATGCTCTCCAGGGCTGTTGCGAACTCGTGCCCGAAACGGGCATGCAAGACGTCCAAATCCGTCATGGCAATGGTCTCAAAGTCTTGGGGGCGACGCTCTGAGCCCGAGTCAAAGACTTTCATGCTTTGGGTTCTGAGGTCGATGATCCCGCCAAAAGATTTGCCTTGTCCCACAGGCCAGGTCATGGGCACGCAGGGCATGCCCAGCTCTCGCTCGACCTCGTCCAAAATGTCCAAGGGGTCACGCACCTCGCGGTCCATTTTGTTGACAAACGTGATGATGGGGGTGTCTCTTGTGCGGCAAACCTCAATGAGGCGTCGGGTTTGTGCTTCAACACCGTTGGCCGCATCGATCACCATCAAGGCCGAGTCCACGGCGGTGAGCACACGGTAGGTGTCTTCGGAGAAGTCCTTGTGACCGGGCGTGTCGAGCAAATTGATGACGTGGTCTCTGTAGAGCATTTGCATGACCGAGGAGGCCACGGAGATGCCACGCTGCTTTTCAATTTCCATCCAGTCGCTCGTGGCGTGG
>CAIZIT010000042.1 GCA_903933115.1 uncultured Burkholderiales bacterium
AAATATTCAGCCTCTTTGGTAGCCAAATCTTTTAATGCCATTTCGGCCTTCAAGGACTCTTGAACGGCCGCTTTTTCTCGGGCTTCTTCACCACCTTTCTCAAAACCCTCCTGAAAGGCTTTAGCGATTGCCTCTTCCATTTCACTTTGGCTTACCTTTTGTGCTCCTAAATCAGCACTGAGCTCAGCACCTTCCTCAGCACCCTTGATGGCTGATAGATGATCAGGATCACTTAACTGAACGTCCTTGGACTTATCCTCTAAACTTTTGTTGTCTTCGCCAAAATAAGCTTCTTGATCCGAGGGATTTAATAAATCAGAGTCTTCTACATCTGGGGCTAATTTGGCTTGGCTCTCAGCCATGTCTGAATCAACACCCTCAAAATCTTTATCAGCTCCGGGATCGAGACGTTCTAAATTTTTATCTTCAATATCACTTTTTTCTTTTGCTAATTTGTCTGGTGACTTTTTTGACTCGTTGGGCTCTTTGGACTCTTTAGCGGTACCACTTAAACTGAGCTCGTAATCATCACTAAACCCGAGTTTCTTAAGCAGTGCACGTCTTGATTCACCGTATGTTGGAATAAAGGGTTGATCGATGTTGGACTTAGCTTGTGGATTTCTGAGCTTTTCCCTTGCAAGCAACTCAGACTTATTTAAATCTTTTACTTTGTATTTGGGTTTTTCCATCTCAAGCGTTAATGCTCGAGCCACCCTTTTGTCTTTGCCTTGGGATGAAGCGTCGACTTGAGCTGCCCCAAGTTGTCTTAGCGAGTCAAGATCATCAAGCATGAACTCGCCGTCATCATCAGCAATCTCTGCGATCTCTGGTATTGACAATTGATTAAAGCCAACACTTGCAAAATCAACTTTGGGAACTTGAGTCCAGTCAGTCTCCCCGTAGCGACGCTCAGCGCTTGCACTTTTAAAAAGCCCCTCCTCGGCCCAGTCTCTGTCTCCTTGGACAAAGGGCTGTGCTTTGTAGTCAGCGGGCCGATGTGGTGATAAGTTAGACAAAGTCAGCTCCACCCAACATCAACTCACCTGCATCAGAGAGTTTTCTAGCCATACGCATAATCTTCTTCTGCGCCTCTTCAACGTCGGCCATACGCACTGGACCTTTGGCCTCCATGTCGTCTCTAAACATTCCCCTTGCTCGCTCAGACATGTTGTCAAAGAATCTGTCTTTGACCACATCACTGGCACCTTTCATAGCTATCATCAACATATCAGGCTCAACAGCCCGCATGAGCACCTGAATACCTTTGTTGTCAACTGTCGCTAAGTTCTCGAATGTGAACATCAAATCTTGGATCTTTTGCATCAATACAGGATCCAACTCCTCTAAGCCGTTCATGATCGCAGCTTCCACCTCTGTTTTGGTGAAATTCATAATTCCAGCGGCTGCTGTCAGACCACCAAAACTAGATGAAGCATTGGACGCGCTCTTTGAGAACTGTTGCTTCATAATGGCCTCGAGTTCTTGCATCGCTGCTGGCTGCACAGTGTCCAGTGATGCGATGCGCTGAACCACCTCGGGTCTTACATCGGTTGGTAAATAAATCATCACATCAGCTGCGGTTGAGTTTTCTAGCAAGGACAGAATAATTGCAATCACCTGTGGATGCTCACCCTTGATCATCTCAGCAATTGAGCGCGGATCCATCCAGCTCAATATATCAAGTCCTTTGGTGCCTTGTCCAGGCATGATTCGGTTTAAAACTGAGTTCGCTTTGTCGTCCCCTAACGCCAATCGCATCACTTTCTCAACGTAGTCGTTATTGCCTAGACTTAAGCTGGTTTGTTTTTTGAGCATTTCCACAAACTCATCAAGCACCACATTTACTGCGTTTTGCGATAGAGAAGCAGCCTGCACCATTGCCCCTCCAAGTGCCTGCACTTCTTTGGGAC
>CAIZIT010000043.1 GCA_903933115.1 uncultured Burkholderiales bacterium
TGGCATCGCCAAGGAATTGATTTTGAAAGCCATAGCTGCGGGCAAGCACGTCGTGACAGCCAACAAAGCGCTGATTGCTGTTCATGGCACAGAGATTTTTGCGGCCGCAAAGGCCAAAGGCGTCATGGTCTCTTTTGAGGCCGCGGTGGCAGGCGGCATTCCCATCATCAAGTCTTTGAGAGAAGGCTTGACGGCCAACCGAATTCAGTGGATTGCAGGCATCATCAATGGCACCACGAACTTCATCCTCTCGGAGATGAGGGACAAGGGTTTGTCTTTTGAGGCGGTCTTGGCGCAAGCGCAAGCTTTGGGCTATGCTGAGGCCGATCCCACATTTGATATTGAAGGCATTGATGCAGCCCACAAGGCCACCATCATGGCCTCACTGGCTTATGGTATCGATGTTCAGTTCGACAAAGCTTATGTAGAAGGCATCACCAAGCTTCAAGGTCAAGACATTCGTTATGCCGAGCAAATGGGTTACCGTTTGAAACTGTTGGGCATTTCCAAGCGCGTTAAGAATGGCATTGAGTTGAGAGTTCATCCCTGTTTGGTGCCCAGCAAATGCTTGATCGCCAACGTTGAAGGGGCAATGAATGCTGTAATGGTTCATGCAGACGCTGTCGGCACAACGCTTTACTACGGCAAGGGAGCAGGCAGTGAGCCCACAGCCAGTGCGGTCATCGCAGACTTGGTCGACATGGCGCGCATGCAAAGTGCAGACCCCTCACACCGTGTTCCTCCTTTGGCCTTCCAGTCCGATCAAATGAGCGCAGAGCCGATCTTGGACATGGCCTCTGTGGTCACGAGTTATTACCTGCGCTTGCGCGTGGCGGATCAAGCCGGTGTGTTAGCCAAAGTCACTGGTCTACTGGCTCAATGTGACATCAGCATTGATGCTGTCTTGCAGCGTCCAGCCAGCGAAGGCGAGAGTCAAACCGATTTGATCATTTTGACTCACAACTGCTTAGAAAAAGACATGAACCACGCCATCGCAGAGATTCAAAAACTCTCCTCCATCATGGCGCCCATTGTTCGCATTAGAAAAGAAGAACTGAGCTGATGAAGTATCTCTCCACGAGGGGATTGCCCCAAAAAAAATCGTTTTGTGACATTTTGCTCGAAGGCTTGGCGCCTGATGGGGGCCTTTATTTGCCTGAACATTACCCCCAAGTTGATGCTCATGAGCTCAAAAGACTTGAGGAGGTGTTTTTCAAAGAAGGTTATGCCGCCTTGGCGTTCAATATTTTGAGCTTGTTCATTGATGACATTCCCGCCAATGACTTGCGAGCCTTGTGTGAGAAGACTTACACCGAGGCTGTTTTTGGAACACCCCAGATCGCACCTGTTCGGGCATTGAATGAGGGGCTTTTCATCCAGGCCCTCTCCAATGGCCCTACGCTTGCCTTTAAAGACATGGCCATGCAAATGCTGGGCAACTTGTTTGAGTATGAGTTGAACCGAAAGGGTCAAGAGCTCAACATCTTAGGCGCCACATCAGGGGACACGGGAAGTGCTGCTGAATATGCGATGAGAGGCAAAAAAGGCATTCGTGTGTTCATGACCAGTCCCAACGGCCGCATGAGCCCTTTCCAACAAGCCCAGATGTTTAGCCTTTTGGATGACAACATTTTCAACATCGCCATTGAAGGCGTCTTTGACGACTGTCAAGACATTGTCAAGGCCGTCTCCAACGATTTGCCCTTTAAAAAGCAGTTGAAAATTGGCACCGTCAACTCCATCAATTGGGCACGTCTTTTGGCTCAGGTGGTTTACTATTTTGCAGGTTATTTTCAAGCCAGGAAAATGAGTCCGCGTGAGCACATCAGCTTTGCCGTTCCAAGTGGGAACTTTGGCAATGTGTGTGCCGCTCACGTTGCGAGAATGATGGGTTTACCCCTTCACCGCTTGGTGGTGGCGACCAATGAGAACAATGTGTTGGATGAGTTTTTCAAGACCGGCGTTTACCGAGTGAGGTCAAGCTCTGATACCCATGAGACGTCCAGTCCCTCTATGGACATCTCTAAGGCCAGCAACTTTGAACGTTTTATTTTTGATTTGCTCGCAAGAAATGGTGCATTGACCTCTCAACTTTTCTCCAAAGACATTGATGCCAAAGGCTACTTTGATCTCAGCGCGCACGAGTCTTTCAAAAGCATTGAGCAACAATTTGGATTTTCAAGCGGCACAAGCACCCACCAAAACCGCTTGGATACGATCAAGCAGGTTTTTGAGGCGTATCATGAAATCATCGATCCCCATACGGCTGATGGCGTGAAGGTGGCCCAGGAGTGCACTCAAGACAACGAAGTGATGGTGGTGCTAGAGACGGCTTTGCCCATCAAATTTGCATCCACCATCACCGAGGCACTAGGCGTTGAACCTTCGCGTCCAAAAGCCTTTGAGGGCATCGAGGCCCTTCCCAAGCGAGTCGTGGTGATGCCTGCCAATGTTCAACAAGTGAAAGACTTTTTGATCGATCATGTGAGGTGATGGATAGGTGGCGAGTTGGCCCGAGGGGCCTGCTTGTTGCTTTTCAAATTTTTGTTGTACCCGCCATAAGGTTTTTTTCATGAGTAGACCTCCATTGATGAGCCTTGAAGAGGCTCTAGAGATCGTTCTCTCACAAGCCCGAGAGGTGCCCATGGGCCCCCAAGAGGTGTCGACCTTTGAGGCCGATGCTCGCGTGCTCATGCAAGATTTGATCTCCCCTCTAGACGTGCCAGCGATGGACAACAGTGCCATGGATGGCTATGCACTTCGCACGGTTGACTTGGCGAATTTGGGCTCAGGGCTTGAGGTCACTCAACGCATTCCTGCGGGCACGACGGGCCAAGCACTGCAAGCAAGACAAGCCGCACGTATTTTTACCGGTGCTTGGGTGCCCGAGGGTGCAGATGCTGTGGTCATGCAAGAGGAGTGTGACTTGGAGGGGGAGTTGCTCAAGCCCCGAAACTCTGTTGCGATGGGACAGTGGATCAGAAGACGCGGTGAGGATGTGAAGCTTGGAGATGCGGTGCTCAAAGCGGGTACGCGTTTGAATCCTGCTTGTTTGGGCTTGGCCGCCAGCATTGGCCAAGATCGATTGGTGGTGGCCAAGAAGCCCAGAGTGGCATTGTTTTCAACGGGTGATGAGTTGGTCATGCCGGGAGAGGTTGCTCCAAGCGACATGAAGCCAGGGTCTATCTACAATTCGAACCGATTTTTTCTCCGGGCATTGTTGACCCGCTTGGGCTGTGAAGTGACCGATATGGGCATCGTCCCCGATGACCGAGAGGCGACCACCGATGCATTGTCTTTTGCGGCCCAAGGTCACGATTTGATTCTCACCAGTGGTGGTGTCTCCGTGGGCGAGGAAGATCACGTCAAGCCAAGCGTCCAAGCCCTTGGGGCGCTCAATCTGTGGTCTTTGTCCATGAAGCCTGGAAAGCCCTTCGCACTGGGCCACATCAATGCACGCACCCCCGGAGGGGCCAAAACCCATTTCATGGGTTTGCCGGGAAACCCCGTTTCCAGTTTTGTCACTTTCTTGGTGTTGGTGCGTCCCTTTTTGTTGGCCCTTCAAGGCTCTTTTGAAGTTTTGCCACAGGTGCAAAGACTGCCCGCCCACTTCGATTGGCCTAAAGCAGATCCTAGGCGGGAGTTTTTGCGAGTCAAGAAAAACGAGCAGGGGGGATTGGATCTTTTCAAGAATCAAAGTTCTGGCGTCTTGACCTCTTGTGTTTGGGCAGACGGTTTGTTGGACAACCCTTCCAGGCAAACGATTAAGTTTGGTGACATGGTTGATTATTGGTCCTTCTCAGAGTTGCTGAACTGATGAGGAGCTCACCCTTGAAAGTCAATATCAAATACTTTGCCTCCATTCGGGAATCCATGGCCAGAGCTGAGGAAACGGTCGAGACCTATGCGTCAAGCATTGAAGCTCTCAGGGCCGAATTGATCGCCAAAGGGGCGCCCTACGCGCAGTCTTTGGCCAAGGAAAAAGCCATCCGTGTGGCTCTGAACCAAGAGCTGGTCAGCACCGAGACGACGATTCAAGACGGCGACGAGGTTGCATTTTTCCCACCTGTAACTGGAGGCTGAGTTCTTGTGAGTGATTCGGTATCCATTCAACGAGAAGACTTCGATTTGACTCAAGAGGTCGCCCACTTGCGCGCAGGAGACTCTCGGGTGGGAGCCGTGTGCTCATTTGTGGGAACCGTCAGAGGAAATGGTCACGGCCAAGAGGTGAGTGCTCTTGAGTTGGAGCATTACCCAGGCATGACGGAAAAAGCCATTGAAAAGATGATTGCAGAGGCTCGGGCGCGTTTCGACATCTGGGGGGCCAGGGTGGTTCACCGCATCGGTGTGCTGGGGCTTGAGGATCAAATCGTTTTGGTGGCGGTCAGCTCAGCCCACAGAGGTGAGAGCTTTAAAGCGTGCGAGTTTTTGATGGACTACCTGAAAACACAGGCTCCCTTTTGGAAAAAGGAAACCACGCCCAACGGTTCTCACTGGGTGGATGCAAGGGTCTCAGATGATCAAGCCCTTTTGAGATGGGGCATCGCCTCACAAAATGCCTCTTGAAGTTGAGGCCCTTTTGTCTCGATAGAATGTTTTTTTAGTTGAGGTAGCCGCCTCCGCTCATCCAGGCGGCCAACAGGTCATGGCCTGGGTTGCCCTCTGCAGCGGGGGTGTTTTCCGTGGGAACCCTCCACTCGGAGTGGTCAAGCGCTTTGGAGAGCAAATGCTTAAAGCCTTGGAGTAAATCCTTGTCCAGGGTGAGTTCGAGTAGTCTTTCATTGTCATTGAGTTTTTCACTCAAGTCCAACTTCAAGCCTGAGTTGTCAAGTAGAGTGGCCTGTAAATGGGTCACTAAAAGTGGCCTGGGCCCGGTCAAGGGATCCTTTAACTGCTCAAAAGGGGTTGAGAAGTTGGAGTTTTCCAAGGTTTGTTGATGGATCAAATCTGCCATGAGATGCCGACTTTGCTCATCGTGAAGAGGTCGATTGATGTCCTTTTGTCGGTTGAGCAACTCGACGTTTAACTTCTCAAGTGCAGGCAAAAGCTGCAGAGATATTTTCCGCGTCAGCCAAATCTCCACCAACTCCTTGTTTTGCGTATTCATGCGCACCAAAATCCGGTCCTCTAAAGGATCGTGATCGATGCTGATTTGATGAATGTGGGTCATGATGATGGCGAGGCAAGGTGTAAGAGCGGCACGGATGCGTAAAACTTTATTTTAACCCCCCTTGAAATGGGGTCATCTAGCCTCATGTGTATATCAATTGAAATCTATTATTAATCAAATTAAAGAGCAATACTCATGCGTATAGACAAACTGACGACAAAATTGCAAGAAGCTTTGGCCGATGCGCAGTCATTGGCCCTGAAGCACGATAACGCCTCGATCGAGAGTGCCCATTTGGTCTTGGCCCTCTTGGAGCAGCACGACAGTGTTGCCCCATTGTTGCAACGCTCTGGCGTTGACATCAAAGCCCTGACCAAGGGGGTGAATGTGCTGTTGGATCGATTGCCCAAAACCCAATCCAGTGAACAAGTGCAAGTGGGCCGTGAGGTGGTGACGCTTTTGCAATTGGCTGAAAAAGAATCGATGAAACGAGGGGATCAATTCGTGGCGAGCGAGTTGTTCTTTTACGTTTTATCTGATCATAAGAGCGATTGCGCACAGATCTGTCGTGATCACGGCCTGAACAAGGCCGCTTTGGATGTGGCCATCAAGACCCTGCGTGGCGGCGAGAGCGTTCAATCGGCCAACTCTGAGGGCCAACGCGAGGCCCTTCATAAGTATTGTGTCGACTTGACCGAGCGCGCCAAGAAGGGCAAGTTGGATCCTGTGATTGGTCGAGACGATGAGATTCGACGTGCGATTCAAGTCTTGCAACGCAGAACCAAAAACAATCCTGTTTTGATCGGAGAGCCTGGCGTTGGAAAAACCGCCATTGTGGAGGGACTTGCCCAACGCATCGTTGCAGGTGAGGTGCCCGATTCCCTAAAAGGCAAGCGAGTCTTGTCCTTGGACATGGCCGCCTTATTGGCCGGCGCTAAATTCCGGGGTGAATTTGAAGAGCGTTTGAAAGCGGTATTGAACGAGTTGGCCAAAGACGAGGGGCAGACGATTGTCTTTATCGATGAGTTGCACACCATGGTGGGTGCTGGCAAGGCGGAGGGTGCCATGGATGCGGGCAACATGCTCAAACCAGCTCTGGCCCGAGGGGAGCTCCATTGCGTGGGGGCCACCACATTGGATGAGTACCGCAAATTCATTGAAAAGGATGCAGCGCTCGAGAGAAGATTCCAAAAAATCATTGTGGGAGAGCCTACGGTAGAGGCGACCATTGCGATTTTGCGCGGTTTGCAAGAAAAATACGAAGTCCATCATGGTGTCGAGATCACCGATCCCGCTATCGTTGCTGCTGCAGAGCTCTCTCATCGATATATCACGGACCGGTTCTTACCGGACAAGGCCATTGATTTGATCGATGAAGCGGCGGCCAAAATTAAAATTGAAATCGACTCCAAGCCCGAAATCATGGACAAGTTGGATCGCCGATTGATTCAATTGAAAATTGAGCGTGAGGCGGTCAAGAAAGAGACCGATGAGGCTTCACAAAAGAGGCTCCTGCTCTTGGAGGAGGAGATGCAGAAGTTGGAGAAAGAGCTCGCCGATTTGGAGGAGATTTGGAGAAGCGAGAAAGCCTCTGCCCAAGGGGGCGCATTGATCAAAGAAGAGATTGATCGCATCCGCTTTCAAATTGAAGAATTCACCAGAAAAGGTCAATTTGATCAGGTGGCCGAATTGCAATACGGCAAGTTGCCCGAGCTTGAGAAGCGGCTCAAGGAGGCGAACGCGAGAGAGAGTCTTGCGCACGCACAAGGCGACGGCAAGAAGAACAAGTTGCTCAGAACACAAGTGGGCGCGGAGGAGATTGCCGAGGTGGTGGCCAGGGCCACAGGAATACCTGTGTCCAAGCTCATGCAAGGCGAGAGAGACAAACTGCTGAAGATGGAGAGTTTCTTGCACCAAAGGGTTGTGGCGCAAGACGAGGCCATCTCTGCCGTCGCAAACGCCATCAGGCGCTCTCGTGCAGGCTTGGGAGACCCCAACAGGCCCACAGGATCGTTCTTGTTCCTAGGCCCCACTGGGGTCGGTAAAACAGAGCTCTGTAAGGCTTTGGCGGGATTCATGTTTGACAGTGAAGATCATCTCATTCGCATCGACATGAGTGAATTCATGGAAAAACACTCCGTGAGTCGTTTGATTGGTGCGCCTCCAGGCTATGTGGGCTATGACGAGGGCGGGTATTTGACGGAGGCGGTTCGAAGAAAGCCTTACTCGGTCATTTTGCTCGACGAGGTGGAGAAGGCTCACCCAGATGTCTTTAACATTTTGCTGCAAGTCTTGGACGATGGGCGTTTGACCGATGGTCAAGGTAGAACTGTGGATTTTAAAAATACAGTTCTGGTGATGACCTCAAACATTGGCTCCAGATTGATTCAACAAATGGTGGGTCAAGATGCTCAAGATATCAAAGACGCGGTGAGCGAGGAGTTGAAGTTGCACTTCAGGCCGGAGTTGTTGAACCGTATCGATGAGACGGTTGTTTTCCACTCGTTGAGTGCTGACAATATTTCTAAAATTGCGGACATTCAACTGCAAATTTTGTCAGCCCGTTTGGCCAAAATGGACTTGATGCTCAAAATATCCGACGCGGCCTTGGCCGAGTTGGCCAAAGTGGGTTTTGATCCTCTGTATGGTGCCCGGCCTTTGAAGAGAGCCATCCAGCAACGCATTGAGAACCCCTTGTCGAAGTTGCTTTTGGAGGGGTATTTCCATCCCAAAGACGAGATCATGATCACGGTCGATCCTGTGAGAAGTCCTGGAGAGTTTTTCTTTACCAAAGCGAACTCGTCCAGCTGAGGGTCTTGTAGCGTCTTTGGATGGGGTCCTCAATGATTCCATCTGGAATCATTGGCACCAATTGACACGCGTTGACACGCATTTATGCACGTTTATGCGCGTTTATGCGCGTTGTGACCCATTGGCCCTAGCACTCAGGCGTTAGGGCCAATTTTTTTGGGTTCGCAGCGACCAGTGCCCAAGTCCCGGGAGGCTCCAAATCCAAAATACAAACACTCAGCACGTCTGCCCAGCTTGTGGGAAAATGGGCTTTGTCAGATATAGACTTGTCATCGGTGCTTTGATTCTCTAAAGATCTTTTTTGGGACTTGGGGGGCGATCCCGAGCATTCGGTCTTGGGTCATCAAAATATCTCCAAAGAGGTCAATGGATGAGTGGGTGCACTGCGACTTTTGCCCCTCACTTGCCCCCATCCTCTTTCTTGCAATTGATCGCCATGGATTTTTCTACCCACTTTAGAGCTCTTTTGAAATGAACACCGCCACCATCAGCCCCATGAACACCGAGGTCAGACTCCTCGACGATGCAAAAATAATTGGTTTGGTGGGTTTGGCCCATTCAAGCTCCCATTTCTCTCACCTCATCTTGCCTTTGATGTTTCCCGCTTTCATCAAGGCGTTTGGACTAAGCTATTCAGAGTTGGGTTTGGTGATGAGTGTATTTTTCTTGGTCTCCGGTTTGGGGCAAGCGAGCTCGGGATTCGTGGTCGATAAAGTGGGAGCGAGACCTGTGATGTTTGTCTCCTTGCTCCTTTTTGCGGCGGGTTGCTTTTGGTGTGCCCAAGCGAAAGGGTATCAAGACTTGATCTTGGTGGCCATTCTCTTGGGACTTGGAAACTGCTCATTTCACCCAGTGGACTACACCATTTTGAACCAACGGGTTTCGGCCAAGCGCATTGGCTACGCCTATTCGGCACACGGCTTGACGGGCAATTTGGGGTGGGCATTAGCGCCTGTGTTCATGGTGGGGATCACACAGATGAGCAACTGGCAGACTGCTTTTGCGTGTGCGGGTGTCGTCTATTTGGTGATCTTCGGGATTTTGTTGATTTACCGTGAGAGCATTTTGACCCAAAGCCACAACAAAGCCCATGTCTCCCAAGTTGCCCAAGTTGAGCAAGCCCCAGGCGCCAATCAGCAAGTCCCCATCTTCAAGCTGCCAGTGGTTTGGCTGTGCTTTGCTTTCTTTTTCTTCTCCACCATGACCCTCGCGGTGGTTCAAAACTACTCGGTGATCATTCTCCAAGCACTCTACAACGTGAGTCTTCAATCGGCCACAATGACCTTGACTTGCTACATGTTGTGCGCTGCAGCAGGCATGCTCAGTGGCGGTTTTGTGGCCGCCAAATGGCCCACCCACAGTGACCGAGTGGTGGCCACTTGCATGGCGGTTGGTGCCCTATTGGTCGCGCTGTGTGCTTCAGTTTGGTTGAATGGCTTTTTGGCGATGGTGGTCTTGGCGGTGACCGGTTTTGCGCTTGGGATTGGAGGCCCTTCCAGGGACATGATGATTCGCCGAGCAACTCCAAAAGGTGCGACTGGACGTGTGTACGGGGTGGTGTATTCCGGACTGGATGCGGGCTTTGCTGTGGCCCCATCTCTTTTTGGTTACTTCATGGATCGCACTTGGTTTTCTGGTGTACTCCTTTGTGGTGCATTGACCTTGTTGGTCAGTGTGATCTTTGCCTTCGCTGTGGGGCGACAAGCCTCGCACAACGCTTGAGGTTCATCCCATGACAAAACGTCAATTGGCAGGTCATTTGTTGGTAGAGTGCTTGATCGAGCAAGGCGTGACCCATGCCTTTGGCGTGCCTGGGGAGAGTTTTTTGGCGGTACTCGATGGCTTTCATGCCTACAAAGATCAAATTGAATTTGTGATCAACAGGCAAGAGGGTGGAGCGGCCAACATGGCTGAGGCGGCGGGGAAGTTGACGGCCCGCCCAGGTGTGTGCTTTGTCACCCGAGGGCCAGGAGCCACCAATGCCTCGATCGGCATACACACCGCCTTTCAAGACAGCACCCCGATGGTCTTGTTCGTGGGCGACGTGGGCAGCGACTTCAGGGACCGTGAAGCTTTTCAAGAGTTGGACTACAACACATTTTTTGGACCCAATACCAAAGGCATGGCCAAGCGGGTCGAGAGAATTGATGATGCCAACAGAATCCCTGAATACGTGGCCAGAGCTTTTGCGCTCGCCATGAATGGTCGCCCAGGCCCAGTGGTCTTGGTTTTGCCAGAGGACATGCTCAGACAACAGGTCCAGCTCGATCCCTTGCCTAGGGTTCAAGCCACAAAAGCGCAGTGCGATCCAGAGGCTTTGCAAGAGTTCTCTCAAATGCTGCAAAAGGCCCAAAGACCTCTTGTCATTGTTGGAGGAGGAGGCTGGAGCGTGGAGAGCGCAAAAGCCCTGGAAGCCTTTGCCAAGGCCTGGCATTTGCCGGTGGGCTGTGCATTTCGCTTTCAAGACACCTTTGACAACTATTTGCCTCAATATGCGGGTGACGTGGGGATTGGGATCAATCCAAAATTGGCCCAACGAATTTCTGAAAGCGATTTGATCATCGCCATAGGCCCACGCCTGGGTGAGATGACCACCAATGGTTACGAGTTGATCAAAGCCCCCAAGCCGCTGCAAAAATTGGTGCATTTTCACGCCAGTGCAGACGAATTGGGCCGAGTCTATCAAGCCGATTTGAGTTTCAACGCCACCATGAATGCAGCTGCTTTGGCGCTGAAGGATTTGAGGCCCGCAGAGGGTGAATCTCTCGTTTGGCGTGACTGGACGGATGCGATCCATCAAGAGTACTTGGAGAATTTAAGGCCTCAAACGCTTCCAGGTTCTGTAGATATGGCTCAGGTGATGAAGGTGGTGAGTGAGTGCTTACCTCCAGATGCGGTCTTGAGCAATGGAGCCGGCAATTTCTCCTCTTGGTTGCATCGCTTTCATCGCTACCACGGCTTGTCCAAAGGCTTCAAAACCCAATTGGCACCCACATCAGGGGCCATGGGTTACGGTGTGCCTGCGGGCATTGCTGCCAATATTTTAAGCAAAAGAGTCAGTTTCACCATTGCGGGCGATGGAGACTTTTTGATGACGGGGCAAGAATTGGCGACAGCTGTTCAGTTTGGCGCCAAAACCATCATTTTGCTTTTGAACAATGGCCTGTACGGCACCATTCGGATGCACCAAGAAAGAGAGTATCCAACCCATGTCAGTGGCTCCACCTTGAGAAACCCTGATTTTGCCTTGTTGGCCAAGGCCTATGGGTATGTGGGTGTCAAGATGAGCAAGACCGAGGAGTTTGAGCCCTTGTTCAAAGCCGCCTTGAGTCGAGAAGAGGGCACCTTGATTGAGGTCCTCTTGGACCCCGATGTCATCACCACCAGGGTCTCATTGAGTCAAATCAGAGCAAATGCATTGGCCAAATAGGCCCATGGCTTGGTCTTTACAGTATGATTCTTTTCAATGAACGGCTCCAACTCTGATGGGGCGTTTTTGCATGTCTGTTTTTTTAGCGAGTTGTCCCCATCCATGAGCACCATCAACGAAGTCTTTGAAATTCATCTTCACGGACAAGTCCAACTTCGCCAAGATGTGATGGACAAAGAAATCACCGAAGCGTTAAAGCCCTTGTGGATTCAAACGGGAGAGCACACCTTTAAAAAGGGTGCCGCCAGTATTTATGAAGACGAGCCTGGCATCGTTATTGATCACCAAGAGCATGTGCTACGGATTTGTTGGACCGTGGTGGGTGAGATGAGCTTTCATCAAAATTTGGAAGAGTTTTGCATGGGAGTCAATGAGTTGACCGCCATGGGAGCGGCGTTTGAGGTGACTTTTTACAACGAGCAGTTCGAGTCGGGTGACCAAGAGGATTTCGTCCCTGATGAGGACGAGGAGGGGGAGTTTTTTGAGGAGTCCTCGCTTTTGTTTGTGGGGCCCACGCCAGCGGCCATCATGGATGTGCAGCGAGACGTCATGGTGCAAGACGTGATTCACATTTTGGAGCGACACTTTGAGCCAGAAAAGCTTGAAGGGGTGATTCGCGAAGTCGACAAGCTCTTTATCAACAAGTTCGAGAGTTTGATTGACTCTTTAGACAGAATGCCTCACTCCAGCCCAGGAAAACTCTCAAACACGGTCAGCCCCAAGGGGGCGAACAAGAACAAAAATCCAAGACGCCTGCACTGAGCAACAAAAAAGCGCCCCATTTTTTGGTGAGGGCGCTTTGAGAACGGATTGCTCATTGTTGTTGAGCCGCCATTGCGCACCCCTTGCGAGATGCGCTCTGGTGCTATGGGCTCTTTACGATTTGAGTTGAATGCCTTTGAATTCACCCGTGGCGATTTTATTTTTCCAAATCTCCGGTCCCGTGATGTGAGCACTCGTGCCCCCAGAGTCCACGGCGACCGTCACGGGCATGTCCACCACATCAAATTCATAAATGGCTTCCATGCCCAAATCGGCAAATCCAACCACTTTGGCTGTTTTGATGGCCTTGCTGACCAAATAAGCGGCGCCCCCAACGGCCATGAGGTAAGCGCTTTGATGCTTTTTGATGGCTTCAATGGCAACAGGACCTCTCTCGGCTTTACCGATCATGGAGAGCAGGCCTGTTTCAGCAAGCATCATTTCAGTGAATTTGTCCATTCGAGTGGCTGTGGTGGGGCCAGCAGGTCCCACGGCCTCATCGCCCACTGGATCGACTGGACCCACGTAGTAGATCACCCGGTTCTTGAAGTCCACGGGCAAGGGCTCTCCTTTAGCGAGCATGTCTTTGATGCGCTGATGGGCCGCGTCGCGTCCAGTGAGCATCTTTCCGTTCAAGAGCAAGGTCTGCCCAGGCTTCCACGAGGCCACCTCTGCCGGTGTTAGGGTGTTGAGGTCCACACGTTGGCTTTTTTGCGTGTCTGCCTTCCAAGCCACTTGGGGCCAAGTCTCAAGGGGTGGTGGGTCTAAAAACACAGGTCCCTCACCCTTCATCACGAAGTGGGCGTGACGTGTCGCAGCACAGTTGGGGATCATGGCCACGGGCTTGCTGGCCGCATGAGTGGGATACATTTTGATCTTCACATCAAGAACGGTCGTCAAACCACCGAGGCCTTGCGCGCCAATGCCTAAAGCATTGACCTTTTCATAAAGCTCCAAGCGCATGTTCTCTACCTGCGTCAAAGCTGCGCCTTTTGAGGACTTCTCAAGCAACTGGTACATGTCCAGGTCGTCCATGAGACTTTCTTTGGCCATCAAAACGGCTTTCTCAGCAGTGCCTCCTATGCCAATGCCCAGCATGCCTGGGGGGCACCAGCCTGCTCCCATGGTCGGTACGGTTTTTAAGACCCAATCGACCACGCTGTCACTGGGGTTCAACATGATCATCTTGCTCTTGTTCTCGCTTCCACCTCCCTTGGCCGCCACCGTCACTTCCAGGGTGTCTCCTGCAACCACCTCCGTGAAAATCACAGCCGGCGTGTTGTCCTTGGTGTTTTTCCTGGCGAATTCTGGATCGCTCACCACACTTGCGCGAAGCATGTTGTCTGCGTTGTTGTAGCCACGTCTAACGCCCTCATTGATGGCGTCCTCCAAGCTCGAGGTGAAGCCTTCGAGCTTCACGTTCATGCCCAATTTCAAAAACACATTCACGATGCCCGTGTCTTGACAAATGGGTCGATGGCCCAAGGCGCTCATTTTGCTGTTGGTCAAAATTTGAGCGATGGCATCTTTGGCGGCAGGCGACTGCTCCCTTTCATAGGCCCTGGCCAAGTGAGCAATGTAGTCCTGAGGGTGGTAGTAACTGATGAATTGAAGCGCTGCGGCAATGGATTCAATCAAGTCGTCTTGTCGAATAATGGTCATGGGTTTCTCTTAAAGTTGCGGAGTGGAGTCTGGAATCCACACCATTGTAAGGTTCAAGCAAGGGCGCTGAGTCCAACTGCCTAAGCGCATAAGTTTACTCTGAGCGGCGACCTCTTTGCAAAGCGAAGGGGCTGGAATTGCACATTTGAGGTTTGCAGCAGCCCAGGAAAAAGGCCCCCTCAGAAACCCCTCAAATGCTTCAGGGCTCTGAGGTGTCCTTTTTATGTATTTGTAAGCCTGTGTAAGAACTTCACTGGCCTGCGCTTTTCTTTCGCCCCAATGGGCTTTGGTGCTCCAACTTTGAAAAGCTGGGGGGATTCAAAATTTGCTGAAGTTCTGATCAAGATCAAGAGAGTGTTTTATTTTGAGACTCAGGGTTTTTCTTGTCAGCTTCGATTAAGAAGTCTCCCTACAATGAACTTGACATGTGACAACCACACAAAATAAGTTCTTCAGGAGACCAGTCAAAATGAGCGAAACCCCAACACAGCTTCCCGTTTATTACCCATCAAAAGCTTTTTCCGAAAAGGCGGCAATCCCCAGCATGCAGGCCTACCTTGATTTGTGTGCTCATGCGCAAAGGGACTATGAAGGCTTTTGGGGCGAACAAGCCAAGCGGCTCATCACTTGGAAAAAACCCTTCACCAAAGTGCTCGATGAGAGCGAGAGGCCCTTTTTCAAATGGTTTGATGATGGGGAGTTGAATGTTTCTTACAACTGCTTGGATAAAAACATTGAGCGGGGATTGGGGGATAAAACAGCACTCATCTTTGAGGCCGATGGGGGAGAGGTGAGCACCATCACTTACAAAGAGTTGCTGGCGAAGACTTGTCAATACGCTCACGTCTTGAAGTCACACGGTGTGGGCAAGGGTGACCGAGTGATCATCTACATCTCCATGTCCATTGATGGTGTTGCTTGCATGCAAGCTTGTGCTCGCATTGGCGCCATTCACTCGGTGGTGTTTGGGGGATTTTCTGCGCAGTCCTTAAGAGACCGCATTGAGGACACTGGGGCCAAGTTGGTCATCACAGCCGATCACCAAATCAGAGGCGGAAAGCAGTTGCCCTTGAAGTCCATCGTGGATGAGGCCTTGGGCATGGGGGGGTGCGAAAAAATTGCTCATGTTTTGGTGGTCAAGCGCTCAGGCTCACCCGTTGAGATGAAGGACGGACGTGACCATTGGTTGGAGCCTCTGGCCAGCGCTCAGCCATCGTTCATCGAGCCCGAGTGGGTGGGCGCTGAGCACCCCTTGTTTTTACTTTACACATCGGGCTCCACCGGTAAACCCAAAGGTGTTCAGCACGCCAGTGCTGGCTATTTGCTCCATGCTGCGCTCACCACCGAGTGGACCTTTGATTTAAAGCCCAACGATGTATTTTGGTGCACAGCCGATATCGGTTGGGTCACTGGGCACACCTACATCACTTACGGTCCTTTGGCTTTGGGGGCAACGGAGATTGTGTTCGAAGGCGTGCCCACCTTTCCCAACGCAGGGCGGTTTTGGAGCACGATTGAAAAGCACAAGGTCAGTGTCTTTTACACAGCGCCCACAGCCATTCGCTCACTGATCAAATCGGCCGAGGCCGATGAATCGATTCATCCCAAGCAATACAATCTCAAAAGCTTGAGGCTCTTGGGTTCGGTGGGCGAGCCGATCAACCCCGCCGCTTGGGAGTGGTACTACAAAAACGTTGGCGGCTCCAATTGCCCCATTGTGGATACGTTTTGGCAAACCGAGACGGGGGGCCACATGATCACCCCCATGCCCGGTGCAACGCCCATGGTGCCAGGTTCATGCACCTTGCCATTTCCAGGCATTGAGGCGGCGATTGTCGATGAGACGGGCAAGGACATGCCCAACGGGCAGGGCGGTATTTTGGTGGTTAAAAAACCATGGCCCTCCATGATCAGAACCATTTGGGGTGATCCAGAGCGCTTTAAAAAGAGTTACTACCCCGAGGACTTCAAAGGGCAATATTATCTGGCTGGAGATGGTGCGATTCGAGATGAGAAAACCGGTTACTTCACCATCACGGGTCGAATTGACGATGTCTTGAACGTCTCAGGCCACCGCATGGGCACCATGGAGATTGAATCGGCCTTGGTCAGTTGCACCGAGCTGGTTGCCGAGGCGGCGGTGGTGGGGCGTCCAGACGACACCACGGGGGAGGCCATCTGCGCCTTTGTGGTTTTGAAGCGCCCAAGACCCACGGGAGACGAGGCCATCAAGTTGGCCAAAATACTCAGAGACCATGTCGGCAAAGAAATTGGACCCATTGCCAAGCCCAAGGACATCCGTTTTGGGGAGAATTTACCCAAAACGCGATCGGGCAAAATCATGCGTCGTTTGTTGCGCTCGATTGCAAAGGGCGAGGAGATCACGCAAGACACCTCCACCCTTGAGAACCCAGCCATTCTTGAGCAATTGGCTGAAAAGAGCTTCTAAGGGGGTAATGAGCCCAAGCCGCCTCTATGCGGCTGGGTACCCAAGGCATGCTTTTTTGGGGGGGCCTAGGGCGACTTCACTTGGAGAACCCAAGCGGCCAAAGTTTGGGCTTCTTCAGGGCTCACTTGGGGGTTGGCGGGCATGGGAATCACCCCCCAAACACCAGATCCCCCTTTCATGATTTTTTGAGCCAAACGGTCTTTGGCCAAGGGATCTTTGGCGTATTTGGACGCGACGTCCAGATAACTCGGGCCCACCACTTTTTTATCCAAGGCATGGCATGACAAGCAATGCTTGGCTTTGGCCAACTCCATTTGAGCCCAAGCGTTGGCATTGAAGACACCCAAGACCAAAGCCACAAGCAATGATGCGAAAAGCCTGCTCGGGCCAAACCCGGGCACATTTTTAGATCGTTTCATGTCTGAGGGTCTTCAAGCATGCCCACCATGGCGGTGGGCATGGGGATCACAAATTTCTGTTTTCAAACAAATCCAGCACCGCACCTTTGCTGGCGCTGGAGGCGTTGAAGGCAAACTTGGCCTGAACCCCTCTGAGGTATCTGGCTGCTGGAGGCGTCCAGCCCTCTTTGCGCTTGGCCAAAACCTCATCGCTGACATTCAATTGAAGCAGCAACTGATAGGCGTCAATGGTGATGGAGTCGCCCTCGTGAATAAAGGCGATGTTGCCTCCCGCTGCCGCCTCCGGTGCGACGTGGCCCACCACCATGCCCCACGTGCCGCCTGAGAAGCGTCCATCGGTGATCAACCCCACACTCTCTCCTAGGCCAGCGCCGATCAAGGCGCCAGTGGGTGCGAGCATTTCGGGCATGCCTGGGCCGCCCTTGGGGCCCAAATATCTCAAGACCATGATGTCTCCCGCTTTGATGTGACCATCGAGAATGGCCTTGAGCGCTGATTGTTCATCGTCAAAAACACGGGCAGGCCCGGTCATCACGGGGTTCTTGAGGCCAGTGATTTTGGCCACGCAGCCCTCGGGGGACAAGTTGCCCTTGAGAATTGCCAAGTGGCCTTGCGCATAAAGGGCGTTGTCAATGCTTCGGATGACGTCTTGGTTGCCTTGGGGGTGATCAGGAATTGCAGCTAAATTCTCAGCAACCGTTTTACCCGTGATGGTCATGCAGTCACCATGCAAAAGACCCGCCTTTAAGAGCGTCTTCATCACTTGGGGGATGCCGCCTGCTTGGTGCAAGTCCACTGCCAAGTATTGGCCAGAGGGCTTCAAGTCGCAAATCACGGGGACCTTCTTTCGAATCATCTCAAAGTCATCAATGGACCATGGCACATCAGCGGCATGGGCAATTGCTAAAAAGTGAAGGACCGCGTTGGTCGAGCCGCCAGTGGCCATGATCACGGAGACCGCATTTTCGATCGATTTGCGCGTCACAATGTCTCTGGGTTTCAAATCTTTCTTGATGGCCTCGATCAAAACTTTGGCCGAGGCTTTGGCCGAGTTCTTGGTCTCGTCATGGGGGTTGGCCATGGTGGAGGAGAAGGGCAAAGACATGCCAAGCGCCTCAAAGGCGCTCGACATGGTGTTGGCGGTGTACATGCCGCCACAAGAACCCGATCCTGGGATGGCCTTTTGCTCAATTTCTTTCAGCTCGGCATCGCTCATCTTGCCAGCAGCATTTTGTCCAACCGCTTCAAAAACGCTCACAATGTTCAAGTCTTGCCCTTTGTGGCGTCCGGGAAGAATGGTGCCGCCATAAACATAGATGGCGGGCACGTTGGCGCGAAGAATGCCCATCATGCCACCAGGCATGTTTTTGTCACATCCACCCACCACCAACACACCATCCATCCATTGGCCTTGCACGCAAGTCTCGATGCAGTCAGCGATCACCTCTCTAGAGACCAAAGAGTACTTCATGCCCTCTGTGCCCATGGCCATGCCGTCGGAGATGGTGGGCGTGCCAAATACCTGAGCGTTGCCGCCTGCCTCTTCAATGCCTTCAATGGCTGCATCGGCCAACTTTTGAAGCCCACTGTTGCAAGGGGTGATGGTGCTGTGGCCATTGGCCACGCCAACCATGGGTTTGACGAAATCGCTCTCCTCATACCCCATGGCGTAATACATGGAACGGTTGGGGGCTCGCGATTTGCCTTCAGTGATTTGAGCAGAACGGCGATTGATTTGAATTTTTTTAATGTCCATAGCTTGGGTATCTCAAAAAGGAGGGGAAGAGTTGAAGCTGAAAATAAATGTCCAAGTCCAGGAGAAACTTTTTCTCCACAGCCTGTAGTTTAACGCTTTGTTCGGGCACAATACATTTCATGTTCATGCACCCCCAATGGGACCCTGTAGCACTCAGCTTGGGCCCTCTATCCATCCACTGGTACGGCATCAGTTATTTGGTCGCTTTTGGTCTGTTTTTATTCTTGGCCAATCGGCGCTTGAAAACGCAAGAGTTTCTCTCGACCTCGCAGCCCAAGCCCTGGACATCGGCCATGGTGGAGGACTTGCTCTTTTTTGGTGTTTTAGGCGTGATCTTGGGCGGCAGACTCGGGTATTGCTTTTTTTACAAGCCCTTTTTGTATTTGGCGCATCCCGAGCAAATTCTCTTCATCTGGCAAGGAGGGATGAGCTTTCACGGCGGGATGATTGGCGTCATTGTGGCCATGATCTTTTGGGCGCGATTGAATCAAAAGTCTTGGTTGGAAGTGACCGATTTCATTGCCCCTTGCGTGCCCACAGGACTGGCCAGTGGTCGGGTGGGCAATTTCATCAATGGGGAGTTGTGGGGACGAGAGGCGAGCGAGCAATTGCCTTGGGCCATGGTATTTCCCCAAAGCGGCACTTGGGTGCCAAGACATCCCTCCCAGATTTACCAGTTTCTTTTAGAGGGCTTGTTGCTTTTTACGCTGCTTTGGTTCTTTGCAAAAAAAGAGCGGCCCGTGGGCGCCGTCTCTGGTTTGTTTTTACTCGGTTATGGCAGCTGCCGCTTTACGGCGGAGTACTTCCGAGAGCCAGATGCCTTTCTTGGGCTACTCGCTGGTGGCTTGAGCATGGGGCAGTGGCTGTGTGTGCCTATGGTGCTGTTGGGTGCCTTGCTGATGGCCTATGCATATCGAACTCGAGTCGCTCGGGGCTGAGCCCTCTGACAGAGTTTTTTGCCCCGGGCCTAGGGCTGATGGACTGTGTTGGGGCTCAAGTTGGGATGTGATGTATTTGTGAATAAACCTCGTGCAAACTGGGGGCAATCCACGCATCTTTTGCCTGCGAGAGGCGCTTAAAACTTATAATTCTTGTGACAATTGAAGTTTTTTGGAGATCTCCTGTTGCCCATATCGGTGGCCTGCCCTCAGTGAATTTTTGGATCCGTTTTTGGGCAGCATTTGAATTCTTGGAGCACCAGGAATTGAGAAAAATGACGGTTGTCCCACTCAAGTCCTGCACGGTTCAAGTCGATGACTCAAGTTGTGTTCATGGCCTTCAGATCTTTGAGGGACTTGAGTTTTTGAGCACATGCATGCCCAAGATTTGTCACTTGCCAATTTCAACCAACAGACTTTAAATGAACAAACCCCAATGGTTCGAGCGCGGCATGAAGTTGCTGCGTTCAAAGTTAGATCAACCGACCCAGTCCGTGGCCTTGTCTGTGGCCGATGATCGCTCCACGAGAGAGCGAATCGATGCGTCTTTGAAGCACCGAGATGAGGCCTTGTCGCCCCGCTCGTTGAGAAAGATTTTGACCCAGCTCAACGACATCATTGACCCCAAGGTCAGTGAGATCGAGGGCGGCAGACGAGCCAAAGTGTTTGCCAAATGGTATGAGCTCAGTTTGCCAGAGGTCAAGCTCGACGTTTGGTTGTTGATGAGTGAGCATTTTGGGCCTGATGCCAAAAAAGTGATGGCGGCCAAAGAGGAGTACACACAAGCCTTTGGGACCCAAGATGAGGGTGCTGCTGAGATCAAGTTGCGTCGCTCCTTGGTGTCACCCAGAACGCGCTTGTTCCAACGCTTTGCCGCCTTTGAGGGGGGCTTGCGATTTTTATTGAGCTTACGCGCTGAGTTGCTTCCGCATTTGAA
>CAIZIT010000044.1 GCA_903933115.1 uncultured Burkholderiales bacterium
CCTAGCCAGCTTATTTCAAATCATGGGTGACAGCTGTGTCGAAAAGCCCATGTTAACGCCGCATTGAAGGGGTGCGATTTGTGGGACTATCGGACATTCGGCTCTTTCGGCTCTTTCGCCTCCAGGCCTCCACCCCATCCCTTGATCCCTCCCTGAGAAGGCTTGACGTACTTGTCAAACTGGGAGTTGGCACCCTTGAGCGAAGAGCTGTAAGCGGCTTTGAACCCAGCCATACCTCAGGATCTGACATTGCATTGATTCACCTTGAAGCGATTGAAACTCCAAAACATAAAAGGTTTTTGGCCCCCTCGCAGCCGCTCTTACTCCACTTCAGGAAGAGTGCTTTTGAGCGTTTAAGCCATCATGAATTTCTATAAGTCATTGATTTTTATCAATTTATTAATTCAATCAAGGTAAATTTATAATTCATTTTATAATTCTCTTTATCATTCAACGTATTCCCTCATCATGACACTTCATGCAGATGCATTACGCCTTCGCCTAGCGGCAGGCCCTATATCTGGAAGCCAGATCGCAACTGAAATCGGTCTGAGCCAGCCGACAGTGACGCGTGCGCTTGGGGCAATGGGGGATGAAGTCATCAAAACGGGGCAGAGAAAGTCCACACGCTACCTCCTGCGAGACAAGAGTCGTGGTTTCGCCGACATCCCCATTTACCGTGTCGATGCACAAGGCAAGGTCGCAGAGCTGGGAACTCTTGCACCAGTTCGCCCCGATGGTTTTGTATTCACACAAGCCAAAGGGTTGCAAATTCACAGCGAAGGACTGCCTTGGTGGTTGCTAGACATGCGTCCACAAGGCTTCTTGGGTCGCACTTATGCCCAGCGTTTTGGAGCCGAGCTAGGTCTACCGAGCACACTCAAAGAATGGACTGATAGCCATGCCATCAGAGCATTGTTGGTACACGGTCACGATTTGGTCGGCAACTTGTTGATTGGCACCATCTCAAGAGACAAGTTCATCAACATGCCTGAGCCTGAGCCCATTTCCAGTGCGGACAAATTGTCGGCATATGCAAAATTGGCTGTCGGCGCAGCTCAAGGTGACTCTCCCGGATCTTCAGCAGGTGGAGAACAACCTAAATTCACAGCCTATGCACAATCTGCTGAAGTGGCAAAGCATGTCATCGTTAAATTCAGTGAGCAACAGATCAGTCCAAACAGCGCACGCTGGCGTGACCTGTTGCTGGCCGAACACATGGCTCTCAAAACGCTTAGGCAAGCCAATCTCCCTGCGGCCGAATCATGGATTCACGACCATCAAGGACAACGATTCCTTGAGCTTGAACGCTTTGACCGAGTGGGTACGCTCGGACGTAAAGCTGTGATTTCGTTAACAGCATTTGATGCAGAGTTTGTTGGATTGGCAACTCAACCTTGGCCTGTCATCACCAAGGCTTTGGCCAAGCAAGGTGTCATCACGCATGATGCTGCTCAAGTGGCAGAAATACTGTGGGCGTTTGGTGCATTGATTGGCAATTCGGATATGCATAACGGCAACCTCTCGTTCGTATCAGAACACGGTCGTCCCTATGCACTCGCCCCTGCATACGACATGACCCCTATGTCGTTCGCACCAACAAGTAGTGGTCGATTGCCTGATGCCATTCATCCCGTTACGCTTCACGCAAGTGTTAGAAACGACACTTGGCGTCGTGCACAAGAACTCGCAATGAATTACCTGTCTTGCCTGCGTGCTTGTGATCAATTCAACCCTGAGTTCCAAGTTTGCATAGATGCACTTGCAAAGCACCTGGAATTTGTAAGCACACAACTCAACCGACTTGCCTGACAAGTCAGTGCGCTTGTCGCCTTACCGGCGAGACCATCTATAGGCGGAACTTTCAAGCTTAGGCGTGTACACATGCGCGGGGCAGACATAAAAAAAGCAGCTAAGTGGTGAAACTTAACTGCTTTTGAACTAACTGATGGTGCCGATTGTCGGATTCGAACTGACGACCTACCGCTTACAAGGCGGTTGCTCTACCAACTGAGCTAAATCGGCTAACCGAGTAGTATTCTACTAGATGATTGCCTCTTATTTGATTCTTTTCAAATGAGATTTCAAATTTCCACCACTTGGAGTGGGAGGTGTTGGTTCTTCGCCTCCATCGCTCTCATGGGGAGACGCTTCGTGAGCGGACTTTTGAGCTGTCTTGTCACTGGAGAAAACCATTTGAAGCGTTGGTGGCTTCTCTGCTTGGGACAAACCAGCTGCGGGGGTTGAACGCTCACGAGCACCCTCCTCAGAAGCCCCCCCGACCCCAGAGCGTGCACCCGCATTTGCAGAGAGCTTTGCTCCACTGGGCTTAGGAAAAGACATGCCCTGCCCATTCTCTCTGGCATAAACGGCAATCACTTGTTCAACGGGCACCAAAATATCTCGGGCAACCCCGCCAAAGCGGGCTTTGAACTCGATCCACTCGTTGCCAAGCTTCAGTCCTCCGGTCGCATCGGGGCTGATGTTCAAAACGATTTCACCGTTTTTGACGAACTCCTTGGGAGCTGTCACACGCTCATCAACCAGCACCACCAAATAGGGCGTATAGCCTTGGTCCACGCACCACTCAAAGATCGCCCGAATCAGATACGGGCGGGTTGAGGTGCTGTCGATGTTGGGCATCACGTTGTTGGGTTATGGTTGGTGGTCAAAGGAAAGGATGGGCCAAAGGATGGGCCAACATATAGGCCTATCGAGCCCCATTTCATCACTTTCTCATGACCTTTTCTGAAGGGGTCAAAGCCTCAATGTAGGCGGGTCTAGAGAAGATGCGCTCAGCGTACTTCAAAAGAGGCGCAGCGTTCTTGGACAACTCAATGGCGTAGTGATCCAGTCTCCAAAGCAGTGGCGCAATGGCCACGTCCAGCATGGAGAAATTCTCGCCCAGCATGAATTTGTTTTTCAAAAACACAGGTGCCAATTGGGTCAAACGGTCTCTGATGTGTGAGCGGGCTTTTTCAAGCGCCTTTTCATTGCCTTTGACGTTGCGGGTCTCGAGTGTGGTCACGTGCGTGAACAACTCTTTTTCAAAGTTCAAGAGGAAGAGTCTGACACGTGCACGGTCCACAGGATCACCAGGCATCAACTGGGGATGAGGAAAACGCTCATCGATGTACTCGTTGATGATGTTGGACTCATAAAGAATCAGATCACGTTCCACCAAAATAGGCACTTGGCCATATGGGTTCATGACATTGATGTCTTCAGGCTTGTTGTAGAGGTCGACGTCACGGATTTCAAAATCCATGCCTTTTTCAAACAAGACAAAACGGCAACGGTGGGAAAAGGGACATGTGGTCCCAGAGTACAACACCATCATTTGGTAGTCTCCTAAAAATCAAAAAGAGTGATGAGGTTCAACCTATCACTCTATGGGCCTACACCCCTCAAAGCACCTTTTGCAAGGCGCCCCCGGTGTGCAGGAAGGTCACGTCACGGGAGAGTTCAGTGAACATCTCTCCAGTACGCCGCATTCAGTCTCCAAGCAAAGAAGGTGAACACGAGCAAGAACAGCAAAACCCAAACACCCACTTGAACGCGAGTGTTTTGGCTGGGCTCACCCATCCACTGCAAATAGCCAACCAAGTCACCAATGGCTTGGTCGTATTCAACGCTGGTCATCGTACCGGGTGTGATTTGCTCAAAGCCTTTGAACACATGAACCTCATGTCCATGTTGCTCCTCTGTGGCAAAGACGGCTTTTCTCTCGCCTTGGAGTTGCCAGAGCACGTGAGGCATACCCACATTGGGATAAGCCAAGTTGTTCCAACCCGTGGCTTTGGCGTCGTCTCTGTAGTAGGAGCGCAAGTAGGTGTACAAGTAGTCAGCTCCAGTGCCGCCGTGTCCCGCACGCGATCTGGCGATCACAGTCAAATCGGGGGGCACGCCACCAAACCACTCCTTGGCTTGTTTGGGGTCCATGGAGACCTTCATGTTCTCACCCACTTTGTCGGTGGTGAAGAGCAAGTTTTCTTTGATCTGAGCCTCTGTCAAACCAATGTCCTTCAAGCGATTAAAGCGCATGAAGGCGGCTGAGTGGCAATTGAGGCAATAGTTGACAAAGAGCTTGGCGCCTCTTTGGAGGGACACCACGTCGTTGGTTTTATTGGGTGCTTTGTCCCAAGCAATGCCATCCGAATTGGCAAGCACTTGGGTCAAAGAACAAACAGTGATAAGAAGAGAAAGTAGTAATTTTTTCATGATGAGCCTTTAGCGTACTCTTGGTTCGTTCGAGTGGGGATCAATGCGCTTGAAAAACCACGCGATCAGGTACTGCTTTGGTTTGACCAATCTTGCTCCACCAAGGCATCAACAAGAAAAATCCAAAGTAAAAAAGCGTACCGACTTGGGACACCCGCTCACCTATGGGTGAGGGAGGTTGAACACCTAAGTAGGCCAAAACAATGAAGTTGATCACAAAAATGCCGTACATGATTTTGTGCCATTCGGGTTTGTAGCGAATGGACTTGACCTCGCAATGGTCGAGCCATGGCAAGAAGAACAAAATCACCACCGCTCCACCCATCACAACCACACCCCAGAATTTGGCATCGATCGTGAACATCATGGCCGACACTGCAACTGCTGCCACCACGGCGGCACCTTTGAGAATGCTGGAGAGTTGGGTCTTCAAAACCACCCAAGCGGCTGAACCCAAAACGATCAAAATGAGCACATTGACCATCTCGCTCGTGATGGCCCTGAGCATGGAGTAATAAGGCGTGAAGTACCAAACGGGCGCAATGTGCGCTGGTGTCTTCAAGGGGTCTGCGGGAATGAAGTTGTTGTACTCAAGGAAGTAGCCACCCAACTCAGGCGCAAAGAAGATGATCGCGCAAAACACCATCAAAAACACACCGACGCCAAAGATGTCGTGAACGGTGTAATAAGGGTGAAAGGGAATGCCATCAAGGGGAATGCCATTGGCATCCTTGTTGGCCTTGATCTCAACGCCATCGGGGTTGTTAGAACCCACTTCGTGCAAAGCAATGATGTGTGCAGCCACCAAACCCACGAGCACCAAAGGCACCGCAATCACGTGAAAGCTGAAGAATCGGTTCAATGTGGCATCTCCGACCACAAAGTCGCCGCGGATCAAAAGAGCCAAATCGGGACCGATGAAGGGCACGGCAGAAAAGAGGTTCACAATCACTTGCGCACCCCAGTAAGACATTTGTCCCCAGGGCAACAAGTAACCCATGAAGGCCTCAGCCATCAAGCACAAGAAGATCGTACAACCGAAAATCCAAACGAGCTCTCTGGGTTGGCGGTATGAGCCGTAAATGAGCCCCCTGAACATGTGCAAATACACCACCACAAAGAAGGCCGAGGCGCCCGTGGAGTGCATGTAGCGAATCAACCAACCCCAAGGCACATCACGCATGATGTACTCCACGGAGGCAAAGGCCATGCTGGCCTCTGGTTTGTAGTGCATGACCAAGAAGATGCCGGTCACAATTTGAATGACCAAGACCAACATGGCCAAAGAGCCAAAGAAGTAAAAGAAGTTGAAGTTCTTGGGCGCGTAGTACTCCGACAAATGCTCTTTGTACAACTTTGATGCTGGGAAGCGGTTGTCCACCCAATTCAAGAGCTTTTCACCCACGGGGGCGTTTGGAGAAATTTCTTTAAAGTTTGCCATATCTGTTCGTGCCTCAATCAAGCCTTTTTGTCTTCGCCGATCAACAATCTGTTGTCAGAGAGGTACATATGGGGTGGAACTTCCAAATTATCAGGAGCGGGTTTGTTCTTGTAGACACGTCCGGCCATGTCAAAGGTCGAACCGTGGCAAGGGCAGAGGAATCCACCCACCCAGTCGTCGGGCAAAGAGGGCTGTGCACCGGGCTGGAATTTGTCTGAGGGGGAGCAACCCAAATGTGAACAAATGCCCACACCCACGAAGATCTCAGGCTTGATGGAGCGACCTTGATTGCGGGCGTACTCAGGGGTCAACTCAGAAGCTTTTCTCTCGGACTTGGGATCGGCCAATTGGCCTTCCACTTTGCCCAGAGCCGCCACTTGCTCAGGCGTTCTTCTGATGATCCAAACGGGCTTGCCGCGCCACTCGACAGTGATCTTCTCACCGGGCTTCACGCCCGAGATGTCCACCTCGATGGAGGCTCCTGCGGCTTTTGCGCGCTCAGAGGGTTGAATAGAACTTGCAAAAGGAATGGCTGTTGCTACGGTCCCCACTGCGCCAGCGCAGGAGGTGGCGATCAGCCAGGTTCTTTTACTTGAATCGATCGACTTGTTGTCACTCATGAATGTCCTCACACAAAAACCACAACGCTAGGGTTAACCTCTAATTGTATCTGAGAGTGCACCCCAGATTCAAG
>CAIZIT010000045.1 GCA_903933115.1 uncultured Burkholderiales bacterium
GTATTTTCAAACAAATAATGCAACCCAAAAAGCTTGGTCAAAGTCTGAATAAGACTTGTTGATGAATCTGCATGAAATTGGTCTGCCCGGAGGGGATCGAACCCCCGACCCACAGCTTAGAAGGCTGTTGCTCTATCCAACTGAGCTACGGACAGTCATTTGACAAAATTTGGGTATCTACAAAGTAACGAGAAATTAGAATTACTCAACAAAAGGGCTCCCAAGGGAGCCCTTTTTTCAACTTTGGTCGGGGCGAAAGGATTCGAACCTTCGACCCTCTGGTCCCAAACCAGATGCGCTACCAGGCTGCGCTACGCCCCGATCTGAGAATTGTAACCGTTATATTGACCGGTTGACACCCAAACACGGGTTTTATTCCACAAAAGTCTGTGGTTTTTACCAAAAATCCACGACCAAAAGATTCCCCATCTTTTCATACGCCTGAATATTGAAGCTCGCATCACAACACCTTCGTTGAAATGCATAATTGAGTAAGGAAATCCATTCTTCAATTAAGATACGTTTTATTACTGTAAGCCCAGACCATACACCATGAAACCTCGAGCGCAACCTTATTTCTTGCCCCTTATTAACGCCGTTCGAGCCTGCAAAAAGCACTTCTTGGGACCGGTATTGATGACTTTTTTGCTATCCAATTGCTTGATTCAGGAAGCATCGGCCGGGAAAACACTAGACGCCATCAAGCAAAGGGACCAAGTCTTGTGCGGTGTCAACACGGGTTTGGCCGGATTTGGGGCAGCAGACAGTCAGGGCAAATGGAGCGGCCTGGATGTGGATATCTGCAAGGCCATTGCCAGCGCAGTATTGGGAAGTTCTGAAAAAGTCAAATTCATCCCCCTCTCCGCCCCACAGCGTTTCACGGCCTTGCAGTCGGCCGAGATCGACATCCTGTCCAGAAACACCACCTTCTCGCTGACCAGAGACGCCTCTTTGGGGCTGCATCAGACCGCGGTGACCTTCTTTGATGGGCAAGGCTTTATGGTTCCTCTCAAAGCCAATATCAAAAGTGCCAAGCAACTCAAAGGGGCGAGTGTCTGTGTTCAATCGGGCACCACCACAGAAAAAAACCTAACCGACTTCTCCAAAGCCAATAAACTTGACATCAAACCCATTGTGTTTGAAAAACTTGAAGCCGCCAATGCGGCCTATTTTTCGGGTCGTTGCAAGGCCTACACCACGGACGCATCAGGTCTCGCTTCGATTCGCTCTAGAGAGGCCAAAGACCCCAAGGACCATTTGATTTTGCCAGAGCTCATCTCCAAGGAGCCCCTAGGCCCGATGGTCAGGAGAGGCGATGATGAATGGCTGGCCATTTGTACTTGGGTCATTTACGGCCTCATTGAAGCCGAAGAGTACCAAATCAACTCTAAAAACATCGATGCACTCAAGACCCAATCCACGGATCCCATTGTGATGCGACTCATTGGAAAATCCGAAGACATGGGCAAGCTCCTAGGCCTGGACCGTGAATGGTTGGCAAGAGCCGTTTCTCAGGTGGGTAATTATTCGGAAATTTTCGAGCGCAACGTCGGTGAAAAGACCCCCCTCAGCTTAAAACGCGGCCTCAACGCGCTTTGGTCACATGGCGGCTTGCAATATGCCATGCCCATTCGCTGAATGGGCAGCGGCCATGTGCACCTAAAGACCCACACTTATTTTGAATTTCCTAGAACTTTGGCACCACAAAAAGTCCAGACAACGGCTCATTCAATCAGCCCTTGTGGCGACTTTGATTTTGCTCTTGGCTTGGTTGAGCCACAACACCTGGGTCAATCTTAAAAGCAGAGGCATTCAGTCGGGCTATGATTTTTTGTTCGACAACGCTGGCTTTGACATTGGTGAACATTTTCTGATCACCTACGACTCCGCGGATCGTTACTGGCAGGCTTTTTTGGTGGGACTGCTCAATACACTCAAAGTCTCTGTGGTTGGGCTCTTTTTTTCAAGCCTACTGGGCCTCTTCGTGGGCCTGGGCCGAACCGCCCACCAAACACTGATCCGTACTTGCTCACGGGTGTATGTGGAGTGCATCAGAAATTTACCGCTCTTGCTGCAGTTGTTGATGTGGTATGTGCTCTTGATCGAGTACTTACCCCCATCGGAGACACCGCTTTCATGGCTCGATTCGGTTTACCTGAGCCAAGAAGGCCTGGCTTTGCCTCAACTCATGTGGAGCCAAGACCCCTCCAGCACCTTGATGGACTGGCGTCTTGTTTGGTCTTGGCCTTTTCGAGATATAGAGGGCATTCACAGCGACTGGAATTTGAGCCCAGAATTCATGGCTCTTGCTTTCTCTTTGAGTTTATACACCAGCGCCTTCATCGCAGAAATTGTCCGTGCTGGTATTGAATCCATTCCTAGGGGTCAAATGGAGGCCGCAAGGAGCATTGCACTCAATGAGTTTCAAGTCTACCGTTTCGTCTTGCTCCCCCAAGCGGCTCAAATGATCCGGCCCCCTTTGACCAATCAGTATCTTAATTTGATCAAAAACTCCTCCTTGGCTGTTGCTGTTGGCTATCCAGACTTGGTGAGCATTGCCAATACAGCACTGAACCAAACGGGCAGAGCTTTGGAATGCATCTCCATTTTGATGGCCGTTTATTTGATCCTCTCCTTGTGCGTGTCTTGGGCGATGAACCAATTCAAAGATGCCTCCAGTCTTGCCGCAGAAAAAGATCTTGCCCTGAAGATTGCCGCCAACTCAAAAACATCAATCGCCTCGATTGAAGGTGGCACGCCATGACCGCATTAAAGAAGAACCCAAGGCGGGAATTTGTTCGCCATGAGGTCATCCTTGCACAAGCCCCTCCAAGCCAAAAATGGCGCGCTTTGGATGCTGTAAAGACCATTCAATTTGCATTCAAACATCACCCCTTTCAGAGTATGTTGTCTCTCCTGCTGCTGGGCGTGGTGATGGTTGGCGGATGGACTGCCATAGATTGGGGCATCCTCAATGCAGTCTTTTCCCCCGATGAGGCAGCTTGTCAGGCAGCGCGATCAACAGGTGCATGTTGGGGCA
>CAIZIT010000046.1 GCA_903933115.1 uncultured Burkholderiales bacterium
CCTGTGCGGTAGCCATCCTTCACGCCATTGATGCCGTAAATGATGCCGGCCGTGGGAAAGTCGGGCGCAGGCACAATCGCCATCAAATCATCCACTGAGGCATCAGGGGTTTTCAGCAAATAAAGACATGCATCAATGATTTCATTGAGGTTGTGTGGCGGAATGTTGGTGGCCATACCCACCGCAATACCTGCAGAGCCATTGACCAACAAATTGGGGATGCGGCTGGGTAAAACCAAAGGCTCTTTCTCTGAGCCGTCGTAGTTGGGTCCAAAATCAACCGTTTCCTTATCGATGTCGGCAAGCATTTCATGCGCAATTTTGGAGAGCCTGATCTCCGTGTAACGCATCGCTGCGGCATTGTCTCCATCCACAGATCCAAAATTGCCTTGACCATCAACGAGCATGTGTCGCAGAGAGAAGTCCTGAGCCATTCGAACAATGGTGTCGTAGACTGCACTGTCGCCGTGAGGGTGATATTTACCAATCACATCACCCACAATACGCGCAGATTTTTTGTAAGCTCGGTTCCAGTCGTTGTTGAGTTCATGCATGGCAAACAGAACTCTGCGGTGAACCGGTTTGAGGCCATCCCTTGCATCGGGGAGTGCACGGCCCACGATCACGCTCATGGCGTAATCGAGATAACTGCGGCGCATTTCCTCTTCAAGGCTGATGGGCAAAGTCTCTTTAGCGAACTGGGTCATTGAATAGGGCCAATCTTCATACAAACTTCATATTTTAGAGCCCTAAAGAGGGGCATTCTTATGTATCTTAAAAGCAACATCTGCAGACCCCTAAGCCCCATGAATTTGGACAATTTTTGGGCTTTTTGATTCAAGCGCACCAGTGTGGCACAATAAGGGTCAACAGAGGCTCAAAAGTGTCTCTCCATTTTCGCAGTTTGACTGCATATGTATCGTTCCAAGAGGAAAACATGAAGAAATTCACTCAACTCGCATTCGCTCTTTCTGCCGCTTTACTCATCAGTGCTGCAAGCGCACAAACTATTGACAACTGGCGCTCAGCTAACGGTGACACTTGGAAAAACAGCACAGGTTTGTGCTACAGAGACAGCAACTGGACACCTGCAACTGCAGCGCCCGATTGCGACGGTGCCATCAAGCCCGCACCTGCTGCTCCTGCTGTCGTTGAGGCTGCTCCAGCACCCAAGGCTGCTCCTGCACCAGCTCCTGCTCCAGCGCCTGCTGCCGCTTCAAAAATCACATATGCTGCAGACACCTTCTTTGATTTCGACAAGTCTGTCCTCAAGCCAGAAGGCAAAGCCAAGTTGGACGATTTGGTCAGCAAAATCAAAACCATCAACCTTGAAGTGATCATTGCTGTAGGTCACACCGACTCCATCGGTACAGATGCTTACAATCAAAAGTTGTCAGTTCGTCGCTCAGAGGCTGTAAAAGCTTACTTGGTGAGCAAAGGTATTGAGAAAAACCGTGTTTACACAGAAGGCAAGGGCGAGAAGCAGCCTGTTGCTGACAACAAGACAGCTCAAGGTCGCGCCAAGAACAGACGCGTCGAGTTGGAAGTTGTTGGTACACGCGCCAACTGATTCAAATTCAATTGAATTGAAAACCCCGCTTTTGCGGGGTTTTTTTGTGACCGATCACAATGAGGGTGGGGTTCAAGAGCTTTGCGACGCGTTCCTCACTCCCCCTTTTTTTCTTTGCGTTTGTTCAACCTCTCAGTTCAATACCCTTAATCTGGATCATTTTTTTACCATGACCGACTTTAACAATGTGGATCCGTCCGAGTTGAGTAAATTTTCTGACTTGGCCCATCGCTGGTGGGACAAAGAGAGTGAATTCAAACCCTTGCATGACATGAACCCTCTTCGATTGTCTTGGATTGAAGAATGCACACCCCTGGCAGGCCTGAAGGTCTTGGATGTGGGGTGTGGGGGAGGTATTTTGGCCGAGGCCATGGCGGCAAAAGCATCCAGTGTGAAGGGTATTGATCTGGCCACCAAGTCACTCAAAGTTGCGCAGCTTCATGCGCTTGAGTCTGGTCTTAAAAATGTCAGCTATGAAGAGGTCAGTGTGGAGTCCCTTGCACAAAGGGAAGGTGGTCAATACGATGTGGTGACTTGCATGGAAATGCTGGAGCATGTGCCTGATTTTGCTTCCGTGGTGAAGTCCTGCAGTCAATTGGTCAAGCCAGGCGGACATGTGTATTTCTCCACGATCAACCGTTCACCAAAATCTTTTTTATTTGCCATTTTGGGTGCCGAGTACATTTTGAATATTTTGCCCAAAGGCACCCACGAGTACGCCAAATTCATCAAGCCCAGCGAGCTTGCTCGTGCGCAACGTGAGAGCGGTTTGCAAGAAATCGATATCAAAGGCATGGGCTACAACCCCCTGACAAAACGTTTTTCCTTGAACCAAGATGTCAGTGTCAATTATTGGGTAGCGACCCAGAAAATTTAAGATGAACGCAAAGCTGAAAAATCTTTCTTTGCCCAAAGCCATCCTCTTTGATTTGGACGGTACCTTGGTGGATTCCTCTCCCGACTTGGGTGCAGCTGTTGATGCGATGCGCATCAATCGAGGTCTAGATGCATTGGGTGTTGAACAGTACAGGGAGGTCTGTGGAGCAGGGGCTCGGGGACTTTTGAAAGTGGCTTTTGGCATGACACCCGAACACGAGCTTTATGAGGCCATGAAGCATGAATTCTTTGATCTCTATCAGTCCATGTTGACCCAGCAAACGCACTTCTTTCATGACGTTCCTGATCTCTTGGGTGCTTTGATGGACAAAGGCCTGCACTGGGGGGTGGTGACCAACAAAATGGAGCGTTTTACAAATCCTTTGACGCAAAGCCATCCGCTTTTTTTGAAGGCCAAGGCCGTGGTCTCAGGGGACACCACGCCTCATGCCAAACCCCATCCTGAGCCCTTATTGGAGGCCACGAGGCGCATGGGCTTAAAGCCCGAGGAGTGCTGGTATGTGGGGGACGATCACCGTGACATGTTGGCTGCCAAGGCGGCGGGGATGGTTGGGGTGGCGGCTTTGTATGGCTACATTGGCTCGGGTGAGCATTTTGAGACTTGGGGCGCTGATTTCCAAATTAAGAAGCCTTTAGAGCTATTAAATTTTCTTGATTTGTTATAAGATGGACCACTTGGGGCTGCACTGGTTTCGACATGGGTTCGGACGCGGCGCAGGGCATGTCGAGGTTCTGTCACCTCGTTAATCAGCAGAAAAAAACTTAACTGCAAACGACGAACGTTTCGCACTCGCCGCTTAATCCGGTGAGCCTTGCAACAGTTGGCCGATAGGCTGGGCAAGGGGGTCTAAACACCTCCAGGCTGCAAGGTAATCAATATGGGCTGGCACCACTTCGTGTACCTTGGAGTGGTGTGAGATTTAAGGGTACTGGCTTGACTCAGAGAATGCCCTTGTTCGCTGTTTTGAGTGAGATCTAAATCAATGGGCTACACATGTAGAACTGTCCGAAAAAGACTTATGGACGGGGGTTCAATTCCCCCCAGCTCCACCATATGCAGATTAAGGACCGCTAGGGATGACTTCTTAGCGGTCTTTTTCTTTGGAAAATCAATAACTTACCCTCTCCATGGCCTGGTGAATGGCATGCAGCCTGTGCCAGTCGCGATCCGAGGCAAACCAAAAAAACACCCATTTCCATCCATTCTTGTGGTGAGTATCCTTTAAATGGGTGTTAATGGGTGTATTATTGAGCGCATGCTGCGTTCAGACTCCCTTCAAATCACACCTGAGATCCTGAGCCTGATTGCCCGGATCGATGAATTCAAGGGCGCATGGCG
>CAIZIT010000047.1 GCA_903933115.1 uncultured Burkholderiales bacterium
ACCCAAGACGCATCGAAGGCAACAGATCCAAAGAAAGCGTCAATCGTTAAAAAGACCTCTCAAAGCTCTTCGCCGCCTTCAAAAGAGAAGGGCTCATCCGCCGCTCAAGGGCATGACCATGATCACGACCAGCATGACTTGAGTCCAGAGTACAAAGATGGTGGCTCAACGCACCATCAAGAACACGTGCATGATCAACGGTATGCGCAAGATCAAGCGCAGCACGATCATCACCATCACCTGCATGCCCATGCTTATTTTTGGCACATGCCAGAGACCACCTCACTGAGCGTGAGGCAAAGCGAAGTGCGAGAGCTGAAGAATTTGCTCGGCATGCATTTACTCCGCCTCAAGGGCTTGGTGCAAGTCGATGAAGGGGTTCGCTTGATACAAATGTCCCCCTTTGACAGTGAAGAAGTGGTGCAAGCTCATGAAGAGCAACCCCTTGCATCGTCGATTGAAAGTGCTGAGGAAAGGGGCGGGGAAGGATCAAACCCCTCACCCACCCCCTGGGGTTTGACCGTGATCGTGAACCATCCCCTGCCGCTTGAAACAGAGCAAGCCTTTAAGGAACTCCTAGGACTCTAGTGGCTTTGTGGCCTCATGGCTTGGTGGCTTTTTTGAATCTCGAATCTAGTGGGCCTTTGGGTCTTTGGGCCTTTGAACCTTTGGGCCATCGAACTCTTCTCAAGCCCAAGGATCAATGGTCATGTGAACTGCATCCTCAGCCCCTTTGCCCACCAAGGTGTTGAGAGCAAACTCGGTCTGCTCCAGGCCAAATTTATGAGTGCTCATGGATTGAACTTGATGTCTGTTTTGAGCAATGAGCTGAAGCGCCATCTCAACCGACTCAAAGCTGTGGCCTCTCATGCCCTTGACCGTCAAAAACCTCGCAATGATCATGTCGCTGTCAAAGGACGGCACCTTGGAGCTTTTCAGTCCGCCCAGAATGACTCTTCCACGCTTTCTCGCCAATTGCAAAGCCGTGACCACCGACTCTGTTCCACCCGAAGCACAGTCGATCACCAAGTCTGCCATCAAGCCCCCGGTCAACTCGGCGACCGTTTCTAGCAAATCCTCCTCACCAATGGCCACCGTGTGGTGTGCACCCAAGTGCTTGGCCATCGCCAGTCTTTTCTTATCGGTGGGATTGGCCAAGCCCGTCACAATGATCTTCTCAGCTCCTGCTTCCCTAGCGGCAATCACACATGACAAACCCTGCTGACCTGGTCCTTGGATCACCACACATTGCCCAGGTCCAACGCCCCCTTGCAAATACGTCCACTCAATGCCATTGGACATGGGCAGGGCCAAAGCCGCGTACTTGGGATCCAAACCATCAGGAACACGGTGAAACACCGTGTTGATATCGAGCTCCATGTATTGGCTGTAGCCACCCCACAAACCCGAGCCCACATTCAAACCCGTCGCTCCGTAGCGGTTGCCGCCCAAGCGCCAATCGGTGGCGTTGCAAAGGCGAAAGTCACCATCTCGACAAAAGTGACAATGCCCACAAGGCAAATACTCCTCCAAGGCCACCAAGTCCCCCTCTTTGACACCAAATTTTTTGGCGGCTAAAGCACCCATCGATTGCACGCGGCCCACGATCTCGTGACCCAAAATCACAGGCCCCCTGGTTTTGGGTAAATTTTGAAAGTAGCCCCAGTCACTTCCGCATACGCCGGTGATGTCAATCTTCAAAAGTCCGGACTCGGACTTGGGAGATGGAATTTGAAACTCTTGGATTTCAATTTTGGAGCCAGGTAGCGCGACGGCTGCTTTGAAAGAGGTGGACATGGTGATAAATGCTTTCGAAATAAAAGACCCCATCAAGGTCAATTGAGGGCTGATTTAGGGACTTGATGTGCCTTGATGAAGGGCCCTTAAGAAAAAGGCCTCAATGCATGAACTACAGCTGTAGAGCATGTCATCAAGGCCTGCCGACGGATGGTGCAACACTGAAGAGGGGGAGTGTTTCATCGAATGGATGCCGCCATGCTGGGCGACTCCACGATGACCTCATTTCTTGGCCTCTTGATCGACGGATGAGGTCTCACCAGAGGCCAACCCCCCACTTCCTCAAACCGTGGCGTGGGGCTTACCGGGCACGGCCTTCAAGTGTTCCTTGGCAGCGTCTTTGTAATGCAAGTCGCGCTTTAACAGCACCGCCGCAGAGCGCACTTGTTGGTGCTCAGGAGTCAATCCTGGGGGATCAAAATTGGGATCGGCCAGAAGCGCCTTTGCTGCCTTCATCAAGCGCTGGCGAGCCATGATGATGCCGTTGTCCGTCGAGACCAAATTCTCTCTTGTACGGTCTTGGATAGGGCCCATGCTCTCTTGCAAGGAGGCGTCTTGCATGCCAATGCCCTTGATGCCACTGTAGTAAAGACCAGAGCGCTGCGCATCGCGGTCCATCATGTAGTCGTTCGACTTGTTTTGCAAGGGCACGTAATTTTTATCCACCACCACATGCACGCCGTGACCCTCAATCATGGCCTGTCTCTCACTCGCGCTCAATGCACGGGTGGGATGGTAATCAAAGCTCCAAGCCCAGCACCTGTTGTCATCGATGGGCACCCAAAAGTGACCATGGATGGGGTGATCGGCTCTTGGGGGCACACAGGTGTAGGTTGGCATGATCCAAGGGGTGATGCGCCAATAATACTGATCGTCCTCGGCATTTCTTCTCGCGCCCACAAAGAGGCCACCATCGGCATCGACCACTTCAAAGACGGGCTTGAAGTCGTTTTGGTTGTATTTGTTGCCCTTGGAGCCCTTGAACAAGGGGTCGTTGTTCAAGCTGCCGCCGTGGAGGAAAGAAACGTGGCTCGAGTCGATACCCCCTTCCATGGCTTGGAGCCAGTTGCAGTCTTGATACCTCTTGGAGGAGTAGGTTTGATCGAGATTGACTGTACAAAACTCCCATGAGGGCAAAGGAGGTTGCTTCTCGGGAGGACCCATGTACACCCAAATCACGCCACCTTGCTCGACCATGGGGTAGGACTTCAACTTGATCTTCTCGCAGTATCCACTCTCCTCGGCCTCAGAAGGCACTTCCACACACTGTCCTTTGGTGTCGTACTTCCAGCCGTGATAAGGGCAACGGATGCCATTGCCTTCATTGCGACCGAACCACAAGGACACGCCGCGGTGGGCGCAAAACTCATCGATCAAACCCAACTGACCGGAGGAGTCTCTGAAAGCCAAGAGTTTCTCAGACAACAACTCCAATCGCACAGGATCACAATCGGGTGTTGGCAACTCCTCAGACAAGAGGGCTGGCAACCAGTAGCGCCTGAATAAATTGCCCATGGGTGTTCCAGGGCCGGTCTGGGTGACCAAGTCGTTTTGTTCTTTTTTAAGCATGGCTTTTTCGCTCCACTACAGTTTATTAAAATAAAAGAAAATCGAATTTGTTTTGTTGAGGTTCTTTAAAAGACCCCAAATAATTTTGTTCTTCATAAAGGAACGCAGTTCCTACATCAGAAACAAGGTTATCATTGAGGACTAGTTTTTGTCAACAGGAGATTTAAATGTCGGCAGGATGCCAATACCTTTCTTTATGCAAAAAATCTGATGTCTCCGAAGGGAAAGCCATCAAGATTGAAAAAAACGGATTAACGCTAGCGGTGTTCAACATTGAAGGCGAGTACTACGTGACCGATGATGTCTGCACACACGGTCCCGGTTCTCTGTCTGAAGGCGACATCACAGGTGATGTGGTGGAGTGTGATTTTCACAATGGCTCCTTCAACATCAAAACCGGTGAACCCGTTGCACCACCTTGCATGATTCCTTTGAAGGTCTACAAGACAAAGATCGACGCTGAAGAGATCACGATCGAAGCTTAATACTTGGCGTCTTTTGACGCTTTGATTTGCATCAAAGAAGTCAAAAAAACCCCTCTCTCCAACCCCATGATGACATCATGTCAACATGGGGAGACGCTCTCCCTTGGGATCAGTCGTCTTGCTGAACGGCACTCACCATGGGTGCCCAGCGCTTGAGTTCACTCGCAAAATAACGGTTGAATTTGGGCACATCCCAGTCAAACGTCTCCATTGAGACTTTGGCCAGTTGCTCACTGGCGTGAGAGCTGAGCATGATTTTACGAACCGCCACATTGATGCGCTCGACCATCGCTTTGGGCATGTTCGCAGGGCCTGACAATGAGAACCAAGTGGTAGAAGTCAATTTGGGGTAACCCAACTCTGCAAATGTGGGTGCGTCAGGAAACTCCTTGAGTCGCTTGCTGCCCGTTGTGGCGATCAACTTCAATCGACCCGCTTGGATGTGAGGACTGGCGGTGCTCAACGTGGTGAAGGAGGCAGAGATGTGTCCAGCAATCAAATCCGTCATTGCAGGCGCTGCCCCCTTGTAGCCCACGTGCTCGAGTCGAGTTTTCGTGGCCGTTTGAAAGCTCTCCCCAATCAAATACCCATGCGTGCCTTTACCAGGGGAGCCCCAACTCAAGCCCCCACTTTGCTTGCTGGCGTAGTCCATGAAGCTCTTCAAGTCGTTGATGGGCAAGGATGCATTGATGGCCAATGCAATGGGAGGACCACCCAAGATGGCTATGTGTGTGAAGTCTTTGATCGGATCAAAGGCCTTGGGATTCTCGGCCGGCGCAATGATGTGAGAACCAATGCCGGAGACCACCAAGGTGTAACCATCAGGGGGTGACTTGGCCACCAGTTGTGAGCCGATGATGCCGCCCGCTCCTCCTCTGTTTTCGATCACAAAGGGTTGCTTGAACTCTTCGGTCAATCCCGTGGTCACCAAGCGACCTAAGGTGTCAGCACTTCCACCTGGGGAGTAAGGGACCACCACTTTGACCGCACGAGTTGGCCAGTTGGCCTCTTGGGCATGAGAGAGCTCCGCGCCAAAGATCGAGCCCATGGTGGGCAATAATGGGGCAGAGGCCCATTGAAGTAATTCACGACGTCGCACATCAATCCTTTCAAGCCTTTCGGCTCACATGGGTTTCATTTCAAAAAAACCAACGAACTCATTCGTCTCATTCATCAAGTAAGAGTTTCCCCTTATTTACCAACGCTCGCCATGGGCAGGTTCAAATAACCTTTAAAACCCCGGGCGTGAGGGCGGTATTTTATCCTGAAGAATTTCTCATAGAGAAACAACGGTCTATATAAAGGAACGATGACTTCAGGAGCCCATCGACCATTTGTACTTTTGCGTGTACTTTCGCGTGTACTTTCGCTTGCACTTACGTTTGTCCTTGCACAATTGCCGGTCTGCACCCCATAAGAAGGTCAAAAAGGGAGGTTTTTTTAGACCTTCAGCTCTACTTTCTTTCAGGCACAATGTGCGAATATGTCATACAGCAACCAGCAATTCATTCCCAGCTCCTTCACCGATCTCTTCAAGGACCCCACTCGTGCCTATTCAAAGGCAAGTGAGCCTTTTGAGGTGATTCTTGAACGGTACGATTTGTGTGAAGACATGGCTCAAATGCTCTACCAACCCTCTTTGAACATGATGGGCAGCATGAACATCACCGAGAGCGATGTGGTCGAGCGCACGCTCAAAGGCCTCTTGATCAATCCCGAAATCGTCAACAGCGCAGAAGCCAAATGGATCGTGCAAAGAATGTGCGAGTTGCTCGATTGGGACATCGCTGATTTGCCGGTTGTTTTGCAAAAACTTCAGGCGGATTTTTTGAACGATGCCCCCCCAAACCCTTGAGAACTCCACATGCAAACACATGCCTCAGGTCTTTCTTTGGATGCCGTGAGCCTTTGGGTGGGGCTCTTGTCGTTGCTCTTGGGTGCGGTGGTTGGCAGCTTTTGCAATGTGGTCATTTTGCGCCTGCCCAAAATGCTGCTTGAGAACTCAGAAACCGCGCCCACTCACTCACCCCAGCCTTTTGATCTTTCCACCCCACCCTCCCACTGTCCTCAGTGCTCAAAGCGCCTCCAACCATCACACCTGATCCCCATCTTGAGCCACTGGTGGCTCAAGGGCAAGTGCGCCTTTTGTGGCCAGGTCATCCCCAGTCGTTACTGGAAAACCGAACTCCTGGTGAGCCTTTGGTGGCTCTTTTGTGCCTTCAAGTTTCAACTCTTGAACCCCACCTTGTCCCTTGAGCCCCTAGGGACCCTTTTTGTCACACAAGGCTTGAGCGCTTTGCTTTGGGCGCTCATGGGCAGTGCGCTCATGTGTTTGACCCAAATCGATTGGGAACACCAATTGCTGCCCGATGCGATCACTCAACCGCTTTTGTGGTTGGGACTCTTGGGGGCCAACTTCGGCCTTTTGAACCTCACGCCCCAAGAGGCCCTTTGGGGTGCAGCGGTGGGATACACGAGCTTTTGGGTCATTGCGAACGGCTACCGGATACTCTGTGCCCGTGATGGCATGGGACAAGGCGACATGAAGCTCTTGGCTGCACTGGGCGCGTGGATGGGTCCCTTGAGCCTCATCCCCTTGGTGCTCTTGGCCAGCACTTGTGGGGCCATCGTTGGCATTTGGAGGCTCAAAGTGAGGAAGGACTTGTCCTTGAACGAGCCGATTGCTTTTGGACCCTTTTTGATTTTTGCAGCATTGACATTGCTCGTTTTGGGCCCCAAGGTGGTTTTGCACTTTTTGGGCTTGGGCGCTTAAAATTTGTGCCCCATCGCTGCATAACAAGATCACGGCAAACCTCTGAAGGGTTGCGCTTTTCGGGATTGATTTTTAAAATTTTTTGAATTTGCTTTTTTCATTGGCCCTCTTCTCAATCGGCTCAAAACTCTAGATGCACTCGCCCTTTGTCCCTTCACCGTTTATCCCACCATTCTTTGTCTCCTCATCCTTCGCCACCACCCCCTCCAACCCCACAACTCTTGAGAGCTTAAAGTCATGATTCATATCGGTTTGACAGGTGGCATTGGAAGCGGCAAAAGCACGGTGGC
>CAIZIT010000048.1 GCA_903933115.1 uncultured Burkholderiales bacterium
CAGTTGAGGGGCATCAACACCTACGATGACTTCATCTCGCGCCACCATCAAGCCATGATGAAGAGCAGCAGCTAGGGCTCCATGGACGCCGCTCTTTTAAAGGCCTCCCTCATGCCTAGGCCCCTCTGCCTTTGAGCCCTTGAAGAGGCTCGGTATGAACACTTGTCAGGAAAGGTCGAAGGATCTTGTCCAAAGCAGATAAAACGAGAAAGCAAAAAAAACGATGAAAGCTTTGTTGAGTTGCCAGAACTTGGTCAAAAGTTATTCAGCTCAAGCTGTGGTCAATGGCTTGTCTTTTGAGATCTTTCCCGGTGAGTGTTTGGGGCTCATCGGCCCCAACGGGGCGGGCAAGACGACCACCCTCAAGATGTGCTTGGGACTCACCGCACCCGATGAGGGACGCATTTTGGCGTTCGATCAAGAAATGCCCCGAGATGCTTTGGGCATCAAAGCGCACATGGGGGTGGTGAGTCAATTTGACACCTTGGATCCAGACTTCACGTGTGCGGAGAATTTGCGTGTTTATGGCCGGTATTTTGGGCTCCAAAAAGCCCAGTTGGATCAAAAAATCCCTGAACTCTTGGAGTTTGCCTCTTTGGGCAACAAAGCCAACGAGCGCCCTGGGGCGCTTTCTGGCGGGATGAAGCGACGATTGAGCTTGGCTCGCGCTTTGATCAACGACCCCGCGTTGCTCTTGCTCGATGAGCCCACAACGGGTTTGGATCCCCAGGCCCGACACTTGATGTGGGAGCGGCTTCAGGCTTTGGTGAGAGCGGGAAAATCCATCTTGTTGACCACCCACTTCATGGACGAAGCGGAGAGGTTGTGCGATCGTTTGATCGTCATCGACCAAGGCAAAAAGATCACCGAAGGCGCTCCAAAAGCGCTGATTGCAGAGCATTTAGAGCGATCGGTGGTGGAAGTTTACGGGGCGATGGACCAAGCGAGCATCATGAAAGAGCTCGCCCCCATGGCGCAAAGGGTGGAGCAAAGTGGAGAGACCTTGTTCTTTTATGCCAACGACCCCTCGGCCTTGAATCAGGCCCTCTCGCTCAAGTCCGGTATTCGTGCCTTTCATCGGCCCACGAACTTGGAAGATTTGTTTTTGAAATTAACGGGTCGACAAATCCGTGAGGGGGCATGATGCGTTGGTGGCCAATATTTTTGAGAAACATGCTGGTGTGGCGCAAATTGGCCATTCCCAGTTTGGTGGGCAATATTGCAGAGCCGTTGATGTGGTTGATCGCCTTTGGCTATGGCCTTGGCGCTTTGGTCGGTGGCATCGAGGTGGAGGGCCAGCATGTGCCTTACTTGCTCTTTTTGGCCAGTGGGTCCATTTGCATGAGCGCCATGAATGCCGCGAGTTTTGAGGCGCTTTATTCCGCTTATTCCCGAATGAGCGTGCAGCGCACTTGGGATGGCATTCTCAATGCACCCGTTGGACTCGGTGACATCCTTTTTGCCGAGATGCTTTGGGCCGCCTTCAAGTCCATTTTCAGCGTCACCGCCATTTTGGGGGTGATGGTGGTGCTTGGCATCTTGCAAAGCCCCAAAATTTGGCTGGCCTGGCCCATTTTGCTGCTGGTGGGCATGACCTTCAGCTCTATCGCCCTGATCTTCAACGCGCTGGCCAAGGGTTATGATTTTTTTACCTATTACTTCACGCTCTTTCTCACGCCCATGACCTTTTTGAGTGGCGTCTTTTTCCCCCGTGAGCAACTGCCCGCATGGATTCAACCCGTGGCCGCATGGTTGCCCCTCAGCCAAGCGATTGACTTGATCCGCCCCTTGTTTTTAGACCGTTGGCCCTCGCATTTCTTGGTCCACTTGTTGTTCTTGTTGTTGACGGCTTTGGTGGCCTACAGTGTGGCACTGCGGTTGACGCAAAACAGGTTTATGAAGGGGTAGAGCTTGCAGTTGAAAGACCTTTGCCGCCTATTGAGTCCCTTGAGGTGGGGTCAATTGGTGATGGTGATGGGGTGGTCAGGGCTTTATTTTTGTGTGGCCAAGCTCGAGCACCTCTTCGGATTGGGGGAGACGCTCTCGCTCTGGGTTGCTGCGGTTGATGTTTTTCTTTTTATTTTTTTGAGTGGCGCGCTCCTCTTGAGAGTCCTTTTGATGCCACAAAGCCTTCAAGAAGAGCTCAGTCAACCCGTGGGTCTGTGTGCAAGCGCCGCGGCAGCGGTGGCCACGATCTTACTTTCCTACGTCTTCATCGGTTTGGGGCAGGGCGCTCTCGGGCTGCAAAGTGATGTGGGCAAGCAGGCTTTGATGAGCATCGCGCAGCTGCTTTGGTGGATCGGGGCGGGGCTCGAATTGGCCGTGTCCGTTGGGGTCATGGTGGTGTACGCCAAATGGTTGGCCAAAGGCTCCAATTCGCTCGCCCAAGTTGCACCGGTGATGTTCATTCCTGCGGTGGGCAATGTGTTGGTGGTTTTATCGGGAGTGGCCTTGGGACATGAGGCCTGGAGCACCCTGCAAATGGGTCTGGGGGTTGTTTTGTGGCCCCTGGTTGCTTGTTTGTTGCTCATGCGGGTGCGCAAGATCGGCCCTTTGCCGCCCTTGGCTCAACCCAGTTGGTTCATCTCTTTGTCCCCGCCGAGTGTGATTGGGCTGGCCTTTTTGGCGCTTCAAGCCCCCATTCTTTGGGCTTGGGTTTTTTGGTGGGTGGCGTCTCTCGTCTTGTTGGGTTTGATGCCGGTGGTCTGGAGGGTTTTGCATCAACCGTTTTCCAACACCTTTTGGGCTTTGAGTTTCCCCTGGGCTGCGTGGTGCAGTTTGAGCATCTCCCTTTGGGGTGGTGCAGCGCAAGGCGCTGCACCCAATGCCTTTGGCGTGCAGCTCGCCCTGGTCTTGGTGACGGTCATGCTTGGGGGCTTGGTGCTTTGGCTCAGTGCAAGAAGCCTTTTGCTGCTTCGGGCAGCTCTCAGGGCCTAAGCCCAGGACATTTAACGCTCAGCAGATGGGGCTTTGTTGGGGCAGTTTTCTGTCAAACAGTGGCCATAAAGGCTCAGGGCATGGTCCGCCAAGGCAAAACCCTTGAGAGCTGCAACGCTTCTTTGTCGGTTCTCGATGTCCAGGTCATGAAACTCTTCGACCCGCCCGCAGTCCAAGCACACCAAATGATCGTGATGCTCTCCTTCGTCGAGTTCATAGACGGATTTGCCACTTTCAAAATGGGATCGTTTTAAAATGCCAGCTTGTTCGAATTGGGTGAGCACGCGATAAACGGTGGCCAGTCCCACGTCAATGTTTTCTTGTAGAGCGAGTTTATAGACATCTTCGGCCGTCATGTGCCTTTGGTCCCCACGCTGAAAAAGCGCCAATATTTTCAGCCGAGGCAGCGTGGCCTTGAGTCCAGTGGTTTGAAGATCTTTGGGGTTGGGCATGGCGAGAATGCTTGATTTAAGTGGACGGGGATCCTTCAAAAGCCCTTAAACGGGGCTCCTGTGTCGCTACAATGACCCTATCATATCTTCATGACCCAGTTTTTTTATGAAAAGTCTTCTCCAAGCGCTCTTGAAAGTCAATTTTAGGGCTGGATTGCACTCAAGCCCTTCAAGAAGGGGTTCGAGTTTGACGCTTGCTTTTTTGCTGAGCAGTGCCTTGACCTCTTGTGCTTGGGTGGATCAACCCTTGGGTTATGTGGCCAGGTCCATCAACCCTTACCGCTTTGAGTTGATACAGGGCAATGTCATCACCAAGGAGCAGCTCGAAGTTCTCAGGCCTGGCATGAACAAAAATCAAGTCAAAGAAATCTTGGGCACTCCTCTCATCACCAGTCTTTTCCATGAAGACCGATGGGATTACGCCTTCACTGTCAGAAGATCGGGGCAAGAGATTCAAAAAAAGAAACTCACCGTTTATTTTGCAAAAGGCGAACTCGCTCGCTTTGAGTCCGATCCGCTGCCCTCGGAGGTCGAGTTTGCTGCGACCATTGATATCCGTAGGCCTTCACTGAGCAAACTGCCCGCCTTGAAGGCCACGCCTGAGCAGCTTGCTGGCTTCAAGCCGAGCGCGTCTGCCAAAGCTGAGGATGCGGAGGCCTCTGAGCGGTCCACGGTGCGTTCGAATTACCCCCCTTTAGAGCCCAATTGAGCCCATTGAGCCCCATTGAGCCCTATGGCGCTTTGGCGAGCAATCTTTCATTTTGAGTACAGAAGCAAGTCATGACCGAAAAAATTAAAGTAGGCGTCGTTGGCGCCAGTGGCCGAATGGGCCAGATGTTGATTCAAGCGCTCTCCAAGTCCGAGCATTGCACCTTGGCGGGTGCCGTGGACCTGAGTGGCTCGCCTTTGCTGGGTTTTGATGCGGGGCAGTTGCTGGGCATCACCACAGGCGTGAAGGTCACGAGCGAATTGGCTCAGGGCCTATCCGATGTGCAAGTGCTCATCGATTTCACGCGCCCCGAGGGGACGATGGCCCATTTGAGTTTTTGCCAAAACCGAGGCATTCAAATGGTGATTGGCACCACGGGCTTTGGTGAAGAGGAAAAGCACGCCATCCAAGAGGCTTCCAAGCAAATCGCCATTTTGATGGCGCCCAACATGAGCGTGGGGGTCAATGTCACGTTCAAGCTTTTGGAGTTGGCGGCCAAAGCACTCAACGAAGGCTACGACATTGAAGTGGTGGAGGCCCATCATCGTCACAAGGTGGATGCCCCTTCAGGCACGGCTTTGAAAATGGGCGAGGTGCTTGCAAAGGCCTTGGGCCGAGACCTTAAAACCCATGGTGTTTTTGCCCGTGAGGGACACACCGGTGAGAGAGACCCTTTGAGCATTGGTTTTTCGACCATCCGAGGTGGGGACATTGTGGGCGACCACACGGTCTTGTTTGCTGGAGAGGGTGAACGCATTGAAATCACCCACAAGTCCTCCTCGAGAAGCACCTATGCACAGGGCAGCCTCAGAGCGGTTCGCTACTTGGCCGATAAAAAGTCTGGGCTGTTTGATATGTTCGACGTCCTTGGGCTGCATTGAAGAGATGAAGTGATCAAAGTTATGCAAGATAAATTCAATCCCACAGAGGTGGAAAAAGCGGTTCAATCCGCTTGGGCGCAGGTCGATGCGTTCAAAGTGGTCGAAGACGCCAATCGTCCCAAATACTATGCCTGCTCCATGCTGCCCTACCCCAGCGGTAAGCTCCATATGGGGCACGTGAGAAACTACACCATCAATGACATGCTCACACGTCACTTGAGGATGAAGGGTTTCAACGTCTTGATGCCCATGGGCTGGGATGCGTTTGGTTTGCCCGCGGAGAATGCGGCCTTGAAGAACAAAGTCTCCCCCGCCAAGTGGACCTTTGAGAACATCGCCTACATGAAGTCCCAGATGAAGTCGATGGGCTTGGCCATTGACTGGTCGCGCGAGATTGCAACGTGTGAGCCTGCTTATTACAAATGGAACCAATGGTTGTTTTTGAAAATGCTCGAAAAGGGCATTGCCTATCGAAAAACACAGGTGGTCAATTGGGATCCTGTTGATCAAACGGTTTTGGCCAATGAGCAAGTGATCGATGGCAAGGGTTGGAGAACGGGTGCACCTGTCGAAAAACGTGAAATCCCAGGCTACTATTTGAAAATCACCGACTACGCCCCAGAGCTGTTGGATTTTGTGACCGCGCAAAAAATGCCTGGATGGCCAGAGCGCGTGAAACTCATGCAAGAGAATTGGATCGGTAAAAGTGAGGGCTTGCGTTTTGCATTCAAGCACGACATCCAAGGCGAAGACGGCCAACTGATTGATGAGGGCAAGTTGTACGTGTTCACCACACGTGCCGACACCATCATGGGCGTGACCTTTTGTGCGGTGGCCCCTGAGCATCCCTTGGCCACGAAAGCGGCCTTGAACAACCCAAGCTTGAAGGCTTTTATCGAGTCGTGTCAAAAGGGGGGTACCACAGAGGCCGAGATGGCGCTCAAAGAAAAAGAGGGCATGGACACCGGTTTGGTCGTTCGCCACCCCTTGACGGGCCAAGAGGTGAGCGTGTGGGTGGGCAATTATGTGTTGATGACTTATGGCGACGGCGCTGTGATGGGGGTTCCGGCCCACGATGAGCGTGATTTTGCTTTTGCTTTGAAATACCACTTGCCGATCCGACAAGTGGTGCAAGTGCCGGGCACGCAGTGCACGCTTGAGGCTTTCAACGACCAAGTTTGGAGCGACGACTATGCGCTCAAAGGGCCTGGAGTGGCCGTGCATTCAGGGGCTTACGATGGGCTCCTCTTCAAGGATTGTGTGCAAGCGGTGGCCCAGGATTTGGCGGCTCAAAATTTGGGCGAGCTCAAGACCACATGGCGTTTGAGAGACTGGGGCATCTCCAGGCAGCGCTACTGGGGCACACCCATTCCCATCATCCATTGTCCCGAGCACGGGGCCGTGCCGGTTCCCGAAAAAGACCTGCCCGTTCAATTGCCCTTGGACTGCATTCCCGACGGCTCGGGCAACCCCTTGGCACACCACGAAGCGTTTCATCATGGCGTGGTGTGTCCCATTTGTGGGGTGGCAGCACGTCGTGAGACCGACACCATGGACACCTTTGTGGATTCGTCTTGGTACTTCATGCGCTACTGCGACCCGCACGATGACCAGCACATGGTTGGCTCGGGGGCTCAGTACTGGATGCCCATGGACCAGTACATTGGCGGGATTGAGCATGCCATTTTGCATTTGCTTTATGCGCGGTTTTGGACCAAGGTCATGCGCGACTTGAAGCTCATACAGGTCGATGAGCCTTTCACCAAACTCCTCACCCAGGGCATGGTGCTCAACCACATTTACTCCAAGAAAACGCCCCAAGGTGGGGTGGAGTATTTCTGGCCGCAAGATCTGGAGAACATCACCGATGAGTCGGGCAAGGTCACGGGCGCCAAGCTCACCAAAGATTTTGGAAACTTCCCCCAGGGCACCGTGGTGAACTACGAGGGCGTGGGCACCATGAGCAAGAGCAAAAACAATGGTGTCGACCCCCAAGCCTTGATTGAGCGCTATGGTGCCGATACGGCCCGTTTGTACACCATGTTCACCGCGCCTCCTGAGGCGACACTCGAGTGGAACGACACAGCGGTTGAGGGGAGCTTTCGGTTTTTAAGGCGCTTGTGGCAGTACGCCTATGAAAGCCGGGCCCTCTTTACACCTGAGGCCACTGCACTTGCACTGCGCCCTGAGGCCTTGAGCGCACTCGAGCCTCAAGCGGGCGCGAAGACGTTGAGGCGGGAGATTTATCAAGTCTTAAAGCAAGCGAACTTTGATTACGAGCGCATGCAGTACAACACGGTGGTCTCGGCCGTGATGAAGATGCTCAATTTGCTGGAGGCGCAAGACCCCATGACTTGGCCTGAAGCGCATCGAGCCATCTTTTGTGAGTTGATGAGCATTTTGCTCAGGGTCTTGAACCCTGTTTGTCCCCATATTTCTGAGGCCTTGTGGCGTGATTTGGGCTTGACGAGCCAATGGGGCCCGATCTTGGATGTGAAGTGGCCCGAGGTGCACGAGGACGCGCTTGAGCAGCAAGAGTTGGCGTTGATGCTTCAAGTCAACGGCAAGCTCCGCGGCTCACTCACGGTGTCTGTGCATGCGAGCGAAGCCCAGATCCAAGAGATGGCTCTCGCGCACGAGGCGACGCAAAAATTGATGCTGGCTGCTGGCCAGACGTCGGCCAAAAAAGTCATTGTGGTCCCCAAACGACTGGTCAATGTGGTGATCGGATGACCAGCCCAAGACGCCAAGCCCTTCAAACCCTTGCTCGCTTTGGGGTGTTGACGTCCGCTTGGCTATTGGGTTCATGTGGCTTTGAGTTGAGGCGCCCGCCGGAGTTTGCTTTCAAGACGCTTTTTTTGAACAACGTCACGACCAACCCCTTTGGGGTGGAGTTGCTGACCGTCTTGTCCCAAGTCAAGGGGCTCAAGATTTTGCTCGACCCCAGAGACTTGGATCAAGCGCAGATGATTTTTGACTTGAATTCGGTGATCCGAGAAAAGGTCATCATTGGCAGAACGTCAACGGGGGCCATTCGCGAGTTTCAGTTGCGCATCAAAATTCTCTTCAAAGTTCGCACGCCCTCAGGTATCGAGAAGATCCCTGAGTCGGAGATGATTCAGCGCAGAGACATCAGCTTCAATGAAAGTGCAGTCTTGGCCAAAGAGATGGAAGAGGAGTTGCTCTACCAAAACATGCAAACGGATTTGACCTATCAAATACTGCGTCGCTTGGCGGCGATCAAAACCTTGGATTGAACGGTGAATTGGATGCCCTTTTGGGGTTCAAATTGCCCAAACGTACATGAGCCCCATCAGCACTGAACTCACGGCCCATTTGAAAAGAGGTTTGTCTCCTTTGTATGTCATCGAGGGGGATGAGGGCTTGCTCGTGCAAGAGATGAGCGATGAGTTGAGAGCGGCGACTTTGGCGGCGGGCTACACCGAGCGCCAAGTCTTCACCGTCATGGGCGCGCATTTCGATTGGTCCCAAGTGATGTCGGAGTTTCAATCCATGGGGCTCTTTGCAGATAAGCAGTTGATAGAGCTCAGAATCCCAAGCGGCAAACCCGGTAAAGAGGGCGCGCAAGCCATTGAGCAACTGGTGGCCAGTGTGGAGTCCTTGCAAACGGCTGGGGCAGACTTGCCGGACAAAATTTTGCTCATCACTTTGCCCAAATTGGACCGCGCCACCAAGTCCAGCGCTTGGCATCAGTCGCTCGAGTCGGCTGCGCCCATCTTCGTGGTCCAAAATGTGGAGCGCGCCTCTCTGTCGAACTGGATTGCTCAGAGGCTTTCTCTTCAAGGCCAAAGGGTTCGCCAAGGAGCGGAGGGCCTAGAGACCCTCCAATTCTTTGTGGCTTGTGTCGAGGGCAATTTGCTGGCGGCGCATCAAGAGGTGCAAAAACTAGGCCTTCTCTACCCCAGTGGAGAGTTGAGCTTGGAGCAAGTGCAGCAAGCGGTCATGAACGTCTCGCGCTTTGATGTGTTTAAATTGTCGGAGGCCGTTTTGTCGGGCCAAGTCTCTCGGGTTCAGCGCATGATCGATGGCTTGGAGGCCGAGGGGGAGTCGGCGGTGTTGGTGCATTTTGCGCTCACAGAAGACATGCGCTTGCTCTACAAAATCAAAACAGCCCTCCTCACGGGAAAGGCGCTCCCCATGGTCTTGAAGGAGTACCGTGTTTGGGGCCAAAAAGAAAAGCTGATGGAGCGCATCATGGGGCACTTGAGCATCCATGTGCTCGAGCGGCTGCTCCAAGCTTGTCACCGAGTCGATGGGGTGGTCAAAGGCTTGAAGGCGCCCAATTGGCCAGAAAACCCATGGATGGCTTTGCAGCAATTGGCGTTTTTGTGCGCCAAGAGCTGTTCTCTGTCAAAATAGTCCCTATGAGCAATACCCTTCACGAACAAATTGAAACCTTGGGACGGGCTGCGCGTCAAGCCAGCCGGCACATCGCCAAGGCGAGCGCTGCACAAAAAAGACAGACTTTGGTCACCTTGGCCCAGCTTTTACGCCAAGAGGAGCGCTCGCTCCTCGAGGCCAATGCAATTGACTTGGCCAACGCAAAGCGCAGCGGCGTCACCGGTCCCTTGTTCGATCGCTTGAAGTTGAGCGCCAGCATTTTGCAGACCTGCGCTTTGGGGTGTGAGCAATTGGCCTTGATGCCCGATGTGATTGGTGAGGTGACGGGTTTGAAGGAGCAGCCCAGCGGGATTCGAGTCGGTCAGATGCGTGTACCTATTGGTGTTTTTGGCATGATCTATGAAAGCCGCCCCAATGTCACCATTGAGGCGGCGTCCTTGTCGATCAAGAGCGGCAACGCCTGCATTTTAAGAGGGGGCTCCGAGGCCATTGAGTCCAACAAAGCTTTGGCACTTTTGGTGCAAAAGGCCTTGGGGATGAATGGCTTGCCTGAGACATGTGTGCAGTTGGTCCAAACCACCTCGAGGGAGGCGGTGGGGATTTTGATCAGCTCGCCTGAGTGGGTGGATGTGATCATTCCCAGGGGCGGCAAGGGGCTCATCGCACGGATCACAGAGCAAGCCCGAGTGCCGGTGATCAAGCACTTGGATGGCAATTGCCACACCTATGTCGACGATGCGCTTGATCAAGAGATGTATTTGAAGGTGATTGAGAACGCAAAAACTCAAAAATACAGCCCCTGCAATGCGATGGAGAGTTTGCTGGTCCATGAGGCGGTGGCTTTGGAGATGCTGCCGAAAATTGCGAGCAACTTGTGGTCCCATGGTGTGGAGTTGAGGGTGTGTGAGCAAACTTGGGACTGCTTGTCGAGTTTGCCCCATGATCCAACGCTCTTGGTCAAGGCAAGTCTCGAGGATTGGTCGCAGGAGTATTTGGCGCCCATTTTGAGCGTGAAGGTGGTGCAGGGTCTGGATGCGGCCATTGAGCACATCAACCAGTTCTCAAGCCAACACACGGATGCCATCCTCACCCAAAACCATGTGCACGCACAGCGGTTTTTAAGAGAGGTGGACTCGGCCAGTGTCATGGTCAACACCAGCACACGGTTTGCAGATGGGTTTGAGTACGGACTCGGGGCCGAGATTGGCATCTCGACCGATAAATTTCACGCTCGAGGCCCGGTGGGGGTGGAGGGGCTCACCTCACTCAAGTACATTGTTTTGGGTCAGGGTGAAGTGCGCTCTTGAGGCGCAGCTGCTCGCGTGTCTTGGGGCGGGCCACGTCCCCTTGACCCCTCTTTTGCCCATGGGGCCCCATCTCTCAGCAGCGCTGGCCTTAAAGGCTTAAAATCCCCCATTCCGGACAACTTGGTCCAAAGACGAGAGCACACGCTATGGTTCCCCATCTCATTACCGCACTGACAGGCCCCATCAACGAATTGGAGCAAAGAATTTTGGACTCCATGCCTGCCATCGAGAGATGGTTTCGCTTGGAGTGGATGGAGCACACGCCACCCTTTTATTCCTCGGTGGACATCAGAAATGCGGGCTTCAAGCTCGCACCCGTGGACACCAATTTGTACCCCGGTGGTTGGAACAATTTGACCCCAGAGATGCTCCCCTTGGCGGTGCAAGCGGCGATGGCGGCGATTGAGAAAATATGTCCTGAGGCGCGCAATTTGCTCGTGATTCCAGAAAACCACACCAGGAATTCGTTTTACTTGAGCAACGTTGCGCAGTTGCAGCGCATTTTCTACATGGCCGGTTTGAATGTTCGCATTGGCTCGATCAACCCAGAGATCAAAGAGACCACGGTCATCGATTTGCCCAATGGTGAGCAAGTGACCTTGGAGCCCGTGATCCGAGGCAAGTACCGACTGGGGCTCAAAGACTTCGACCCTTGTACGATATTGCTCAACAACGATTTGAGCGCGGGCATACCGGGTATTTTGGAAGATTTGCATGAGCAGTATTTGCTCCCCCCTTTGCATGCCGGATGGAGTGTGAGGAGAAAGTCCCAGCACTTTGCCAGTTATGAGGAAGTCACGAAGCGGTTCGGTAAGTTGCTGGGCATTGACCCGTGGTTGATCAACCCCATGTTTGCGCACTGCTCGGGGGTGAGTTTTTCGGAAGGGCTGGGTCTTGAGGAGTTGAAGAGCACGGTGGAGAGTTTGCTCTTGAAGATCAGGAAAAAATACAAAGAATACGGCATCCATGAAAAACCCTTCGTGGTCGTGAAAGCCGACAACGGCACCTACGGCATGGGCATCATGACGGTGAGGGATGTGAAAGATTTGGACGCCTTGAACCGCAAAACCAAAAACAAGATGAGTGTCACCAAGGACGGCCAGTCTTTGACCGAGGTGATTGTGCAAGAGGGCGTCTTGACCAACGAGCGCATCAACGATGCCGTGGCCGAGCCCGTGGTCTACATGATGGACCGCTATGTGGTGGGGGGCTTTTACCGGGTCCACGCTGAGCGGGGGGTTGATGAAAATTTAAATGCGCCTGGAGCCTCCTTTGTGCCCTTGGCCTTTGAGCAAAGCGCTCACACGCCCCAACCCGGATTGAAAGCGGGTGCGAGTGTGCCCAATCGCTTTTACATGTATGGGGTGATTGCCCGATTGGCGATGTTGGCGGCCAGCTATGAGCTGGAGTCGACCGATCCCAATGCTGAAGTCTACGACTGAGTCCAACCCATGAAGATACTTTTTGTGGCAGACCCACTCGAGACGTTCAAGATCCAAAAGGACACCACCTTTGCGATGATGAGGGCTTGTGATCGGCAGGGTATAGAGATCTACGCATGTGAGGTGGGCGATTTGTCTTGGCGCAGTGGCGACGCGGTCAAAGCCCGAGTTGCACGCTTAAAGCTTGAAGCCAGCTCCAGCGACCACTGGTTCATCAAAGAGGAGCTCTCGGTCAAAGCCTTGAGAGACTTTTCTGCGGTTTTGATGCGAAAGGATCCGCCTTTTGATGTCGAGTATTTTTACGCCACCCACCTGCTGAGCCACGCCAAAAAGGAGGGCGCTCGGGTCTTTAACGACCCCACCGCCCTCAGAGAGCATCCAGAGAAGTTGGCGATCTTGAATTTCCCACACCTGATCAGCCCAACCCTTGTCAGTAAAGATGCGGAGCAACTGAAGGCTTTTCATCAAGAGCATCAAGACATCATTTTGAAGCCTTTGGACGGCATGGGGGGCAAAGGCATTTACAGGGTCAAGAGCGACGGCTTGAATTTGGGCAGTTTGATTGAGACGCTCAACATGGACGGGGCTCAAACCGTCATGGCGCAGCGCTTTATTCCTGACATCCAACGTGGCGACAAACGCATTTTGTTGATCAATGGAGAACCCGTGCCTTACGCATTGGCCCGCATTCCTCAAGGCTCAGAGGTGCGGGGCAATTTGGCGGCTGGGGGCCTAGGGGTGGCCCAAGCGCTCAGCGCCAAAGATCTGGAGATCGCCCAAGAGATCGGCCCCATCTTGCGTGACAAGGGTTTGTTCTTGGTGGGGCTTGATGTGATTGGTCAACAATTGACCGAGATCAATGTCACGAGCCCCACATGCTTTCAAGAGATCACGGACCAAACGGGATTTGATGTGGCCGCACATTTTGTGGAAGAACTGACGCGTCAGTTGTAGGGCCAGGCGACCAAAGCGCGTGCGCGTGTGAAGCCTTCGAGACTTGCTTTCACATCATCCACTTGGCCAGTGACCTATCCCCAGGCTTCAAGTCATCTGGTTTTTTCGAGCCGCTTCTTGGCAAGACGTGCCGAGAACCCATTGGAGATGCGTCATCGTCCATCTGAACTCGGCAACGCTCCCCCTGGTCTTGGCAAAGGGGTGCTGCTTGACTGCGCTCACTGTGCAGGGGCTGGTTTCACGTTCACGATGAAGTGGCCGGTGTCCCCAAAGCAGTTGGGCAAGCCTTTGTGCTCCTCGTACTCCAACACCACCTTTTGGCCGATGCTCAGGTTGATTTTTTCAGCCACCTCATCATCCCTCACCGTGAAGAAAAACTTGTCGGGCGCAGTTTGAAGATTGGCGATGGATCTGATTTGCTCGCCTTCCCAGGTTTTACAAACCCAGCCCTTGTAGGAGAGCTTTTGCACAAAGCCAACGCTCTCGCCTTGAGAGTAGGCAAAAGAGTAGGCAAAGAGGAGGTACGCCAAGGGGATCACCAAGCCGCATCCCACGATCACAAGCAGGACTTTAAAGGCTTTCGCCTTCAGGGTTTGGACAAAAGGACTGCTCATACTGATCTTTTCGAGGTGAGGAGCCTTGGGGGAGGCTCGAGGGTTGACCTGGTGGCAAAAGGGGGAAGGCGTGAAGGGGTAAATAGGTAAATAGATGAATACTTAAGCGCATAAAACGCTTAAGACGCCCTATGCTTTTCAAGCGCTCCTTGTCGACTTGACCTGTAGCCTCCACGCATGAAGCAGCGGCTCGGTGTAGCCACTCGGTTGAGCCTTGCCTTTAAAGACCAAATCCAGGGCCGCTTGATAGGCCATGGAGTGCTCCAGCTGCTTGGCCATGGGCACGTACTCGGGGTCACCTTGGTTTTGAGCATCCACGACGGCGGCCATCTTTTTAAAGGTTTCACGCACTTGGCGAGAGGAGACCACGCCGTGGTGCAACCAGTTGGCAATGTGTTGGCTTGAGATTCTGAGCGTTGCCCGGTCCTCCATCAACCCAATGTTGTGGATGTCAGGGACTTTGGAGCAGCCAACGCCTTGCTCCACCCAGCGCACCACATAGCCCAAAATACCTTGCACGTTGTTGTTGAGCTCCTCTTGGATTTGGGCTTTGCTCCAATGGGCCTCGGCGACCACGGGGATGGTCAACAAGTCCGTGAGCAATTGATCGTGTGTGGGGTTGTCGGTGCTCTTTTCTAGTTTCTTTTGAACGGCAAAGACGTCCACTTGGTGGTAATGCAGGGCGTGGAGTGTTGCCGCCGTGGGGCTGGGGACCCAAGCCGTGTTGGCACCTGCCAAGGGGTGAGCGATTTTTTGCTTGAGCATATCGGCCATCAAATCTGGCATGGCCCACATGCCCTTGCCAATTTGTGCCTTGCCTCGAAGGCCACAAGACAGGCCCACCAAGACGTTGTTTTTTTCATAGGCCTGGATCCATGCGCTCGACTTCATGTCACCTTTGCGCATCATGGGGCCTGCCAGCATGGAGGTGTGCATCTCGTCGCCTGTTCTATCGAGAAAGCCCGTGTTGATGAACGCCACGCGAGCGGGCGCTTGTGCAATACA
>CAIZIT010000049.1 GCA_903933115.1 uncultured Burkholderiales bacterium
ATCAAAGTGATGTGTGTGATCAAGTTCGCGATCAAGTTCGCGATCAAGTTCGCGATCAAGTTCGCGATCAAGTTCGCGATCAAGTTCGCGATCAAGTTCGCGATGAGGTTCTCATGCTCCCCCAAATGGCCAGTAAACCCGGTCCGATGATCAGCGCCAAGACCAAGGCCTCGATATGGGCTTTGACCCAGGGGATCTCTCCAAGCAAGTACCCCATCATCCCCACGCCCATCACCCAAATCACAGCGCCCACGGCATTGAACGTGGAGAAGGTGAGTCGGTGCATTTTCGACACACCTGCCACAAAGGGTGCAAAGGTGCGAATGAAAGGCATGAAGCGGGCCAAAATGATGGCCAAAGGGCCCCATTTTGCAAAAAAGATCTCACTTTGATGAAGCGCTTCGAGCTTGATCCATTTGGAAAAAGGGGGGTGGAGCAAATGCTTGCCAAGATGACGCCCCACCGAGTAGTTGACTTGGTCGCCAAGAATGGCGGCAGATATGCACACGCCCAAAGCCCATGGCATCGACATGAGCCCCGTGCTGCAGAGTGCACCGATCATGAAGAGCAGGGAGTCACCGGGCAAGAAGGGCATGAAAACCAAGCCCGTTTCGACAAAGATCACCAAAAAAACAAAGCCATAAGTCAAAGCCCCATGGTCTGTGACCCAGGCGCTCAGCACTTGGTCGACATGCAAGATGAGCGCTAAATAATTACCAATGATGTCCATGAAAGCATTATCCATCGATTTCAATGGAGGGCGTGAACTGACCTAAAATAGTGAGGTGAACACCCCCATGCCCCCATCCCATTCCCACTCACCCTTCATCAAGCGACCCATTGCGGAGTTGGCTCAAGAGTTGATCAGCCAAATTGCGGCTGGAGAGGTCGTCGAGAGGCCTTCATCGGTCGTGCGTGAGTTGGTCGACAACGCCTTGGATGCCCAGTCTTCAAGCATCACCGTTCGGCTCCAAGCGGGCGGGGTGAGGTTGATCAGTGTCGAGGACGATGGTGTGGGCATTCACCAAGACCAATTGTCCTTGGCTTTGAAGCGCCACGCCACCAGCAAAATCAGCAACTTGGAAGATCTGGAGAGCGTGGCCTCCATGGGTTTTCGAGGCGAGGCTTTGGCAGCGATTGCCTCCATCTCCGAGCTCACCATCGCCTCTCGGCCCGCTGATCAAGCCCAGGCCATGTCTCTTGAGGCACGCTCGGGCGAGTTGAGCGTGGTGGCCAGGGGGCTTGGGACGAGCGTTGAGGTGAGGGAGTTGTTCTTCAGCACACCCGCGAGGCGCAAATTCCTCAAAACCGATGCCACTGAATTGGCCCATTGTGTGGAGGCCGTCAAGCGGCATGCTTTGGTGAGACCCCAGGTTTCATTCTCCATTTACTCAGAGGGTAAATTGATCGAGCAGTGGAGAGCCCCCCAAGACCCAGATGGTGCCTTTGACAAACGAGTGGCCGATGTCTTGGGGGCGGAGTTTTTGGAGCAATCGGTGAGCATCGATCACGCGGAAAACGGTCTTCGCGTTTATGGCCGTGTTGGCTTGCCTCAGGCCGCAAGGAGTCGAGCCGATCAGCAGTTCTCTTATGTGAACCAGCGCTTTGTGAAAGACAAGGTGATCACCCACGCTGTTCGTGTGGCCTATCAAGATGTTCTTCATGGCCAAAAGCAACCGGTGTATGTCTTGTTCATTGAGATCGATCCCAAGCGAGTGGACGTGAATGTGCACCCCACCAAAATAGAGGTTCGCTTCCGGGATTCACGAGACATTCACCAACTCGTTATGCACGCCATTGGGCGAGCCCTGTCCTCTCCTCGGGTGGGGATGGCCTCTGAGCCCATGCAGTCCTCCAGTGCCGTCACGACCTCTTGGGACCAAGGGGCGTCACCCGCGCCAACTTTCAGTGCCGCTCCAAAGCCCTGGGTGCAGCCCACTGCAACTTGGCAACAGTCAAAGATCGATTGGGCGGCCCATCAAATCTCACAAGTCGAGCGCCTGTGGTCCGAAGTGCCGCCAGACGGCTCCCAAGGCGGTGAAGACCGTGCGCTCCAGGACCCCACGGAGCGGCCCACTTCGCCGCTTCATGAACCTTCAACACCCTCTTCACCTTCCACACCTCCTGGCGAGTTCTCGGGGGGGGCGTCCTCTTGGGCCTTGAACGGGGTCTCATCCCCCCTTCCAGAGCCAACCCCCTCTGTCAGCTCGTGGGACGACAAAGAAGACTGGCCTTTGGGGCGTGCACTGGCCCAATTGCATGGGGTGTATTTGTTGGCGCAAAACGCCCAGGGCCTGATCTTGGTCGATATCCATGCAGCGCATGAAAGAATCGTCTACGAGCGGCTCAAAACCCAGCTCGATGCCCAGTCCATCAGCAGCCAAGTTTTGCTGATTCCACAAAGTTTTTCTGCAACCGATCACGAGATGGTGGTCGCCCAGGAGTGTGCAGACAGTCTAAAGTCTTTGGGATTTGACCTCTCGGCCTTGTCCACCAAGACCTTGGTGATCCGAGCGGTGCCGGCCCCATTGGTCGATGGGGACTTGGTCGCCTTGGCCAGAGGGGTGCTCCATGAGTTGTCCTTGAACACGGGGCAATTTGTGGTGGAGCAAGCCAGAAACGAGCTCTTGGCCACCATGGCTTGTCATGGTGCTGTTCGGGCCAATCGGCAGTTGAGCTTGCAAGAGATGAATGAGTTGCTCAGACAAATGGAGAGAACCGAGAGGTCTGACCAGTGCAACCACGGTCGTCCGACTTGGCAAGCCCTCTCCATGAAAGCTTTGGACGCCCTCTTTCTCAGAGGGCGGTGATGGGCGTGGGCGTGTTCTTCAAAAGTTCGCAAAGCCTGCACGCTCAAGGGTTGGAGGGGTGATGGATTTGACGCCAACATGCCCCTTGGAGCCAGGACCAATCCCTTCTGACCCCTCGGGCAGCCATTGGGACTTTTTGGCCCTGGTGGGCCCCACTGCCAGTGGGAAGACGCGTGCGGCCATGGCCTTGGGTGAGCGCTATCGCATTGAGCTCATCAGCATGGACTCTGCCTTGGTCTACCAAGGCATGGACATCGGCACGGCCAAACCCACGCTCAAAGAGCGTGAAGCGGTTCGCCATCATTTGATCGATATCCTCTCGCCTGAAGAGGCCTTCAGCGCCGCTGATTTCGCCAAAGCCGCAAAGCAGTTGGTGCTGGACATCCGGTCTCGAGGCGCCATACCCGTGGTGGTGGGGGGGACCTTTTTGTATTTCAATGCCTTGGTGCGTGGCTTGGACGATTTGCCCCCATCCGATCCCGCCACCAGGCAGCGCATTTTGCAAGAGGCCAACGCTTTAGGGTGGCCCAAGATGCATGAAAAACTCGAAGCGCTGGATCCGGTCACCGCCGCTCGTTTGGCGCCCAGAGACGCTCAGCGCATTGCCAGAGCGCTGGAAGTGTGGTCCATCACTGGGCAAAGTATTTCCGCCTTTCAATCCAAATACGCCCCCCTTGCCTTGGAGCCTGAGGGAGAAAAGCCAGGGCAAGCTTTAAGAAGCTTGACGCTCTCCTTTGAACCGGCTAATCGCGCTTGGCTCCATGCCAACATTGAGCACAGGTTCCAGCAGATGTTGGCAGAGGGTTTCATGCAGGAGTCTTATGCGCTCTACAAGAACCCGGTTTTGAATGCAGAGCTCCCCAGCATGCGTTGCGTGGGCTACCGTCAAGCTTGGCAGTTTTGGCAATCCATGGAGTCTGTAGAAGGGGAGTTGCCCTTGATGTGGCCGGGTCCTCAACAACTTCAAAGGTGGACTCTGACGCCTCAGTATGAGGTCTTTGTTCAAACCAGTCTGGCCGCCACCAGACAATTGGCCAAACGACAGCTCACATGGCTCAGGTCCATGCCTGAGCGGCATGTCTTGGCTTGTGATGCGCTTGATTTTGAGTCTCAAGTGCAAGCCTATCTCCAAGCGGCCATTGAGCGCCATGAGCCATACCGCTCCATGATCAAGTGAAACCGTGGTGGTCAGTAAGAATGAAGATGACGTGATAAAGTGGTGACCTTCGAATCTTTCACCCCTAAGTGGATAGACACCCATCATGAAAGCCAAGCTCTATGCGGAGTACAGTCAAATGCTTGCTCGTTACCAGAGCAAAGACATTCAACTCTTTGAATTCCTCCAATGGGCAAGGCAATGGCCAAGCGAGGCCTTCAAGAACTGGCCAGGTGAGCAACTTCAGTTGCGCCAACCTTACCAAGACCTTTGGCTCGATTTGATCGATCGTTTTGAGAGCAGCGCCTTGTTCACCGAGGAGAGTTGCTCTTTCTCGCAAAACGATTTGCTCTTGTCCATGAGCCGTTGGGTTCAAAAGGTGGAGGGCTTCATCTCCAGCGGCAGTCCCCAAGGCAGTCCAAGCTGAAGCACTTGTTGACGCTTCACGCATTGAGCTTATCACTAAAGCATCAAGCCTAAAGCTTCAAGCTCAAAGGTCCTTGATCAACGGGTGCTTTTATAGACCATGTAAATGGCCAAAAGGTAGAGGATGCTGGCAAAAAATCGCTTCAATCTCTTCACCGGCCAAACCTGAGCGGTCCTGGCACCAAAGGGTGCGGTCAACACACTCAAGCTGGCAATGACAATCAATCCTGGAAGCCACACATAGCCAAAGGAGTGAGGGGGCAAGTCTGGTGTGGACCATCCTGCAATCATGTAGCCGAGCGCATTGGCCGAGGCGATGGGAAAGCCGAGCGCTGCACTGGTGGCCACCGCATTCAAGATGGGGATGTTACAAAACAGCATGAAGGGCACGCTGATGAAGGCGCCACCCGCGCCCACCAAGCCAGAGATAAAGCCAATCACGACACCCACGAAGAGGCCGCCCCACTTCGCTGGAAATTGGCGAGAGGCAGGTGGTTTTTTGTCCAAAAACATTTGCGTGGCAGAAAACGTGATGAACAAGGCAAAGATGATCCCCAAGTAGGCACCGTGCAAGTAATTGAACACGCCAAGGCTCGTGATGGCGCTTCCGATCAAGAGGCCTGGTGTGAGTTGTTTGACCAAATTCCAGCGCACATTGCCTTTGGCATGGTGAGCACGCACACTGGAGATGGAGGTGAAGACAATGGTGGACATGGAGGTCGCAATGGCCATCTTCACACACAAGTCAGTCGATACGCCGTGAAGGCCGATGAAGAAGGTGAGAAAGGGCACCATGACCATGCCCCCTCCAATGCCGAGAAGACCTGCTAAAAAGCCGGTGACTAAACCCAGGCCTGCCAAGGCCAACAGTTCGGGAATGGGGATGTCCATCATGATTGAGTAGGTGGTTGCGTTCAAGGGTGGGGAGAGTCATTGAGCTGAGCCACCCATCAGGAGGTTTGGCCAGTGCTCACCCTTTAAAAGTGAAGGTATAAAGACAGTTGGGAAAAGGTGTCTGCAAAGTCTTCCAGACCGTCATCCTGAACGTGGGGGTTCAGGTGGGCGAGGTCAAACTGACGTTGGGTTCATCTGACGCGAGACGATCACGCTCATCAGCTGATGTTCCAAGCCCTGGCTCTAAGAGCATTGGTTCAAGGAAATATAAAGTCTAAAAGACCTGCAGACCAGTTCATTGTAAAAGACTTGTGAGCTCGAGGGATTGAAAGGGTTAAAATTTTTAAGTGAGAACCCCTGAAGGCTTTTCAGGTGATTTCAGCTTTTTTCACAAGAACCCCCCCTCTAGCGAGAGAACCCGCATGAATGAACCATCCACGGCCCCATGGGTCTTTGAGGCTTTAAGGCTCGCCAACCAAGTGGCGCTCCAAGCCAAAGGGGAGGGCCACCATCCCTTTGGTGCTGTGTTGCTCGCTCCCGATTTGCACACGGTTCTTGAGCAACAAGGCAACATCGACACGGTGAACCATGCGGAGTCCACCTTGGCGAGAAGGGCTTATGAAAAATATGAGCCCCATTACCTCTGGCAGTGCACACTGGTCACGACCGTAGAGCCCTGCGCGATGTGCTCCGGCACACAGTACTGGGCACATATAGGGCGTTTGGTTTACGGCTTGAGCGAGAGAGAGCTCCTTGACTTGACGGGCAACCATGAGCAAAACCCGACCATGAATTTATCGAGTCGAGCTGTCTTTGCTGCTGGACAAAAGGACATTGAGGTGATCGGACCCGTCAAAGCCATGCAGCAAGAACTGATTGAACCGCACTTGGGATTTTGGAGTCACCCCAGTTGAGTTTTTAAGCTCGATCAGAGGAGTTTGCCGTCATCGGCCAGTACTTCATCGAGTCTAGAGATCAAATGCATCATGTCCTTTTCGCTCAAAGGCTCAGCGCTAGAGGGCTCAACGCTGGGTGTTTGGTGGTCAAAGGCAATGTTGATGGCTGCCAACACGGCAATTCTCTCGCGGGCTTTGATTTTGCCCGCATCTCTGATTTTGCACATGGCCAAGTCCACCGCGCTCACAGCCTCTTGCAGTCGAGACTCTGCCCCTTCAGGGCAACCCAAAGCGTAGCCTTGACCCATGATTTGAGCTTCGATCTGACTCATTTGACGTCCTTCACGCGGGCCTCTTCAGGCAAACGGTCGAGCAGGGCATCGATGCGGTTTCTAGCGGTCTCGAGCCTGGATTTGAGCTGATCTCTCTCGTGGGTGAGTTGCCCAACTTGTTGGCTCAACAAGGCGTTGGTGCGCTTGACCTCTTCGTGACGGAGGATCAAACGCTCAATGCGATCAGTGAGTTGGTCTTGCAAGTTAAGAGATGACATTAAGTTATTTTAAGGGGCAATCAGAGCATTCAGTGTAAATGCGGTGCTCTGGATCGGTAAATTTAGCGGCTTTGCTGTATTTTGAGCATTTAGTGTGCTTTTTGAGCTGGGCTTTTGAATTGTGAAAGAATAGCGTATGTTTGGCTTTTCTCAACACCCCTCTTGGACGCTCAGGCTTGGCGCTTTTGCCCTTTGGGTCTCGGGGCTGGTTGGGCTCACTGCGCTCACTGCACTCATGGGGTCTCTTGGGCACGCCCGCGTGATCCACGATGACCGAGGCTTGACCTTCAATTTGGTCTCCCCAGCCAAACGCATCGTCTCCCTTTACCCCTCCTTGACAGAGAGCATTTGTCTCTTAAACGCTTGTGACCGCTTGGTGGGGGTGGACCGTTCTTCGAATTGGCCAGAGTGGGTCCAGTCTGTGCCCCACTTGGGTGGTCTTTGGGACACCTCCTTGGAGGACTTGGTGCGCGCTCAGCCAGATGTGGTTTTGATGTCGGCATCCAACGCCAAGTTGACCGCCAAGCTGGAGGCCTTAGGCTTGCCTGTGTTGGTTTTTCAGCCTCAAACCCTCGAGCAAATGAAGCACACCTTGCGCGAGTTGGCTCATTTGGTGGAGCCCTCAAAGGCAGAGCAGCAAGGACAAGAGCCGGTGGAGCGCTTGATCGACAGCATGGACTCGGATTTGCGCAACTTGCGCATACAAATGCCCAAGTGGTCGATGGGCAAAAGCATCTATTTGGAGGTGGGGGCAGGGGGATACGCCGCCTCTGAGAGCTCCTACATCGGGCGCTTACTTGAGCCCTTGTCCCTGGTCAATGTGGTGCCACAAGCGCTTGGTGAGTTTCCTCGCATGGATCGAGAATGGCTATTGAGGCAGTCCCCCGATATCATCGTGCTCACCCACATGGAAGACAAGCCCCTTAAAACCAAGCCTGGGGTGAGGTTGTTGAGGGCGGTGAGCGAGGAGCGCGTTTGCATGTTGAATCAAGAGCAATCAGATCGTTTGCTGCGTTTAGGACCCCGAGTCGCTCTAGGCCTTCGAGCCGTGGTCGACTGTATCCAAAAGATGAGGCCCATGTGAGAGTTGTGTTGAACATGTTGTGGGGCAACAAACGCCTGAGTGTCCAAAGCCTTCGAGTTGTACTGGTCGTGCTGAGTGGGTTGTGTGTCGCTTTGGGTTTGGTCATGGGCACACAGGGCTGGTCGTGTTGTGAGGATTTGAGGAGCCACAACCCGATGATGGAGGAGATCATTTGGCAGCTGAGGATGCCCAGGTCTTTGGGGGCATGGCTCAGTGGTGCATTGCTGGGCTTGGCGGGCATGTTGGCTCAGGGTTTATTTAGAAACCCTTTGGCCGACCCCTTTTTACTGGGCTCGGCCTCTGGGGCATCCCTTGGCGTGACTTTGGCTTTGCTCATGAGCATGTTGTCTCAAGTGGGGGGTGAACAACAAGCGCACCTGATGGGCCAGTGGATGTATACGCTCTTGCAAGCAGGGGCCTTTATTTGGCAAGGCTTGGGCATCGTTTTAAGATGGCTGTTCATCCAAGACTCCGGGGCGATGCTTTTTCAATTGGGCATCACGTCCATGGCGTTTATCGGGGCAGTGCTTGCAGTGCTTTTGACCTTGAGTTTGGCTCGAGGGGTGTTGCACACGCATCGCTTGTTGCTCAGTGGTGTGGTGGTCGGTGTGATTTTGGGGTCCTTGAACAACTTGATCCTCCAGCGACATCCCTCACTCTTGGGTGCGCTGCAAAACTTCTTGCTCGGCAGCGTGGCCCATGTGGATCAAGAGGGGTGTTGGGTCATGACGCTGGTGCTTTTGGTCTGCTTTGGAGTCTCTAGGCTCTACAGCCCTTTGCTCGATGGCTTGACGCTTGGTGAACACACGGCGAAAAGCTTGGGTTTTCGATTGGGTTTGGAGCGCTCCATTTTGATTGCCGTATTGTCCTTGGCCACAGCCAGTGCGGTGGCCCAAACCGGGTTGATCGCCTTTGTGGGGCTTGCAGCGCCCCATATGGTCAGGCAACTCGTCAAAACCCATTACAAAGCATGGCTCGAGTTGTCGATGTGGATGGGAGGCTTGTTGCTCGTGGGATCGGATTTGCTGGCCCGGTGGTTGTCTGGTGCACAGGAGTTGCCCATTGGCATCGTGACCGCCTTGCTGGGAGGTCTTTACTTGCTCAGGCTTTTATCGAAGAATAATCCCAGCAGTGCCATGAATTCGAGCAATCATTGATTTCTTCATTTGATGAACGCATCACTTCCAATTCAACCATGAACAAGGTCGCCATGCATGCGATGTCTTTTCTCGATCACACCTCGAGTGTTGAAGCCTTTGATGGTTCTGAGGCCTTGAGTTGTCGTGATTTAAGCGTCAGCCTTGGACAGACCAGCGTTTTAAAAAACATTCAGCTGACTCTGCCCAGTGCGCAGTGGTTGAGTGTCGTGGGCCCCAATGGAGCAGGCAAATCCACGCTCTTAAGAGCTTTGGCGGGTTTGATCCCTTACGCGGGTGAGGTGCTCTTGAGAGGAAAAGCGATTCAAGCGTGGTTGCCTAAACAAAAAGCACAAGCGCTCACTTGGATGGGGCAAGAGGGCACGTTTGTGGACGACTTGAGCGTTCGCGATGTGGTGTGTTTAGGTCGGTTGCCTTATCAAAAAACATGGTCGACTTGGGGACTCCAAGATGAGGAGTCGGTTCAAGCGGCCATGGATTTGACCCGAGTTGGAGGCCTTCAAGATCGATCGATGAGCACCTTGTCCTCAGGGCAAGTGCAAAGGGTTTTGTTGGCCAGGGCCTTGAGCACGAGAAGTGGTGTGTTGCTGCTCGATGAGCCCATCATGGCATTGGATCCACCTTTTCAGTCACAGTGGATTGCATGGATGCGTGCCTTGGTGGCTCAAGGGGTGACGGTGGTCACGGTGCTTCACGATTTGAATGTGGCCTTGGCTGCACAAAGCATGTTGATCTTGAACCAAGGGGAGATGGCGTTTTGGGGTGACACCAAAAGCCCCGACTTGCACCGATCGCTGGAGCGGGTTTTTGAGGGCAGTGTTCAAGTGCTAGAGCTCTCAAACACCACGGTTCAAGGGAAAGCGCAGTCGGTTACAGATGCCCCTACGCACCATGTGATTTTAAGAGCCCCCTCAGCATCAAAAGCGCTTTAATTTTTGAGCTGTTTTTGGTGAAGCTTTAGGGGTCGTTTTCGCAGTCGTTTTCGCAGTCGTTTTCGCAGTCGTTTTCGCAGTCGTTTTCGCAGTCGTTTTCGCAGTCGTTTTTGATTTGGTTAGGTGAGGAAGATTCTTCTCTTTGTAAGAGCAGCAATCGATGACTTGGCAACTGATGCAATCGGGTGAGCGTGCCTTACAGATGTAGCGGCCATGCAAGATGAGCCAATTGTGTGCGTGCATCAAGTAAGGCTCTGGGATGCGTTTCAAAAGTTTCAACTCCACTTCAAGCGGTGTCTTGCCTTTGGCCAAGCCGACGCGGTTGCTGACTCTAAAAATGTGTGTATCAACTGCCATGGTGGGCTCATGGAACGCCACATTGAGAATCACATTGGCTGTTTTGCGACCGACCCCTGGGAGCGCTTCAAGAAGTTCCCGCGCCCTTGGAACTTCGCCTTGATGTTGTTGAACCAAGATTTCGCATGTTTGCATCAAATGTTTGGCCTTGCTCTTATAAAGGCCAATGGTTTTGATGTAAGACTCTAGCCCTTTGAGGCCCAAATCAAGGATTTGTTGTGGGGTGTTGGCCACAGGAAATAGTATTTTTGTGGCCTTATTGACACCCACATCCGTTGCCTGTGCCGACAACAGCACCGCACACAAAAGCTCAAAGTGGCTGGAGTATTCAAGCTCCGTTGTCGGATTGGGATTGGCTTGTTTGAGCGTTTCGAAAAAAAGTGTAATAAGATCGCGTTTCATTGTTTCATTTCAAAAGAGCTTTTTAGCCCTCATTTTCACATGCAATTCTCTCATCGCCTAGACCGTGTAGAAACCTCCGCCATTCGTGAACTCTTCAAGCTGCTGGGCCAACCAGGCATCATCAGTTTTGCTGGAGGCTTTCCCGACAGTGCCATGTTTGATGTTCAAGGCATCCAAGAAGCGAGTGAGAAAGTATTGCGCGATTCGCCTGGAAGTGCCTTACAGTACGGTGCAACTGAAGGCTACCCTGCGCTCAAAGAGGAGTTGGCACTCTTCATGAAATCCAAAGGCATCAACGACATCGATGCCTCAGGTCTTATCGTCACCACCGGCAGCCAACAAGCGTTGGACCTGATTGGCAAAACGCTTCTTGATGAAGGAGACACTGCTCTCGTTGAGGCGCCTACTTTTTTGGCTACGATTCAGTGCTTTAAGCTCTATGGCCCCAAGGTGCTTGGTGTGCCCATTGATGAGCACGGCGTGAGAGTGGACTTGTTGGAAGAGATGATTCAAACCCATCGCCCCAAGCTCGTATACTTGGTTCCTACATTTGGCAACCCGAGCGGTGCCATGCTCAGTTTAGAGCGTCGCATCAAAGTCTTGGAGTTGGCCGTGAAGTACCAAACCGTCGTGGTTGAGGACGACCCTTATGGGGATTTGTATTTTGAAGGTGAGCCTGCGCCTAGCATGCTTTCTCTCACGCATTTGGTCCCAGGCTCAAGGGATTGGTTGGTTTATTGTGGGAGTTTGAGCAAGGTCTTGAGTCCTGGCCTTCGTGTGGGCTGGATGGTGGCGCCTGCAGCCCTTTTACAAAGGGCAACGATGTGCAAACAGTTCAGTGATGCACACACCTCCACCTTCGCTCAAGCCACGGCTGCGCAGTACTTAAAGAGTGGTCGCATGCCCAACACCTTGGCCCATGTGAGGGAGGTCTATGCAGAGCGCGCGCACGCCATGGGTGAAGCCCTCAAGATACATTTTGGAGACAGCTTGTCTTTCAATCAACCCAAAGGCGGCTTGTTCTTTTGGACCCGCTTGACGGGATTGAACGGTGGTGAGACGGACGGCACTGCCTTTGCAAAAAAAGCCATTCAAGAGGGCGTGGCCTTTGTCCCAGGAGCGCCGTTTTATGCAGACCATGCAGACCACACCACGCTCAGGCTGTCCTTTGCAACTTCAAGCACCGAATTGATCAAAGAGGGTATTGCAAGGCTGTCAAAAGCTTACTTTTCAAAATAAATTTTGAATTGAAAATTTGTCAATCTTTTTTTGCGTTTAATCGGTGAACCCAAACTTGGCGATCTGAGCAAAGGGTGCATCACTTGTCTGTGAAACATCTCATAAAAACTCACCAAAGTTGTCCACAGAAATTGTGGGTAACTTGAGTTTTTGAGATGAAAAAAGCTTACAGATAAAGGCTTTCTTCGGCGTGCTTGTTATTTGAACGTTTGATGCAAAAATTGCGTTTTTGGTTCTCACTTTTGAGAAATGTTTCACGCATTGAACGCTTTTTTGACCTGTCAAAAATTTTATCGTTCGAAATTTATTTTCCAATCAATTTATGGTATTGATCCAAGTCGAGCAAGCTGTCTAAGCTGGCGAGTGAATCCATTTTCATCTCGAAAAACCAACCTTCACCCAAAGGATCTTTGTTGATCATGCCAGGATCGTCCATCAGTGCAGTGTTGATTTTTGTGACCACGCCAGACACAGGTGCAAAGACATCGGATGCGGCCTTGACCGACTCCACTTCAGACACCACCGTGTTGGCTTTTAAAGCTGTTCCGACTTGAGGGATGGACACGTACACCACATCGCCAAGGGTCTCTTGTGCGTATTCGGTGATGCCAACCAAGGCCAATGAATGGGACTCGTCGATAAGACGGATCCATTGGTGTTCAGGTGTAAATTTTGTCATGGTTTAGAGATTTAAAGCTGAGAGGTTCAAGACAATGGATGCGTCAATGAAGTATGGGGTCGTTGATCGTTGCTGCACTCACATGGAGCCGTAGACAGGGCCCCCTCCACCTTCGGGTGTGACCCAGACGATGTTTTGTGTGGGGTCCTTGATGTCGCAAGTCTTGCAATGCACACAGTTTTGAGCGTTGATGTGAAAAGAGGTTGGACCGTTGTCAGCTTGGATGTATTCATAGACACCTGCTGGGCAGTACCTGCTCTCTGGTCCAGCGAATCTGGCGTAATTGATGTTCAAAGGCACATCAGCGTCTTTGAGTGTCAAGTGTGCGGGTTGGTTCTCTTCATGGTTGGTGTTGCTGATGAACACACTGCTCAGGCGATCAAAGCTCAATTTGCCATCGGGTTTGGGGTAATCAATGCGAGGACAGTCCTTGGCATCTTTTAAAGCCAGATGATCAGGGGAAGTTTTGTGGATGGTCCAGGGCACATGTCCACCAAAAAGTTTTTGCTCGATTCCTGTCATGATGGAGCCGATCACGAAGCCCTTTTTAAACCATTGCTTAAAGTTGCGTGCTTTTTTAAGCTCTTTGTAGAGCCAACTCTCCTGAAAGAGCTGCGGGTACAAGCTCAGCTCATCGCCTGATCGACCCTCGCTCAGGGCTTCAAATGCGGCTTTGGCCGCGAGCATGCCCGATTTGATGGCCGCATGCGAGCCTTTGATTCGACTTGCATTGAGATAGCCCGCATCGCATCCAATCAAAGCGCCGCCCGGGAAGATGGTCTTTGGCAAGCTGAGCAGACCGCCTGCGGTGATGGCACGCGCACCATAGGCCAAGCGTCTGCCGGCTTTGATGCCTTTCGACTCATCGCCCTCAAAGTACCATCTGATGTTGGGGTGGGTTTTAAAGCGTTGGAACTCTTCATAGGGGCTCAGCCAGGGGTTTTGATAGTCCAATCCAACGATGAAGCCCACAGCCACCTTGTTGTCGGGCAAGTGGTACAAGAACGAGCCTCCGTAGGTGTCGTTCTCAAGCGGCCAACCCGCGCTGTGAAGCGCCAGTCCGGCTTGGTGGCGCGCAGGATCGATTTCCCAAACCTCCTTGATACCCAGCCCATAGCTTTGAGGGTCGCTGTCTTTGTCTAGATTGAAGTGAGCAATCACTTCCTTTCCCAGGTGGCCTCTAGAACCTTCAGCAAAAAGTGTGTATTTGGCTTGGATTTCCATGCCCAATTGAAATTGGGGACCCGGATTGCCGTCCTTTAAGACCCCCATGTTGCCTGTGGCCACGCCACGAACGCCCCCTTGTTCATTGAAGAGCAAATGAGCACCGCTGAATCCTGGGAAGATCTCCACACCCAGCCCCTCAGCTTGCTCGGCCAACCAGCGCGTGACCTCGCCAAGACTCACGATGAAGTTGCCGTGATTTTGAAAACAATCGGGGAGCAAAAATTGCGGCGTCCTGAACCCACTTTTAGGCGTCAAAAACATAAAGGCGTCGTCGGTCACCTCTTGGTGCAAAGGAGCCCCCAGTTCCCTCCAGTTGGGGAAAAGTTCGCTCAAGGCCTTGGGGTCCATGATGGCCCCAGAAAGAATATGAGCACCCGGCTCAGCGCCCTTTTCCAACACAGCCACCGAGAGCTCAGTGCCTTTTTTTAAGGCCAGTTGTTTCAAGTGGATGGCACTGGCAAGGCCCGAGGGGCCCGCTCCAACGATCAAAACGTCGTAATCCATGGACTCTCTGGGGCCAAATTGGGCAAGTATTTCTGAATCGGTCATGTGGTGAATTCTTAATCAAGAAAAAAGGGATAGACGGTGCAATAATTTTTTGTACTCTGTGCTTTATCAGGGCAAGAACAACATAATAATTGCATTTTATCCTTCAACGTGAGTTTTTACGGCGGAGAACCATCATGGCTTACACAATCGATTTGTCGGGTCGGGTCGCTTTGATCACCGGTGCCTCTGGTGGCCTAGGGGCACAGTTTTCTAAAACTTTGGCTCAAGCGGGTGCCACGGTGGTTTTGGCTTCTCGGCGGCTTGATCGGCTCAAAGATTTGAGATCTCAATTGGAGGCGCAGGGCCTTCAAGCCCATGTGGTGTTGATGGATGTCAGTGTCACCTCCAGCATTGCAAAGGCCGTTGAGCACATCGAGCGCGATGTGGGGCCTATTGATATCTTGGTGAACAACTCAGGTGTAAGCACCACTCAAAAAATACAAGATGTCAAAGAGTCTGACTTTGACTTTGTATTTGATACCAATGTTCGAGGGGCTTTTTTTGTGGCCCAAGAGGTGGGCAAAAGAATGTTGGGTCGCGCCATGGGTGTAGAGAAAGAGAGTTTTCCAGGTGCACGCATCATCAACATCGCCTCCGTTGCTGGGCTTCGCGTCTTGCCGCAAATCGGGCTCTACGCCATGAGCAAAGCCAGTGTGATTCAGATGACCAAGGCCATGGCTTTGGAGTGGGGAAGGTTTGGTATCAATGTCAACGCCATTTGTCCAGGCTACATCGATACAGAAATCAATCACCACCACTGGCTCACGGAGAAGGGCCAAAAGCTCATCGACATGTTGCCCAGAAAAAGGGTAGGGTCACCATCCGATTTGGATGCTTTGATCGTTTTGTTGAGTTCTGAACAAAGTCATTTCATCAATGGAGCCATCATCACGGCTGATGATGGGTTTGCGCTATGAGGCTCGAATTGCCTGCGCAAAAGAAGCTTCTCTTTCAAATGAGCATGCCCATCAGGTGGGGAGACATGGATGCCCTGGGTCATGTGAACAATGTGTCTTATTTTCGTTTCATGGAGACCATCCGCATGGAGTGGCTCCATACCTTGGCGCTTGACAACAAGGCCATGGGTGCTGGGCCCGTGATATTGAATGCATTTTGTAATTTTCATCAACAACTCTTTCACCCTGGAGAGTTGAGTTTGAAACTCTTTGCCAGTGATCCCCAAAGAGCCACTTTTGAGTCTTGGACCACCATTGAGCGAGCGGATCAACCAGGGGTGATCTTTGCGAGTGGGGGCGCCACAGTGGTTTGGGTCAATTGGTCCACCCAGAGAGCCGATGATTTGCCCCTTTGGATCCGAGACCTGGTGGGCTGAAGGGCGAATGAGCAAGCCCAGCCTGTGCCCTGGTTTTGGGTTGGGCAATCGGAGTGAATTAGAATGATTTGAAAGTTTTATTTTTTATTTTTGGTTGAGGAGTGTGTTTTGAACAAAGTTTTCGATTCCGCACATGCGGCTTTAAAGGACATCGTTGCTGATGGGCAGTTGATGGCGGTGGGTGGATTTGGTTTGTGTGGCATTCCTGAGGCCTTGATTGCTGCCCTCAAGGACATTGGTGTGAAGGATCTCACCGTCGTGTCCAACAATGCAGGGGTGGATGGATTTGGTTTGGGTCAGTTGCTAGAAACGCATCAAATTAAAAAAATGATCGCATCCTATGTGGGTGAAAACAAGGAGTTTGAACGTCAGTTCTTGGCCGGTGAGTTGGAGTTGGAATTCACCCCTCAGGGCACTTTGGCCGAAAAGTTAAGAGCGGGTGGAGCGGGTATCCCCGCCTTTTACACCAAAACGGGTGTGGGCACCATGGTGGCCGAGGGCAAAGAGACTCGAGACTTTGATGGTCAAACCTACTTGATGGAGCGTGCATTGGTGCCTGATGTGGCCTTGGTCAAAGCACACCGTGCAGACCCATCTGGCAATTTGCAGTTCAGACTCACCGCCAGAAACTTCAACCCCGCAGCAGCGATGGCTGGAAAAATTTGTGTGGTGGAAGTCGAAGAGATGGTTGAACTGGGCGACATGGTGCCCGATCAAGTGCATTTGCCAGGCATTTACGTGCACAGAATCGTGGTGAACGCCCATCCTGAGAAGCGTATCGAAAAGAGAACCATTACCGAGAAGTCTGGAGTTTAATCATGCCTTGGAATCAAGATCAAATGGCAGCACGTGCTGCAAAAGAATTAGAAGACGGCTTTTATGTGAATTTGGGCATTGGCATCCCCACCTTGGTGGCCAATCATGTGTCCGCTGATATCGATGTTTGGCTGCAGTCGGAGAACGGCATGCTGGGCATTGGACCTTTTCCCATCGAAGAAGAGGTGGATGCGGACTTGATCAATGCGGGCAAGCAAACGGTCACCACCATCAAAGGCTCTTCAATCTTTGGAAGCCATGACAGTTTTGCCATGATCAGAGGGGGCAAAATCAATTTGTCCATCTTGGGCGCCATGCAAGTCAGTGGTCATGGCGATTTGGCCAACTGGATGATTCCTGGCAAGATGGTCAAGGGCATGGGCGGGGCCATGGACTTGGTGGCCGGGGTCAAGCGCGTCATTGTTTTGATGGAGCATGTGGCCAAAAAGAAGGACGGGACGGAGGATTTGAAAATTCTAAAGTCTTGCACGCTTCCCCTGACTGGGGTGGGTGTGGTGGACAGAATCATCACCGACCTTGGCGTCTTTGATGTCACCCCAGAGGGTTTAAAAATTCATGAACTCGCGCCTGATGTGAGCTTTGAGCACGTGCAAAGCAAGACGGGTGTAGAGCTCTTGAAGTGAGTGGTGAGTCGCTAGAGATGGGGTGGGCGTCACTGACGCCAAGAGACCCCAAGTGCAAGCTTTTAATGAAGGGCCGAGGGATATGGAGTTTTTGTATCCAACCCATCGCGCCTGGCACACTCGAGTTTGATCATCGCTGAGCTCCAAAGGGGAGGGAAGAAGTCGCTGCATCTTTGATCACTCTCAGTGGGGCCATCTGGGACTTTGATGCGCCTTTGGTGGACCCTTGGTGCGACGTTGTGCTTGATTCAAAGATGGCTCTCACACCGCGCATTTACACAGCCCGCGACACCCTCTTTTCAATCATCAAGCCATTTTTGGTTTTTGCTCGAGCAATTTGGCGGTTTTGTTCATCAGCTTTCCAACCCTTTCAAAGTACGCACTGCTGAGTTTGGTGGGCGCCATGAATTTGGTGCGCCTGTTGTTGCCCACATAAATGTTTTGAATGAGCCCAAGCGCTCGCAATTGATCCAGTTTCCTGTGGATCGTCGCTGCAGATGCGATGTGATTCAACTCCATCACTTTGGTGACCGTTAAGGCTTGTCCAGCTTGGAAGCGCCAGGCAATGTTTTCTAAAATTTTTCTGCACTCCAAGTCCATGTGGGGTTGCGTTTGCAACTCAAGGTCCTCTTGCAGGCTTAAAAAGTGAAGGTAGAGGTTTTTGCTTTTCATGATGGAATCGCCCCTTTGTAGTTAAAAAGAACTATTTAAAAATCATTATATACAATCTATTATTTACAATATCTATTTTTTATTAAATAAATGAGTTGTTTTTAGCTCTTTTTTTGATGGTTTCCTGCTGGTTTTATGATCGTTCAGGTGTCTGAGTTGAGGCTTTACCGTATTTCGGGTGTTTGGCTCTTGGCGGTGACGAAGTTCACCCAAGCGGCAAAGGGTGTTGTCCTGGGTGGCTCCATGGCGAGAAAGCTTAATTGTTGGAAATCTTTGAATGGGGAGTGAGGGTCTTCAAAGGCAAAATATAATCACGCACTTGACACTCTTGCTGCGCTTCTTAGATCGCGCGCACCTTATGGCTCACAGCGGCGCTGTTTGTTTCTCCTTCTTTCAATGGGTCACCCTTCATGAGTACTGCTCAACTCTCTGTTGCCGAAATTCGTAAAACATTTTTGGATTTTTTCGCTGCCCGAGCTCATACCGTCGTCGACTCCAGTGCACTCGTGCCTGCCAACGATCCCACCTTGATGTTCACAAACTCTGGGATGGTTCAATTCAAGGATGTTTTCTTGGGCGCAGATCGCCGTCACTATGTACGTGCAACATCGGTTCAAGCCTGCCTCAGAGCAGGGGGCAAGCACAACGATTTGGAGAACGTGGGTTACACCGCCAGACACCACACCTTTTTTGAAATGCTTGGCAATTGGAGCTTTGGAGACTATTTCAAGTCCGACAGTTTGAAGTGGGCCTGGGAGCTTTTGACCGATGTTTATGGATTGCCCAAAGAGAAACTTTGGGCCACCGTTTACTTTGAAGACGATGAGGCTTATGACATTTGGACCAAAGAGATTGGATTGCCACCTGAGAGAGTCGTTCGCATCGGGGACAACAAAGGTGCGCGTTACCAGTCGGATAACTTTTGGATGATGGCCGACACGGGTCCTTGTGGCCCTTGTTCTGAAATTTTCTATGACCACGGTCCAGAAGTGGCCGGAGGCCCTCCAGGCAGCCCCGACCAAGATGGGGATCGCTACATTGAAATTTGGAACAACGTTTTTATGCAGTTCGACATGCAAGCCGATGGCAGCATTAAAAAGCTGCCTGCTCCATGCGTTGACACTGGCATGGGTTTGGAGCGCTTGGCTGCCATCTTGCAACACGTGCACAGCAATTATGAGATCGATTTATTTGTAGAGTTGATCAAGGCCGCCTCAAGAGAGACGGGTTGTGCGGACTTGGGCAACAACTCCTTGAAGGTGATTGCAGACCACATTCGTGCCACTTCCTTTTTGATCAGCGATGGCGTTGTTCCCAGCAATGAGGGCCGAGGCTATGTCCAAAGACGGATCATTCGTCGGGCCATTCGCCACGGTTACAAATTGGGTAAAAAAACGCCCTTCTTCCATAAAATCGTGCCCGACTTGGTGCGCGTCATGGGAGACGCTTACCCGAGCTTGAAAAAGAACGAGGACAAAATCATCCAAACCCTCAAACAAGAGGAGGAGCGCTTCTTTGAAACCCTAGAGATTGGGATGGAGATTTTGGAGCAAGCGCTCCGTGACGGCGCCAAAGTGTTGCCCGGTGAGTTGGCCTTCAAATTGCATGACACTTACGGGTTCCCATTGGATCTGAGCGCTGATGTTTGTCGAGAAAAGGGCATTGCGATCGATGAAGCTGGTTTTTCACAAGCCATGGATCGTCAAAAATCTCAGGCTCGAATGGCCGGTAAATTCAAGATGGACAAATCCTTGGATTATCAAGGCCCATCCTGCTCCTTTGTGGGTTATGGAGAACTCAGCTCGAGTGCCAGAGTACTTGCGCTTTACGTGAACGCTCAATCGGTGGATCACATCATGCCCCAACAAGAGGCCACCATTGTTTTGGACGTCACGCCCTTTTATGCTGAGAGTGGTGGACAAGTGGGAGATCAAGGCACGCTTTGCTCCTCTACAGCTCAATTCGATGTCACCGATACTCAAAAAATCAAGTCCGATGTTTTCGCGCATTGGGGGGTCTTGAGCAAGGGGCAGATCAAAGTGGGGGATGTCTTGGAGGCTCGTGTGGATCCACTGAGCCGAGTGGCCACCGCCAGGCACCACTCTGCGACCCATTTGATGCATTTGGCTCTGAGGACCGTTCTTGGCGAGCATGTTCAGCAAAAGGGCTCCTTGGTCTCCTCCGAGAGAACTCGTTTTGACTTTGCGCACCATGCTCCTCTCACCCAAGATCAAATCAAGGCCATTGAAGCGCATGTCAACCATGCGATCCTGACCAACACAGATACGCAGTCCAAGGAGATGGATTTGGAGTCTGCCAAGAAGACTGGCGCGATGATGCTCTTTGGTGAAAAGTACGCCGAAGTGGTCAGGGTGCTGAGCATTGGCGAGAGTCGTGAACTTTGTGGGGGTACCCATGTGAGTGCGACGGGTGATATTGGACTCTTTAAGGTGCTGAGTGAGAGTGGTGTGGCCGCTGGGGTGAGAAGGATCGAGGCGGTTTGTGGTGAGAGGGCTTTGGCCTATGTGGCAGGCCTACAAAATGGCTTGAGCGAGGTCGCCGCTTTATTGAAGTCCACCCCAGAGGACTTGAGCTTGAAGGTCAAACAAACCTTAGAGCATCAAAAGGCTTTGGAGAAAGAAATCGCGCAATTGAAGAGTCAACTCGCTGCTTCCCAAAGCGATGAGTTGCTGGCCAATGCCGTTGAGCACAATGGCATTCAGATCCTGGTGCAAGAGCTGCAAGGCTTGGACACCAAGGCGCTCAAGGACACGGTTGATTTGTTGAAGGACAAATTAAAGACTTGCATCGTTGTCCTTGCCAGTGTCCAAGAGGGCAAGGTGCAATTGGTCTGTGGCGTCAGCAAGGATGTGATCTCTAAGGCCAAAGCTGGCGATATCGTCAATTTTGTTGCTCAGCAAGTGGGCGGCAAAGGGGGTGGAAAGCCCGACATGGCCATGGCAGGTGGCACGCAGCCCGAAGGTTTGAAAAAGGCGCTCGAGTCGGTCATGCCTTGGCTCAAGACCGTCGTTTGATCCTTAGGCGTTTTTGGCATGCATCAGACATTTTGAAAGCTCAAGAGCTCTTCAAGCGAAACACCAAATCCCATACGCCGTGACCGAGTTTGACCCCTCGGTTTTCAAATTTGGTGACAGGGCGGTAATCGGGGCGTTGGGCATAGCCGTTGTCCAATTGCCCCTCATTGACCAACTCAGGGGTCGATTTGAAGACCTCAAGCATGTGCTCGGCATAGTTCTCCCAGTCCGTTGCGCAGTGGATGTAGCCACCGGGCTTTAACCTGCTCATGAGCAATTTGACAAATGGCGCTTGGATCAATCGTCTTTTGTGGTGTCTGCTTTTATGCCACGGATCAGGAAAGAAAATGTGAACGCCATCGAGCGTTTTCTCAGGCAACATTTTCTCAAGCACCTCTACCGCATCGTGTGAGATGATCTTTAAATTTTCCAGCCCCAGCTCCTCAATTTTCATGAGCAAAGCACCCACGCCAGGTTGGTGAACCTCACAGCCCAAGAAGTTGTATTGAGGTAAAAGTTGGGCAATTTTTGCGGTGGCATCCCCCATGCCAAACCCAATCTCTAGGATCATGGGGTGGCTTGCAGTGTCTGCGCCAAAAATGTCTTGGCTCGAAGTGATGTTGTCTTTGAAAGGCAAGACGAAATGAGGGCCAAGGGTCTCAATGGCTTTGGCTTGTCCGGAGGTGGTTCGGCCTGCTCTCATGACAAAAGATTTGATCTTCTTCAGGTGCTCTATCGCTGGGCGTTGCTGTTGGGGCTGCATTGGGGTTGAATTCATGGGTGGGGTGTTAGAGCGAGCTCAATTCAGTGGTCTATCGGAGGGGAGGTCAAGGGGTTGATCAAAGACCATTGATGCGTCCAGTTTTGAAGCAAGCTCTCCAGTGAGCAGTTGGTGCTTTCAGTGCTTTGAAGCCCTAAGTGAGAGGCTGCGCTTTTCATGGTTTGGATAATTTTATCCATGGAGTCCAAATCAAGCGCCGGAGCCAAGGTTTGTTTTGACAACTTGTCGCCATCCTTGTTTTTGACCAATGGCACATGCATATAAGTGGGGGGGCGGTGTTGGAAGAGTTGGTACAAAAGAATTTGTCTTGGCGTATTATCCGCCAAGTCCTCTCCTCTGACGATGTGGGTAACGCATTGCTCGATGTCATCAGCCACCACACACAGCTGGTAGCTGTAAGGGCCATCTGAGCGCTTGATCACAAAGTCTCCGACTTCAGCCCCTACATCTTGTGCGCCTGGTCCCAAACGCCGATCCCACCAATCAAGGGTTTGCGGGCTGGTTTTGATGCGCAAAGCAAAGCTTTTGCCCAGCCAATGATCTTCACTCAACGCTCCATGCGCTTGAGTGCTCTCTAAGAGTGGGGGGATGTTTCTACATGTGCCCGGGTAGACCAAGCCTGCAAAAGAGGACGTGTTTTGCGGTGAGCCCGTTGTTGATGCAAGCCTTGCACTCCAAATTTGTGCCCTTGAGCAGTTGCATCGATACAGCAAACCTTGTTGGATCAACTGAGAGGTGTAGGTGTCATAGATGTGTGTTCTTTGGGACTGATAGACCACCTCTTGGTCGCTGATCAGTTGACAGCGTGAGAGTTGATCAAGAATCAGATGGCTGAAGTGGTCTTTGCACCTCTCGCGGTCGATGTCCTCCATCCTGATGAGCCACAGGCCCTTGTTGGCTCTTGCATCGAGCCAACTGGCCAAAGCGGCAACCAATGAGCCCAAGTGCAATGGGCCCGTAGGTGAGGGGGCGAAGCGTCCGATGTAGCTCAAATTGAAAAAGGGTTAAGAGGCCAATACAAGCCAATACAAGCCGGGCGTCATACCCGCCAGTGCAAGACGCCTGCAAAAGTCGTCAACATACAAGAGTCTACACGAGAGAACTCAAGCCTTGGATGCGCTCACATCACCAAGGCCAAAGACAAACCACTCACAAAGGCGTCCTCCACACGGTGGCCAATGTGCCAATCTCCACAAGTGCCCAAACCCAATTGAGCATCCCAAAGGTAGGGCTTACCCAAGGGCTTGAGCGTTTGGGCATACATCCAGCGGTGCAACTCGGTTCGCCCAGGTTCAGCATAAATGCCGGTGAGCTCAGAAAATCCCTTTAAAAGCTTGGCCGTCACTCGAGCGGGCTCATCGCTCAAGTGTTCACTGGACCATTTCGTGTTGGCCTGGATGGTCCAGCGCTCAATGCGTCCTCTGGCCGGTTTGGAGGACTCCCGGCTGAGCCAAGCAATGCGGTGATGGGTGCTTTTTGCTGCATTCCATTGTGGCCCCAAATGCGCCAAGCCCGGTTGACTGGCTTGTGGAAAAGCAATCATCAAGGTCCAACAAGGGCCCATCTCGACTTTTTGCAACTCTTGCGCAAAGCCACTTTCTAGAACTTTGGGGTTCGAGTGCTTGAGCAACTCCAAAACCTGAGGCGCTGGGATGGCCATGATCACTTGGTCAAAGCCTGCATGATCTTGTAATTTACCGCTTCTGGAGCTGGTCTTCAACAGCCAACGGGTTTTCACTTTAGGATCGATTTGGAGGGATGTGACTTGAGTGCCAAGCAGGAGTTGTTTGGCACTCAAGGGCTTGCTCCAGTGTTCAACCAAAGCGCTCATGCCCGGTTTGGCCACGAAGTGAGGCTCTTTGGGTGGGCGAGCGGCTTCGAGTACGCTGCCGTGAGCGTCCAATACCCTGACAGAAGTCACACTCCACGGCTTGATCAACTCCTGGGTGCCAGGAACAGATTGGATGGCCAATTCGAATCGAAAATCTCTGACCGTGAAGTATTGAGCGCCGTGATCAAAGTTGCCCAATAGGGTGGATCTTGTCGCCATTCGGCCGCTCGTGGACAAACTTTTCTCAAAAACAGTGACCTTGTGCCCCGCTTTGAGAAGAGTTCTTGCGGCTGCAATGCCGGCCATGCCTGCACCAATGATTGCGATGTTTTTCATTTGATTTCAGCCTTTGCGTGGTGTTATTGAAAACGATGGGTGGGGTGTATGAGCAAGGATTGACGGGTCTTGGGGCTGTTCAACTGTTCCAGCCACCAAGCCAATGCGCGTCCACATTGGAGCTGGTGATGGGACGCGTCTTCCTTGCGCCAAGCATAGTCCACTTGGACTTTTTGCTTCATTCTTTGAAGTTCACAGGTCACGAATTCTCCTCTTTGGACGTAGGGTGCAACCAGTGGCTCGGGTAAAAAACCCACCCCCAAACCCAACAGTTGAGCTTGTAGCTTAGCCTCCATTGACGGAACAGTAAATACGTCTTGACCCGCAAGCAAGCCAATTGTCATGCCTTGTCCCATTTGAGTCGAGTCGGCAATGGCCACCGCTCTGTATTTCTGGATTTGAGCATCCGTTAACGGACCCTTCAGTTTGGCCAAAGGATGTTTGGGGTGAACGCAAAAAGAAAACCCCACCTCCCCCAGACGAGCGTGCTCAATGCCTGGCACATTGCCCACGTCCCACGAAATCCCTAAAGCCAAATCTGCGTGACCCAAAGTCAGGGATTGAAGCGTTCCCGTGAGCGTTTCATCGATCAACTTCAATTTTGTGGGAGGCGACAAGGCAAAGAACGCCTGGCAGAGTTCCAGTACCGTTTTGCGATCGATCAAAGAATCCAAAGCAATGCTGAACTCGTTCTCCCAGCCTGTGGCGATGCGTTTGACACGATTGGCGATGGTGTCAATTTCCACCAACACACGGTCCCCTTCGTTCAAAAGATACTGCCCTGCTGTGGTGAGTTTGGCTTGCCTAGACTTGCGATCGAAGAGGAGCACATCCAAGGCGTCCTCAATTTGACGCACTCGATAGGTCAAGGAGCTGGGGACCAAATTCAAGGCTCTTGCTGCACCGGCAAAGCTCCCGCTTTGAGAGATGACTTTGAGCATGGCCATGGAGTCAGGGGTCAGCACATTGCGAGCGGGGTTGTTCATAGGGCGACCAATCGTTCAAAAAAATTGAATGATGCCATCAAATTTACTTGATGTCACCCCCCCTTCAAGAGATTTACAGTCTCAACTGTTCTTCAAGTTATCGTTTTCTCGGGAGAGTTCAATTGATCACAATCAGAAAGTCTGCAGATCGCGGTTTTGCCGATCATGGCTGGTTAAAGTCCTTTCACAGTTTCTCTTTTGCGGGCTACTACGACCCCCAGCACATGAATTGGGGCAATTTGCGGGTCATCAATGAGGACCGAATTGAGCCAGGTACTGGTTTTGGTACGCACGGTCACAAAGACATGGAGATCATCAGCTACGTGCTCACGGGCGAATTGGCCCACAAAGACAGCATGGGCAATGTGGTCTCCATTCCTCCTGGGGATATACAGCGCATGAGCGCAGGCTCAGGGGTGATGCACAGCGAATTCAATCACGCGCCGACCCAGACCACCCATTTTTTCCAAATTTGGATCGAGCCCAACGAGTTCAACATCCAGCCCAGCTATGAGCAAAAAACGGTTGAGCCATCCTCCAAGAGGGGAAAGTTGGCTTTGCTGGCCTCCAATCAACCCGATGAGAGGTCGGTCAAGATTCACGCTGACGCCTCACTCTATGCGGGGCTTTTCGACGCGGCGGAACGCTTTGAGACGCCCCTTGACAGCAAGCGCCGAGCATATGTGCACTTGGTCAAAGGCCAATTGAAGGTCAATGGGCATGACATGCTCGCCGGCGATGCTTTGCTCCTCGAGCAAGAGCACAACTTGGTTTTGGAGCAGGGCCAAGGTGCAGAGGTTTTGGTTTTTGACTTGAATTGAAAGCAGTCTTTTGATTGGAGTTGATTCAAGTGGTTTCTTATCTATTTTTTTAACAGGAGTTTTTTTCCATGAGTACTTTGATTCAAAACGTGTTGACCCTTGTGGGTCGTGTCTTGATTGCGCTTTTGTTCATCCCTGCTGGTTTGATGAAAATCACAGGTTTCGCTGGCACAGTGGGCTATATCGCCTCTGTGGGTTTGCCCTTGCCTGAGGTGGGTGCGGTGGTTGCGATCATTGTGGAATTGGTCGTCGCCACAGCATTTTTACTGGGCTTCAAGACCAAGGAGTCGGCTTTCATTCTTGCGGTGTTTACCTTTGTCGCCAGTATTTTCTTTCACAACTATTGGGCGCTGCCTGCGGATCAACAAATGATTCCTCAGTTGCTCTTTTTCAAGAACATGGCCGTAACTGGCGCATTGTTGATGTTGACGGCCCTGGGCGGTGGACACTGGACCTTGGATGAAAAGCTCTCAAAAGCGTGAGTCACATTTGAATTTTTAATTGTTTTTTTAATTTTTGATACAGAAAGAAATAGATGTCTAAAACAGTCGTTGTTTATCACTCAGGATATGGACACACCGAGCGCTTGGCTCAGTCGGTTGCAGAGGGTGCAAAAGCCACTTTGGTGGCGATTGATGCAGATGGAAATGTCAGCGAAGAAAATTGGGCTTTGCTGGATGCAGCAGATGCCATCATTTTTGGCTCACCCACCTACATGGGCACCGTTTCATGGCAATTCAAAAAGTTTGCCGATGCCACATCCAGCAAATGGTTCACCAGAGCTTGGGCCAATAAGGTCGCCGGTGGCTTTACCATTTCTGCCAATTTGAGTGGAGACAAGTTCTCCACCTTGCAATACTTCATGACTTTGGCCATGCAGCAAGGCATGATTTTTGTGGGTCAGAGCAGCTTGAATGATGGCAAGATCAACCGTTTAGGCTCTCATGCAGGGGTGATGGCTCAAGTTGGAGCCACCGAAAGTGCCGCTGAAATTCCACAATCCGATTTGGACACGGCCAAAGCATTTGGCGAAAGAGTCTCCCAAGTCGCTCAAAAGCTCAAGGCTTGAGTTGATGGAGCCCCATTTGGCTGAGCAAGGCTGAGCCAAGTGGAGCAGCCCCTCTGAGGCTGAACGACCCATCAAGCGGTTTGGGGTTCGGTCTTGCGGGGGCTTATTTTTTGGCGGTTTCGGTGGAGGCTTCGTTGGCAAGCTCGTGAGCAGTTTTCCCCACTGACTCATTGCCCAATTCATTGGCTGGTTCAAGGCTTGCGGTGACCGCTCTTCTGTCGTCGAAAACAAAGCACGTGCCCTCATAGTGCTCACTGCCCACTTCTTCAAAATACTTCAAGATCCCGCCCTCGAGTTGGTAGACGTGCTCTAGGCCTATTTCTCGCAAATAAATGGCAGCCTTTTCACACCGGATCCCTCCAGTGCAGTAACTCACAATGGTTTTGCCCTTGAGGGCATCCATGTTTTCTTTGACTTTGGCAGGGAATTGTCCAAAGTGGGCGATGTTGTATTCGACGGCGTCTTTGAATTTTCCGTCCAGCACCTCATAGTCGTTTCTCGTGTCCAAGGTGATCACTTCACGTCCCTCGTCGTCCTTGCCCTCTCGAAGCCAAGTGCGCAGTTGATGCGCGGAGACACTGGGGGCCCTTGCGTTTTCGGGCTTGATGGTCGGGTGGTTCATGCGAATGATTTCACGCTTGATTTTCACCAGCATCTTCCTAAAGGGCTGTGTACTCGACCAACTCTCCTTAGGTGTGAGGTCTTGGAGTTGGGGGTCTTCTTTTAAAAACTCAACAAACTCGCGCACCTCGTTGGCCGAACCCGCTAAGAAAAAGTTGATACCCTCTTCAGATAACAGTATGGTTCCCTTGAGTTGGAGCGTGTGCGCTTTTTCTAAATATCTCGCTTGGCGGCCCGTCAAGTCGTCCAAGGTAATGAATTTGTAGCAAGAAATGTTCAGTACAGTTTTCACGGTCACTTGGTCAATTGAGAACGGTCAAAAATAGGATAGAGGACAAGGGTGGCCTCACGTCAAGAAATGAAAGCCCACATCTCCAAGGGGACCTTGGGAGAACGAGACAGCCTTTGCAAGCAGCCAAATCGTGAATTTTCTCATTATTGTGACCTGACAGCAAAGTCGCTCAAAAATATTTATGGCACAGGACCGCGTTTCTGAAATAAAGCCCACTTTTGCCTACAATCCATGCATGTTTGTACACCTAAGACTCCACTCCGAATTCTCAATTATCGATGGAACCAATCGAATTGAGGCGGTTGTTGAATCCGCCCAAAAGGATCAACAGCCCGCATTGGCGGTCACGGATTTGAACAACTTGTTTGGAGCCATCAAGTTCTACAAAGAAGCCCGATCGAAGGGCGTCAAGCCGATCATTGGCGCAGAGGTGATCTTGGAGTCCGCTAGTGTGGACTCTGTACAGCATACCTCCAAAGTCATCTTATTGGTTCAAAACCATCAAGGATATTTAAATCTTTGTGAGTTGATCGCTCGAGCTTGGACGCAAAACGTTCACAAAGATTTGGCACTGGTGAAGTGGGCTTGGTTGAGCGAATTGTCCGATGGCCTGATTTTGCTGTCTGGCACCCAGGCTGGACCCTTCGGGCAAGCCCTCATTCAAAAGGATTTGACCAAAGCTTCAGAACTCGCTTTGAAGTTGGCGGGTTTGTTTCCGCACCGCTTCTACATTGAGCTCCAAAGAGCGGGTAGACCCGACGATGAGTCCTATGTCAGCGCTGCCGTTCAGTTGGCCCAAAGCCTCAAGTTGCCCGTTGTTGCGACACATCCTGTTCAATTCACCCATGAAGATGACTACGATGCACATGAGGCCCGAGTCTGTATTGCTGAGGGTGAAATCTTGGCCAATCCAAGGCGCGTGAGAAAGTTCACCCGTCAGCAGTACTTTTTGACTCAAGAGGAGATGGTCGCTAAATTTCATGACCTGCCTAGCGCCATTGCAAACACCGCTGAGATCGCTAAGCGATGCAATTTGTCTTTGGTTTTGGGCAAGCCCCAATTACCAGACTACCCCACCCCTGAGGTCAACGGCGTCAGAATGCCGATTGAGGATTACTTTCGGCAAGCTTCCCACGAGGGGCTTCAAGAGCGCCTAGGTATGCTGTTTCCAGATCCTGCTCAATTGCAGGCCCATCAAAAGGAATATGTCGAGAGGCTGGACTTTGAGATCAACACGATCTTGAAAATGGGCTTTCCTGGTTATTTTTTAATCGTCAGTGACTTCATCCAATGGGCCAAAACCCATGGTTGCCCCGTCGGACCTGGACGCGGCTCGGGAGCAGGCTCCTTGGTGGCGTACGCCCTCAAAATCACCGATTTGGACCCCCTTCGATACAAGTTGCTTTTCGAGCGGTTCTTGAATCCAGAACGGGTGTCCATGCCTGACTTTGATATTGACTTTTGTCAGACCAATCGTGATCGGGTCATTGACTATGTCAAACAAAAGTACGGAGTGAATGCGGTCAGTCAAATTGTGACCTTTGGAACGCTTGGCGCAAGAGCTGCTATTCGTGACGTCGGACGTGTGATGGACATGAGCTATGGATTTTGTGATGGCATTTCAAACGCCATACCCAATAAGCCCGGTCAGCACATCACCATTGCCCAGGCCATGGAGCAAGTCCCCACCTTGGCCGAGAGATTTGAGAAGGAGGAAGATGTCAAAACGCTTTTGACCATGGCCCAGCGACTTGAGGGCTTGTCTCGAAATGTCGGTATGCATGCGGGTGGTGTGTTGATCGCGCCGGGTAAGCTGACAGACTTTTGCCCCCTCTATCAGCAGCCTGGAAGCGAGTCCGCAGTATCACAATTTGATAAAGATGACGTTGAGGCCGCAGGTCTCGTCAAGTTTGACTTTTTAGGCTTGGCCACACTGACGATCTTGAACATCGCCCGAAATTTGATTGTGAAGCGTCATCCCACGCAGAGCGATTTCTCCTTCGAGTTGATCGCGTTGGATGACAAAGAGACCTATCGCTTGTTCCAAGAGGGCAAGACCGAGGCGGTGTTCCAGTTTGAAAGCCGTGGAATGCAAGGCATGCTCAGAGATGCCAAGCCCACGAGGCTGGAGGACTTGATTGCGTTGAATGCGCTGTACCGTCCTGGGCCAATGGATTTGATTCCCAGCTTTGTGGCGAGAAAACACGGACGAGAGGAGGTGGCCTATCCCCATCCCTTGGCAGAGACCGTTTTGTCAGAAACTTACGGCATCATGGTCTACCAAGAGCAGGTGATGCAAGTCGCTCAGCTTTTGGGAGGCTACTCTTTGGGAGGTGCTGATTTGCTGCGCCGCGCCATGGGTAAAAAGAAGCCAGAAGAAATGGCTGAACACCGGGTGATTTTTCGGGAGGGCGCATCAAAGAAGGGCATCGCAGAGGCCAAGGCCGATGAGGTTTTTGATTTGATGGAGCGTTTTGCGGGATACGGTTTCAATAAATCCCATGCCGCAGCATATTCCTTGTTGGCGTATCACACCGCTTGGTTGAAGGTGCATTTCACGGCCGAATTCTTTTGTGCCAACATGACCGTTGAGATGGACAACACCGACAAGCTCAAGGTGCTGTTTGAAGATGCTAAAAAAATGGGCATCGCTTTTGAGGCGCCAGATGTCAATCGCGGTGAGCATGTGTTTTTGCCCATCTCCGATAAGGAAATCCGATATGGACTGGGTGCCATCAAAGGCACGGGTCAACAAGCCATTGAGGCGATTGTGGCCGCCCGCAATGAGGGGGGACCTTTTAAGAGTTTGTTTGATTTTTGCGTTCGTGTCGATCGATCCAAATTCAACAAAAGAACCCTCGACGCTTTGATCAAAGCGGGTGCATTTGATGCCATTGATCGCAACCGAGCCGCTCTATCGGCTTCCATTGATTTGGCCTTTCAGTTCGCCGCCTCTCAACAAGCCAATGCACATCAAGCGGGGCTATTTGACGCTCCTGATGAACATGGTTCCAGCTCTCAAGAACCCGATTTGGTTCACCAAATCCCTTGGGATGTCAGAGAGAGATTGATGATGGAGAAGGCTGCACTTGGCTTTTATTTGTCGGGCCATTTGTTTGACTCGGTGGAGAGCGAAGTCAGGCTTTTTGTGAAACGAAAGATTGAAGACCTGATGGATTCTAGGGAGCCCCAAGTGCTTTGTGGGGTCATCATGGACTTTAAAACCATCAATGCTCAAAATGGAAGAATTGGTTTGTTCAAACTCGATGACAAATCCGGGTTCATTGAGGCCAAAGCGGACGAGGGCTTGCTCAACAGTGCAAGAAACTTGTTGCGCGACGACGAAATCGTTGTCATCATGGGCAAAGTTCAGCCTGACCGTTTCTCTGGAGGGTTAAGGCTCAATGTGATGCAAATCTGGGATTTGCCGTCTGCCAGGTGCCGATTTGGCAAGTACCTCAAATTGACCGTCAACGGCACCCCTCCAGAAATTGCAAGAATTCTCAAAGATCACCCCGCTCAGGTGGAGATCACAGAGCAAGGGGAGTTGGTGCGAGGGCTGCCCATTCGTCTGAGTCTCTTAAGGGATCAAGTCACGGCTGAGGTTCAATTGGGTCCCAAAGCTAAATTTTTTCCAACTGACGCTGCACTGGCAAGTTGGATGGTTCAAGCCCACAATGGACAAATACAAATCGTTTACGATTAAACTCAAGCATTATGTTTTTCACCGTCCCCACCCTTTTGACCCTCACAAGGATTGTTGCCATTCCTTTGATTGTGGTCATTTTTTACTTGCCTTTGGAGATGGCGCTGAAAAACTTAATCGCCACCAGCATGTTTGTCGTTTTTGCTTTGACAGATTGGTTGGATGGGTATTTGGCACGCAAAATGAATCAAACCTCAGCCTTTGGTGCTTTTTTAGATCCGGTGGCCGATAAATTTCTAGTTTGCGCGTGCCTTTTGGTTCTTTTGCATTTGGGGCGCACCGATGTCTTTGTGGCCCTTATCATCATTGGCCGTGAAATCGCCATCTCTGCACTGAGGGAGTGGATGGCTCAATTGGGGGCCACCAAGAGCGTGGCTGTGCATCTTTTGGGTAAACTCAAAACCACGTCTCAGATGGTTGCGATCCCCTTTCTTTTGTACGATGGTTTTTTATTTGATGTCTTGGACACCAAGCGTACAGGTGTGATTTTGATTTGGATTTCTGCCGTCTTGACCGTGTGGTCAATGGTTTACTATTTGCAAAAGTCTTTGCCCATCATTCGTCAACACGTCAAGTGACCTCTCGGATAACAGTTCTTTGAGTGACACATCACTTCATTCTAAAAACAATTGGGTGGTCCTAATACCCGTTGTCTTTGTTTTAATTTGGAGCACAGGTTTTGTTGCTGCCAGATTGGGCATGCCCAATGCGCCTCCATTCACCTTTCTTTTTTTTCGCTACGTTTTTTCGATCGCCTTGTTTTTACCTTGGGTGTTGCTCAGCAAGGTGTCTTGGCCAAGTTCTAGAGAGCAAACCTTTCACATCGCAGTCACGGGCATATTGATGCATGCGGGTTATTTGGGAGGCGTCTGGGCGGCGGTGAAAGCCGGAATGGGCTCTGGTTTGTCCGCCCTGATTGTGGGACTTCAACCAGTCTTGACCGCCATTTGGTTGAGCTCCAGGGGAGGGCACATTCGAGTCAAGCAGTGGTTGGGATTGATCATTGGCTTTGTAGGCTTGGTTTTGGTTTTGTGGACCAAGTTGCAAGTCACGCTTGAGATCAGCGCTCAAACCTTGCCGTTCATCGTTGTTGCATTGTTGTCCATCACCACAGGTACGCTCTATCAAAAATCTTTTGTCCAACCCTGTGATGTCAGAGCGGCCAATACCGTTCAATTGATCGCCGCTGCGTTGGTGACCATGCCCATCGCGTTGATGGAGACCGAGCCCTTCACGGTCAATACACATTCTGTGATCGCCATGTCTTGGTCGGTGGTGGTGTTGACGCTTGGAGGGAGTTCGCTCTTGTACCTCTTGATACAACGCGGCGCAGCTCAATCGGTAACAAGTTTGATGTACCTGGTGCCGCCGACGACGGCCATCATGGCTTGGCTCCTCTTTGATGAGGTGATCACTTGGGTCACCCTCTTGGGTGTACTGACCACTGCTTGGGGGGTGCATTTGGCCATTTCCCAAAATTCAACTGAAACGAAGGAAGTTTAAATGAGTAAAAAACGAATTGCGGTGATCGCTGGCGACGGTATCGGTAAAGAGGTCATGCCAGAGGGCGTGAGGGTCGTACAAGCCGCTGCTGACCGGTTTGGTATTGATCTGGGCTTTGATTATTTCGACTTTTCTTGCGTTGAATACTACGAGCGACATGGCAAGATGATGCCTGACGATTGGAAAGACCAAATTGGTGGACATGATGCAATTTTCTTTGGCGCTGTGGGTTGGCCCGATAAAGTGCCAGATCACATTTCTCTATGGAACTCATTGCTGCTTTTTAGACGTGAGTTTGATCAATATGTCAATTTGAGACCTGCTCGATTGATGCCTGGCATTACTGCTCCGGTTGTACGCCGTGATGGCTCTAAGCGCTTACCTGGTGAAATCGATATGTACATCGTTCGCGAGAACACAGAAGGGGAGTACTCGAGCATTGGTGGACGAATGTTCCCTGGTACAGAGCGTGAAATGGTGATGCAAGAGACGGTGATGACTCGCGTGGGAGTTGATCGTGTGTTGAAGTTCGCATTCGATTTGGCGCAGTCAAGGCCAAAGAAACATCTCACCAGTGCGACCAAGTCCAATGGGATTGCCATCACCATGCCTTATTGGGATGAGAGGGTTCAAGAAATGTCCAAAAAGTACCCCGAGGTTCAAGTCGATAAGTTTCATATTGATATTTTGACGGCTCACTTTGTCCAGCGCCCAGATTTCTTTGATGTGGTGGTGGCCAGCAATTTGTTTGGCGACATCTTGAGCGATCTGGGTCCAGCTTGTACGGGCACCATTGGCATTGCGCCCTCTGCCAATTTGAACCCCACCAGAGAGATGCCTTCATTGTTTGAACCCGTGCATGGCTCAGCTCCTGATATTGCAGGCCAAGGCATTGCCAACCCCATTGGTCAGATTTGGTGCGGTGCAATGATGCTTGATTTCTTGGGTCATCGAGATGCCCATGATGCCATTTTGAGCTCGATTGAGTCGGCTTTGCAGCCTCAAAGTGGTGCACCCCTAACGCCCGATATCGGTGGCAGTGGGAAAACCACGGATCTAGGGAAAGCGATAGCCCAATCTCTTTGATTTAAATGAAAATTTCTTTGGTCAATGCGATTTATTGATGATGAAATCGTCTAGAATCCGCCTCCGCGCTCGTTTTTTTGTGTTGCTGCATAAGGTCTGTCTTGTTAAAAAAGCACATCAAAGGAGTTGAGCGACGCATAAGTATTTTGAGTGGAATTCATTTACAATACTTATTAATAATTTTTGATAAACATCACGCCTTAAGGGTAGGGGATTTTTTGTGAACAAATCTGAACTGATCGAACATATTGCAAAACATGCTGATATCTCTAAAGCTGCAGCCTCTAGAGCACTTGAGGCGACTGTAGGCGCTGTTAAGACAACTTTGAAAAAAGGCGGAACAGTCTCTCTCGTAGGTTTCGGTACATTTGCAGTCACCAAGCGTGCTGCTCGCACGGGTCGTAATCCTCGCACAGGCGCAGCCATTAAAATCAAATCTGCCAAGGTGCCAAAGTTTCGTCCAGGCAAGGCTTTGAAAGAAGCTTTGAATTGATCTGGTGAACGGTTTTAGGTTGGGTGATTAGCTCAGTTGGTAGAGCGGCGCCCTTACAAGGCGTAGGTCGGCGGTTCGAGCCCGTCATCACCCACCAACCAACCCGAGGCGAACGAAGTTCGCCTTTTTCTTTTTTTAATCTCTACTTTCTCGTGGGGCCTCATGTTTGATTTCGTACGTCAACACACCAAAATCATGCAGTTTTTACTGTTTCTGCTGATTTTCCCTTCATTTGTACTCTTCGGTATTGATGGTTACAACCGATTCCTCGACAAGGGGGAGGTGGTGGCAAGTGTGGATGGACAAAAGATCACTCAACCCGAGTTGGACAACGCTCACCGCAATGAAGTCGAGCGCATGAAAGCTTCCATGCCCAATGTGGACTCGAAGATGTTTGACTCGCCCATGGCGAAGTTGGGCACCTTGGAGCGTTTGGTCCGAGACCGTGTGATGCGTGTGGCAGCAGATCGTTTGAATCTTCAGGTCAGTGATCAAAGATTGGCCAGTGCATTGGCTCAAAATCCAGCCATCGCATCACTCAGAAAGCCTGATGGGTCACTTGATATTGAGAAATACAAGGATTTATTGGCTGCACAAGGCATGACACCGGAATCCTTTGAGGCTCAGATGAGAAACGACTTGGCCACCCAACAAGTACTTTTGGGGGTCAGCAACTCGGTGATCAATTCGGCGTCGCTGGTGGAGAATACCCTGAATGCTTATTACGAAAAAAGAAGCGTTCAGATCGCCAAATTCACGCCTTCAGAGTTTCTCTCGAGTATCAAGCCCACAACCGAAGAGTTGAACGCTTATTATCAATCGCATGCCGCCTTGTTTCAATCCCCCGAGCAAGCGTCCATTGAGTATGTTGTTCTCGATTTGCCGACCATTCAAAAGAGCATCACATTGTCGGAGTCCGATGTGAGGTCCTATTTTGAACAAAACCAATCCAAGCTCGCAGGGCTAGAGCAAAGAAAAGCAAGCCACATTTTGTTCAACGCGCCCAAGGAGATGCCTGCTGCTGAAAAAGACAAAATCAAAGCAAAGGCACTCGAGGTGTTGGCGCAAGTTAAAAAGTCGCCAGAGCAGTTTGCCGCTTTGGCCAAGCAGCACTCACAAGACCCAGGTTCAGCCAGTAAAGGAGGAGACTTGGATTACTTCGCAAGGGGAGCAATGGTCAAGCCCTTTGAGGAGGCTGCCTTTTCTATGGCCAAGGGCCAGGTGAGTGAATTGGTGGAGTCAGATTTTGGCTTTCACATCATCAAACTGACCGACATCAAATTGCCTCCCTCACCAAGTTTTGAAGCCTCTAGGGCATCGATCGAAAGTGATCTCAAAAAGCAGCAGTCTCAAAAGAAATTTGCGGAAGTGGCGGAGCAGTTCACCAATCTTGTTTATGAGCAATCGGATTCCTTAAAGCCCGTGGTGGATAAATTCAAGCTCAACTTGGGCACGGTGGAGAGTCTTTATAAAATGCCAAGCACCGTTGGTGCATCTGCTCAATTGCCTTGGCTACAAAATCCCAAATTCTTGAGTGCTGTCTTCTCAGCAGACTCGATTGAGAAAAAGCACAACACAGAGGCCATCGAGGTGGCTCCAAACACCTTGGTTGCTGCCCGCATTCGCGAGTATCGCCCTGCAAAGACCAAAGATTTTGCTTTGGTCAAAGAGCAAGTTGAGCAGTTCTACAAGCGCGAAAAATCCGAATCCTTGGCCAAAAAGCAAGGTGAAGAAAAGCTCAGCACATGGAAAGCCAATCCTGAATCAGCTTCCATGCCCGCTGCAGTCGTCATCTCTAGAGAGAAGTCAAAAGACTTGTCACCCAAGTTGATCGAGGCTGCATTGAGAGCTCCCATCAAGGATGCTGCGGTCTTCACAGGGGTGGATCTCGGCGCTGAAGGCTACGCCGTGGTGAAAGTGCTCAAGGTTGAACCCAGCGATGTGTTCTCAAGCGACAGGTCACGGGAAAAAGCGCAGTTTGGGCAGTGGCTTGCTCAAACCGAAAGCTTGGCTTATTATTCTTACCTCAAGGATCAGTACAAAGTTACTACAAAAACTTTGGGTGCGATTGAAAAATAATCCAAACCACCGCTTTTGAGCAATTTATTCAAGGGCGTAATTTGATATTTTATAAGTTCAAGTTATAATAACAACTAACGGTGGCTGTAGCTCAGTTGGTAGAGTCCAGGATTGTGATTCCTGTTGTCGTGGGTTC
>CAIZIT010000050.1 GCA_903933115.1 uncultured Burkholderiales bacterium
AAATTAAAAATGGCACTGTAAAAATTAAACTAAAGAAGTGAACATTTCCTTCTACTTTACCGTGGAATAACTTTTTTTTAGAAAAACCAATGGCCAACAAAGGCCCATAGGCGAGTAATAAAACCAAGATAAATAAAATGCATTTCCTAATCAACCATTCAGAAGATCCAGAAGCATGATTCAATTGGTATGTAAACGAGGACCAGTTGTGGTTGAAATTCCAATATAAAACGGGGGTGATCATTAAGAATGCAACCAAGCAAGCCAAATAAATTTTTGAGCTCGCCAGCATTCTGAATCCAAATTTTTTCAATAAGAGTATTGCAACTGGAAATACAAAAAATATGGATGTGTATTTAGTCAAACCAGCCAGACCAAGAATTATTCCTAATCTGAACCAATGTCTCAATCGTGTATTTTCTATATTTTCTGATTGCAGCAACTGCCAAGTAAAGATCATGAGCAACAGGATCAATGGCACTAAAAGAGTATCTGGCACCAATGCAATTGCAAGCAAATGCAGCATTGGACTCAAAGCAAAGAGTTGAATCTCTCCTCTCACGCTCTTCGAATCACGAGCAATTTCATTTTCTAACTGAAGCGAATCTTTTAGGATCTTTGTAAGAAATAAAATTAAATATAAACTAAATAGCCAACTCAACATTGGAACGATTCGTAAAACCAATTCACTTTCGCTGAATCGATAAAACGCAAATTGAAGCCAACCCACCATTGGTGGATGATCGTAATAACTCCAATCTATAAATTTAGCATACAGTGCGTAATGCGCTTCATCCGGTGAAAGCCCTATATAACTGGCGACTATAAAATGAATTATTACAATGCAAATAATTAGATATTTTTCAACTTCATTGAGTTTTATTTTTTCAAAAAATTTACCCATAGATTGTTTTTACTTGTTTATTTTTTTAGGCCAAACTACCAATGAGGTCGCCACATAATTCCATACAACACCTACAAGTACCCCGGCAAGTCCAGAAAACACCCAATACCCATAATCCTTATAAATGACTGATGCAACGCCGACGTTAGCCAATGCACCAATGCTGCAAGCGAGCATGAACTTCAATAAACCCGTCCAAAATTTCCAGCCTGTTAACTTTTGATCACGATAAGTCAAAATGTTGTTCAAATTGAAGTTAAATACCATCGCCAAAATTACGGCTGCACTTTGAGCTACAGTGAAAGGTTGCTGAAAAAATTGCAGCGCGATACCAAGAACAGTTAAATGAACAACCACACCCATTGCACCTATGCATGCAAAAGAAATCAGCTTTGTGGGTATGTACTGCCCTATGGTTTTATCGATCAGCATTAAAAAATAATCCCAAATCACGCGCTGATCTAATTTACTTTCACCGGCTAAGCGCTGTCTGAAATGAAATGGAATCTCTTTAAAAGACAATTTAGTCGGTGAGGATACAACGATATCCAAAAGAATCTTAAATCCCATATTGGAGAGTCGATAAACACATCGATCGAATGCTTCCCTTTTGATCATGAAAAAGCCGCTCATAGGATCTCTAAGTGTGACCCCCAATAACTTTTGGCTGATGACTGTTGCAAGCTGGCTCGAATTTTTTCTGGACTCATCCCACTCACCAACTCCACCACCTTGCATGTAGCGTGTACCGACGGCTAAATCTACCCCATCATTTTGTAAAGCATAGAGCATCTGGGGCAAGATAGTTTCATCATGCTGCAAGTCTGCGTCCATTACAGCAAGATAAGGGGCGCTACTGGCGAGCATTCCTTCAACACATGCACTTGAAAGTCCCCTGCGTCCAATTCTTTTGATGCATCTTACACGCGCATCGTTTTGTGCAAGCTGTTTGGCTCGTTGTGCAGTGCCATCAGACGAATCGTCGTCCACGAACACAACCTCCCAATTGACGCCCTCCAAAGTGGCATGAAGCCTCTTGGTTATTTCTTCAATATTTTCTATCTCATTGAAGGTCGGGACGATGACAGTTAACTGAAGGCTCATAAGTCAAAAGGATGGGTTGAAAGAATGAAGACGAAACACTTGAACACCTTATTATCTACTGAGCAAGGATGCTCGCGGCTTACTTCGCTCATTTAAAGACTTTAAAGAGGCGATGAGAATAACCAATCGAAACTAAAACAGTATTTTCCTCAATCGTGAACCACATGGAGTTTATTTTGAGAATTTCATACGTGTTTTCAATGATTTGGTCATCCTAAAAATTAAAAACCCTAGCTCTCCTTGAAAAGGAGTAGCTAGGGTTTCCAATGGGTATTTTCAATGCTGCAGTAATTAAGCAGCATCCAAACTTAATTACGCTTTTTTGTTGTAAGCGCTGCACCAGCCATTGGCTGAAACTTGTTTTCCAGCGAACAAAGGACAAGCTCCGGCTGCATCTGTTGGCTTACCTTGGAACAACTGGCAGTTCTTACATGCTTGTGTAGCGGCATGCTTTGGGTTTTTGGCATTGTCAACCTTGGTCGTGTCAGACTTGTAGCCCAAAGCAGTGGCTTGGGGATCGGTTTCGCTCAAAGTTGCTGCTTGAGCAAAAACTTGTCCACCTGCAATCGCTGTTCCAATGAGGCTGATATTGATAAAAAATTCGCGACGTGAGGTCATGTGATACTCCGATAAAAGGTTTGATCTAAATTTTAATGATTTCATTATCATGGATAACCCGAGTATTTTCACTCACTTCTCAAGATGTCGAAAGCAAGTTCTCAATACCCAGATAAAACAGTCGAGATAAATGTTGTTTCAAGAACTGGCTGGTCGACCAGAGCCTGGTAAAAATATCATTGACCGGAGGTTGGAGATGCCAAGGGCTGGGGTTGCACCTTTTGAGTCGTGCTGGGGACTGCATTGCCAAGCGATGGATTAGAGCTGGGTACAGCTGTAGTCGGCAAGGTGACGTTGTTGGGCTGTATTGGTGCAGAGGGAAGGACAGGCGTTACAGCTGAGGGGGGCTTGCTCACCTCTACCGCGTTGGAATTGGTGACATTGGACTTACCCACTTCAACAGGGGTATCGTTCTGTGACGCATCCAATGCGGGTACCTGGGCTGGAAGAGTGGAATTGGGATTGGGAGATGCGTCGACAGGAGCATCTGCTTTCTTCAAACCACCTTCGAGCATCTCTGCCACACCATCAAAAGACTTGGGGGCAACAATCAACAAAGCACCCATCAGAACCAAAACACCCAAAATAACCTTGACCCAAACGCTTTGCTCATTGGTGTGTTGATCCTCAGACAATGAACTTGAGGCAGAAGATAGGGTGATGGGTGAAGGCGTTGAAGGCAAACCAACCGTCTCCGAATGTGAGGACTCACCCACTGGTTGAGGACTCATGGAAACAGCACCAGAATGAACTGAATCAGAAGGATGGTCTTTGATCTCAAGACCACCCGAAGTTGTTAAAGCGACAGAGGATTCGTCTTGAGCCAACAAAGCATCCAAATCGTCTGATGAGGATTGTGATCGGGTCAAAATGCTTGCAAATGAAACTGAAGCTTGGACTTCTGTGGGCTCAGAGACGAGGCCGGATTTCTTAGCTGGATCTTCAGATTCAGCAACTTTTTCGGCGTGAATCGAATTGGCATGAATACTCGATTGAATAATATTCTCAATCTCTAAGGATTGATCGTCTGTTTCATTCGAAGGGCTGACCACAGGGGCCCTATAAAAAAGATCGTCCTCTGAGACTTGAAGTATTTGTGCGATTTTTTTAGCCACAGTCAGCTTAATCGCATGGCTGTAAAAGGAGTTATCGCCGCCCTCTTCCAATTGTTTGACTTGCTTGGTTGACAAGCATGCTCTTGCGGCCATATCGGCCAAAGTCCATCCCAAGCTCTCACGCTTAATTTTTAACAATGAGCCATTAATTTCGTTGTCTACAGTCATTGAGTAACTTTCAGCTTCAAGGGGATGTACTTAAGATTTATTTGTCCAGTAACAACTCGCCTTTAATGGACGCACCCTTTTGAACAGAGAGTGTTTGATAGACCACATGCCCGTCGACAGAAGCTGAGGAGGTCACGATCAATTCATTACAGATCGCAGTCCCTGCAAATTTGCCTTTGATGTGCAAACTGTGGCAACTCACCACGCCCTCAACCGCACCCTTAGAGCCAATCGTCAATTCATTGACTTGGATTTGACCATTCAATGTACCTTCCACGTGAATGGCGCCTTTAGCGTTGATCTCACCGCGAAATGAAAAACCTTCACTCAAAATCGAGGGCTTGCTGTTGGCCGGGGCAATCATATCCATGACGTTGGCCTTTGGCACTTGAGCAAGGGAGGACGTATCTGGTAGGTTCTCGATAGGTGGTGTAGACATGGCGTTTATGGGAAGTTCAGTGTTGGAGGGGCTTATTGGAAGAGGCTCACTGATGAGAACAGTTGCAACTTCTTCAATGGGGTTAATGGTCCTAACATCTGCAACCGCAAAGGCAGCTTGTGAAGACGTAGGAGGGATGGAAGTATCTTTGCCATTGTTGTTATTGTTTTTGATTTTGTATCTCTTGAACATACTGTGCAGTTCTGATGACCTTTTGTGGGTTGACTGGATAACCACCAACCAAAATTTCTAAATGCAAATGCTTTCCCGTGGAAACACCCGTGTTACCCACATACCCAATGAGTGTATCGGTAGTCACCGTGTCACCAACTTTCACCATCATACTGGCCAAATGCGCATAAAGAGACTCAATTCCATTTGAGTGTCGAACAACAACGGTGTTGCCATATGTTGAATGAACACTGGCCATGACGACAACGCCAGGCTTTACAGCATGAACTTTATCGTCTCTGGCCTCATTGATCAAGTCCACTCCGGTGTGAAAATGAGGCTGATTGGTAAAGGGATGTCTCCTCACGCCAAAATCAGAGGTCACAGAGTAGGAAGACAGCGGCATGGTTGAAGGCAGGGCAGCCAAAACTTCCCTCATGGCTCGGTTTGAAGCCAACTCATTGGCCACTTTTCCCCTCAACAAGGGATTGTTTTTCAAATCATTGTTCAAGGTAAAACCACCATTGGGGGAGTTTCTTTGAATGATATTGATGACTTTTTCCGTCAAACCTGAAGAGTCCAGTTGACTCTTCATGCCTGAGTTTTCCTGCTCAACCGCAACCATGGACGTGTCTACAAAGCGGCGAATGCTCATATCCCGATCACGGATGGTTTGAGCCAAACTGAGCATTTGGTCTTCGGTGATGGGGGCGCTCTCAGATGGGTCTATGTCAGCTGAGGAACTGATCAAGGCCTTGAAAACAGCTTGGTGAGACTGCTCAAGTTTTGAGCGAGTGATGTAGAGATCCAATGTGATCACAAAGAGCACAAGAATGACAAAAAGCGTGGTTGCCGAGAGAACTATGCCACCTCGTACAAACAGCCTTTGAATTTTGGAGGAGATGTTAAAGTATTTAAGATCTCCGTTTTGCTCCCAAATGATTCGAGCATCCTGATATTCACGCGTCCATCCCCCCACCACAATCTGTGGCATGGAGGTCAACCACATCCACAGTGTGTTGGTGAAACTCATGAGTAAACTAAATCAAGGAAGGTATCAATTGGTGACGATAGTTTGGCTTGGAGCTGCGAGGCTGACAGGCGCATTGGGAGCACCTGGTGCAGTTTGGTTGAGCGTTCCTTGAACCTCACCGCCTTTTTCAATCTCGATCTCAACGTATTGAACTTTACCGGCAATTTTGCCAGTGGAGCGAATGATCAAACTCTTCTCACTGATGATGTTGTTGTGCAATTCACCGCGAACATCCAGCACTTTTGCTGATACACGTCCAGTGATCTTGCCTGTTGGTCCAACAAGAACCTCTTCTGCGGTCAGGTCTCCTTCAATGACACCATTGACTACTGCTTTGGCGGGTACGGTGAAAGTTCCTTTAACGAAAACTCCATCGCCAATGACGACACTCTCAAATGATTCTGGCTGATTGGTCATGGTTGCTCCTTGAGCAAAATTTTAACAAACAATTGCATGTTTTGATTTTTATTGAAAACAATGTATTTAATAAACCTGCACAAAAGCGACATGTTTAATCACTTAGGTTTTGGGATTGAAATATAACAATCTAGAGTTTGAACTTTATTACTAGATTTTTTCAATATTCAGAAAAAGCTTCGGCTGAACACAAAATAAGTTCAACTGGGTTTGACCGTCTGGGCATTGTGGATGACGTTTTTGGCATCTGCTTGAGCACTGTTGGTGCTCCCGGAATTCTGAATCACCAATCCAAGAAGCTTTGCACCGTGTTCCACAGCGATAGACCCATAAGAAATATCACCATGAACAATTGAATCTTTATGAAATTCAACTCTCTCATCAGCGTAGATGTTGCCTTCAATTTTACCTGCGACCATGACTCGATGAGCAGTGATATCCCCTTTGACCTCACCTGTTGCACCAATGGCCACCGACACCTTGTGATCGGGGGCCGTTTCAATATTACCGATGACTTTACCGTCAATACGAACACTATCGAGCAACACCAAGCGACCATAGATTTGTGCGGACTTACCGATCAGTGTGTCAAATCTTTCATTGGAAGCGTTGAGAGACTTGTCTTTTAATTTTTCAAACATTCAATAAATCCAATCCAGTAGTAGGGTTTCAACCCGAGGTAATCGGAATGATTTGAATGGGGTTGATGAGCCTACCATTCCTAAACATCTCATAATGCAAATGAGGCCCAGTTGAACGTCCCGTAGAGCCTACCTCACCCAAAGGCGTTCCGCGCTCAATGCGATCACCCTCGGTGACAATTCGTTTGCGCAAATGAGCATACCGTGTCACATAATCTTCTGCGTGACGTACCTCAATCACATTGCCAAAACTTGCATCCCATCCAGAGCGAATAACTACGCCATCAGCGGAAGCCAAGACAGGTGTTCCCGACTCGGCCGAGAAATCAATTCCCTCGTGCATGGCCAGTTGTCCCGTGAATGGATCGTTTCTAATTCCAAATCCACTGGTGTACCTGAAATCTCCCCCAACGGGGATACCCAATGGCAAAGCATGAAGCCACTTCAACTGATCGGTCCATTGGGTTTGCATGGTGACCACAACCGCTTTGAGTCGATCAACATCTTGTTCAGCGTTTTTAAAGGCCACATCCAGGGGTTGCCTAAAAAACGAGGTCTTCAGATCCAAGGGAACTAAGGGGCCACCCAAACTATCGGTCTTTTGGGTCCCTTTTTCTTTGAAGCCTGGAGGAGATGCGATCTCCATGAATTTGTTCTTGATGGACTCGAGTTGTTTCAACTCGCGAATGGTGCCTTGGAGATCGACATTCATGCGATCGAGTTTTTCTCGGTAAATCGACTCCATCCTGATTTGCTCAGACTCTGTGGTAACGCCACCAAGACTTCTCGCCAATTCAGGCGAGTGTTCAACTGCAATTCTTAGACCCAACAAATTCAATAAAAAACCCATGACCACCAAAAAAATAGCCAAGCCCAACGCTGCTCGAATGATCGTGGCAGAGGTAATGGATATTGTTTTAATTCGTCCGGTTGGCCCGGACAACCACATGAGTTGCATGAATCACTATTTCAGAAAAGGGAAAGTCATTTTAGGCAATTTACAATTTTTTGGAATGACAAAAGCTCAACTTTGTAAATTGATTTTCCTAAAATCTATTTTTTTTAGATCTTTATGTGTACATTGTCCATCCACCAAGGGTAAACCCTAGGTAGGTAGAAACCAGTTCACTTGAATTGATTCGACCCAAAGCGTTGAATCTTGACCCTACCCAACTCAAGGCTTGTATTCAACCAGGGTGAAGACTTGCTCACCAGAGGCGGGGGGTTGGATCCGCTGTCCTTGATAAAAGATCTTGGCTTCTTCAATACCTTTCAGGCTCACTCTCCAAGGAGGGGACCCCAGTACGGTTTGAGTTGCACCAGCCAATAAATTGAGTTTATTGATCTTGTCCTGGCCATCTTTCAAGCACACCATGGTGTTGGCCAGGGCAACCAAATAGACATAGTTTCCGGGCTTATGGGCTGCAGTTGGAGAAATTTCGGGCCCAGGCAGACCGAAGGAGCAACCCTCTTCGCTCACTATGGCAGGAGGTGCTTCTGCAGAAGCAACTGGCTGCGTCAGTACCGTGTTCGATGGGCTTAAGAGAGAGGGAAGATCAGGCTTATTGAGGCCCGCCAAGGCATGGGGTTCTTGGCTTACGTCTTCGTGCGCTGCAAAAAAGGTGTTTCTAGAGGAGAACGCCGCTGACAACTCATCCCATTGATGGGAGAGTTCCACAAATGCACTTTGAGCCCATTTGGACTCTATTGCAAAATGCGCAGCAGCAATCTCTTGTTCTCCATGATGCTCATAAATCCAAACGGAACTCATCACCATGAGCATGGCCAGGGAGGAGAGTACATATTTAGACACCAAGAAATGACGAAAGTGAAATTTCAGTTGTCCTAGAAAGTCTTTTATAGGCGTTGCATCTAAATCTCTGCGGCTTAACTCAGCAATGGCATTGATCTGCGATTGAGATGAAATCTCGCTTTTTCTGATTTTTTCATCAATCAAAGCATGCTCTAAATCAAGAGAATGTTGGGACTTTAAAAGCAATAGGGTCAATCGCTTCCCAACGGAGTATTTGATCCTTGGACTGTAAAAAAGCGAGTCGCCCGACTCTTCCAATTGGGTGATTTGAGCGATTGAAACAGAGCTGAGTTTAGAGAATTGGGCAAGGTCGTACCCCGCCTCAAGGCGAAGCATTTTTAAACGACTTGCATCTGCATCTGACCAACTGATCTCTTGCATTGAACCCATACCCAAAAAAAGAGAAGATAATTACAAAAAACTCTTCAAAAGCCACCAAAAAATTGGAAAGAGAGAGAACTTCTTTTTGAGAAGAAGACCACTGAATGGCTTTTCCAATTTAAAAAGCATTCACTTTGATAAAGAACGACTATCTAGAATCGATTCGGTCAGCGTAAACTTGAGAAATTAAAACCTCGACCTTAAAAGACAAGTTTGACAGCAACATGGCAAAATCCATGTTGATTTTAAGAAGTTCAGTAAAAAATAACCATAATTCTTAGAATTTACAAGAAATGCACATAAAAGCAACTCAAGCAGTCAACGCTCCAACACACCCATGAGACCCAAAATAACCACTTTTGAGATCAAAAACTCAGATCTCCCCCTCATTTCATTTGTGGTTAAAAGTCACGATCTTTCATTGATTGAGAAGGAACTGCATTCAAAATTATCAGATTTGCCTGATTTTTTCAGTGGTGAGCCGGCCCTCATAGACCTCACCCATTTGGACGCAGATGCAAGCGCCGCCTCGAGTTTAGGTGCGATCAAGGATCTTCTCACCTCATACCACTTACATCCCTTGGCCATTAAAAGTCACCAAACCCAGGTGATCGAACGGGGTCGAGCTCTTGGATTGGTGGAAATTTCCTCCTTCCTGTCCTCTCATTCTCAGTCCAGCAAAGAGTCAAAAACCCCACTGGAGCCTCCCGAACCCAGCTCAATACCCCAAGAAATTGAAAGAGTGGTCGAAATTCGAGAGATCATCAAGGAAGTTCCTGCTGAGAAACAACCCACCATGATCATCACCAAGCCGTTGAGGTCTGGGCAACATGTATACGCACGAGGGGGAGACTTGATCATCCTGGCGATGGTCAATGCGGGAGCCGAGGTCATGGCAGATGGGAACATCCATGTCTATGCGCCTCTCAGAGGAAAAGCGATCGCTGGAGCCAAAGGAGATGTTGGCGCAAGAATCTTCACCTCTTGCTTAGAAGCAGAATTGATCTCTGTTGCTGGCATCTACCGAACAAGTGATACGGCTTTACCCAAAGAGGTTTACGGTCAAAGTGCACAAGTTCTCCTTGAGGGGGACAAACTGGTGATGCGAAAGCTCGATTGAAATCAATTTTTCAAAAAACTCAAAGCAGCTTCAGCTTCCAGTAAACTCTAGCTTGTTAACATCTTGGACATGTAAAGGTATTTTTTATGGCAAAAATTGTAGTGGTCACCTCCGGAAAAGGTGGCGTTGGTAAAACCACCACAAGTGCAAGCTTTGCATCGGGCTTGGCCCTCAGAGGCTTTAAAACAGCCGTTATCGACTTTGATGTAGGCCTTAGAAATTTAGATCTGATCATGGGATGCGAGAGACGCGTTGTCTATGATTTCATCAACGTGATCAATGGTGAGGCCACCCTCAATCAAGCGCTCATCAAAGACAAGCTTTGCGAAAATTTATTTGTTCTTGCCGCCTCTCAAACTCGAGACAAAGAATCGCTCACTCAGCATGGCGTTGAGCGCGTTCTCAATGACCTCCAAGGCATGGGATTTGACTACATCGTTTGCGATTCACCCGCTGGTATTGAGACGGGTGCCATGATGGCCATGCATTTTGCCGATGAAGCGCTCATTGTGACCAACCCAGAAGTCTCATCGGTCAGGGATTCCGACCGAATTTTGGGCATGCTCAGCAGCAAAACACTTCGCGCAATTCAAGGCGCAGAGCCCATCAAAGAGCACCTTTTGATCACGAGATACAACCCCAACCGGGTTCAAGAAGGTCAAATGCTGTCCTTGGAAGACATCAAGGACATTTTAAGAATACCTCTCATCGGGGTTATTCCAGAGTCCGAGAGTGTATTGCAAGCCTCCAACCAAGGCCTCCCTGCAGTCCATCTCAAAGAAACGGACGTCTCTGAGGCTTACAAGGACGTGATCACACGCTTTCTTGGAGAAGATGTGCCATTGAGATTCACAGACCCCCAAAAGGCGGGTCTCTTGAAACGACTTTTTGGAGGTAGATAATTGATGTCTATCCTCTCAATGCTCCTCGGTGAGAGAAAAAAAACAGCAAGCTTGGCCAAAGAGCGTTTACAAATCATTTTGGCCCATGAAAGAGGCAATGGTCGCTCGATGCAACCTGACTACTTACCGGCTCTCCAAAGAGAATTGGTCGCTGTTTTGTCCAAATACGTCAACATCAACCCAGATGACATCCGAGTCAACTTGGAAAGACAAGACAACTTGGAGGTTTTGGAAGTCAAAATTGAACTTCCAGACGCACACTGATATACACGACCAGCGCGAAACCCATCGTGCTGTGTCGAGTGAGCAACATGATAAAATATGTTCACTTCATGCGTTAAAGCGCCAAGACAAGGTTTGCTTTTTCCATTATGATTATTGCTAAACCCCAACATTGATGAGCACCGTATGAACGATAACACCTCCAAAAACAGCATTTTCATTGGCCGCGGAGTTACTTTTCAAGGCTCCATCAAAGCACCCAATCAAGCCAAAATTGATGGTCATATTGAAGGCGATTTGGAAGCACAGGATGTTTTCATCGGCCCATCTGGCTCAGTTTCGGGTAACACCACAGCCAACCTTGTGGACGTTCACGGACAACTGAACCAAAAAGTCATCAGTAGAGAATTGTTGATCATTCGCTCCACAGGTAAAGTGGCTGGCTCCTTGCAATATGGAGACATTCAAATAGAGCGTGGTGGCCAATTCTTGGGTGATATGGATTTGGTCTGAACGACCGAATAATCCATTTAACCGATCTCCTTTTCATCTCCAAAGACCTAACAACTGCGGAAAAGTGGCAGAGTGGTCGAATGCGCTGGACTCGAAATCCAGTATACGGTTTTACCGTATCGAGGGTTCGAATCCCTCCTTTTCCGCCAAGATCATTTCGAACTGATTCCAAGTCGATCGAACAATTTCCAGCCCGTTAGGGGTCACCTCGGGTGCGCTCCTAGAATACTTTCCGGATCAAACAGGCTTCCTCATAGGCCTCAATGTCTTTGAGCCGGTACAAGACCCTCCCCACAATCTTCGCTGGGCATGGAGATTGCACTTGTCACAGAAGTTGTAGCGGCAGCGCATGCAAAAGCAATCCCTGAGGGAGCAGTGTACCTTAAGGAACCTCTTCTGAAACCGTGGGGTCAGACCGCTTCCTATGTCCGCTGTCCTGATGGGACGCTCATCGAAATTTGCTCCCTGCTAGTAAGCTAAAAAGTAGGCCTTTCTAGTTGCAAAAACTTGTTGTATCATGATGGATCATGATGGATCAAGCTATATCAAGAAGGTGGCATTAATG
>CAIZIT010000051.1 GCA_903933115.1 uncultured Burkholderiales bacterium
GAGGGGCTGGCGTCAACACCGCTCTCACCCTGGTCTCGGCCTTGGGCGCCAAAAGGCCCAATGACTTCGAAGTGTCTGATGCGCCCAAAGTGGGGGCGTTGCTGGCTTTCTGAGAGGCGGCGGCGGTTGAAGCGGAAGGGGAAGGGGAAGATTTGCCGTCGATGCGAAAAGTCTCCTTCAAATGATCATAGGTGATCACTTGCCCGGTCATCTCATCGTTCAAGGCACTTCCCCTGTAGCGCCTGAGCACCGCTCTTTGGCTCAAAGTCACGCGGTCCAATCGGCCATCGTACTCAATGCGCTCGGCCTCTCCCTCCATGAACTCGTTCAAGCCCTCTCTCTTTTGACGGTAGTAAGCCCGAGCTCCTGGCTCGGGCGTGATCAAGCCGTACTGAAAACCTTGGGGATCCTCCCTGAGCTCAATGCGTTCACCCTTGAGCACAATGGTGCCCTTGGTGATGAGCACATGCCCTGTGAAGACCGTCACCTGCTTCAAGTCATCGTGAACCAACTGATCGGCCTCGATGTTCATGGGACGGTTCTTGTCATCTCGCTCCGCATGGACGAGCGCGTGCCCCCCCCAATAAAAGAGTATCAAAGCGAGGAGAGAGCGATAAAACTTCAAGGCATGAATCTTGCTGAACAACACATGCATCGAATTGTAAGGGCTATGGGCGCAGTTTTTGCTTTTAAAGCGATTAAATACGTCGCCTTAAAACATCAATGTGATGCCATTCATGCCTAGAGAGGCGGCAGAAGTGATCAAGACCCCTCTTCAGCGGCCCTTACGGATTTCAGAGAGCAAAAACTCCGTGACCTGAAGCGCCTTGTCCATGGAGCCCGCCAAAGAACCATCGGTGTAAAAACGCCCATTGATGCCCAATGCCGGCACCCCTTGAACTTTGAAGGCATCTTGCAATTGAGCAGCTCGCTTGGCCTTGGTCACCACCGCAAAGGAGTTGTACAACTCCATGAACTTGGCCTTGGGGATGCCGTTTTTATCGGCCCAATTGGCCAAAGCCTCAGCCCCCGAGAGATTGAGTCTCTCGGTGTGAATGGCCCGAAAAACCAAAGCGTGATGGCTCTCGACCTTGCCCAAAGCCTCAAGGACATAGTACATCCTTTGCTGGGGCTCAAAGTCGTCCCTGAACTTCACCGGCACGCGCTTGACCTCAACGTCCTTTGAGACATTTTTCATCCAAGATTCAAAGCGAGGCTCAAAGGCGTTGCAGTGCGGACAACTGTACCAAAAGAACTCGATCACCTCGATCTTGCCCTTGGCGCTCTCGGTGGGCACGCGCTTGTCCAATGACAAATAATCGATGCCCTCACTGATCCCCGTGGAGGGTCCTTGCGCAAAACTGGGGGCGCTTTGAGCCCAGCTCACCAAAGCGGTGACGGCGGCCCCGATGGCCAAAGGAAATTGTCTTCTTTGCATATGTGACGCCTCTTGAATTATTTTTGAACACGAATCACCACGGAGTCCACCTTGGTGCCGCTCAATTTTTGCTGTGTTTTTTCCGCCTCGTCCTTGGTCGCAAATGGGCCCAGTCGAACCCGAAAAACAGACTTGCCCGCCTGATCTCGCTCGCTCACCACCGCATCAAAGCCTGCCAAGGCCAATTTGCCCTTTTGCGCATCCGCCTCCTCATGGGTTCGAAAAGCGCCCGCTTGAACAAAATAATTGAAAGGGTCACGCTCTTGGGACTTGGCGCGCGCCAAGTCTCCCAAAGGGTCTTTGTCCTCGCCAGATGACGAGCTGCCTGAGCCCAAGATGCCCGACAAGGGGTTGCTCGACTCTGACTTTTTCTCGCTCTCCTTGGGCAAGATGCCGCCTTTGTCTGAAGGCGCGCCAGGCTCGGACTTGTCAGCGTCTTTGTCAGAAGACTTGCTCGACTTGCCGTAAAGCGGCGCATTGGGGTCCCAGTCCTTGTTCTTTTTGTCCTCACTCGCATCTTGGTCTGAGCTGTGAATGAGTCCTTTGTTCAAAAAGGGAATGGGTACTTTGGTGACGTACACCGCCAAGGCCAAAGCGACAGACAAGCCCACGATCAAGCCAAAAATAAAGCCCAAGAGCGTTCCACCACGCTGATGATGGGAGGAGAGTTGAGGATGTTGATTGAGGGCCATGTGTTACTTTTTTCAATATTTGGGGTACGGTTGGACCTGGAAACGCTTCAAGGGCTGGACACTTGATTTTTACATTTTAAGAGGCACCGACACGCCCAAAAGCGCCAACCCATTTCTGAGCACCTGTGCCACCGCGCCCACCAAAGCCAAGCGAGCTTGCTTCAAGTGCGCCTCCTCCACCAAGATCCTCTCTTGATCATAGTAGCTGTGGTAACTCGCCGCGAGCTCTCTTAAATAAAAGGTCAAATCATGCGGCGCCAAATCTCTGGCAGCACTCTCCAAGACCTCAGGATACTTGGCCAAAGTGAGCATCAATTGCTGAGCCACCTCACTTTGCAGGGGCGTCAAATCAAAGCTCAAAAGACGCTCAAAGTCCAACACCCCTTTTGCATGCTCGGCCTTGTCGCCAGCGTCAAACACATCCGTGTCCAAACTGGAGGCTTGCATGAGGCCCTCTTTCATCAAAATCGAACAAATCCTGGCGTGTGCGTACTGCACGTAATAAACGGGATTGTCGTTGTTCTTGGCCACCGCCAAATCCACATCAAACAAGTACTCCGTATCGGGCTTGCGACTGAGCAAGAAAAACCGCACCGCATCTCTAGAGGTCCATTCGATCAAGTCTCTGAGCGTCACATAGCTGCCAGCGCGCTTAGAAATCTTGACCTCTTGCCCACCCTTCATGACCCGCACCATGGTGTGGAGCACATACTGCGGATAGGTGCTCGGTATGCCCAACTCACGCACGCGAGAGACCGCCTGCAAACCCGCACGAACCCGGGCAATCGTGCCGTGGTGATCTGTACCTTGGATGTTGATCACCTGGTGGTACCCCCTCTCCCACTTGCTCAGGTGATAGGCCACATCGGGCACAAAGTACGTGTACCCGCCCTCTGACTTTCTCATCACGCGGTCCTTGTCGTCTCCAAAGTCCGTGGATTGGAGCCACAGGGCGCCATCCTTTTCATAGGTGTGCCCGGACTCGATCATGTCCTTCACCGCCGTCTCCACCCGAGAGGACGTGTACAAGCTCGACTCCAAATAAAACTCATCAAACTTCAATGCAAATGAAGCCAAATCCAAATCTTGCTCACGCCTCAAATAAGCCACCGCAAAATTTCGAATCCCCTCCAAATCCTCCGCGTCTCCACTGGCGGTGAACTCTCGGTCATCAGACTTCACCGTCTCTTTGGCCAAGAACGCTTTGGCTATGTCAGCAATGTAGTCCCCTTGATAAGCCTGCTCGGGCCACTCGGAGTGCCCAGGCTCAATGCCTCTGATGCGGCACCATGTGCTCTTGGCCAAGGTGTCAATTTGAACTCCCGCATCGTTGTAGTAAAACTCTCGGTGAACACCCATGCCCTGGGTTTCAAAAAGATTGCAAAGTGCATCCCCCAGCGCAGCCTGCCTTGCATGCCCCACATGCAATGGACCCGTGGGGTTGGCTGAGACAAATTCCACCAAAACGCGTTGACCCGTGCTCTCGTGGTGTCCAAATTTTGCAGACTGCGTCAAAATATCCCGCACCACCCCTTGTTTGGCGCGGGGCTTTAATCTGATGTTCAAAAATCCGGGGCCCGCTATCTCAATGCCTTCCACCCAGTCGATGAAGGAAGGCGAGCGCTCCAAAGCGGCTTTGAGTTGAAGGGCCAACTCTCTGGGGTTGGTTTTTAAAGCCTTGGACAAGGACAAGGCTGCCGTCACCGCCAGGTCTCCATGGGAAGCCAATTTGGGAGACTCAAAAGCCGCCTTGGCACCCAATCCTTCACCCATCGCCTCTAAGCATTGCGCCAAGGCACTCAATAACTGTTCTTTGATTTTTAACATGCGGCCATTTTACTAGGGGTCAGTGAAATTGGTCGCGCACTTTAGAAGCATGAGGACCAAAACCTCTAAAAAGTTACCTAAAAGGGCCATAAAAGCCGGAGATCCGCTTGGAGCAGATGCTCTGGGGGAGAGATCCGAAGGTCTTTCATGGCTTGGTCATGAATTCACCGAAATTCGCTGACGCATAGAAGGTGGAAGAGCCCGCTCTGGATGGAGCGGTCCTCTCGATCGGGCCTGAGGGGGGTTTCTGAGCCCTGCCCAACCGAACCCTAACGAGTCTTTTCTTTCTCTGCATCCAACTTGGATGAGGACTTGACTTGTTCATCGGTTTTGCCAAATCGACGAATGCGAAGCGAATAAGAATCCAGGGCGTCTTGAAGCGCCTTGGCATCAAAATCTGGCCACAACAAATCGGTGAAGTAAAGCTCGGTGTAGGCCGCTTGCCAAATCAAGAAATTGCTGAGCCTGGACTCCCCCCCGGTGCGAATCAACAAATCAGGCTCTGGCAAAGGATAGGTCGACAAGTAGGGGGTCAACTGATCTTGCCCCAGTTGCTCCAAGCTCTCATAGGGGTGCGCCCTTTGCCAAGCTTGCATCGCCTGCAAAATGTCCCACTTGCCGCCGTAGTTGATCGCAACGGTCAACGTGAGCACCTCACCTTGGGCTGTCAAGGCGCAAGCCAAATCAATTTGATCTTGCAACTCCTTGGGGAAAGCCGAGTGGTCTCCAATCACCTTGAGTCGAATGCCTTGCTTTTGCAGGTCCACAATTTCCGACTTCAAGTAACGCACAAAAAGGTCAAAAAGTGTCGCCACTTCCTCGGGAGGACGGCGCCAATTCTCAGTACTGAAGGCAAAAACTGTCAAATGCCTGATGTCTTTTTCGATACACGCTTTAACGACATTGCGCAAATTAGAAGCGCCCATCAAATGCCCTACATTTCTAGGCATGAGCCGCTTTTTGGACCAGCGTCCATTGCCATCCATGATGATGGCGACGTGCTTGGGCAAGGGATTCATATGTCTATTAAATTTATCAGTATCTGTGCATTATCTCAGCATTTGACCCCACGAATTGGGGGACTATGGCTTGAAGGAACTCAAAACCATGTGTGAATTTGAACACATGGCAAGAAAAGTTGATCTTTTGCACCTCCTGGGCAGACCCATTCAGTCCTGTGAAAGCATTGCCTCACTAAAATAGAGCCCATGTTCAAGGGTCTTGAGCCCAAGCGTGTCTCCATCCCTTTTTCAATCGTTTTTGGCCTCCCCAATCTCTGCGAACTTTATTTCTTTAGACCCCTATACACTTTAAAGGCGAATCACCATGAAGATCAAAACCGTTGGCGTAGTGGGCTCTGGCACCATGGGTAGCGGCATCGCCCAGGCCTGCGCTGTCTCAGGCATTCAAGTCATGATGGTTGACATCAGCCAAGAGGCCTTGGACAAAGGTCAGAAGTCCATCGCCAACAGCCTTGAGCGACTCTTGAGCAAAGAAAAAATCACCACCGAGGACCAGTCACGGGCCTTGTCGTTGATCCAAACCAGTACCCAATACGCCGCCTTTGAGGACTGCGACTTGGTCATTGAAGCCGCCACAGAAAATGCAAGTCTCAAAATTAAAATTTTGGACCAACTCAAAACGCATTTGAAGCCCCAGGCGATCTTGGCCTCCAACACCTCCTCCATCTCCATCACCCAACTCGCTCAAGTCACCCAACATCCCGATCAATTCATTGGCATGCACTTCTTCAACCCCGTGCCCATGATGGCCTTGGTGGAGGTCATTCGAGGTCTGCAAACGAGCGATGCCACCCACCAAGCTGTGATCGAGATGGCCCAGGCTTTGGGCAAGTCTCCCATCACCGTTAAAAATTCTCCGGGCTTTGTGGTCAATCGAATTTTAGTACCCATGATCAATGAGGCCTTGTTCGTCTTGGGTGAAGGTGTGGCCAGTGCAGAGGACATTGACACGGGCATGAAACTCGGTTGTAACCATCCCATTGGCCCCTTGGCCTTGGCCGACATGGTGGGCCTTGACGTTTGCTTGGCCGTGATGGAGGTGTACTTCAATCAGTTCAACGACAGCAAATACAGAGCAGCACCTTTGCTTCGCGAAATGGTGGCCGCTGGACACTTGGGCCGTAAAACAGGACGCGGCGTCTACGCGTATTGAGTCCACTCGAGCAGAAAAATGCCGCTTGGGGGGATTGGCGCAAAAGCGATCCAAGCAAAGGGATGCCGAGCTCCTCCAACCCCTAAAGCCCTGGTGAACAGGGCTTTTCTAATCCTCAATACTGACGCTCTGGCAGGTGAACCTTGATGCCTTGAAGGGCTGGACTCATCTTGATTTGGCAAGCGAGCCTGGAGGTTGCAAGGCGCTCGGTGGCGGTGAAGTCGAGCATCTGAGACTCGTCCGATGCGGGTGCATCCAACTTTTGCAAATCGCCCTCATCAATGTAGCAGTGACAAGTCGCGCAGACACAACAGCCCCCGCACTCCGCCGCAAATCCATCGATCCCTGCATTCAAGGTGGCCTGCAACAGGCTCTCGCCCTCGTTGGCCTGAACCTCACGAATGGCCCCATTGGCCTCTATCACTTCAAATGTAATCATGTTCACCTTAATCTGCGTAAATGGCGGCACTCTTGATGACCGGCGCCCAACGCGTCACCTCTGAGAGCACAAAGCGCTTGTGCTCGGCAGGGTCTGAGCGCTTGTCAGTGATCACCACGGCACCCAAGCCTTCTTGTTTTTTGATGAACTCGGGGTCCTTCAAGGAAGATTTTAATGCGTTGTTGATCTTGAGTGCCACATCCGCTGGCATGCCCTTGGGCCCATAAAGACCGTGCCAAATGGTCACATTGAAGCCTTTTTCACCCTGTTCATCCAAAGTGGGCAAGTCCTTCAATGCAGGGGTGGCGAGTCGCTTTAAAGTGGTGACGCCAAAGGCCTTGACTTTTTTACCCTCAATTTGTGACGTGGTGCTCGTGGTTTGGTCACACAACAAATCGACTTGACCGCCAATCAGATCGGTCATGGCAGGTGCAGTGCCCTTGTATGGAACCGTTGCCATGTCCACTTGAATCGTGGCTTGCCAGAGCATGCCACACAACTGCGAGGCAGAGGCCAGACCTGCATTGGCCATGTTGACTTGGCCCTTGTTTTGCAGCACCCAGGCCTTCAACTCTTTGTAGTTGTTGGCCGGCAATTGGGGCTTGCCAATCAAGGTCATGGGGACATCATTGATCATGCCCAAGTACTCAAAATCGGTATCGACCTTGAAGGGTAAGTTTTTCACCAAACTGGGAAAAATACCCATGGCGATGTGATGCACCATCAACGTGTACCCATCCGGTGCGGCGCGCAGCAACTTGCTCGCACCAATCAACCCACCAGGACCGCCCGCATCGTTTTCAACCACCACAGGCACGCCAAGGTGTTTTCTCAACGATTCAGACAAGTCTCTGGCCACACGGTCCGTGGGCCCACCAGCTGCGAAGGGCACGATCAAAGTGATTTGCCTGTCCTTGTTGGGGAAATCCGCAGCTTGTACGCTGGACCAATTGAGCCCAAGAAGACTCACGCCAAGCAAAAAATAGTGTTTAAAGTTTTTCATCATGTCCCCTCATTTTTAAAAGCGCAAACAATGACATCAAAGGGTGCCGCTTGGAGCGCTTGATCATGTTCGATTGTATTGTGACATTTTTATGATACCTTGCCCGTTAGTAGGGTGTAAAGCCCCAAAAATTAACTTCCCTTGCCATTTGCTCCAAAGTCCCCTTGTTGTGCAATGGCTCGAAGACCTTTCAAATTTCCCCGCGAGCGGGTCTCGCGCTTTGCCCCCCTCGAAAGCCCTTGCGATGGGCTTTGAAAAAACAGTTATGCTTGGGCGATTGTGTGCAGTGACAGACAAGGCTTTAGACAGCTCCATCACATGGGCGACTCTTAAGCTGCCTGCGCTTTCAGTGCCCCATGGGCCCAATCGGGGCATCCCTTTCATGCCTCTTCTCATTTGCACCTTGAAACATTTGCACCTTGAAAGTTCTTCGCATGTCTTACTCCAAGCACCCATCTCACTGCAACACGCCAACTCCACATCAAGTTTTAAGACTCGCCCGACTTTTGACGGCCAGCTTTGTTTTGTCTGTGATGGGCTCTTGGGGGCTGATCCCCCATGCCAACGCGCAAAGCGCTGCACCCAATTTCCCGAGCAAACCCATCACCATGGTGGTGCCCTTTCCCCCAGGAGGGGTTGCCGATATTGTGGCAAGGCCAGTGGCCGAAGCCATGGGGCGAGACTTGGGGCAAGCGGTGATCATCGAAAACAAACCCGGTGCTGGAGGCGGCATTGGCATGGGCTATGTCGCACATGCCAAAGCAGATGGATACACCCTCTTGATGGCCTTGTCATCTCTCAGCGTGTTGCCTCAAGCAGACACCGTTTTGGGGCGCAACCCCATGTTTTTCCACAAAGACCTCCGAGCCCTTGCACGCTTTACTGCAGACCCCACCGTCTTGGCCGTGAAAGCGGATTCGCCTTGGAAGACGACACAGGAGTTCATTGACGACGCAAGAAAGCGCCCAGGCGCCATCAGTTATGGCTCATCAGGTAATTTTGGCACCATGCATGTGCCCATGGAGATCTTGTCTCAACAAACCTCCATTCAACTCAACCACATCCCCTACACGGGCGCAGGTCCCGCGGTTGTGGCCCTCTTGGGTGGACAAATTGACGCCGTCTCCACAGGACCCGCCACCGTGGTGCAACACATCAAAAGCGGCAAACTGCGCGCGCTCGCGCACTGGGGCAACGCCAAACTTGAAGCGCTACCCGACATCAGCAGCTTGAAGGACCAAAAAATCAATGCCGAGTACGCCCAGTGGTCCGGCCTCTTTCTCCCCAGTGCAACGCCTGAGGGGATCGCTCAAAGAATTCGTGCTTCCGCAAAAGTGGCCGCACAAGACCCCAAAGTGATCGAAGCGATCCAAAATGCAGGCTCGCCCATGGCTTACTTGGACGCACCAGAATTTGAACGCTACTTGAATGAAGACATCAAAAGAATGACGGAAGTGGTCAAAAAGATGGGCGTGAAAGGAATGTAAACGGGATTTGAAGGGGTTTGAAAGGCATGGGGCGAAGTGGCCTTGAGGATCCGTTCAACGCTCACGTCTGAGGCCTATACCTGCCTTCTTGGACCCCTGCTTGGGCGCCTTGATTGTTCTTCACACTCAAGCCCTTGTTTGGCGCCCTCTTTAACGCTTTGACTCTTTGACTTTTTATAACTTTTCCAACTCTTCGACTGGTTCTCCTTCACACCCACACCCACATTTACCCATACCCCTACCCTTACCCTTACACCCATTTCTACCATGTCACTCTCTTCACCACCTCCCACCCCTCCAACCCCGCCCGCATCCCCCCTGAGGATCATCAGCGCGGGAGCGGCCAAAGGCTTGGTTCAAGGACTTGAAGTCCCCTTCACCCAATTAAAGCCTCAAGGCATCCCTGTTTCTTTGGAGAGCTCCTTTGGGGCCGTGGGGGCCATGAAGGACATCTTTCTCACCGAAATCAAAACGTTTGCCCTCGATCATTGGGCGGGCTTGGTGATGATCTCGAGTCAAACCATTCTGACAGACTTGATTCAAGCGTCCTTGCTGGACGCCTCGACCTTGACCCCAATAGGCTGGGTCAGCACCGCCATGGCAAGACTCGAAGGCGACGCAAGCATCTCGCCCATGGCGCAAGAGGAGGCCTTGAAGGAGGCCCTCCTTCATGCGCCGGTCATTTACGCGCCCGATACCGAACAATCCACTGCAGGCATTCACTTTAAAAAAGTACTCATGGCTTTGGAGTTGTGGCCTCTTTTAAAAGACCGCGTGCACAACTTCCCCAACGGTGCAGCGGCCATGGGACAAATGGCCCAAGACAAGATCCAAGGCGCACTGGGCTGCACACAGGTCACCGAAATCAACTACACCCCTGGCGTTGAGGTGATCTCTCTCTTGCCCCAACGCTTTGAGCTCAATACGCTTTACAGCGCAGCATGCGCTTTCACAGGCCACCACCCACAAGTGGCCAAAGCGTTCATTGACTTCGTGTGTGGGCAAGACCCCAGGACCCAAAAAGCACGCCTTGAAGGAGGCTTCTTTGATCGCTGAGGCGATGCTCCTTTGAGGGGCAGCCTGAGGCTCTTGTGATGGGCCACCAAGCTGCAAGACCACCCAACTCCAACCAACTTCACCTCAGCCTCAAAGAAGAGGCCTTGAGAAAACGGGTGTATCTGGATGTTGGGGTCTTGGGCGTGGTCGCTTCTTTGACCCCGGTGGCGTCGATTACACCAACAAGGCATTCACCCGCTTGACATAAGCTGCGGGATCATCTGGCAAGCCCCCTTCAGCGAGCAAGGCTTGGTCAAACACAATGTGGGCCAAATCGTGGAAATGCATTTGAGCCGTTGCATCGTCGAGCTTTTTGATCAGCGCATGCTCTGGATTGACCTCCAACACGGGCTTGACCTCAGGGGCCTCTTGGCCAGCTTGCTTGAGCATTCTCGACAACTGCAAGGACATGCCCTGATCTTTCACCACCAAGCATGCAGGTGAGTCCACCAAGCGCGTGGTCACCCTCACATCCTCCGCTTTGTCTTTCAACGCTTCCTTGAGTTTGGCCAAAATGGGCTTGAAGGTCTCTTGGGCTTTTTCTGCAGCCGCCTTTTCCTCCTCGTCTTGCAATGCCCCCAAGTCCACCGCCCCCTTGGCCACACTTTGGAGAGGCGTGCCGTCAAAGGTCGTGAGGAAACTGAGCGCCCACTCATCCACGCGGTCGGTCATCAACAAAACCTCAATGCCCTTTTTCTTGAACACTTCCAACTGAGGGCTGTTCTTGGCACCGGCCAACGTGTCTGCAGTGATGTAGTAAATGGCCTCTTGCCCCTCTTTCATTCGAGACTTGTACTCGGCCAAAGAGACCGACTGCTTGTCTTGTGAGGAAGCGTCATGGGTGCTGTAAAAGCGAAGGAGTTTGGCAATTTTTTCTTGGTTGGTGAAATCCTCACCCAAGCCCTCTTTCAAGACGGCGCCAAATGCACTGTAGAACTTGCTGTATTGACCCTCAAAGGCTTTGTCTTCCTCACTCGCGTCTTTTGCGGCAACGTCCTTGCTGGCCAAATCCTCCAGCATGGAGAGCACACGCCTTGTGTTGCCTTCGCGAATGGCTTTGACGTCCTTGCTTTCTTGGAGCAACTCTCTCGAGACGTTCAAGGGCAAGTCTGCTGAATCCACCACGCCTTTGACGAACCTCATGTAAACGGGCATCAAGCTCTCTGCATCGTCCATGATGAAGACACGCTTGACATACAACTTGATGCCTGCACGCTTGTCGCGGTTGAACAAATCAAAGGGCGCTTTACCGGGGATGTAGAGCAACTGGGTGTACTCTGTGCTGCCCTCGACTCGGTTGTGACTCCAAGTCAAGGGGTCCTCAAAGTCGCTGGAGATGGCTTTGTAGAACTCTTTGTACTCCTCAGCACTCACGTCCTTCTTGGCCCTGGACCAAAGGGCATTGGCCTTGTTGACCGTCTCGAGCTCAGTGGTCGTGACCATCTCGCCAGGCTGGTCGTTCTCGCCCTCTTTCCACTCCTCTTTGAACATCAAAATGGGCAATGAAATGTGGTCCGAGTATTTGGAGATGATGGACTTCAACTTCCATGAGCTCAAATACTCTTCAGCATCGTCCCTCAAATGCAAAATCACCTTGGTGCCGCGATCGGCCTTGTCAATGCTCTCGACCTCAAACTCACCCGTGCCTGGGCTGCTCCAACGCACGCCCTCAGAAGACTTCAAGCCCGCTCTGCGGCTCTCCACCACAATCTTGTCGGCCACGATATAGCCAGAATAAAAACCCACACCAAATTGTCCAATCAAAGAACCTTGCTCTTTGGCATCTGCCTTTTGGCTACCCTCCAATCGAGACATGAAATCTTTGGTTCCACTTTTGGCAATGGTGCCCAAGTGATCGATGGCCTCTTGCTCGCTCATGCCAATGCCATTGTCTGCAATCGTCAAGGTCTTGAGCGCCTTGTCAAAGCTCACGTGAATGTTCAAATTGGGCGCATCTTCATACAAAGCACTGTTGTTCAAAGCCTCATAGCGCAACTTGTCACAAGCGTCTGAGGCGTTGGAGATCAGCTCTCGGAGGAAAATTTCCTTGTTGGAGTACAAAGAATGGGTCACCAAATGCAAAAGTTGGGCTACTTCTGCCTGGAAAGCGTGAGTTTGCTTGGTCATGTATTTCTCTTTAACGGGTTAATCTGTTTAAAACAGTTTTGATTTGGGGGTCAACGCTCCAATTTCAAGAGCGTTTTGACGCTTTTAAGTCGCTTCTTTCACTTTTTGGGGCGCACTGTAGGGTCCAGCCTTTTGCAAGGGTTCGTGCTTTTTGAGCACAGAGGAGCCCAAGCGCTCTTAAAACTGTTCTCGTGCATGCAAGTAGCGCCACTGTCCAACGGGCAAATTGCCCAAGGTCACCCGCCCCATGCGAATGCGCTTCAAGCCCACCACCTTCAGGCCCACTTGCTCACACATGCGCCTGATTTGTCTTTTTTTGCCCTCGCGCAAGACAAACCTCAGTTGATCCGGGTTTTGCCACTGCACCTGCGCGGGCTTTAAGGGCTTGCCGTCCAAACTCAATCCCAGGCGCAACAATTCAATGGCGCGCTGTGGCGTGACTTCTTGTGCAGGTTGCGTGGCATCTTGGTACTGAACGCGCACCAAATACTCTTTTTCAATTTGCGAGTCCTCTCCAATCAACTGCTTGGCAACGCGTCCATCTTGGGTCAGCACCAACAAACCCACGGAGTCGATGTCCAAACGACCCGCTGGCGCCAATCCCCTCAATTGGGCGTGGGAGAAGCGAATGGGTGACTTGTCCTCCGACCAACGGTTGCGCGCTTGGATCAACTCTATCGCTGGGGTGTGGCCATCCTCGGCTTGTGCGCTCACGTAACCCATGGGCTTATTGAGCAGCACCGTCACTCGGGCCTCTTGCGCCTTGGCGGCCTCTTTGAGCACCTCAATGTGGTCAGCTGCGCTCACTTGCATGCCCATCGCAGCGACCCGCCCATTGACCCTGACCCAGCCCTTTTCAATCCAATCGTCCGCCTCTCTTCTGGAGCAAATTCCAAGCTCTGACATGCGTTTGTTCAATCTGACGGTAAGGGGTGTATTCATGGGGCAACACGTGAGTGAGTTATAAGTTGACGGCTTCAAACGAACAACAAGGGCTCTTGCATTCTTTGGATTTGCTCAGAAAGCGCCATCACCTGCTCGTGCCAATATTGATCACTGGCAAACCAAGAAAAATGACGGGCAAAGGCGGGATCCTCTGTTCTTTGAGCCAACCATGCGCTGTAGTGAATCATTCTAAGTGTCCTCAAGGGCTCAATCAAAGCGAGCTCTCGTCGATCAAATGCTCGCACACTCTCGTAGCCTTCAAGAAGTGCGCCAAGACTTGCCGTTTGCTCTTGGCGTTGTCCACCCATGAGCATCCACAAGTCTTGCACAGCAGGCCCCATTCGAGCGTCATCCAAATCGACAAAGTGCGGGCCACCCTGGCCGTCTTTGTCAAGGGGGGTCCACAACACATTGCCTGGGTGGCAGTCGCCGTGAAGGCGAATGCTTTGAACTTCCACATCAAACGCTTTTTCTACCGCCTCCAGCGCTGTTTGCGAGAGCCCAGACCATTCGCTCTTGAATGAGGGTGCGATCTCAAATTGGTTCAACAAAAAGTCCCTGGGTGCCCAGCCATGGCTTTGCACATTCAGGTGTGGCCGGGTGAGAAAGCTTTTGGCTTGCCCCACTGAATGAAGCCTTGCAATAAAACGACCCAAGCCCTCGAGCACCTCAAAGTCATCAAGCTCTGGCATTCTGCCGCCACGTGAGGGACTGACGCTGAACCAAAAGTCCACCTCATGCGCAGGTGGTGTGGCTTGCGCCTCAGTGACAGCTCTTTTTTGATCGCTCTTCGGATCTTCAGCAAAAGCGCGCCCTTGATGATCTCTGAGCGCCTCGTCTCCACTGGGCTTTGTCAAGCACAATGGGTGTAGGGTTTGGCCATGGAGCACCCACGGAGCGACCATCGGCACCTCCTCGCGGAGCAACTCAAGCGCAAAGTCGTGCTCCTCTTGAATTTGCTCGCGTGTCCAACGCCCAGGACGATAAAACTTCGCCACCAAAGTCTCTTGGCCATCCTCTTGAGGACATGCGTAGACCCGGTTCTCGTAGGAACTCAATGAAGTGATGCGGCCATCGGGCTCCAAACCGAGCGCACTGAGCGCGTCCACCACTTCCGATGGCGTCAAGCGCTCAAAGGGGTGGAGCGTGTGCATTGGCTCAGTCTTACTTGTCATCTTGCTTGTCATCTCGCTTGTCATCTCTCATCAACACTGTGCGTTGCCACGACCCTGTCCACCTGTAACTGAACATGTCCCTCCTAAACGCCCCATACGATGGGATGATCCTCCAGCATGCTTTGCTTGATCATTTGCTTAAAAGGCGCCACCCTTTGCCGCAGGCTCACCCAATTGGTGTCCTCCTCATGCACATCTTTGGAGGCAGCGTCTGGGTCCTTTTGGCGCTCCCGCTCTTGGGTTGCAGCCTCCAAGGCCAACAACGCTTTGGGCATGTCTGCCACCACCAAAATGCCTTTTGCTGACGGCTCTTTGCCAATGATTTCTAAAATTGTTTTGGCATGTTCTTCAAACATGATCAAGTCACCACTGGCTTGAGATTTGAATTTATAGAGCATGTCAATTGAACCGATCTTAAGTTTGAACTGATAACACCATCAGAGCCTCATCATAGACCACAACCGCATGCCCATGCATTGCGCCATGCAGGTCTTTCGAAGATGAACCCCGCTTGTTTTTTTACCCGTTTTTTTACTCTTTTGTTTTTATCCGTTTATTCACTCAAAATCTCCAACACCACATTGTTGAATTCTCGAGCACTCTCATACATCGCCCAATGACCCGCACCCTTTAAAACATGGTGCGAGCGGTGATCACAATCCTTGAAGGCCGCAGGCACGAGATGCAGGGTGCCCTCGTAGAGCACGTCCTTCTCGCCCCAAATGCTGTGAACGGGACATTGCCACTTCTTTTGTTCCTCAAGCAAACAGTCCCCCCTGGCAAGTCTTCGCTTTCGAAGTCGGTCGCGAAGGACGTTGTAGGCCTGAAGGTGGAGGACCGCTGAATCGACACTTTCTGGCGCGTGAAGCATCATCGACAAGAGGTTGTTCTCCATCACGTCCAAGATCTCTTGGCGATCCATGCCCGGCAAAAGCCCTCTGAGCCTCATGGGCGCACCAAAGAGACCCAATCCAGGAATCCCCACCATGATCAACTGCTTGACACGATGAGGTGCTCGAGCAGCCATAAAACCCGCACTCAGGCCCCCAAAAGAAAAACCCATCACATCCACCCGGCATGACCCTAGGAGACGCTCAATGCCCCATGCAATAGGCTCAGAGATGTCATCTGCATCACTCGCACCCATTGGCAAATCAGACTCCCCCATGCCAGGCAAATCGACCGCATAAATGCACCTCTCCCGAGACAAGGGCAACACATTGCGGATCCAATGCATCCAACTGCCTGAGCCTCCATGCAAGAGCACCAAAGGCTCATTGGCAGGGTCTCCAAAACGATGCCAAACTTGATGTCCTCCCTCAAAGTCCAACTCTATTTTTTGAGCCTGCTCGATGGCCAAAAAGCGCTCATCGCTGGGATCCATTCCCCAAGTCCTGAAGTCTTCAAAGTCTTTCGCATGGGCAAAGCGTTCCATGTCTCATTTCCTTGTCACTGGGATGCATGTGTGGTTGATTTTGGACGAAAAAAAACCCACCAATGCAACTGTTTGAACAGTCAATGGGTGGGTCTTTCGTCTCAAAAGTGAGTGATTCTTCATCACCGTTCACTTTGTTTTTTTGGTTGCGCGAGCAAGATTTGAACTTGCGACCTTTGGGTTATGAGCCCAACGAGCTACCAGGCTGCTCCATCGCGCGGTAAGAGGGTTATTATAACTTAATCTTCAGCTTTGGGGGAAGTTTCTTCAATCTCTGGGCGATCGACCAACTCCACCAATGCCATGGGCGCATTGTCACCAACGCGGTAACCCATTTTCAAAATTCTTGTGTATCCGCCCGGTCTGGTTTGGTAACGGGGTCCCAACTCAGCAAAGAGTTTGACAACGTTGTCTCTGTTGCGCAAGCGATTGAAAGCCAAACGGCGATTGGCCAATGAAGGCTCTTTGGCCAAAGTGATCATGGGCTCGACCACACGACGCAACTCTTTGGCTTTGGGTACTGTGGTCTTGATGACTTCATGCTCAAGCAATGAGTTCATCATGTTGCGAAGCATCGCCAAGCGGTGTTCGCTCGTTCTGTTTAGTTTTCTTAATCCGTGTCCGTGACGCATTTGTCAACTCCTTTTAAAGGTTTTATGTTTTACCTCTTGCCGTATGAGGTACAAGGGGTTGGTGAAAAAACTTTCTCTCTCAAAAAAGTCCTTTCACCGTCTATCAGCCTCAGTGGGCTGCTCTTTTTATTTCAAACGCTTAGCGCTTGCTGTCAAGTCCAGCAGGTGGCCAACTCTCGAGCTTCATGCCCAAGGTCAGTCCACGAGAAGCAAGTACTTCTTTGATTTCATTCAATGACTTGCGACCCAAATTAGGCGTCTTGAGCAACTCGTTTTCAGTGCGTTGAATCAAGTCACCGATGTAGTAAATGTTCTCGGCCTTCAAACAGTTGGCTGAACGCACAGTGAGCTCCAACTCATCAACAGGGCGCAACAAGATGGGATCAAATTGCTGTGCATTGCGTGGAGAGGGTGAATCGAAGGCGGCCAATTCACTGCCCTCGAGCTGAGCGAACACCGCCAATTGTTCAACCAAGATTTTAGCAGAAGCGCGAACCGCATCTTCAGCAGTGATGGCCCCATTGGTCTCGATCTCGACCACCAAACGGTCCAAATCCGTGCGCTGCTCTACACGTGCGTTTTCAACACTGTAACTTACACGGCTCACTGGCGAGAAAGACGCATCCAAAACAATACGACCAATGGACTTGGAGGGCTCTTCACCGTAGCGGCGAACCGTACCAGGAACATAACCGCGTCCCTTTTCGACCTTCAATTGGATGTCAATCTTGCCGCCTTGTGATAAATTAGCAATCACATGCTCAGGATTGATGATCTCAACATCGTGTGGGGTTTGAATGTCAGCTGCACTGACAACACCTTCACCATCTTTTCTCAAGCTCAACGTGACTTCTTCACGGTTGTGCAATTTAAAAACAACACCCTTCAAGTTCAATAAAATGTTCACCACATCTTCTTGAACGCCATCGATTGATGAGTACTCGTGCAACACACCAGCGATGGTCACTTCAGTCACAGCGTAACCAACCATAGAAGACAACAAAACGCGGCGCAAGGCATTGCCTAAAGTATGCCCATAACCACGCTCGAAAGGCTCCAACGTCACTTTTGCACGGTTGTGTCCAACGTGCTCTACATTAATGGCTTTTGGTTTCAACAATTGAGTTTGCATTCGGATTTCCTCTCAATACCCTCGGCTCGTTACACCGGTAAGGCTGAATGTTCAACCCCTGTGTTTTGCACAGGGGACTTAAACGGCTGAATGAATCAACCAGAATTAACGCGAATACAGCTCGACGATCAACGATTCGTTGATGTCAGCAGCAAATTCGTCGCGATCAGGAACCTTCTTGAAGGTGCCTTCTGCTTTATCTACATTCACTTCAACCCAAGCTGGAATACCAACCTGAGTAGCGAGCTGTAAGGCTTCGACAACACGACCTTGCTTTTTAGATTTCTCACGTACAGAGATGACATCACCCGTTTTCACCAAATAAGATGGGATGTTCACTTGAACACCATTCACCGTGATGGCTTTGTGTGAAACCAATTGACGAGCTTCAGCACGTGTAGAACCAAAACCCATACGGTAAACGACATTGTCCAAGCGTGATTCCAAGATGAACAACAAGTTGGAACCTGTATTGCCACGACGACGATCAGCTTCAGCAAAATAACGTCTAAATTGACGCTCTAAAACGCCATACATGCGTTTGACTTTTTGCTTCTCGCGCAACTGCAAACCGAAGTCTGAAGTTCTTTGACCTGAAGTACGGCCATGTTGGCCAGGCTTGGTGTCAAATTTAGCTTTGTCACTGATCGAGCGACGTGCGCTCTTTAAGAATAAGTCGGTGCCTTCACGGCGTGAGAGTTTGGCCTTAGGGCCTAGATAACGTGCCACTTGCTTGTTTCCTTTTGGGTTGTTGCTGTCCGTTTAAAGACAGTTAGCCACAGGTCTTGCACCCGTGGCGGTGGGCTTGGTTGAAATTAAATACGACGACGCTTTTGAGGGCGGCATCCATTGTGAGGAACTGGGGTCACGTCAGCAATGGAGTTGATCCGAATGCCAAGAGCTGCCAATGCACGAACTGAAGACTCACGTCCAGGTCCAGGTCCCTTGATCTCAACATCCAAATTCTTGATGCCTTGATCAATGGCTGCACGACCAGCCACTTCAGAAGCAACCTGAGCTGCAAAAGGAGTAGATTTACGTGAACCTTTGAAACCTTGACCACCTGATGAAGCCCAAGAAAGAGCATTTCCTTGACGGTCGGTGATCGTGATGATCGTGTTGTTGAATGAAGCGTGAACGTGCGCAATGCCATCCGCAACATTTTTACGAACTTTTTTACGTACACGTTGTGCAGCGCTATTTGAGGGTGCTTTTGCCATGATTATCCCTTAACTTATTTCTTCAATGACGCAGCTGCTTTACGTGGTCCCTTACGGGTACGTGCATTCGTCCTGGTTCTTTGACCGCGCATAGGCAAGCCTCTGCGATGACGGAAACCGCGGTAGCAACCAATGTCCATCAAACGCTTGATGTTCATGGTGGTTTCTCTACGCAAATCTCCCTCAATGGTGAATTGAGCGATCTGGTCGCGGATTTTTTCTAAATCTGCGTCAGTCAAGTCTTTGACTTTTTTGGCGTAAGCGATGCCACAGGCTTCGCAAATCTTGCGAGCACGGGTGCGACCGATGCCAAAAATAGCTGTGAGACCCACTTCAGAATGTTGGTGGGGTGGTATGTTAATGCCAGCGATACGTGCCATATGCGTCCTCTTTAATCCTATTCAATCAGCCTTGGCGCTGTTTGTGACGGGGATCCGTGCAAATTACACGAAC
>CAIZIT010000052.1 GCA_903933115.1 uncultured Burkholderiales bacterium
TGCTGCGTCCTTCAAGAGCGCTGCCTTGTCGGTCCTCTCCCATGTGAAATCGGGCTCTTCGCGACCAAAGTGGCCATAGGCTGCCGTCTTTTGGTAGATAGGGCGCAAGAGGTCGAGCATTTGAATGATGCCTTTGGGGCGCAAATCAAAGTGTTCTGCCACCAAAGCCGCAATCTTCTCATCGCTCACCACACCTGTGCCCATGGTGTTGACCGTGATGTTCATGGGTTTGGCGACACCAATCGCATAGGCCACCTGAATTTGACACTGCTTGGCCAGTCCAGCAGCCACAATGTTCTTGGCGACATAGCGAGCAGCATAGGCCGCTGAGCGGTCCACCTTGGTGGGGTCTTTGCCAGAGAAAGCGCCACCGCCGTGGGGGCAAGCGCCGCCATAGGTGTCCACAATGATCTTGCGACCCGTGAGGCCACAGTCGCCTTGAGGACCACCCACCACAAAACGTCCTGTGGGGTTGACCAAGTAGCGGGTGTCTTTGAGCCACTCCTTGGGGAGCACGGGCTTGATGATTTCTTCAACAACGGCTTCAACAAAGGAGGCCTTCATTTTGGCGCCGTCGCTTTGCTCGGGGCTGTGCTGGGTGGAGAGCACCACGGTGTCAATGCTGTGGGGCTGGCCGTTCACGTAACGCATGGTCACTTGGCTCTTGGCGTCGGGTCGCAGGAAGGGCAAACGCCCGTCTTTTCTCAAATGCGCTTGTCTCTCGACCAAGCGGTGAGCGTAATAAATGGGAGCGGGCATCAACTCAGGTGTCTCTGAGCAAGCGTATCCAAACATCAAGCCCTGGTCGCCCGCACCTGTGTTCAAGTGGTCATCAGAGGCGTGGTCCACACCTTGAGCGATGTCGTTGCTTTGCTTGTCATAGCACACCATGACCGCGCAACCCTTGTAGTCAATGCCGTAATCGGTGTTGTCGTAGCCAATGCGTTTGATGGTATCTCTGGCGACTTGGATGTAGTCCACATGCGCGTTGGTGGTGATCTCACCAGCCAGCACCACGAGACCCGTGTTGGTGAGGGTCTCAGCAGCGACGCGGCTTCTGGGGTCTTGGGCAAAGATCGCATCAAGAATGGCGTCAGAGATCTGATCGGCCACCTTATCGGGGTGACCTTCTGAGACGGATTCAGAGGTGAAGAGATAGTCTTGTGACATGTAAAAAGAGTCCTTTTAAAAGGTTGATGAGTGAATCAAAGGCGCGTTGCCTACTCTGCATTGACAGTCTTGGCGAACGCTTTAGCAGAAAAAAATGTACTGAGGATTCAAGAGGGTGCGATCTCTCGCTCAACCTCCGCCGTCCGGTTCCCAAGCCTTGAAGGCGAACTGACCATACCCCATGAAAAACAAAGGATAGAGAAGTGCGCCTCTTGGTGCTCCACAACGCCCTGCAAGTTGCTTCATTAACTCAACGTTGTGTGGAAACATTGTAATCAAAAATAAAGCGTTTTCCCACCCTGAAATCCCCTAGCTCAAAGTGGTGTTTCAGGTGCACGATGAGCACCTTGGTCTGAGGAGCCCAAATGAGCAAAATGAAAGGGGTGATTGGGGCACTAAAATACCTGAATGGGGCTTTCTTCTTGGGTTGCTGAGCATGTCCAAGTCATTGCGTCGATCTCTCCTTGAGAGCACCTCTCTGAGAGCCTTGGAATTTGTAAATGGCTGTTTTTTTAACCTGAATTCAATTGCTTGAGTGGAAGGAGATCCTTCCCCCCCACTTTGTTGCCATAAACCGGATGCCTCTTCCTTGTTGATCCTATTCAAACTGTTGGCCAAAATTCCCTTGGGGCTGATGCAAGCACTCGGCATGGTGCTGGGCCTAGCCGTGTGGCTTTTGTCGCCCAGTTACAGACAAGAGTTTGGGCGCAATGCCGATAGAGCCAAGATCGATTTTGTTGCCCGCATGGGTGCACTGATGAACACCGGTGCCATGGTGGCAGAGTTGCCTTGGGTGTGGTGCAGGCCTCAAGCGGACGATATTTTGAAGCGTGTGGTTTGGTCAGGCGAGTCTTGCATTGAAGAGGCCCTTGAGCAGGGGCAAGGCGTGATCATTTTGTCGCCCCATTTGGGTTGCTGGGAGATTGGTGCGCAAATTTTGGCTGCACGTTTTGGCGAGCGATTTGGTGACTTGGTGGCCATGTACAGACCGCCAAGAAAGAAGTTGTTGATTCCCTTGTTCGAGCACGCCAGAAACAGACCCCATTTGAAGACCGTGCCGACCTCAGCAACGGGTATTCGAGAAATCTTAAGGACCTTGAAAAAAGGTGGCATGACAGCCCTCTTGCCCGATCAAGTCCCGCCCTTGGGTCAAGGCGTTTGGGCGCGCTTCTTGGGCCAAGAGGCCTACACCATGACACTGGCCATGAAGCTTGCCCACCAAACCCAATCCTTGGTCGTCATGGGTTGGTGTGAAAGACTCCCAAGAGGTCAATTCAAGGGGCACTTTGCACGCTTGGAGTCTTTTCAAGCAACAGATGCTCAAACACCAGATGTTCAAGCCTCTCCTGAGACAGCGCTCATGAGCTCCAAAGACCGCTTTGACATCCAACTGGCCTGTCAAACCATGAACGACGCCATCGAGCAGATGGTTAAAAAGCACGCCAGTCAATATTTGTGGGGTTATGCACGCTTTAAGAAGCCCCGGGAGTTGAAGGCCGACACCCATGAGCCCATGAAGGAGCATCCATGATGACAAAGCTCCTTCAAATGCTTTTGGTCGTGGTGATGATCGTCTTGTCTTGGCTCCCTTTAAGAGCACTAAGAGCCTTGGGTGCAGCTGTTGGTTTTTTACTTTATAAAACCGTTAAGAAAAGGGCTCATGTTGCCCGAGTCAACTTGAAGCGCTGCTTTCCTCTTTGGAGTCAAGACCAGGTGGAGGCCCACGCGCTCATGGCGTTCCAATATTTCGCCAAAGCTTGGTTGGACCGCTCTTGGCTCTGGCATGGCAGTGCTAGAAAAATCGAATCGAGATTCAATTGGGTCGGTGATAGGGGCGAATTGGCCCATTTGTTGAGTGGTTCTGAGGCCGGCTCAAAGGAGGGGGCACTCATGGTCTTCGCCCCCCACTTTGTGGGCCTGGATGTGGCTTGGACGGCTTTGAGTCTAAAACGCTCCGGGCCCTTGTCAACCATTTACACCCCACAATCGTCTAAAGTGGCCGATGCCTGGATGCGAGCCAGCAGGGCGCGATTTGGACGGGTGAATTTGTTCACCCGAGAAGATGGGGTCAAAAGAATCGTCTCAGGACTTAAGAAGGGCGAACTCCTTTACTTGTTGCCCGATATGAATTTTGGCCCTGAAGAATCTATTTTTGTGCCCTTCTTTGGAATCCCTGCAGCTACGGTGCCTTCCCTGTCTCGGTTCGCAAAGTTGAGTGGTGCAAAGGTCATCCCCGTGACCACCCAAATGACAGACCAAGGTTACGAGATCAAGGTCCATGAAAGATTCAGTAATTTTCCAAGCGAAGATTTTGTGCATGACACCTCGTTCATGAACCAGTGGCTCGAGAGCATCATCAAAGAAGACCCCGACCAATATTTTTGGTTGCACAAAAGATTCAAGACCAGACCCGGCTCAGAGAAGAGTTTTTACGCCTGAACATGGGCACAGTTCAGTCAGGGTGCTCACGACTTAGAACTTGCTCATGATAGCGCTGTCCCTCGGATTCGGATGCATTGGTTTTCGATGGGTTGAGTCAAGCCTCATACATCTCCTGGTTACTCACCGCATCAACCTGTCCTGTATCTCATTCAGTGCCGAGTGGATGAGTTCTACACGCATGTATCTCGTGCTGAGCACCAAAGTAAAGAGATTTACCATCCATCAAATATTGACAATGACTGAAAAATAGGAATCATTTCAGTCATGAGTACTTTTCAGTCTGTTCGACAAGCCATTGCCGGCCAGCCCCAAGGGGCTGTGTTTTCCTGTGCGGACTTTTTGTCTTTAGGAACCCGTGCTGCCATTGACCGAGCGCTCTTTCGATTGATGAA
>CAIZIT010000053.1 GCA_903933115.1 uncultured Burkholderiales bacterium
AAGCATGGGGTTCATGGTGAGGGTGGATTCTGCGGTCAAAAGCAGCGTGTAGCCGTCTGAAGCGGATTTGGCGACATGGGAAGCACCAATGAGCGTGTTGCCACCAGGTTTATTTTCTACAAGTATTTGCTGCCCCATTGAGCTGCTCATTTTTTGAGCCAAAGCTCTTGCCAAAGCGTCAGAGACGCCCCCTGTGACATAGGGCACAACAATGGAGATGGGCTTTTGCGGAAAATTGCTCTGTGCTTGAATCGCATGGATTGACAGAGTGAAGAGTACAAACGGTAAAAGCTTTAAGGTTTTGAATTGCATGGGTGAAAATGGAGCGACAAAGTGGATGCCTAAGTCTAAAGGTTTTGAGTGACTTGCTTCCTCAGAGTTTTGTGATTTAGGGTTTACCCGAAATTGTGATGGTGCTTTCAAAGCACGACTCTTTCAATGAGCGTTTTCACGGCCCAAATAAAACGTGTGAAGCAAATTGATGCGGTGACGAGGAGATGCACCCACTGTTAAAATAAAATTTTTAATCACAAATGAATTGACCCAATGAAACTCATTAACTTCAACAGCAACCAGTTCGGCTTGGTCATTGGTGAGACCATTTTTGATTTGTCCCATGCCCATCAGCTCAATACTTTGATGGAGGCCTATGAGTGGCTCAGATCGAAATCAGAAAAAGAGATTGCTCAATTGCAGTCTAGTGCTTTGACTTATGCCCTCAAAGATGTGCAAATCAACAGTCCCATGGCCAATCCCGGCAAAGTTGTGGCCGCTCCCATCAACTACAAGGCTCACATTGAGGAGATGAAAACCAATGGTCAGGCCTTTGGTCACGTCATTACCGATATTCGTCAAGCGGGTCTTTTTCTCAAAGCCTCATCCTCCGTTGTAGGACCCAGTCATGGAATTGCACAGCGATTCTTGGATCGAAGAACTGACCATGAAATCGAATTGTGTGTGGTCATAGGTAAGCTTTGCGACCATGTCAAAAAAGAAGATGCCTTGACCCATGTCGCAGGATACTGCTTGGGTCTGGATATCACGGTGAGAGGTCCAGAGGACAGGAGTTTTAGAAAATCGCTGGACTCCTATACCGTTCTGGGTCCTTGGATGACCGTGAATCACCCTGATTTGGATCCGCAAGATATTCATTTGGAATTGCGCGTGAACGATGAACTCAGGCAAGAGACAAGCACTCAAGACATGGTCATGTCAGTGGTGGAGTTGATTGAATATGCATCATCTTTCTATACCCTTTATCCTGGAGATGTGATCATGACAGGAACCCCGCAAGGAGTGGGTCCAATTCGTCCCGGAGACACGCTCCATGCGAAGGGAACAGGTCTCGGTGAGATGCATGTGAAAGTGCGTGCAGCTTGAAGACGTTCTTTCTTGGTTGATACATCTGGTTTCTTTATTTTTATTTTTATTGGTTTTTAAATTCATCATGGCCTCTACCTCCTTTAAAGTCAGCTCCTTTGATCAAGTCAAAATTCACGTGACCCAGTTCAAAGCATCTTCATCCGCTAAAAAACCAGTTGTTTTTTTACATGCCTTGGCCATGAGTGCTGCGATGTGGGAAGATTTTGCTGAGCATTTGAACTTGGATGCACCGATGTACGCCATTGATTTGCGTGGCCATGGTGAGTCTGATCGTGCGACAGGACCTTTTACAACGGCGCAATTTGCGAGTGATGTTTTTGCCGTCTTGGATCATTTGAATATTGACCGGGTCAATTTGGTGGGTTGCTCCATGGGTGGGACGGTGTCCATGGCTTTTGTTGGGAAATATCCTGAACGCGTTCAGTCATTGAGTTTGATCGATACCACTGCTTGCTATGGTGCAGATGCAAAGGAGTCGTGGGAGAAAAGGGGACAGCAAGGCTTCACACAGGGACTTGCCTCGCTGTTGGCTTTTCAAGCTGAGAGATGGTTCAGCACAAGCTTTGCAGAACAAAACCCCAGTGTCGTTAAGTTTTATCAAGACATTTTTGTTAAAAATGAAGCGAGCTGCTATTTGGAGACTTGTCGCATGCTGGGTGCTGCAGATGAGAGATCACAACTGGTCAACTATAAAGGGCCATGCAGCATTGTGGTGGGCGATGAAGACTACGCCACACCAGTTGCAATGGCCGAGGAAATAGCAAGTATTTTGCCCCAAGCCAAGTTGACTGTTTTAAAAGCGGTCAGACATTACTCACCCATACAAGCCCCTCATGAAGTCGGTGCGTGTATCGTCTCCGCCATGGGTTGACTTATCGGGGGGGTGAGATGCACTCGTTTGGAGCTTGATTGCCTGATTTGTTGACGTGCATTTCAATCTGAGAGCTTTATTTGAATGAATGGTCACCATTCATTCAATGGTGATTTTTCTTTGCTTGATGACCTGGGACCACTTGGTGGATTCTTTGCTCATCCAGTCTGAAAACCCTTCCGGGCTTGAGCCCACCACCTCAACGCCTTGTGAGGTGAATTTTTCTTTGAACTCTGCAGAGTTCAAAGCCTTGACCAAAGCGTTATTGAGTTTATCAACGATCCCTTTGGGCGTTCCCGCTGGAGCGACCATGCCCGTCCAAGACTGAGCCTCAAAACCAGGGAATGTTTCTGCGATGGGCGGTACATCAGGCAACTGTGGAATGCGCTTCAAGGAAGAGACTGCAATGGGCGTCAAGCGTCCACTTTGAATGTGCTGGAGCACAAGGCTTAGGGAGACGATCATGGCATTGACTTGTCCACCCATGAGGTCGGTGATGGCTTGTGAGCCTCCTTTGTAGGTCACCAACGTGGCATCAATGCCCGCATACTGCTTAAACAACTCTGTGGAGAGTCGACTCGATGTGCCCGCGCCTGGTGTAGCAAAAGAAAAGTGGTCTGCTCGAGCTTTGGCCATTTTCAGCAAGTCGGCCATGTTTTTAATACCCGTTCCTGGGTAGACCACCAAGACTTGTGGACTTTTGACCATCAAAGAAATGGGGGCAAAGTCTTTCAAGGGGTCATGCTGCACGCCTTTGTACATGAAGGGATTGGTTGCAAAGCTGTCAAAAGCACTCATCAAGGTGTAACCGTCTGCAGGCATCTTGGCCACCGCATTGGTGGCCACAACCCCTCCAGCCGCCGGCTGATTCTCAACAATGATGGCCTGGCCAAAAGCTTCGCTCATCTTGATGCTGACCGCTCTGGTCGCCATGTCGGTGACGCCTCCAGGTGGATAGGGGACGATCATTCGGATGGGTTTGCTCGGGTAGTCCTGGGCCAACACGATGCTTACAGTCATGGCCCAAAGCGCAAAAGCCCGTAGTAATAAAGTGACTGTATTGCTCATAGTGGAAGATATTGAGCCAGCCAATCTTTCACGATGTTCCACACCCTTTGGTTGCCTTCAGCCAGCATGAAATGATCGGTGTCGCCAAAAAGATGCAAATCCGTTGGTTTGCCCGCTCTTTTGAACATCTCCAAAGATTGCTCAGTGGGTGTAACGGAGTCGACAGAACTGTGCAAGAGAAGCAGAGGTCTTGGAGAAATTTGCGCCACAACCTCTTCGGCCTTGAAGTCAAACATGCTTTGTGCTGTTTCGGCTGTAAACTCTTGCAACGAGCCGGGCACAATTTGGCGTTTGAGGCCTTTGGGTATCGGTACGATGTCCATGCGTGGCACCATCAAGGATTGTCCTGTCTTTTCTCGATGTTCTTTCCCTCTTTGAAGCATGTCGGTAAATGCCGACCATGCTTCGGGTGTGGGATGCTGCCCTTTGAATTTCCTCTCACCATGGCCCCACCCACCTGAGGAAATGGTGGCGGCGACTCGGGGGTCAACCGCAGCAGTGTAGACTGCCACCGCTGCGCCAAAGCTCGATCCAATGACTCCAATTTTTTGCGGGTCTACGTTGGGGTGGTGGCTTAAAAAACTCAAAGCATCCTGTGTATTGTGAACTTGGTCCATGCAAAGCAAGTGGCCACGGATTCCATCACTTTCCCCGCATCCCAAGAAATCAAATCTGAGGGTGATGTATCCCAAGGATTCCAAGACGGCACAAGGCCCAAGCACATTTTCTGCGTTCTTGTTGCTTCCAAAGCCATGGAGAACAATGATCGCTGCTCGGCGTTCATGGGGTTTGATGCCCTCTGGCAATCGAACAATGCCAACCAATTGGGCTTCTTTGGATTGAAAAGATATGTTTTGTTCTGTCATTTGTTTACTTTCGTCATGGCCGCCATTTCGTTTTTCTTTTGCAGATCGATTTCTTTGGCACTTTTTAAAGAGGGACGCACTTTGCCATCATCTTTGATTTGAATGCCGTCAATCAAGTGCCACTCAGAGAATCGATTGATGCGGTATTGATGAGGTTGCCACTTCTCTGTGACAAAGTCCGCATCACAAAAATACTCGACCGCACCACCCATTGGATTTTTAAAATACCAAAAGTAAGCCGATGAAATGGGGTGTCGACCCGGACCGACCTCAGTGGGCCAGCCTTTGTTTGCAAAGGCCAAACCCCCTCCAAAAACCTCATGAATGCTGTCAACTTCAAATGCAATGTGGTGAAGCGCTAGGCTGTTGGTTCGGCTTTTCACAAAAAAAAGATTGTGGTGTTCGCTTCGTTTGGCCCAGCGTAAAAAGACACCGGCTCCGCCCACATAGCGGTCAGACAGCCAAAAACCTAGGCGCTGGCGGTAAAAATTCTCGGCCACCTTGGTGTCGGGCACAAAGAAGACAATGTGCCCCATCTTGAAAGGGTGTGCTTGACTGTAGACGGCGCTGATGAGATCAACACGTTTTTTTTGTCCAGGTGAATTCCAAAGTGTTGCTGGGGGTGATGTTCTTTTTTTATCGCGGACCACGCGAAAGCCTATGTGAATACCTGAGTCATCTACCGTGTGCATGACGCCTTCTTGGTCAACGGTCACTGAACGATCATGGCTCAAATTGGTGTGCAGCTGATCAAAGTCACTTTGTTTTGAGAGGCCGTAAATCACCTCACGAAACTCCTGATGATCGGCAATTTTGGGGGCTAAAGAGGGGTCATCGTTTTTGACCACAATCACTTGATTGCCATTGCCGGTTTCGAAGACCAGTTTTTTGACGCCTTTAAATACCCTTTGAAGTCCCCATTGTGTAAAGAAATCATTGGCCTGGCTCAAATTCGATGAGCCGTACACCACTCGGTCTATACCTAAAAATTCCATGTTCAATTCCTAAGAGCTTTCAATTGAATTCTTTACAAATCTCTCGTAATGTAAAAGGATGGTCGCCGTGGGTAAAAGGGGGATAACCATAAGGCCATAATGAGCACCGACTAAGGAGTTCGGTACGCTGCGCTGTCAATTTTGGAGTGTGAGATAAGCTGTCTTTACATGGGTGAAAACCCGATGCGTTCCTTTGTGTCTTTTCTGTTAACCTCTGGTAACAATTCTTTATCAAACATGGAGTACTTTATGCGTTTCAATTCTTCGATCATCAAACCTGTCCTCGGCGCAGCAATTTTGAGTGCATGTGGCTTGAGTTTTGCTCAAAAAGCCGGTGATTTGATTGGTTACATCGGTGTTGCGAGCATCAATCCTAGCGCCTCAATTGGTCCATTGACCTCGGTGGGCCCAGCTGCTCCAGCTTTTGGTCCAGTGACTGCAGGTGCAACTGCTTCAATTGGCAAAACCAATACAACCACTTTCAGCGCTTTGTACATGTTCACTGACAATGTTGGCGCTGAATTCACTGTAGGTATTCCTCCAACAATGACTGTGGATGTTCAATTGACATCAGGCGCCCATCCTGGAGCAGCAACAGCCAAAGCCCTCTTTCCCTCAGCAACAGCCAAGTATTTCTTCAATACGCCTTCTGACAGCGTGAGACCTTATCTTGGCTTGGGCTTGACAAGCACCAGCTTCTCAAGTGCCAGTGCCAATGCCAACGACGCTTTGGTCTCTAAATTGGCAGGAACATCGGTTTCCCTAAGCTCAAGCTGGAACCCCATCTACAGCGTAGGTGCGGTGGTGAGCATCAATGACCGTTGGTCATTGAACGGATCGGTCAACTACGTGCCCATGAAGAGCAACGCAAGTTTTGTGGGAACGGGTACCACAACGACAGGAACACTCACGATCAACCCCACAGAATATGTATTGCGTGTGGGCTACAAGTTCTGATTTGAGTTTTTGAACAAAAAAAGCCGATGTTCATGCATCGGTTTTTTTTTGTTCTTTGAATCAAAAGGGGAGAGGGGCCTCGCTGGGTGGCATTTCTTGACCCAAGCTCAGCATCATGGCGATGGTCACATAAGTTCCGCTGACTGCAATGAGATCCACCAGTTGTTGTTCGGTGAAAACCTTTCTTGCCTCGGTGAACAAGTCATCACTGATTTCATGTTCATCGATCATGGCCATGGAGATGTCATAGACCAATGCTTCTTGTTCGCTCATGTGTCTTGGTCGAATGCCCGCTTTAAGGTCATCTGCAACACTTTGGGGTAGCCCAGCCTTCAAAGCGATGGGATAGTGTGCATACCATTCGACTTGTGACTTCCAGTTGTAGCCCTGAATCAAGATGGCAAATTCATTTAAACTCATGGGCAAGGACGATTCAAAGCGCAAGTAATCGAGTAGCTTTTTCAATCGATCCGCCAAAACGGGGCTCCTGAACATGATGTTGTAGGGGCCACCTAGTCCGACACTTGAGAACTTTAAGATCTCTTTAGCTGTTTCCAGCGCCTGGCCTTCGAGTTGATCGATTTGAATTTGTTCAAAACGTTTCTTCCCTGGGTGTATCGTAGTCAACTTATCGCTCCATTTATAGATTTGTTAGGCCAGTACTTTTGAATTTCCTGTTGATCAATTCAATAGATCAGCTCCATCGGACTCAATCTACCTTCATGCCAACGGACTTGGCGATGCTGCCGTATTTGGCGATGTCAGATTTGATGCGTTCTGTGAAATCGCTGGCATTCATGCTCATGCTCGCGCATCCCACTCGAGACAATGATTGTGAAAGGTTCGTGTTTTGACTGAGTTCAGAAATCGTCCCGCTGAGCGACGCAACAATCGCACTGGGTGTGCTAGCGGAAACAGCCAACCCATACCAAAAGCTCTCATTGAAATCCTTCAGCCCTTGTTCGCTCAGGGGTTGAACGGATGGAAGTTGCTCGAGTCGAGCATGGGTGGTCACGCCCAAAGCTTTGATTCGGGCCGTTTGAACCGGTCCAATGATGGGTGAGGGTGTTCCAATGTAGATCATGGGCCCTTGATTGCTCATGATGTATTGAACCACTGCAGCCTCTCCCTTAAAAGGAACATGGGTGATTGGGGCCCCAGTTTTTGATTTGAGCAACTCTAGTAACAGATGTGAAAAAGTCCCATTTCCGCTGGATGCTCCAAAAGAGGCGTTGGGGTTGGCCTTTGCATAGTTGATGAACTCGGAGAGGGTATTCACCTCAAGCGCTGTATTGGCAATCATCAAGAGGGGCACCTCACAAAGAGAGCCCAAAACCCTCAAATCCCTAAGGGGGTCGTAATTGAGCTTGGCGTAGACCGCAGGATTGATCGCCATCAATGAGGTGAATACCAATAACACCTGATGTCCATCGCTTGGTGCATGGAGCAAGGCGTCAACAGCTACACCACCGTTGGTGCCAGGTTTGTTGTCGACCATGACACTTTGAGACGTTTTCTCTGAAAGACCTTGGGCAATGACTCGCCCAATGGTGTCCGCTCCACCCCCTATCACTTGAGGGATGATAAAGCGAATGGGTTTACTGGGACTCCAATTTTGGGCCTGTATGGGATATGCAAAGCCAAGACACATCAGTGCAAGGACAAGTTCACACAATCCGGTGAAAATGAATCGGTTCAGGAAGTGTGAGAGGGATAAATCAAGATTTGCATTCATCAGGGCTCCTTGATGGGATTGATGTTGATCAAAATTTGAGCACTTCGATCCTCTTTATCATCCTTTTTTTTATGCATGGCTATTGTGATAAACCCCTTGATGAAATCAAGCCACATGTTGGACCTCATGCAAGAGCTTTTTTTCCGATGATGCATAAGGCTTCAAGGCAATGCGGACCTCATGGCATGACCTCTCCTTGCCACCGTGTAGAACTCCTAACCCTTGTCAACACTTGTCTATGGGGTTCAATATTGGTTCACAGTCCCTGATGACAAGGGCTTCAAAATGCAGGGAGGGCATGCGCATTCACTCCATGGATCTCATGGTGAACCCTTATGTCTCAGGCTTTCATATCAAGAGATACTTAGAAAAGAAATAAGAACTGCCCATCCTTTTCAGCTTTAAGAACTTGGCGCAAAGGACTCTGGGGGTTCAAAGAAATTTATAAAAAAGAGATCAATAAAGGAGACCCTATGAAGCTTTTGTCATTTATCCATCAAGGACGCGAGACGTTTGGTGTTGTTCAAGGAGACGACGTCTTTGATCTCGGCGCTGTGATGCCGCAGCACCGTGATTTGGTCGACTACATTGCTTCTGAAGATTATTTGAAAGCTGGCGAGCACATCAAGGGAAAAACACCCGACTTAAAACTCGCCAGTGTGAAGTATTTGCCTGTTATTCCTAAGCCAGAAAAAATCATTTGTGCGGTGCGAAACTATATGGATCATCACCAAGAGGTGTTGGCGGCAGGGATGCACCGTGAATTGTCTGAGCAGCCACCTATTTTTCTGCGTGTGTGGCGCTCTCAATGTGCGCACAATGAACCCATTGTGCTGCCCAAAGTATCCGACTCCCTCGACTGGGAGGGGGAGTTGGCAGTGATCATTGGTAAAGGCGGGCGAAACATTCCTGAGTCTGAGGCTTTTGAGCATGTGGCAGGTTATTCTTGTTACAACGACGGCAGTATTCGCGAGTGGCAATTCCATGCCAAGCAAATCGCATCCGGTAAGAACTTTGAATCAACCGGTGGCTTTGGTCCTTGGATGGTGACAGCTGACGAAATTGCACCCAACCAAGAGCTCAAGCTAGAAGTGCGACTCAATGGAGAGGTTGTTCAGTCCAGCCATACGGGACATATGATTTTCAGCATTGCACAGTTGATCAGCTATTCGTCAGCGATCTTTACCCTGAGTCCTGGAGATGTGATTGCAACGGGCACACCAGCCGGTGTGGGATGGAGCCGAAAGCCTCCTAAATTCATGAAAGCAGGAGATATTTGTGAGGTGGAGATTGAAGGCATTGGCACTTTGGTCAACCCCATCGTGAATCAAGTTTGATCGGATCGAGTATTTTTTTCTGTTTTCAATGATGGAGTGCACAGATGATTTACACGATCACATCTGCGGTCATGAGACTGTTGTTGGGTTTCATGCTTACCTTTTTTGCTCTTTGTACTTGGGCTCAAGTCTCTAACTTTCCTGATCACGCGATCAAAATCCTTCAGGGCTTTGCACCAGGGGGCAATGCTGACAACATTGCTCGATCGGTGGGTTTAGAGATCTCCAAGAGCATTGGGCAGCCCATTGTGGTGGAGGCTCAAACTGGTGCAGGTGGGACGATCGCTTCCGGCAGCGTTGCACGTGCCAAGCCAGATGGTTATACCTTGTTGTTGGCGACGGGTGGTCATGCTGTCGCAGGCGCTTTGTACAACAGCTTGCCTTATAAAACCGTTGCTGACTTTGAGATGGTGTCGACCCTTACGTATTTCCCATTCCTGATCGTGACTTCAGCAGAGTCTAAATTTAAAAGTTTTTCAGAACTGTTGGAGGCCTCCAGGAGCAGTTTGAATGGGTTGACTTACGGCTCAGCCGGTATTGGTTCAACGCATCACCTTGCTGGTGAATTGTTGGCAAAAATGGGCCGAATGAGATTGGTGCATATTCCCTACAGGGGGGACGCCGCATCGATTACCGCACTGTTGGCCAATGATGTGGACTTCATCATTGCACCACCCACCGCAGTCCTGTCCAACATCAAATCTGGCAAACTGAGAGCTTTGGCCACCTCAGGCGCACAACGCTGGCCAGGTTTACCTGAGTTGGCAACGGTAGCTGAGCAAGGTGTTGCTGGTTATGATGTTCGCTCATGGGCAGGCTTGATGGCACCTGTGGGCACACCCAAAGCGGTGATCGACAAGCTCAATTTGGAGACCTTGAAGTCTCTTCAAGTGGCATCGGTCAAAGCCAGGTTGGAAGAAATGGGGGGTGAGGCAAGAGGAAGCTCACCTGAGGAGATGCGACAAATGGTCAGCTCCGAGTTGCAACGCTGGACACAAGTGATCAACGAGGCCAAGATCCCCAAGCAGTGAGCCTTGTGTGTCATCACCATCAATTGAAAGATTAAAAAATGAACATCAAAATTCGCAAACGCAGTTTAACCATCGAGACCACTTACCATGAAGGTGGGCCAGTTGCTCAAACCCCGCTGAAGCTTGCTGCTGCGTGTGCAGTGATAGAGAACCCCTATGCAGGGCGTTATGAGCCTGATTTGATGCCTTTCATGGCCGAGTTGAGAAGCTTGGGGACATTGCTTGCGCAAGAGTTGGTGGATACATTGGGCAAGGACAACATTGAGGTCTACAGCAAAGCCGCCATTGTGGGTGTTGACGGCGAGATGGAACATGGTGCAGTTTGGCATGAGGCTGGCGGATGGGCGATGCGTAGCTTGCTTGGCGAACCCAAGGCCATGGTTCCGGCATCCAAGGCCGTAGCCCATTGCGGTTATCGATTGATGGTGCCTCTTCACTACATTCACGCCTCTTATGTGCGCAGTCATTTCAACTCCATGGAGATCGGTATACAAGATGCTCCCCGGCCCAAAGAGATCTTGTTTGCATTGTTGATGGGCACTGGCGGTAGGGTTCATTCACGTCTGGGCGGCCTTTTAAAGGAGCAGGTGAGTGTGCATGATGGTCAGCGTTGAACATGTTTTAAAAAAAGCGCTAAAACCGAGTCTCACTTACCATATTTTTGAATGAAAGTTATTCACACTTGGGGTGGATAAGTCTTACCAAAAACTCCAAAAGTCCTTGAATTGATTGACTTCTTCTGGCTTGATTAAATTTTAAGCAGATTAAAAAAAGGTCAATATAAATTTAATATTTTTTTATTGCATCAATAGTTTTTTGATTATTTTTTATGCTAACGATCAGAGCTATTTTGGGGATGGGTTTTTTTGTTTTTGCAGTTTTTTTTCAATCTGCAAGAGCCGACTATCCCGATCATCCGATCCGATTGATCGTTCCGTTTGCACCTGCAGGAACAGTGGATGGTGTGGCCAGGCTTTTTGCCAATGAGTACACCAAATCCTTGGGTCAAACCGTTGTGGTGGAGAACAAGGCAGGCTCAGGTGGGGCGGTGGGTATATTGGCTGCAAGCAATGCACCAGCTGACGGCTACACCCTATTGCTGGGCAATATCGCCACGGCATCTGCACCTGCCCTTTATCCCAAGATGGGTATCAATTTAAAGCTATTGGATCCCATCACGTTGATCGGTCGATCGGCTTATGTGTTGGTGGTTCGAAATGATTTTGCTCCAAAAAACTTAAGCGAATTGATTTCGACCTTGAAAGCCAATCCAGGTAAATACAATTACGCCTCAGCGGGTGCGGGCTCCGCGATTCATTTGGCCGCAGAGTTGTTCAAAAGCAAGGCCATGGTCGATGTGCTCCATGTGCCCTACAAGGGGGCTGGGCCTGCGTTGAATGCGCTGTTTTCTGGCGATGTGGAGATGATGTTTGGTTCAGTTTCAGAGCTCAAACCTCAGTTGCAAAGTAAAAAAATTCGTGCCATAGGGGTGAGTTCTCTAGGTCGCTCATTGGCCTTGCCTGATGTGCCCAGTTTTTCAGAGTCAGGCGTGAGGGATTACGATGTGCCGGGTTGGTATGGAATTTATGCCCCAGTGCGCATCCCTGCTGATGTCTTGAAGCGATTGAGGGAAGCGGCCGATGCAACGCTCAAGTCAGCAGGCCTGCAGCAGCTGCTCAAGCGCTACGAAATGGAGCCCGTGCTGGGTGGCGCCAAAGAGGCGGGCGATCTTTTGGAGCTCGAGGCCAAGCGCTGGAGTGAAGTGATCACCAAAGCCAATATCACTGCGGACTGAAGAAAAGTTCTTTGTCCCCATGAGGCTCAAAACCGACTCGAAACTGCGATGATAGGATCAGACAATGGGTATGCACATCAGACAAGTGGGTGACGCCACTTATACAGAGGACTTTGCCAAAAGCATTGCAAAGCTCCAGTTCTCAGATTTGAGTTCTAACACACGACATTCTGCCAAAAGGGGCCTCCTGGACTGGTTGGGTTGTGCGTTGGTGGGCTCAAAGCATCCAACGCCTGCATTGCTATTGAAGACCTTAAGAGAAAACGGTCCGGCCGAGCAAAGTTGGGTCTTGGGTCTGGGCGGCAGGCTTTCTTTTACGGATGCATGTTTGGTCAACGGTCAAATGGGTCATATACTGGATTTTGACGATACGCACATGGGCGGTGTTGTGCTGCATGCGAGCTCGCCCATTTTGTCAGCCTTGATGTCGGAGTCTCAAAGGCAGGTGACTTCGCCCGCTGATTTTTTGCTTGCATACGTTTGTGGGTTTGAAGCGGGTGTGCGGGTGGGGCAGTCTTCGCCCGATCACCATGCGGGAGGCTGGCATTTGACGGGAACGCTGGGTACGATTGCGGCAGGGGTGGCGGTTGGAAAAATGATTGGTTTGGATGCAGAACAATTGACTTACGCCATGGGCATTGCTGCGACTCAAGCGAGTGGGATGCAACAAAATAGAGGCACCATGTGCAAATCTTTCCATGCCGGTCGTGCCGCTTCTAATGGACTCTTGGCCGCAAGATTGGCATTGAATGGATTCAACAGCAGTCAAGAAATTGTTGAAGGCAAGAGAGGGTTCAGTCGCATTTATAGCCAAAGGGCACAGCCCGAAAAAATGGTTGAAGGACTGGGTGAGCGTTGGGAGATCGACAGCAATGGCTTCAAGCCCTATGCCTGTGGAGTGGTCTTGCACCCGGCGATCGATGCCATGATCGAATTGCACCGATGGTGTCTTTGCCCTTTGGCAGATGTAGAGTCCATCGATTTGACGGTTCACCCTTTGGTGGTCTCCATCACGGGCACCCAAGCACCGACCAGTGGTTTGCATTCCAAGTTCAGCATTTACCACAGTGCCGCCATCGCATTGGTGGATGGTCAGGCTGGTCTTGAACAATATTCCGATGAACGCGTTTTGGATCCCTTGGTTGAGCAATTGCGTCAAAAAATCAAGGTCCATGTCGATGAAAGTTTGGGCCGCGATCAGGCCAGGGGCCTCTTGCGCTTTAAGGGTCAGCAGCGAGAGGTTTTTATTGAACACGCAAGAGGCACCGTTGCGCGGCCGATGAGTGACGAGGATTTGGAACAAAAATTCTTGGCCAACGCGCGTGAAGTCTTGGGTGAAGAAAAGTCCAAAGCCTTGATCGAGCAAATTTGGTCGCTGGAAGAGATGACGGACATGTCAAGCTTTTGGTCGCTTTGTCGGTAATGCCTGACTTCTCTAAAATTTTTTGTTGCTCCATGCCCTGACCCTTTGGGGGCTTTGGTTTTGTCATTGGTTTTGTCTTTGCTGTTGCACGCATGGAATGGCTCAGCACACCACTAAGGCAAAGCACAAAGCACAAAGCTGAAAGCGCAAAGCGAGATCAGCAAAAAATCATTTTCTTGATTGCATTTTTTTAATTGGATCCACTCATGACTCATCAAGAGACGACCCCATCGGTCATGCCCGTTGTAGCTCAATACATTGCCCAGGCCTTGAGCCTTGAATTGCCAAGCGATGTGGAGGAAAAAACCAAGTTTCACTTCCTCGATACCGTGGCTTCCATGGTCTCAGGCTCTCAGATGCTGGCCGGTGAGAGGGCGCAGGCATTTTTGCATGCACAAGGGCCAAGCGCAGCTCAAGCAAGCATGCTTGGAACCGCCTTGAAAGGCACAGCCATCAACATTGCCATGGCCAATGGCATGTCGGGTCATGCGGACGAGACCGACGACTCTCATGCCGAATCGTTGACTCATCCGGGCTGCGGCATTGTGGCTGGCGTTTTGGCTGCGGCTGAGTTGTATGACAAAAGCGGTGCGCAGATGCTCAAAGCGATGGCGCTCGGTTACGACATCTGTTGCCGTTTGACCAAGTCTTTACACGCTTATCAATTTCGCGTGGACGGACACTCTTCACACACCTTTGGTCCGAATTTTGGTGCTGCCGCTGCCGCAGGGGCGCTCGCCGGTGTGAGCGCCCAGCAAGCGCGGTATTTGCTCTCCTATGCTGCGCAACAAGCCTCCGGGGTCGCTTGCTGGATGCGAGACAAGGACCACATTGAGAAAGCGTTCGACTTTGGTGGCATGCCTGCTCGAAATGGGGTGTGTGCTGCAGTCATGGTGATCAATGGCTTTACGGGTGTCGAGGATGTGTTCTCTGGTGAGCGCAATTTCTACGATGCTTATGGGGTCAACCCCTTGAGGGGCGCTCTTGGAGAGGCCTTGGGCGAGCGTTATGAAATCATGCGCACGAGCATCAAGCGCTGGACGGTGGGCTCACCCATCCAAGCGCCCCTGGACAGCTTGGACAGCTTGATGCATCAGCACCCCCAACTTCGCCATCAACTCGATCAGATCAAAAGCATTCGTGTCTTGATACCGCACGAGTCCTTGAGCATTGTGAACAACCGTGAAATGCCTGAGATATGTCTTCAGCACTTGATCGCGTTGATGCTCCTAGACGCAGAGATGACTTTTACCTTGGCCCACGATCGCTCCAGGATGAGTGACCCCCGAGTGCTCGAGCTCAGAGCCTTGGTGGAATTGAAAGGCAGTGACGAGCTCTCTAAATTCATGCCCACTCGTCAAGGCATTGTGGAGATCGAGTACCTCTCGGGTCAAGTTCTGCGCGAATACACCAAGGACGTCAAAGGCACGCCCGATAACCCCATGTCCAGGCCAGAGTTGGAGCGTAAATGCATACAGCTGATGGCCCCCATTTTGGGTGCATCCCGTTCAAAGCAAGTTTGCGACTTGATTTGGCGTTTGGAGGGAGTGGGTCATGCGAAGGAGCTGACCCATCTGCTTCAAACCCCATGAGGGCACCGAGGCATGGCGTGGACATGTCCTCATTCGTGGGGTGCATTGGGATGCTTGAGCGTTGGAGCCGTGGCTGGTTGCGCTAGCCGCCCCCATGAGGCAGCGCACTTTCAATTTATTGCAAATTTAGCGCAGATACCAATTGCATTTGGGTAGCATTTTCCTATAATTGATTCTTATGTGAATCAATGTTTAACCAGTAAAACAGTCTAAGATCATGAATCCATTGTCATCCAAGCACCCCGCGATCGAATTCATTGGAGTTGACAAGCGCTTTGCGGCAAAGGGCAAGAGTGCGGAGGTGCTGGCGGTGACGAATGTGAATTTATCCATCATGCCTGGAGAGGTGGTCTCTTTGATTGGTCCATCCGGTTGCGGCAAAAGTACCCTTCTCAACATGGGGGCGGGTCTGTCTAAGCCTTCAATAGGGGTGGTGAAGGTCAATGATCAGGTGGTCACGGGGCCCAACCCCCATGTGGCCTTCATGCTTCAAAAGGACTTGTTGATGCCTTGGAGGACGATCCTTGAGAACATTGAATTGGGTCTAGAGTTCAGGCATGTTCCCAAAGCACAGAGAAGAGAGGTGTCTTTGAAACTCTTAGGCCAATGCCACCTCACAGGTTTTGGCGACAGCTATCCCCATCAATTGTCTGGCGGCATGCGTCAGCGTGCGGCAATGGCCAGGACCTTGGCGGTCGATCCTTTGGTTTTATTGATGGATGAGCCCTTTTCTGCCTTGGATGCGCAGACCAAAATGATTCTCCAACAAGATCTGGCCCAAAGTGTCAGCCAAGAGGGCAAGACGGTTTTGTTCATCACCCATGATTTGGCAGAGGCTGTGGCCATGTCGGACCGGATTTTGGTCATGAGTGAGCGCCCTGGCACCATTGTCAAAGAGATCAAAGTCCAGATGGGTGAGAGAGACAACCCCATGCAGCGCAGAAAGCTGCCCCAACTGGGCACGCACGTGACTGAACTCATGGAGTTGCTGCGCTTGGATGCGCATACCGAGGTGCATTAAATCCAGGATTGCGTTTTTTTAGGGTTTCTTATTTTATTTTTTTGGGTCAATACTTTTTGGAGTGCTAAATGTTGAATCAATTTGTTCCTTCTGTGTCTTCACGTCGAGTCTTATTGGCCACCAGTTTGGTTTGTGCCTTGTCTGCGTCTTGGAGCGCACATGCTCAAAGCCCAGCGCCAACTGCCTTGAAAGAAATCACCTATCTCTTGCCTGCACCGTCCAACTTGCCCGCCTTTGGTCCTTGGATGATCGCTCAAGCCAAGGGTTACTATGAAAAAGAGGGCTTGAAGGTCACTTTCGTCGCCGGTCGTGGCGGTGTGGATGTGGCCAAACAAGTGGGCGCAGGCAATGCGGTCATTGGAGGGGCAATTGGTGACACGCCCATCATTGCTCGTGCACAGGGCATTCCCGTCAAAGCCGTGGCCGTTTTGGGCTCTGGCTCGCTCACCCAATTGGTCAGCCACAAGGAGGAAAAGATCGAAAGTCCTCGTGAGCTCAAGGGCAAAACAGTGACGGTCTTGGCCTACACCGACACCACTTACTACGCGCTTCTTGGCATGCTCAGCAAGGTCGGTTTGACCAAAAATGACGTGAACATTCAAGCGGCTGGACCCACTGGTGTTTGGCAGCAGTTCACGGACAAGAAAGCCACGGCCATGGCAGGGGTGCCCGACTGGACGGTGAGTGCCATGGAGGCTGGCGCGCAAGTGGACATCTTGCCCAGCGATGTTTACTTCAAAAGCATGGCCCAGGCAATTTTGGCCTCCGATGAAACCATTCAAAAAAATCCTCAGTTGATTCAAAAGCTCGTCTCCGCCACTTTGAAAGGCATGAAAGACATCATGCTCGACCCCAAAGCGGCGACCTCTGTTTATGTGAGCCAAGTGCCAAGTTACAAAGGCAAAGAGGCTCAAATCCAAAAGACCTTCGAGCTCTACAACAAGTACGTCTACGCGCAACAAAAGGTGCCAGGCATGATGGATGAGTCCAGACTCTCCGATTTGCAAAAGTTCTATGTGAGCAATGCCATTGTTCAAAAAGAAGCGCCTTTGAAGGATCTCTACACCAACCAATTCATTGGCAAGTGATCCTCTCGCTCACGTATCCAACATTTCCCCGTTCTTGAGACCCCCATGGTCCTCATGGTCCACATGGTCCTTGTTTGAGAGCTTTTATGAAGTTGATCCATCAGTATGCAACCGCACTTTGGAGTCTTTTGCTCCTTGTATTGAGCATGCTCATTTGGGAGTATGGGCCTCATGCTTTGGGGATCCCTGAGTTTGTGCTGCCAAGCTTGTCCAAGGTCTTTGAGGAGATGCTCCGAATTTGGTCCAGCGAGAGTCTTTTGTGGCACAGCGCCATCACTGGTTTTGAGGTCTTGG
>CAIZIT010000054.1 GCA_903933115.1 uncultured Burkholderiales bacterium
CGCCAGCGCAGGAGGTGGCGATCAGCCAGGTTCTTTTACTTGAATCGATCGACTTGTTGTCACTCATGAATGTCCTCACACAAAAACCACAACGCTAGGGTTAACCTCTAATTGTATCTGAGAGTGCACCCCAGATTCAAGGGGCACGGGCAAATGGGCCCAAAATAATGTGCAATTTGCACCCCATCGCGCCCCATTCATCAGCACAAAGGGGCCCCGTGGCACCCTCAAATGCAAGGAGGGCTCAACCCCCATCAAACTTCCATCAAGCCCAAGTGAGGGCTACGCAGATGCGGTCAAAGCGCAGAATGAGCGCAGAATGAGCGCTGTTTAAGCAGTGAAAAAGTCCTCAAAATACGAGTCAAGGCAAATCAAGGCAAATCAAGCCCAAGCCAAGTCCCTCTTCAAAAGAATTTGGAGCCTTCAAGCGCATGGGGGCGTCTTCTTGCCTCAGCGCGCATGTGTGCACATCACCTGGGCTTCTTTGAACGCCTCTAAAAAACTGGCCTCCTCGGCCAAACCCGTTCCAGCCAAATCAAACGCCGTTCCATGATCGGGACTCGTCCTGATCAGTGGCAAGCCAAGGGTCACGTTCACGCCCTGATCCAAACCCAAATATTTAACGGGAATCAAACCCTGGTCGTGGTACATGGAGACCACCACATCAAAGGGCGCCTTGACCGGAGCTCGAAGGCCTACCGCCTCCAAGCCATTGGACTGGGCATTCAAGCGCTCAAGCCTTGCACGCATGTAAATGGTGTCTGGCGCAAAGGGCCCTTCCACATCCAGCCCCAAGGCCAAGGCCTTGGCGACCACGGGCTTCAAGATCTCCTCTTCCTCATGGCCCATCAAGCCCCCTTCCCCTGCATGCGGGTTCAAGGCAGAGAGGGCTATTTTGGGCGCTCGACCCAAAGTCTTGTAAAGCGCGTCGTGGGTGATTTGAAGCGTTGACAACACGTTGTCAAAGGTCACCCGCTCTATAGCTTGCCTTAAAGAGATGTGAATGCTCACCAACACAACAGACAACTCGCGGTTTTTGAGCATCATTCGAACCGGGACTTGGTCGAGGCTTTGGTTCAGAAATCGTGCGCATTCGGCCTGGAGCATCTCGGTGTGACCCGGATAGGGCCAACCGGCCAGAGCCAAAGCTTCCTTGTGAATGGGCGCGGTCACCACGGCTTGGGTCAAGCCCTGCAAAGCCGCCCTGGTCGCTGCCACGATGGCTCTTGCTGCGATCTCGCCACTTGGGGCATGGATTTGCCCCAAGGGCGGCAAGTTCTCGAGGCTTGGGTCTGGCATCGGGAGCACTTTGCTCAAAAAGGTCTCTTGGGCCTGCCCAGAGAGCTGCCCAAGGTCCACCATGTGAATGGGCACAGGTCCAGGCTCAAGGGACACGTCTTGGGTGCTGGATCGGTTTACAAGACCCCCCTGATCGGCTCCACGGTCCACTTGGACGCCGCTCGGCTCTGGCACCACGCTCCAGCCCCCCGAGGCCTTGAGACCCGCCTCTGTTTTGAGCAAGCGCATGGGCACGAGCACAAAATGGTTTTGCAAGCCCATGATGGAGAGTGCTCGCTCGAGCACCGCTTTGTAGGTGAAGACCAAAGCCGTGGACATGAGCTCAGGGGCACTGCGCATGGCCTTCAAGACCACCTCTGGGCCAATGCCGCTTGGGTCGCCCAGGCTCACGCCGATCCAAGGCTTGAGCCTTGAAGGGCTCACTGGGCTTGAGGAGTCTAAAGGAGCTGAAGGGGAAGAAGGGGAAGAAGGGGCTAAGGGGGGTGCATTTCTAGGAGCACTGGTTCCTTTGCCCTCACTCCAACGACTGTTGATCTGGTTCATCTGCGCTTTGCCCCTTTCAAGCGGGGTTATCGAGGTCTAAAAACCGATGCTCCAGCCCATGGGCCTTGGCCAAATGTTCTCCCAAAGCCCTGGCCCCACCGCGCTCGCTCGCGTGGTGACCACAGGCCAAGTACACGACGCCGCACTCCCGGGCCAAATGCGCTTGGGGCTCAGAAATCTCACCCGTGATGAAGACCTTGGCCCCCGCCTCGATGGCCGACTCGAAATAGCCTTGAGCCCCGCCGGTGCACCAAGCCAACAAAGGCTCATTGCCCCAGTGCTTGCTGAGATCGGCTTGGAGGTCTAGATCTTTCGGGCCCACCATCAGAGGTGTTTTTTGCAAAGCCGTGCCCACCCTTTGCACCAAATCGTGAAGGCTCAAAACAGGCACGGCACTTTTGCCCAGCATGCCTAAATTTTGTTCCCCAAAGGTGCCCTGGGGCAAGAGCCCCAAACTTTTTGCCAGTTGAGCATTGTTGCCCAAAGTGGGATGGGCATCCAAGGGCAAATGGTAGGCAAACAAGTTGATGTCGTGCTTCAAAAGAAGCGCCAACCTCTTTTTCATCCAACCCGTGACCACTCCACTTTGATTTCTCCAAAAGAGGCCATGGTGCACCAAAACGGCATCCGCTTTGAGCGCCACCGCTTGCTCGATCAAGTCCAGTGAGGCGGTCACACCACTCACCAACCGTTCGATCTGGGGCTTGCCCTCGACTTGGAGGCCATTGGGACCATAGTCCTTGAACTTTGAGCACTCCAAGAACTGGTCCAACGAAACCTCGAGCGCCTTGTTGATGATCATGCGTTGGGCCTTAAAAAAAGTGCAAAGAAAACCACCCAGCAAAAAGCTCAGCGTTGCGACTGGCGTTTGATTTTAGGGCGTTGAGCAGGGGTGACCAAGAGTTTGAGTTCTTGGTCTTTCCTTTTGATCAAGAACTCGACGGGCTTTTTGGGGCTCAAGGCCGCTACCGCGCTCAAAAGTTCTGCCACTTGAGTGATCGGTGTAGAGCCCACTTGCTCGATCACGTCGCCGGGTTTGATGCCGGCAGTCGCTGCGGGACCGTTTTGAAGCACCCCTGTGATGGCCACGCCTTTGGTGTTCTTGACCTCAAAGCTTTGCATGAGCTCTGGAGTGAGCTCGGTGGGCTCAACACCAATCCAGCCCCTGGTGACTTGTCCATCGCGCACGATGCCTTCCAGCACTTGTTGAGCGGTGGCCACAGGAATGGCAAAGCCAATGCCCATGCTGCCACCGGATCTGGAGAAGATCGCGGTGTTGATCCCCATCAAATTGCCGTACACGTCGACCAATGCACCGCCGGAGTTGCCTGGATTGATGGCGGCATCGGTTTGAATGAAGTTCTCAAACGTGTTGAGCCCCAATTGGTTGCGCCCCAAGGCCGAGACGATGCCACTGGTCACCGTTTGTCCAACACCAAAGGGGTTTCCAATGGCCAAGACTTGGTCACCCACTTGCAAATGCTCTGATTTTCCAAGCACGATCACCGGCAAGTGATCGAGTTTGATTTTAAGAACGGCCAAATCCGAATCCGGATCAACGCCAATGATTTGCGCCTTGGACTTTCGACCATCGGTCAAACTGACCTCAATTTCATCGGCCTCTTCCACCACATGGTAGTTGGTCAAAATGTAGCCCTCGGGGCTCACAATCACACCAGAACCCAGGCCAGCGGTGGGCGCCTCCTCTCTTTCACCAAAAAAGAAGCGCTGCCAAGGATCGTTCTTGTTGCCACCTTTCTCAGGCACTTTGCTCGTGTTGATGCTCACCACTGCAGGGGAGGCTTTTTTAGCCGCTTGGCTAAAGCTGCCCGGTGCGCTCGCACGGTCCCGCTCCGCGACATCCGAGACGCTCTCGGGTGCTTGGGAGAGACTCAGGCCTGCAAAACTGGGGTGCTCATGGAGCCACTCGGGCTTTAGGGTCACCAAGATGAACCAGACCGCCAACAAAACCGTCACCACTTGAGAGAACAAAGACCATAGTTTTTTCATCTTCATCACCGCTGTTAATCGATCCGTTTAAACCATTCCCATTTTGCATGAACGCTCAGATCCACATGAATAGGGCTTGAACACTTGTGAAAGTGAAGCCATGGCCCCCATCTTGAAATTGGGGACTGCCCCGCAAATATAAAGCGCCCACTTCGCGAAAAGCGCCTTGGAGAGACGAGTTTTGCGAGAACTTTACAAAACGCTGAGCCAAGCGCTCAAATCCTCCAAGCCCTTGAATTCAACTGTATTTCAAAAGCAAAGCACTTGGCTTTTCAAGACCTTTTCAGATCTTCCTTGATTCAATCTTCTTGATCAGGCGCTTGCGTGGTGCGAATGAAAATCTGAGCTGCCCAAATCCCCATCTCATAAAGTAAACACATGGGAATGGCCAAGGCCAACTGAGAGACCACATCGGGGGGCGTCACAATGGCCGCCACGATGAAGGCCAAGACCACAAAATAGGAACGAAAAGATTTGAGCTTTTCGATCGAAAAGATGTTCATCCTGGCCAAAACCACCACCACAATGGGCACTTCAAAGGCCATCCCAAAAGCCAAGAACATGGTGAGCACGAAGCTCAAATAGGCCTCAATATCAGGCGCAGCGGTGATGCTCTTTGGGGCAAAGCTTTGAATGAACTTGAAGACCTGTCCAAAGACAAAGAAGTAACAAAACGCGACCCCTAAAAAAAAGAGCACCGTGCTCGAAATCACCAAAGGCAGCACCAAACGCTTTTCATGCGCGTAAAGCCCTGGCGCCACAAAGGCCCACACCTGGTAGAGCACGATGGGCAGCGCCATCAACAAAGCCGCCATCAGCAAAATTTTCAAAGGCACCAAAAATGGAGAAATCACCGAAGTCGCAATGAGTGTGGTGCCCGCTGGCAAGTGAGCGACCAGGGGGGCTGCAAGCAAATCGTACAAATCGGCAGGCCCGGGGTACAAAGACAGCGCAATGGCGGCCACCGCCACCGCCAAGGCCGATTTGACCAAGCGGTCCCTGAGCTCGATCAGGTGCTGAACAAAGGGCTGCTCGGTGCCCGATAACTCATCGACCTTGGCCTCCTCGCGGTGCTCAGCATGGGGAGTGCCTGAGGCAGGGGTCGAGAGATCGGTCGGAGATGAGGAATGGGGTTGATCAGACATGGGGATTTCTTGGGCCGGTAGATGAATTCAAGTGTGTGCTTCAGGAAAGAAAGTCATTGCTGCAAAATAAAAAACGATGAGAGATGCATGTCAGATCCATTTGCTGTTCAATGGCTTCAAAGCGGGCCTAGACAACAAAAGCCCTAGACCCGAACTGACCTTGATTTTGACCTAAGCCCCCCAGTCCCGACGGGGCCTGAAACGCGCAACCCTAGCCGCCCCAGACAGGGCCTTCGTTTTGATGCCCGCACGCGCCTTGTACCACTTGGGCGTGGCCGACTGCTTCAATCGCCACTTCTTACCCGGGTGGCGGTACTGGGGCATCACCTCTGGAACTTCGTAGCCCATGTGGGGGCTGCTCAAGAGGTCGGTGCCGTCTAGGCCACTCGTGGCCTCTCTCCAATCTTTCTCAAATGCATGGGTCGTGTCGTTGAAACTTTGCTGCACCGTCTGGGCAGCCGACTCCATGGACTCCTTCATCTTCTTCAACTCATCGAGCTCCATCGCTCGGTTGACCTCGGCCTTCACATCAGAGACGTAGCGCTGGGCCTTGCCGATCAGCGTGCCCACCGTGCGGGCGACCTTGGGCAGCTTCTCGGGGCCAATGACCACGAGAGCCACAGCACCAATCAGGGCCAATTTTGAAATACCAAGGTCGATCATGGGTTAGAGGAAAAAAGGGGGAAGAAAAAAGGAGGGCAATGGGGGCGTCCAACCAAGTGACTCAACAACAAAAGGGGCCCGAGCCCCTCATCAAGGGCGCAAACCCAGCTTGAAAGAGGGCTTGGCTGCGCATCTTGGGTCTTTAGACTTTTTGCTTGGCCTGTACGTCAATCGTGTTGGGATCGACTTGGTGTGTCACGGGAGGGGTGCTGGTGGCCTGGGCGGGGGCAGATGCTGGGGCAGCATGCTCATCAGGAGACGCTTGACCGTCCTTCATCCCGTCTTTGAAGCCTTTGACCGCACCACCCAAATCTGAACCGATATTTTTGAGCTTTTTGGTTCCAAACACCAAAATGATGATCAACAAAACGATCAGCCAATGCCATATCGAAAATGAACCCATGAGACTCTCTCCCTTAAACTTTTAAAAAACACGCCGACAACTTGCTCTTGGGCCGTTGTCATTGGCGTCTATTAGACCTTATTTTATGATCCCCAAGGTCTTCCTACACGCTCTGGGGCTTTAAAAACCCATAAAAAAAGCAAAAGCCCGAAAGAAAAAGAGCCTTGAAGACCCTGGAGGAAGTGGAAGGGGCCTCAGTCAAGAAAAGAAACAGAAGGAAGGGAATGAAGGGAAGGAACAGAAGAAGAGGCCGAGGTCACGCAGAGAACAGCTTGCCCAACCATCGGATCTCGTGAGACCTGCGAGCCAAAAGACAAGCATGACAAACATGGCAAGGGGGCAAAGGAACAAGGCCTCACTCCAGGCCTCGCTCCAGCCCTATCTCCAAGCCTATCTGCAACCCCGTTTCGGCCACCTCTCAGACTCGCCCAGGGGCCTTAAATCTTCTGCCAAGGCCTCTCACCGGCCAAGACGTGCACATGCAAGTGGTGCACCTCTTGCCCCCCGTGGTGACCCGTGTTGGCCACAATCCGAAAGCCCCCTTCTGGGTAGGGCAAGGCGCCCTGACTGAGGGCCAACTCGCCCGCCTTGACCATGATTTTGCCCATCATCTGTTCGTGCTCAGGGGTCAATTGGGCCATGGAGGGGATGTGGGCTTTGGGGATCATCAAAAAATGGATCGGTGCCCAAGGTTTGATGTCGTGAAAGGCCAAGAGGTCCTCGTCTTCGTAGACTTTTTTGGAAGGGATCTCTCCTGCAACGATTTTGCAAAAGATGCAGTTGTCGTCATGTGCGTGATGGTTCAAGATGCTCACCGTTGGGTTCAGGGTCAAAAAAAGGGGGAGGATGCCAGGGGCTAGGGGCTAGGTGGTTTTTAACAAAACCAGTCCGAGCCTTTTATTTTTGCTCTTGCTCTCGGGCGACGGCTTTTCTCAAGGCCTTCTCCTCTAGCCCGGATAAGCCCTCACGCCTGGCCAACTCGTTGACCACATCCTCGTAGCTCAAATCATAATGCGCCAAAGCCACCATGGCATGGAACCACAAGTCGGCCATCTCACCCACAAAGGCTTTCAAATGGGCCTCGTCATGTTGACGCTCCAAGTCTTTGGCGGCCATCACGACTTCGGTCGCCTCTTCGCCAATTTTCTTCAGCACCGCATCGGGCCCTTTGTGAAAGAGCCTGGCAACGTAACTCTGATCGGGGTCTCCGCCGTTTTTGATTTTTCTCGATTCGATCACAGCGCTCAAGCGCTCTAGGTTAGAAGTGTGGGACATAAAAGCTCTAAAAGTAGGGGGTGCGTCAATAAAGGAATATCAATGAAGACTTGTCAATGAGAATGTCAAAGGGCGCGTGAAATGAGTCGTTAATGAGTTGTGAAAGAAAATCTTAAAGGCGTCGAAACCACGAAAATTCAACACGTCCAGATCCATCTTCAACAATTCAAATCAAAACCCAAAGGGCCGTCATCAAGTGGAGGACTCAACTTGAAACATCAAAGATTTTAAGCATGGGGCTTGGCATAAATCGCATCCGGCGCCTTCAAAACCGGCTCCACCGCCTCCCACTGAGGGTTGGTGGCCTTTACAGCATGATCACCATGCCCAGCTTGAGCGCCCTCTCCAAGGGCCGCATTCATCTTCAAGTAAAAGCAACTGTGTCGGCCCGTGTGGCAAGCGATCGAGGGCACATGGCCCTCTTGGGTCACCGTCAAGAGGAGCACATCTTGGTCACAGTCGAGCCTCATCTCATGCACACGCTGCACATGACCCGACTCCTCGCCCTTGAACCAAAGCTTGTTTCTAGAGCGGCTGAAATAAACGGCTTGACCCGTTTCAAGCGTTTTCTCCAGCGCCTCTTTGTTCATCCATGCGAACATCAACACATCCTTGGTGAGCGCCTCTTGGGCGATCACGGGCAGGAGTCCTTGTGCATCCCAGCGCACTTGTGCTGTCCAGTCTGTAGCCATTGCTGTGTCCACCTCAAAAACAAAGAGAGATCGATAAAAAGGAGTTCAGTCGCGCGTTGCGATGCCACGCGCTCTCATGCAGGCTTTGGCTTCTTGGATGGTGTACTCACCGTAATGAAAAATACTGGCCGCGAGCACCGCATCGGCATGTCCCAATTGAATGCCATCGGCCAAATGATCAAGGGTGCCCACGCCCCCAGAGGCGATCACCGGCACGTTCACCGCCTCGCTCACCGCTTTGGTCAAAGCCAAATCAAAACCCGACTTGGTGCCGTCTTTGTCCATGGAGGTCAACAAAATCTCACCCGCCCCAAAGGACGCCATTTGCTGGGCCCACTGCACCGCGTCCAGTCCCACAGACTTTCTGCCGCCGTGGCTGTAAACGTCCCAGCCTGGCCCCAAAGGCTGGCCTTGGGCATTGAGCCTCAACTCTTCTTCAGGCCTTCTTTTCTTGGCATCTATGGCCACCACGATGCATTGTGAGCCGTACTTTCTGGAAGCATCCTTGATCACTTGGGGGTTGGCAATGGCAGCGGAGTTGAAACTGGTCTTGTCCGCTCCTGCGTTCAAGAGCCTTCTCACATCCTCCACCGTTCTCACCCCGCCCCCCACCGTCAAGGGGATGAAGACTTGGCTGGCGACCGCCTCAATGATGTGCAAAATCATCTCTCGCTCATCGCTGGTGGCGGTGATGTCGAGAAAGGTGAGCTCATCGGCGCCTTGATCGTTGTAACGCGCTGCAATCTCCACCGGATCGCCCGCGTCCCTCAAGGAGACGAAATTGACGCCCTTGACGACCCGGCCTGCCGTGACGTCCAGGCATGGAATGATGCGTTTGGCGAGCATTAAAGATCGTCCAGTTCGTCGGCACGGGCCTGTGCAGCCGCAAAGTCGAGGTCGCCCGAATAAATTGCGCGACCGCAAATCACGCCCTCAATGCCCTCGTCTTGAACCGCACAGAGCGCCTCAATGTCACTCATATTGGACAAGCCCCCAGAGGCGATCACGGGGATGCTCAAAGCCTGTGCAAGTCGAACGGTGGCCTCGGTGTTGATGCCCGAGAGCATGCCGTCGCGACCGATGTCGGTGTAGATGATGGACTCGACCCCGTAGTCCTCAAACTTCTTGCCCAAATCCACCACCTCGTGGCCGGTCAATTTGCTCCAACCGTCCGTTGCGACTTTGCCGTCCTTGGCATCGAGGCCCACAATGATGTGGCCCCCAAAGGCGGAGCACGCATCCTTTAAAAAACCAGGGTTCTTCACAGCTGCCGTGCCAATGATCACGTAACGAATGCCCCCATCGATGTACTTCTCAATCGTGTCGAGGTCACGGATGCCACCACCCAGTTGAACTGGAATATCGTCGCCCACCGCGCTCAAAATGGAGCGTATGGCGCTGTAATTTTGCGGTTTACCGGCAAAGGCACCATTCAAATCCACCAAGTGAAGCCTTCTCGCGCCTTGCTCCACCCACTTCAGGGCCATTTGCGCGGGATCTTCAGAAAAAGTGGTGGATTGGTCCATGTCGCCTTGCTTGAGGCGAACACAGTGACCGTCTTTTAAATCAATGGCGGGGATCAGTAACATGGTGAGAGGTGTGCTTCGGGGGGTAGGGAGAGGTCAAGACTTGCCTTGGTGTGAAGACCCACACGTGGAGCGTGCGTTTGACATCAGGAAATAAAAAAACTGAATTCAGGGCTTCCAGGATAAAAAATTTCGGTAAAGCGCCAACCCATTGTCTGCACTCTTTTCAGGGTGGAATTGGGTTGCAAAAATATTATCGCGCGCGATGGCCGAGGTAAAGCGCTCTCCGTACTCGGTTACCCCAACAGTGTGGTGTGCATCGGACGGTTGCGCGAAATAACTGTGCACAAAATAAAAGTAACTGTTTTGTGCAATGCCGCTCCAAAGGGGATGGGGCTGAACTTGCTCGACTTGGTTCCAGCCCATTTGGGGCACCTTGTAGCGTGAACCATCGGCTTGGAATTGACCATCGAGCGTGAAGCGCTTGACCTGCCCCTTCATAAGACCGAGGCAGGCTGTGGGCTCCTCGCTGTCGCTTTCATCGCTCGTGTCGAGGAGCATTTGCATGCCCACACAAACGCCAAAGAGGGGCTTATTTTGCGCACTCTCCAAGAGCACCTCCAACAGGCCCGAGTGCTTCAAGTGGTCCATGCAGTCGGGCATGGCGCCTTGACCAGGGAGCACCAAGCGCTCAGCCGCTCTCACGACCTCCGGGTCGTGACTCACACTCACCTCAAACCCCAAAGGGGCGGCGACGTGTTTGAGGGCTTGCTCGACCGAGCGCAAATTGCCCATCCCGTAATCAATAACAACAACTTTAGGCATGCAGTGAATTAAAAAAGGCAGCGAGACAAAAAAACGATCAACGGACACATTCTCTCAACCCTTTGCCCTTGGGGACCTGAATCAGAGTCTTGGCATCATGCGATGATTGACTTGGCGAGAGACTTCTTAACGGGTTGATTGAAAGGTTACAGGGACCCTTTGGTGGAGGGCATCAAATGGGGCGCACGTGGATCGAGCTCCAAGGCTTGACGCACGGCACGACCAAAAGCCTTGAACACGGTCTCGGCTTGGTGGTGCGCATTCTCGCCCTTCAAATTGTCAATGTGCAAGGTCACAAAGGCGTGATTCACAAAGCCTTGGAAAAATTCATAGGTCAACTGGGTATCAAAGGCGCCAATGACCGAGCTCTTAAAGGGCACATCCATCACCAAGCCGGGACGGCCCGAGAAGTCGATCACCACCCGGCTCAAAGCCTCATCGAGGGGCACATAGGCGTGGCCATAGCGCCGAATGCCTCGCTTGTCGCTCAAAGCCTTGGAGAAGGCTTGACCCAAGGTGATCCCCACATCCTCCACCGTGTGGTGGCCATCGATGTGCAAATCGCCCTGGGCTTGAATGTCCAAATCGATCAAGCCGTGGCGCGCGATTTGATCGAGCATGTGGTCAAAAAAACCAATGCCCGTGTTCAATTTTGAAATGCCCGTGCCGTCCAAATTGATTTGGACATCGATCAGTGTCTCCGCCGTTTGACGGGTGACGGTTGCTGTTCTTGGTGTGCTCATGGGAGATGATTCTAAGTGACTCTGGTGCCGATCATGTCGCTTGGGTGCTTTTTTACGACTCGAGTGCTTTAAAGAATGCCTTCGGGGGCGCGATCCTCAGACCTCACCCCGCTTGGGTGGTGGCGATCTCGGTCAAAGCCGCCAGCATCGCATCGTTTTCTGCAGGGGTGCCCACCGTGAGTCTCAAGCAGCCACTCAAAGTGGGATGCATTTTGGAGACATTTTTAACCAAAATGCCCCGGGCTTTGAGACCCTCGAAGACCGTCTGCGCCATGGCATGGGGCGCCAAATCCGAACTCACCTTTGAATCCATTTTGGCATTCAACTCGACTCGGACCAGCATCATATTGGCCTGACTCGGATAGGGCGTGAGCCCGGGTGTGTCCTTGAGCACCGCAAAAATGCGTTCCCGCTCAGCCATGACCCGCTCGGCTTGGGCCTTGAACTCCTCTTGATGGCTCAAGGCAAAGGAGGCACAAGCGGCATTCAAAACGCTCACGTTGTAGGGAGGTCTCACCTTGTTGATCTGCTCAATCCAAGGCGTTTGTGCAATCATGTACCCCAGTCTTGCGCCGGCCAAACCGAATTTGGAGAGGGTCCTCATCAAAATCACTTGGCCATTGGCCTTGGGGTCTGCTCGCATGCGAGTGAGCCAAGACTCGCCCGAAAAGGGAGAATAGGCCTCATCCATCACAACGACACCTGCATAGGCACTCACCCGCGCGATGATTCGCTCAATGGTCCCCGAGTCCCAAAGATTGGCAGTGGGGTTGTTGGGGTAGGCCAAGTAGACGATTCGGGGTTGGTGCTGATCGATGGCCTCGATCATCTTGGCCTCATCGAGCTCAAAATCATCTCGCAAAGGCACCCCAATATAGGGCAAGCCCATCAACTGTGAACTCATGGCGTACATCACAAAGCCAGGCTCAGGGGCCAAGACCTTGGCCCCTGGGGCCATGAAGCTCATGGCCAACAAAGAGATCAACTCGTCCGAGCCGTTTCCAAGCATCAAGTCGTGACCGACAGGCAAATCCACGTACTGGGCCAATTGCTTCTTCAAGTCATCAATGCCCGTGCCGGGGTAACGGTTGAACTCCAAACGCGCCAGAACTTGACCCAACTCCTGCTGCAAATGCTCAGGCAAAACAAAGGGGTTTTCCATCGCATCGAGTTTGATCATGCCCTTGGAGGACTGAACGTGGTAGGCCGAGAGCGCTTTGACCTCGTCTCGAATGAAACGCAAATCGGGAGTGCCGGACGATGTATTCATGGTCTAAAAAATCTTGAGAAAAATGATAGGAGCGTTTTTTCTTGGAGATCACTTCAGTGAGGAGCGGGCCTGGGCTTTCAAGGCCTCCAAGAGCTCTTGGTCAAGCGTGCCCAAGTCGCCCTCTTCTTGGCTGAGCCGCATCTCGGCCGCTCTCGCATGGGCGTTGAGGCCCTCACCGTGCGCCAAAACGCTGGCGATGCGCCCCAAGTGTTGCGCGCCCTTGGCACTCACTTCAATCAGGCTGCTGCGCTTTTGAAAATCCAAGACCCCCAAAGGAGAGCTGAAACGCGCGGTCCCCGAAGTGGGCAAGACGTGGTTGGGGCCTGCGCAGTAGTCGCCCAAGGACTCGCTCGTGTAGGCCCCCAAGAAGAGCGCCCCCGCGTGCTTCAAATGCGGCTCCCAGGCGTGGGGATCCTTGGAGGAGACCTCCAAGTGCTCGGGCGCGATGGCGTTGCTGATCTCACAAGCCTCCATCATGCTGCGCGTATGGATCAAGGCGCCTCGGTTGTTGATGGACTTGGCAATGATCTCGGCACGGGGCATGGTGGGCAAGAGCCTGTTCATCGCCTCGAGCACACGCGCGATGTAGTGCTCATCGGGACAGAGCAAAATGCTCTGGGCCAACTCATCGTGCTCGGCTTGAGAGAACAAATCCATGGCGACCCAGTCGGCCGGCGTGGTGCCATCGGCCAAGACCAAAATTTCGCTTGGGCCCGCAATCATGTCGATGCCCACCACCCCAAAGACGCGTCGCTTGGCGCTGGCCACGTAGGCGTTGCCGGGGCCGGTGATTTTGTCGACTTTGGGCACACTCGCTGTGCCGTAGGCCAAGGCGCCCACGGCCTGGGCACCCCCTAAGGTGAAGGCACGGTGCACGCCCGCCACGTGGGCAGCAGCCAAGACCAAGGTGTTTCTCTCGCCCTTTGGCGTGGGCACGACCATGATGATCTCGCCCACACCTGCCACGTGTGCGGGAATGGCATTCATCAAGACGCTTGAGGGGTAGGCCGCTTTGCCCCCGGGCACATAAATGCCCACACGGTCCAAGGGCGTGACCTTTTGCCCAAGGAGCGTGCCGTCCTCGTCCCTGAAACTCCAGCTCTCGCCACTGGCCTTTCTCTGGGCCTCGTGGTAGCGCTTGATGCGCTCAGCGGCGGCCATCAGGGCTTTCTTTTTGTCCTCATCCAAAGCGTGAAACGCGTCCTCAAAATCCTTTGGACCGAGGGTCAACTCGCTCATGCTCTTGGCATCAATGCCATCGAGCTCTTGGGTGTAGCGAAGAAGTGCTCGGTCACCTTCTTCTTTGACTTTCGCCAAAATGCCTTGAACGCGCAACTCAATGGCCTCGTCCGTGTCGCTGGACCAATGCAAACGCGCGTGAAAATCACGATCGAAATGGGGGTCGGTGCTGCGCAGTTGAAGGGGTTGGAGTTTCATGGTGAGAACAGGTTGAGGGGGCAAAAAAAAGGATCGTGGCGGGGTCTAGTGCAGATCTACAGGTTGTGAGGCAAGATGAAATAAAAGCATGAATTGAAGCATCTATTCGAGCATCTATTCGGGCCTCTTTTGAAGCTCAGGCCCAAAGGGCCATCCCATCGCGTCTTCAGGTCTTTGATTCCACCGCTTTGGCAAACGCCTCGATCAAACCCTTGATATGGGTTTGCTTGAGTTTGAGTGCCGCTTGGTTGACCACGAGCCTTGAGCTGATGGGCATGATGTGTTCGACTTCAATCAAATGGTTGGCCTTCAAAGTGCTGCCAGTTGAGACCAAGTCGACAATGGCATCGGCCAAACCCGTCAAGGGGGCCAACTCCATGCTGCCGTAGAGCTTGACCATGTCCACATGCACGCCTTTGCTGGCAAAGAAGTCGCGAGCGATGTTCACATACTTGGTGGCCACTTTCAAGCGAGAGCCTTGCCTCACCACCTGCTCGTAATCAAAGTCAGCCCGGGTGGCCACACTCATTCGGCACTTGGCGATTTGGAGATCCAAGGGCTGATAAAGCCCAGAGCCCCCGTGCTCGATCAAGGTGTCAAGTCCCGTGACTCCCAGGTCTGCCCCTCCGTATTGAACGTAGGTGGGCACATCGGAGGCGCGCACCAAGACCACACGCACATGTGCTTGGCTGGTGCCCAGGATCAACTTCCTGGAGGTCTCTGGGTTTTCCAAGACCTCAATGCCCGCTTGACGCAACAAGGGCATGGTTTCATCAAATATTCGTCCCTTGGACAAGGCTAATGTAATCATTTCACTCTTTCAATATCGGCCCCGAGCGCTCTCAGCTTGGACTCCATTTTTTCGTAGCCCCGGTCCAAGTGGTAGATGCGCTGGACACGGGTTTGTCCCTTGGCCACCAAACCGGCCATGACCAAACTGGCCGATGCCCTCAAATCGGTGGCCATCACCTCTGCACCCGAGAGTTCGGGCACACCTTCAATCATCGCCACTTTGCCGTCGATGTCAATTTGTGCACCCAAGCGAACGAGCTCATTGACGTGCATGAACCGGTTCTCAAAGATCGTCTCCGTCACTTTAGCATGCCCTTTGGAGACCGCATTCAAGACCATGAATTGCGCTTGCATGTCGGTCGGAAAACCGGGGTACTCGGTGGTGCGAAAGCTTTGCGCCTTCAAATGCAAAAAGGGATCCTTGGGCGCACTCACCCAAATGCCACCGGGCACGTCCCTGATGGTGACCCCCGCGCTGATCAACTTCTCAATCACCGCCTCCAGGTGCTGGGCATTGGCGCCTTTTAAAAACACCTCGCCACCCGTGCAAGCCACGGCGCATAAAAAAGTACCCGCCTCGATACGGTCGCTCACCACGCGGTGATCCGCACGGTGCAAAGCCTCAACGCCTTGGATGCGAATTTTAGAAGTGCCGGCCCCCTCGATTTGGGCCCCCATGGCGATGAGCATGTTGGCCAAATCGGGAATCTCGGGCTCTTGGGCCGCGTTCTCAAGCACCGTCTCGCCCTGGGCCAGGGTGGCGGCCATCATCAAATTCTCCGTTCCCGTCACGGTCACCATGTCGGTCGTGATGCGCGCGCCGTGGAGCCTTTGGGCCCCACCCATAATGGAGGCGATCATGTAGCCGTGTTCGACCTTGATGTCCGCACCCATGGCCTGCAAGCCCTTGATGTGTTGATCAACGGGTCTCGAGCCGATCGCACACCCGCCTGGCAAAGACACGCGTGCGTGGCCAAATCGGGCCAAAAGCGGACCCAAAGCCAAGACCGATGCGCGCATGGTTTTGACGAGCTCATAGGGCGCCTCGGGCTTCAAACTGCTCGGTGCCTTCAAGGTGATCATGCCATTGGGGGTCTTGTCAATCTCCACCCCCATGTTGCCCAAGAGCTTCAACATGGTCGCCACGTCTTGCAAATCGGGCACGTTCTCCAAGACCACGCGCTCGCCAGTCAATAGGGCTGCGCAGAGCTCTGGCAGGGCTGCATTTTTAGCCCCCGAGATGCTCACCTCGCCGTTCAAGGTCTTGCCGCCTTGGATGATCAATTGGTCCATGTGCTTTAGGCTCCAGCGCTTTTTTTCATTTCTTCTGCCCACTCCTGTGGGGTGAAGGTCTTCATTGAGAGGGCGTGCACCTCATCGGTGTGCATCTTTTGGCCCAGTGTTTGGTAAACGAGTTGGTGCCTTTTGATCAACCTCAGGCCCTCAAACTCAGCCGACACGATGCTTGCATACCAGTGGCGTCCATCGCCCTCAACAGAGATGGAGCTGCACGCTAAGCCCTGGGCAATCAAGTCTTCGAGGTCTTGTGGGGTCATGGGGTCCTAACTTTCTAAGCAAATCAAACAACAAAAATGGTGTGGCTTTGGGGGCTCCTCTCAGCTCAAGACTCAAGGTCTAGGGGCAAGGTTGCATCCCAAACACCATCGAGCCAAAGCCAAAGCCAGAACCGAAGCAAGAAGAGATCAAAGAGATCAAACAATTCAAAGCGTTCCAAAATTGCTTGAATCGCTTGAATCGCTTGAATCGTTCTCGGGTCTTTCAACTCTTTGAAGCGCCCTTTCGCTTTCGCACGGCTTGTAACTTCTTGCAAGCTCTTACGCCTTTTGAGCGCTCTTGCAAAAGGCAGCCTTGGCTCACCAAGCCTTCGGGCGCCTCTTCAACCTCTGATCTTGTAGCCCGTCTTCAGCAAATAAAGCGCCAAGCTCGCCACACCCACCAAAGCACCAAACACCAATCCAAAACTGAGCCAAGGCGAGACATCGCTCACGCCAAAAAAGCCATATCGAAAACCATCAATCATGTAAAAGAAGGGGTTCAAGTGACTGAGCGCTTGCCAAAACGGGGGCAAGGAATGGATGGAGTAAAACACCCCACTCAAAAACGTCATGGGCATGATCAC
>CAIZIT010000055.1 GCA_903933115.1 uncultured Burkholderiales bacterium
CCCGACAGTTCGTACTCTATGGGGTCCTCAACGGTCAAAATGTTGCGTGTGCTCGCATCGAGTTGCTGGAGTGCGGCATAAAGGGTGGTGGTTTTACCGCTTCCTGTGGGGCCCGTCACCAAAATGATGCCATGGGGCTGCTCGATCAATTGGGAGAGCCTCTTCAAGTTGTCTCCCGTCATCCCCACGGAGCTCAAGCTCAATCGCGTCTCACTCTTGTCAAGCAGCCTCAGCACGGCGCGCTCCCCGTGTGCGCCCGGCAAGGTCGAGACGCGCACATCGATGGCCTTTTGTCCAAGCCTCAAGGAGATGCGGCCGTCTTGGGGGAGTCTTTTTTCCGCAATGTCCAAGTCGGCCATGATTTTCAATCGAGAAATCAAGGCCGCATGCAATGCACGGTGCGTTTGGACCACCTCTCGCAGTCCGCCATCGATGCGAAAACGCACACAGGAGTATTTTTCATAGGGCTCAATGTGGATGTCACTCGCACCCTCTTTGGCCGCTTGCGTGAGAAGCGCGTTCAAGAGTCGGATGATCGGTGCGTCATCGGCCGATTCCAAGAGGTCCTCAACAGCGGGGAGCTCTTGCATCATGCGCGTGAGGTCCACATCGCTTTGCACTTCACTGGCCACAGTGGCTGCAGAGGACTCCTCTTGTGAATAGACGGCGCTGATCTTTTGCTTCAATGCGGCCAGGTCCAAGGGGCACCAGTGGCTGATGCTGCGAGGGGCGATGTGGCGCTGGATCTCTGACCATGCACTGGCATGAGGAGCCTCGCTGAACCACAAGGTGAGCTCTTGGGCACGCTCTTCGAGGAGCAAGTCGTGTGCTCTGGCAAAAGCATAGGGCAAAGGGTAGCTCATGGTTTTGGATCAGCTGAAAATGAAAGGGTCGTCACCTGCAGTCGCTCCCCCATCAAGGGGCCTTGCCGGGTGGCAAGGCGGGCAGCGAGATGTTGTTTCCAATGGGCATGATCGCATTGGGTTCGACTTGTGCATTCGATTGTGAGTTCATCATCTGTTGGTAGCGACCGCTCGAGAAGGTTTCGGTGGCATTGGCATCTCTGAGCACCACGGGTCGCAAAAAGACCATCAGGTTGGTTTTCTTTCGCGTTCTGTTTTCATTTCTGAACAAGGCGCCGATGTAGGGAATGTCACCAAATCCTGGGACTTGTGCTTTGTTGCCGTCGTACTCATCGCTCAAGAGTCCACCCAAGACCACCACCGAGCCGTCTTCCACCAAAATGTTGGACTCGATCGATCTCTTGTTCGTGATCAAGCCCGAGACGGAGCCCACGGAGGTGGCATCCACACTCGAGACCTCTTGGTAAATCGTCAATTTGACCGTGCCGGTTTCGCTGATTTGGGGTTTGACTTTGAGGGTCAAACCAACGTCCTTGCGTTCGATGGTTTGAAAGGGGTTGACCGAGCCGTTGACGGTGTTGTTGGAGGTGTACTGGCCGGTGACGAAAGGAACGTTTTGGCCGACCACGATTTTGGCCTCTTCGTTGTCAAGGGTCAATAAAGTGGGTGTGGACAATATATTGTTGTCCCCGTTTTGTTGAAGAAAGTTGGCCAAGGCCGAGAGGACGTAGACGCCATTGACTTGTTTGAAGCTGCCGATGTTGAGTCCCGCACCGGGGACGGCCTGTGCATTGGCACTGTTGGCAGACAAGGCCAAGCTCAGCAAGTTGTTGCCTCCAGAGCCAAAATTGGTGCCGATCACACCGACATTGCCGCCTTTGGAGCCCAAAAAGTTTTGCCACTGAATGCCCAATTGAGACGTCTTGCTCGCATCCACCTCGGCAATCAAGGACTCCACCATCACTTGGGCTCGGCGGCCATCGAGCTGGTCAATGACGGCTCGAATTTGGCGAAATTGTGGCTCTGAGGCCGTGATGATGAGAGAGTTGGTGGCGGTGTCGGCTTGGATTTGACCACCCGTGGAGGCGCCCGAGGCGCTGGCGCTTGTGAAATTGCCGCCTCCTCCTGGAGACGGTGGGGGGGGCGCTGAAATCATCGGTGCACTGGCCACGGCCACACTGCTCGCTGCACCGCTCAATGGACTGCGGGGCTCACTGGCAATGGCGGCTCTCAAGGTGGCTGCGAGTTTGGTGGCGTCGGCATTTTTGAGGTAGACGACATGGATGTCGCCGCTCGCGGAGGTGCTGTTGGGGCGGTCGAGTTTTTCAATCAAGGCTTTGGCTTGGTTGGCACGCGTGGGGTTGGCCGCTCTCAAAATGATGGCGTTGCTCCTGGGCTCAGCGATCAAGGTGGTTTTGAAGGTGCTGTCGACTTGTCCGGTTGCGCCAGCACCTGGGGGGCCAAAGGAGTTGCCCGACTCAATGAGTCGGGTGACCAAGGGGGCCAAATCCAAGGCGACGGCGTGTTGAAGTGCAATCACTTCCACATCGCTCGCATTGGGCACGTCCAAGGTGTTGATGATGCGGGCGAGACGCTGCAAATTGTCTGCGTAATCGGTGATGATCAGCGCGTTGGAGCCGGGGCTCACGTTGATGGTGTTGTTGGGACTGATGAGGGGCCGTAAAACGGCAATCAAGTTGTTGGGGTTTTCGTGTTGGAGTCGAAACACTTGGGTCAACACTTGGCCTGCATTGCTGGGCAGAGCGCTCAAATTGGACGCATTGGCATTGGCATTGGCATTGGCATTGGGACTGGCCAAGGCCACGCTACCGCCTTGCAACTTGGCATCCGCTTCGGGCAAGACCTTGAAGACGCCGTTGACTTCAACGACGCTGAAGGATTGAAGCCTGAGGGTGGCCAAAAACAAGTTCCAAGCCTGAGCGGTGCTTAAGGGTTTGTCGGTGTTCAAGCTGATGGTGCCTTTGACCTTGGGGTCCACGACGATGGTTTTGTCCAAAAGGACAGCAAGGGTTCTGGCCACGGCGTCAATTTCCGCGTTGACAAAGTTCATGCTCAAGCCTGAATTGGACTTTTGAATGCCAGTGTTCAACAAGGGATCGGAGGAGGACGTGCTTTTGGTGGTGTTGGGGGATGAACTGGTGGGGGTAGCCGCTGATGAAGCGGGCGAGGAGCTCAAAGGGTATTGGGGTGGCAGGGGTGGAGGCGAGTTGCTCACAGGCGCGCCAGTGATGCCCACGGTTTGTGCACCCGCGGCTTGTAAGCCCAAGGCGCCAAGTCCCCAGGCGGACATTAAAAATAAAATCGTCTTCGCTTTTTTCATAAAAAATCCAAACTTGCTGCCACTCTAAATGTTTCGAAGCCCACTTCGTTGTGCCACCAAAGGCCAGCCCTCGTGCTTCAAGATCAAAAACAAGGTCGATCTTTTCATTCAATCGATTCTCAATTGCGCTTGGTGCCCAGTCCTTTGGCCCAAAACATTCAATAAATTCGACAAAGTTTCCTCGTCCGAGGCGGCCGTGTCTGCCAGTCCCTCAAAATGGAGTCGTCCATGGACCCATTGTCCCCGACCCGAGAGGAGCAGACGGCTCTCAGCAACTGAGCTTAACTCAATTTGGGGGCTGCTTTGTGAATTGAACCATACTCTGTAGGAGCCAAGGGGTTTGACCGTCGAGAGCCTAGAGGACAGGTCATCCATTTTGAGCTCTAAGCGGCCTGAGAGTTGAGGCTCGGGATGGCCCAGCAAGAGTTCCAAGTTGTGGTTTTGAAGGGTCAAGCGTCCTTTGGGTTGCAGGGTGTTCCATGGGGCACCCAAGCCGTCAAGCCACTGCGCTGGCAATTGGATGCTGGCTTTGGGGGGGGAGATGAGAAGGGCAAGACCTTGGGGCTTCACCGTGACCCTAAAGTTCGGCTCTAGGCAACAAGGGGCTTGGAGCTCAAGCGCCAAGGTCAAAGGCTCGCTCCAAAAGACCGACCAAAAGGAGCCTCCCGCCTCTTGGGTGCTCAGCCAAAGGGGGTGAATGCGCCACTCCAAGCGCGAGGGAAGTCCCAGGGCACGGCTGCTCTTGTCGCCAGACGACAGGGCCAATTGAGCCGATCCGCTCCAAATGGTGCCCGAGGGCGCCAAGAGGAGCACTTGTTGGTGGCTCAAGTGGCTCACGGCTTGACTGAGCCAAAGGGCGGGCGCAAGGCTTAAGAAAGCGAAGAGGGCTCCCATGAAGGCGCCGACCGCAGCGACTGCACCTACTGTGCCTAGTGCGCCTAGTGCGCCTAGTGCGCCTACATTCCCCGCATTGCGTGCAGAAGTTCCTGTCCATGATCTCCCTTGAAGGCTCAAGGCGGAGCCTTTGAAAGACACCTTCTTTGGGGCCAACAAGGGGCGATCTGGGTCCGAGCTCATGCGTTCAATGGGGCAAGCCCACCGTAAGACGACCTTGCCACAAGACGCTCGTTTTGCTGCTTGAGGTGGGGAGGCCTGGTGCACCCAGCGCGCTCGTGGAACTTCGGTTCAAGTCGGCTTGAACAATGGTGCACTGAGCGCTCTCTCTGAGCTCCACCAACCAGCGCGCGAGCGTGCTGGCAGACACTGCGCTGAAGGTGATTTGAATCGCGTCCTCGCTGGGGCTCAACTGCGCTTGAGGGAGCCAAATTTTGGTGATTTTTTCAAGTGCTTTTTTGGCGTCCTCTGGATTCATCCTCGTTTGCGCGCGGATGGTCTGTGCCTGGGCTTGAAGGAGGGTCAAGGCTTGGCGTTGGAGTTCGAGCTTTGCTTTTTCTTGGGCGGTGTTTGAGCCCAATTGCTGGATCGGTAAGCCCGTGACCAGCCACAGCAGCCCAAGCGCCACCAAGCTTGCCAGACCTTGAAGTCCCAGTTGCTCTTTGGCGCTCAGTTGCCTGTATTGATCCACGCACCAAGTCCAGGCGTCTTTGGGGGTTAAGTTGGATGGAGAGCGTTGCTTCATCACATCATGCTCCAGCGCAGATGGGTTTGAGCGCCTTGGCTGAAGACGTCATAGCCTTGCGCTTTCAAGTCGGGGGGCATTTTGATGGCGCCCGAGGACAAGGAGGACATGGGGTTTTTCCAAGTCAAAGTGAGTTCGTTGGCGCCAAAGCGCAGGTTTTGAATTTGCGAAAGGTCCAAGGAGGGGTTCAGAGTTTGCAATTGCGACAGGGCACTGAGGAGGTGTTCAAAGTCACCGGGATGGGGGGTGGCTGTTCTTTCTTGGAGAAGGCTCAGTGAGCGCTGCATTTGCGACACGGGATCCACCACCACTTGCACTTCAGCGAAAGTGCTCTTGAGAATTTGTGAGAGCTGCTCTCTTTGGTGTTTGATGTTTTGGCGCTCTTGCCAAGACCACGTGTTGAGAAAGATCACATTGAGCGTGAAGAGGAGGAGGAGTCCTATTCGGGCCAATTTCCATTCCTTTTGATGAAGGAATTGAGTTTTGGCTTTTTGCAGTGCTTTGATGATCCGCTTCAAAGGCCCTTGTCCCCACTCGCCACGGGCAAAGTCCCAAGTGCTCTGGCTGGCTTCGAGGAGCCTTTGAGCGCGAGTCAACAACCGCATCTCACCTTGGAGAAGGTGGGCGAGTTGATCGCTCACGGAGGGTTCGATGTGGATGCGAAGAGAGGAGCTGATCGAAGCGTTGAAAGAAGCATTGAAGGAAGAGGTGAGAGCAGACAAGGCCTCTTTGGGAAAGCCCATCACCCCTGATGGCTGAGTGAGGACGAATTCAAGCCCCATGGGCGCATCCATGGCGTACAGGTGGGCCGCAGTCATGCTGGGCTCAAACTCGGGCACCAATCGCTGAACGATGATGTGGTTCTCCTCCAAGGCGCTCAAGATGCTTTTGAGCCACGCTTTAGAGCAGCATGCCACCCACATGTGAACATGCGGGTCTTCGCTCAAGGAGGCCTCCTTCAAGGTGCTGGCTTGGGGGTCCTTGTCATCAGGTGACTGCACTTTGCCCGTGATCCAGTGCAGCAGGCTCAAGTCGTCGAGCAACTGCTCTTCCAGTAAGCCCTCAAGGAGTTGGTGTGCTTTGCTGCTCGGTGCGTTGGCGTGGGTGCTCGAGAGCAGGCCTTGTTCGGACAAGAGAACTTTTTGTGCATCTTGCGGAATTCGAATCAAGTGCCAAGAAACGTGTTGCCAGGGCAAAACCCCAATCACCTCTTCCTCGGTTTGAGGCAAGCGCTCCATGGGGGCCTCAAGACTTTGGATCAACTGTGCATGGGCCGAGGCTTGCACAAAGAAAATCTCTGATCGGGGCGTTGGGGGTAAGGACAAAACGAGCATAGAGGGTTATTGTAGGGCGCTAAAAGCCGGGTGATGAGGCAGGGAAAACGCTTTCATGAGATTGTCATATGGCTTGCATCACGCGATGGTCATTCAAGGCATTCAAGGTATTCAAGGCACTTAAAGCATTCAAGGCATTCAAAGCGTTGAGGGGCTGTTCATGCGCAGCGCAGCCCCTTTGTCACGCCAAATGATTTGAACATTGGCGTTGTCTCTGAGCAAAACAGACTTTTCCGTGATGGTGGTGTTGCCCATTCGAAGTTGTCCCCTGACCTCAAAGAAGCGAGAGCTCAATTGGTAGTTGGCCTCATTGAGGGCAAGCGACTTGTTTTGAGCGCTCAAAATGCTTTTGAATTGATCCATGTTTTGCCAAGGCTTGTTTTCTCGCGCTCTCACCAAGCGTTGGGCATCCGAGAGATCAAGACCGGGAAGACTGGCATACAAGACCTCAGCGCTGGCGGTGTTCAAATTCACAGCCGTTGCAAAGGGCAACCAAGTCGCGTGGGGCTGAAGGCGACGGATGGTGCTCTCCGACAGCCCTAGCCAGGAGAGTTGCTCAAAGCGCTGGGGCGTGAGGCTGTTCGCTGAGTTGGAGCCCGAACCCGGCATGGTATTGGGTAAACCACTCAAAGTGGACTTGGCCAGCGTTTTGAGCTGCGCATTGAGAGCTTCCAATTCTCCAGAGGGCAAGTGAAGGACATCAAAGAGACGAATCCAGCTGAGCATCGCGCCTTGGGGGCTGTTGCCATTGTTGTTGCCATTGTTGCCGTTGTTGCTCAGGCTCACTGTGGACGCATTGACCGGTCCCAGATTGCCGCTGGAGTTGGCGGCCAACAGCAAGTTGTAGACATTGAGTTTCGATTGCAAATCGGTGATTTGTCCCGACAAGTAAACTTGATCGGCCAAACTCTCGTCTTGGGCGTTCTCGCTGAGGGTTGAGCCAGAGGCGTTGGGTTGTGCGCGAAGAAAGCTCGACAGCTTGGCCTCTTGCAAGGGCACTGCCCAAGGCTCGACCAAGGTGTCGGTGGAGCTCGAGCGGGCATCTTCTCGCAAAATCACTCTCGACCAGTCGAGTGCGCCAGTGAGCAACCACTGGGCTTGTTGTCTTTGTCTCAACGCTGACTCGATTTCGAAGTGGCTCGATTGAATCCAAAGTGCACTGCTCGCCAGCATGGCCACCACCATGACGGTGATCATCGCTGCGAGAAGCGCCATCCCACCCTGGTCTTTGGGGGGGGATGCCTTCGCAGGCAGAGAGGGATCTGGCCTTTTAGGGGTGTTCATGGGTGTGCATGGGTGCTCATGGCTGCTCAATGTGTATGCAGTGAAGGTTTGTTTTTGTTCAATACGTGTTCAGCTCTTGTTCAGCGCGATCCAGAAAAATTAGGGCGAACCCAATCCATGGTCAAACTCGAACTGGGCGTTGTGTTGGCCTGGCCCCCTTCAAACGTTGATGACTGGCCCAATGGGGTAGCCGGGCTCAAGAAAAGTTTCAGACGAATGCCATCGGGCATGCTGGATGCGTCAAGCGAGTTGGGGTTGATGCTGGAGGGATTCAGGCTGGAGGAGATTGGGGTGGTGCTAGAGGGGTTGGATGCATTGATGTTGGAGTTGGAGTTGGGGTTGGGGTTGGGCAAGAGCGTGTTGCCCGAGGCCTCTGTGCTGGAGAGTGGGTTGCTCCAAGTGTTCAAGCGGTAATAAAACAATTGCCAGTTTTGCAGGGGCATTACAAGGGTTTCATGGACCTTGGTCTCGGCGCTTGCATTCTTGCCCCAATTGGAGGCGGCTTGCCACTGCAGGCTCAAGTCCGCTGGGGTCTTAAAGGCAGGAGATTGCCACCTCAACCAATAAAGTCCAGGTGTGGGCTTGGCGGTGCCATCTGAGGGAAACTCTTCACTCGTCACCATCCTGATGGTCCAGGCCACGACCCAAAGTCCCGGGTCCCCCAAAGCGTCCCATGGGGCACTGCTGGTGCGGACCCATTTGATCGTTTGGCCGTCCCAGTCCAGACCAGGTATGGATGTGTTGGCGTTTGAAGTCACGGCTTGGTCGAGATCGGTTTGCCACTGGGCCAAGGCGGTTTGCACGGTGGACAAGTCGGAGACACTCGACAAGCTTTTTTCTCTGACCCGAACCATGGCGTCAATGGACTGCCAACTCATCAAAGCCATGATGGACATGATCCATAAGCTCAGCAAAACCTCAATGAGGGTAAAGCCAGAGGATGGGGGGGTGGCCCTCATCACAAAAGTCCCATCACGGTGCTGACACTCAAAATAGGGACATCTCGCTCAAAGGCCTGGATGTCGACGCGCCTAAAACTGGGGTTGGGGGTGGTGTTGACCTGCACCTTGAGGGTGATGGTTTGGGAGGCTTGCTCGCAAGCGCTCATTTGCTCGCCTGTGCCTGGGAGTTGTTTGCTCAGGCGCAGGGCCACCAAGTAGTTGTCCACGCACAGTTGCGACAACAGGGTGCTTCTTTGCCGCTCGGCACTTTGAACAAGTGTGCTGGAGGCTTTGATGCCTGATATCAAAGTGATGGCCACAATGAACAATGCCACCAAGACTTCGATCATCGTGAAGCCTGCACTTTTGCGCTTTGAGCGCTTGAACTCGGGAGATGGTGTGGCCATCGACATGGGCATCGGCATGGGCATCGGCATCGGCATGGACGTTGCTGTTCGCCTTCTTGTTGCCGTTGACTGGACCGAAGTCGATTTCATGTTCAGACCCCAAATGCTCACTGTGAAAGGGCAAAAGGCTCAATGCCCCGGGTGCCCACTTTGATGCGAGGAAGCCCTTGGCCCTTCAAGCCGAGTTCAATGAATTGGGGCCCTAAGATGGGTTCAGGCCCCAAAACCAGGGTGTTGGAGGCTGAGGTCACTTGGGTGCTGCTTTGGAGCCAAGGGATGGTCTCTTTGGGCAAGGTGTTGGTGCCTGAAGAAAAGAAGGTGTATCCCCCCTCACTGGCCACCCATTGGATGCGCTGGCCTTCGGTGCTCGATTGCTTTCTGGCCAGTTCAAGCCAATAAATGAGTCTTTGAGCCTCTTGCTCGAGGTCTTGGTCTGGGGAATGGCGCAAAGACAAAACGACGCCAGCCGACCCCAGCGCCATGATCAACAAGACCACCAAGAGTTCTAAAAGTGTAAAGCCCAAGGCACATCTCACTGGAGTTTGGAAGTGCGCCTCTCTCATGTGCTTCTTGGCTTCTTGGTTTATTGCCAACTGCCAATGTCGGCATTCTTTCCTTCGCCCCCGCTTTGACCATCTGCGCCCAAGGACATCACATCCACCTCGGCCTTGATCCCGGGAACCAAATACTGGTAAGGACGTCCCCAGGGGTCGTTGGGCAATTTGTCAATGTAAGGCTTCCAGTTCAAGGGTATCGCACCCACGCTGGGCTTGGTGACCAAGGCTTGCAAGCCTTGCTCTGCTGTAGGAAAGCGCTGGTTGTCTAATTTGTAAAGTTTCAGCGCTTGAGAGATGTTGTTGATATCGGTTTTGGCCGCGGTGACGCGTGCGTCGTCGGCTCGGTCGATCACGTTGGGCACAATGAGTGCTGCCAAGACACCGATGATGACCAAGACCACCATCAATTCGATCAAGGTAAAGCCCCCTTGTGCTCTTGAGGCTTGTCCTTTGAGGGGAGGCTGGTGGGTGGCACATGGGGTTTGTGCAGTGATGTCCATGGGGGTTGTGCTCATATCAGATGAAGGGGGGGGGAAAGCGATGAAAAAAAGAGAGGTCTAGAGGATTGATGGGAACTCAAGGTTGAAAAAAAGGAGCTGCATGTCATGCGCGACTTGGGAGGGGAGATGCACCCATGCGTCAAGCTTTGAAGCCTCTTTTATTGCCCTTTTGCTGGCAGCATCTTTTGCTCACCCCTGGATTATCTTACCAATTGTATGACTTGTGTGTGTCCGGTTTTGGCGGCCCATGACCCATGATCTTTGGCCTGAGCTCGGCTAGACTTTATCAAGACTTTAGCAAGAATTTAGCAAGAATTTAGCAAGGGGGAGATTGATAGAGCGAGTTGCCCTCAGGGCGTCTCTGACCGAAGCGCTCACCTTGAAGTTGGATGTTGCGGCTGCATCTTTGCTCTTGAGGCGTTGGGTTTTTCATAAAAAGGTGACAAACTGAGCAGGGCTGGGCTTACACTCCACCTGGAGACCCTATCGATTGGGCCATGGCGCCCATGCCTAGGAGTCCCAACCCCTTGTCCAACTTGGGTGGTTTTTTTCAGCCCCCATCACACATTTTTGTCTTTATTGATCCATGTACGCGTCCCAAGCTCGACCCCCAGCTTCTCCCCAATGGCTCTATGGCGTCACTTTTTGCGTTTGGGGCTTGCTGTGTTACAGCTTGGTCTTCTGGGGCTTCAAGTGGTTGGCCCAGGCTCAAACTGAGGTTTCAGTCGTCGGTGTCGGGCATCCATTGGGAGACCTTCCTTTGCCAACGCCTCAGTCGCTTCAAGCTGCATTGGGGGAGACTGCCGGCCCCCAAACAGCCCCCTTGAGTGCTCAAGAGGCCTTGGCGCAGCAAACGAGCGTGCTCCAGTCAAGACTGCGTTTACTGGGGGTGGTTGGGGTGGTCTCTTCCCAGGGGTCGACCTCTGGTGCGTTTGCCAAGCATAGACAACAAAGCTCTGGTGTTGCACTTTTGAGCTTGGATCAGCAAGCGGCCAAGCCCTTCAAAGCGGGCGATGAGGTGGAAGCGGGTTTGTATGTGCTTACTTTGGATCCCAAAGGGGTGACCTTGGGTCCAACCCGTGAGGGACCTGAGACCTTGAGGCTCGAGATGCCTGCATTGAAAGGGCTTTGAAGAGCGTCAAGGCGTGCATTCATGAACCCAGTGGTCATGATCCAAGCGTGTGAACTTCTCCTTGGCTCGTCCTTGACGAGCGCAAGTTTCAACCGTCTTATTTTTTCAAAAACAGTTGGTAAACCGGATTGTCGGTTTCCTCCATATAAGGGTAGCCCAGCACCTTTAAAAAGTTTTTGAATTGTCGATCCTCGGCTTTGGGAACTTGCAGGCCCACCAAAATCCTTCCGTAATCAGCGCCTTGATTCCTGTAGTGAAAAAGACTGATGTTCCAATTCGGTTGCAGTGTGCTCAAGAATTTCATCAATGCGCCAGGTC
>CAIZIT010000056.1 GCA_903933115.1 uncultured Burkholderiales bacterium
CCCTTTGTGGCAGGTGTGTCGAAAATGCACCGACTCACCTTCTCCACGTTCAATGCCGTGGGCGCTGTGATTTGGGTGATGGGCGTGGGGATGATGGGGTACTTGCTTGGAGAGATCCCTTGGGTCAAAGCCCATATCGAGGCCTTGGTCTTGGCGCTGATCATCGGACCGGGTTTACTGGCCATTTGGGGAAGCATGAGAACCTCATCGCGAACTTGATCGCGAACTTGATCACACACATCACTTTGATTGATTTTTTTCCTGAGCTCAACCCATCATGAATCAAAACACCCCCACCCCACCCCATGAGAGCAGACCTTGGAGCGGCCCTCAAACGAGTCGAATTCCTTTTTGGGTCTACACCGACCCAAGCGTTCACGCCCAAGAGCTTCAAAAAATCTTTTATGGCGCGCATTGGTCCTATGTGGGCTTGCTCGCGGAGATTCCCAAACTCGGCGACTTCAAAAAGACCCAAATTGGTGAGCGGGAGGTGATCATGGTTCGAGACCATGTGCACCCCTCACAAAAGGGCATCGATCATGGCATCCGGGTGGTGGAGAACCGGTGTGCCCACCGGGGGGTGCGCTTCATGCAAGAGTCTCACGGCAACAAGAGAAGCTTTGTCTGCCCCTACCACCAATGGGCCTACAAGCTCAATGGCGACTTGGGTGGCCTGCCCTTCAAAGACGGCGTGAAAGAGGGCGATGAATTGCACGGCGGCATGCCAGCCGATTTCGATCTCAAAGCCCACGGCTTGAACCGTCTGCGCGTAGAGGTCCTTCACGGCTTGGTGTTTGCCAGTTTTGATCCACAAGCACCCTCTCTCACAGACTATTTGGGCCCAGAGATCATGCCCTGGATAGACCGTATTTTCAAAGGCCGAGAGCTCACGCTCCTTGGCTACAACAGACAAAGAATCCCAGGCAACTGGAAACTCATGATGGAGAACATCAAAGACCCTTATCACCCGGGGCTCTTGCACACTTGGTTTGTGACCTTTGGCCTTTGGAGGGCCGATCAAAAAAGTCGCATGGTGCTCGATCAAAAGGGTCGCCACTCGGTGATGCTCTCCAGAAGAAATGAAGGCGGTCAAGGCCAGGTCACACAAGGCGTGACGAGCTTTAAAGCCAATATGAAACTGGAGGACGATCGCCTGCTTGATATCGTGGTGGAGCCTTGGTGGTGTATTGAGGACCCTCAGCACCCCGGGCAAACCATCACGCCCAGCGTCACGATGATCACCCTCTTTCCAAGCCTCATCATCCAGCAACAAGTCAACTCCTTGTCCACTCGGCAAATCATTCCCCATGGCAACGGAGAGTTTGATTTTGTCTGGACCCACTTTGGCTTTTCAGACGACTCCCAAGAGATGCGCAAAAGACGACTTCGCCAATCCAATCTCTTTGGTCCCGCGGGCTACGTGAGCGCGGACGATGGGGAGGTGATCGAATTCAGTCAAAGCGGCTTTGAGCAATTCAACAGCGACGGGCTTCAAGGGGGGCAGACCCTGTGTGAGCTCGATGGCCTTGGCGTGCAGAGCACGGAGCACATGGTCACAGAGACCTTGATCAGAGGCATGTACCGCTATTGGAGAGAGGTGATGGAGAAATGAACGCCATGACAAAGACCTTATCAACCCCACTCGGCTTCACCCACACCGCTCTTGAAGCCGTGAGCGACCCCGCCACTTTATGGGCTTGGAATTCGCAAATCAACCACTTGAACGCCCGGTACGCTCAAGTCCTCGATGACGCCCAATTCAAAGAGTGGCCCCACTTTTTCATCGACTGCGCTCATTACAAGATCCAAGCACGCGAAAACCACGAGCGAGGATTGCCCCTTTGCATTGTCGACTTGGAGAGCCAGGGCATGATGAAGGACCGCATCTATGGCATCACCGAGACCATCTTTCATGCACCTTATTACACCCGTCATGTGGTGTCTCAAAGTTTGATTTTGGGTGTCCAGTCCCCCCAAAACCAAGACAATGCGGTTCAAGCGTGTTTGAGTGCTCTCACAGAGATGATGGCAACGGATGCCTCAAAACACAAGGCGCCCACACTCATCGTGAGCACCAGCAACTACTGCGTTTTCAGAACCAAGCCAGGAAAAACCTCAGAGGTCTTCAATGTGGGAAGGTACCTGGACCACTGGATCGAGACCGATGAGGGCCTCAAAATCGCATCTCGTCACTGTATTTATGACTCCGAGATGATCTTGAACTCGCTCATCTACCCCATTTAAGGACACGGGCGCTTTGAGCTCAAAGCGCACGGTTCCTTGAAATGGGCGGGCTTTGTGAGAAGTGTTTGACAATGGCCGCATTGATCGCACTGGCCATGTCCGTTTGAAAGCTCTGGGTCAAGAGGAGCGCCTCCTCTTGGGGGTTGCTGATGAAGGCGGTCTCGACCAACAAACTGGGTATATCGGGCGCTTTGAGGACTGCAAACCCGGCTTGCTCGACTTTGGCTTTGTGCAAGGAACCTACGCGCTTGATTTGCCCCAAAAACTCCGCCCCCAGCTTCAAACTGAAGTTGATTTGCGCATCGGTGCTCATATCGAGCAAGGTCTTTTGCACCACCGCATCTTTGCTTCTGAGATTGATGCCCCCCACCAAATCGGCTTTGTTTTCTTGATTGGCCATCCAGCGTGCAGCGGCACTCGAGGCGCCGCTTTGGCTCAGGGCAAAAACGCTGGCCCCTTTGGCCTCAGGGGTGATGTAGGCATCTGCGTGCAAACTGACGAACAAATCGGCCTGCACCCTTTGGGCTTTGTAAACGCGCTCTTGAAGGGGCACAAAGTAATCTGCATCGCGGGTCAAATAAGCCCTCATGGCCAGATCGCCTTGCCGCCCTTTGATCACGGTGGCGTTGATCAAAGCTTTTAATTTGAGTGCGATTTGTAAGACCACATCCTTTTCTTTGGTGCCTTGATGTCCAATGGCCCCGGGATCCTCTCCGCCATGACCCGGATCAATGGCCACCACAATCCAACGGTCCACCATTTGGGCAACTTGGGCATCTTCGCTCCCCTGGGGCTTCAAGAGGGGAGAGGCTGGAACGTCTTTGCGGGCTTGAGCGACCCCATCTTTCGTGCCGTCTTTGGAGATGTCGTTGATAGGATCTTGGGCACCCAAAGCGTTGGCTTTGGGAGATTGAGCCGTGGGGGACATGAGCGGTGACTGAGGGACCGGGCGCAAGGTGGGCTTTTTGCTTTGCTCCTCAATCCAAGCGCTCAGCACATCCTCTGCAGGTTTGGGGCCAGGCTCGGACAAGAGAGGTGCGGGTTTTACAGATTTGCTGCTGCTCGACTGCAGTTGCTGCTCGATCAAGGCCTCCAGGGGGTCGATGGCTTTGGTGGGGTACAAGTCCATGACCAAACGGTGGTTGTAGCGCACTTGGTCCATGCGAGTGGCCACCACAGGGGCCAAATTGAACAACTGAGGTCTGACCGTCTGCCTCAAATCAAACACCAATCGAACCACGCCAGGCCCATACTGCCCCACTCTCACGCCGCTGATGAAGGGGTCATCGGATTTGAGCTGACTCACCAACTCTTTCAACGCAGGGTTGAGCTCTGTGCCATCGATGTCGATGGCCATGCGAGGTGGATCGGCGATCAAGAGGGGCTGACTTTTTAAGGGGACATCCGACTCAATGGTGACCCGGGTGTACTCCTTGGCCGGCCAAATTCGAACCGCCAAGACACTTGCCCCCCAAGCGAACTCTTGCACCCCCAGGCTCAGAACCAGGCTGGAGGCTTTGAGAAAGCGCCTTCGAGCGCCAAAGGCCTGCAATGCTGGTAAAGATCCGCGCTTCATACTTGAAAGGAATCCCCAAGGCTCAAGAACTGATCTGCTGAGCGAAGCCGCAACTCCACCTCTCGCTCCTCCTTGGTGTTCATGTGCATGTGAATCTCTAAATCCGCACGGGGCAACAAATCACCAGCCCGCTCAGGCCACTCGTAGATCTTCAAACCCTTGGCGGCAAAGATCTCCCTGAGCCCTGCATCTTCCCACTCCAATGGATCGTTGAAGCGGTAAAAATCCATATGCCAAATCGACAAAGGCTCGCCATGAGACAAAGTCTCGTATGATTCAACCAAAGTGTAGGTTGGACTTTTGATGCTGCCCTCGACGCCCAAGGCTTTGAGTAAAAATCTCGTGAACGTGGTCTTTCCAGCGCCAAGATCACCATAGAGGGCGATCTTGGCATCCAAGATACTCGGATCCATAGAGAGTTTTTGTGCAAAATCCAAAGTCTGCTGCTCGTGGCGCCAAATCAAATTAATCGTTCTTGAATTGTTCAAAGGTCATCTCGTTTTGTCAGATTCTTCTCTTTTGTTCTCAAAAATTCAAGCCTGGGGCCAATCCCTTGGATTTTCACAAATTGGCGTGGCCTCCATCGATCTCACCCACACCCATCAACACTTGATGGCGTGGCTCGAGAGAGGCTTTCATGGCGAGATGAACTACATGAAACGGCACGGACTGCTCAGAGCTCGGCCTGAGGAGTTGGTGCCCGGCACCATTGCCGTCATCACTGCACGCATGAATTACTTGAGCCCAAGCCCCGGGGCCAAGCCATCACAAGCAAAGACCATCACCCTCGAGCCCTCTCCTGTGAGCCCTGCACGCATGGGCACCCGTGACCTTCACCAGCAAGAACGCAAAGTCCCACCCGTCGAGCATTTTAGTGACAACTTTGCACCTGGCACAAGCCCAACCCCCGCGCAACGCTTGCACGAGCGCGACTCGGAGCACTGGTCACATGCAGAGTGGGCTCGGCTCGAGAGTCCTGAGCAAGCCTATGTCTCTCTCTACGCCCGAGGCAAAGACTACCACAAGACGCTCAAGCGTCGCTTGGAGCAACTCGCCCAACACATCCAAGGCGAGGTCTCGCCCATGGGGTACAGGGTTTTTTGTGATTCCGCACCTGTGATGGAGGTGGCACTGGCTGAGCGTGCTGGTCTGGGTTGGAGGGGCAAGCACACTTTGCTGCTCAACCGTGGGGCCGGATCGATGTTTTTTTTAGGTGAGATTTTTATCAATTTCGACTTGCTGGCGCACATGCCCCAGCAGCCTGGCAGCGAGCATTGCGGCTCGTGCAGCGCATGCCTTCAGATCTGCCCCACCCAGGCCATCATCGCGCCCTATCAACTCGATGCAAGAAAATGCATCTCCTACCTCACCATCGAGCACCCTGGCTCGATCGATGTGGCGCTCAGGCCCCTCATGGGCAACAGAATCTATGGCTGTGATGATTGCCAACTGATATGCCCATGGAACAAGTTCGCCCAAAAAACCGAACTCCCCGAGTTTCAAAGCCGAGAGGCTTTGAAGGAGCCCTCTTTGCTTGAACTGTGGAGTTGGAGTGAGGAGGATTTTTTAAACAACACACAGGCCAGTGCCATTCGCCGAATCGGCCATGAGAGGTGGCTCAGAAACATCGCGATTGCCATGGGGAATGCTTTGGCCAGCACGGCGCACGAAAGCCACAAAGAGCAACTCCAACAAGCGCTGGCGAGTCGTTTGGAGCACCCCAGTGACTTGGTCAAAGAACACGTCAGGTGGGCCCTTGAGCAAGCTTAGAGCCTTTACGATCAGCCTTCAAAACACCCCCATCCAGTGGCAGTGTTACGAGGGTGAGACGCTCCTTGCGAGTGCTCGCCGGCAAGGTGTTGCTTTACCCAGCAGCTGCCAAAATGGCACGTGCAGAACTTGTCGACTCCAAACCCACTCGAGTGAATTGGAGTATGTGATCCCGTGGCCTGGTCTGAGCCCAGAAGAAAAGGCCCATGGGCTGACCCTCTCGTGTGTCGCTACGCCCAAGTCTGAGGTGTGGATCGATGACGCTCGTCTTGAAGCGACTTGCTACGCCAATGCATTTCAAATCATTCAGGAGGATCCGCTCTTTTTGATCTTGAACAAACCCAGTGGTCTTTTATCGGTTCCAGGCAAGGGTCCCGACAAAAGTGACTGTTTATCGACCCGTGTGCAAAAAATGCATCCCCATGCCTTGGTGGTCCATCGCTTGGATCAAGCGACATCGGGGCTGATGATGATGGCGATCGGACCCAGCAGTCAAAGACAACTCAGTGGGCTTTTTGAAAAGGGACAAGTGCACAAAACATACATGGCCAAAGTCAAAGGTCAACTGCCGGTGTCTGACGTGTGGCAAGAAATTGATGCCCCCATTCATGCCGATTGGTCCTTGCGTCCAAGAAGAGTGGTCGATGAACGAGGCAAATCGAGTTTGACCCGCTACCGATGCATCAAAGCCAACGCAACCTCCTCCCTCTTGGAGATCGAACCCATGAGTGGCAGAACCCATCAAATCAGGGTTCACTTGTCCCACATCGGGCACCCCATTTGGGGAGACGCACTCTACGCAGACCCTGACACCCTCTCTTTATCATCTCGACTTTTGTTGCACGCGAAGACTTTGCGGTTCATGCATCCATTGAGCCATGAGGAGGTGAGTGCGACCATCAAGGAAAGTGAGGCGTTCGATCTGCCTGAAAACGATGGCGTGCATGAAGTGGAGTGAATGGAATGGCGTGTATTGGCGTGGCATGGCGAGGCATGGCGTGTATTGGCTGAATGCAATGGGAGGGCACCTCCCCCACACACCCCATGGCTTCGAGCTCCACCGTCCTTTTTCTGAGCATAGACGCTCTTCCTCTTCGAGCCCGTCACTCACAGGCGTGCCAAAATTGGATAAGATGAGCTCCGTTTGGCCTTGAAGCCCTTTTTACCCTTAACACCAGGAGAACAACATGCGTGAAGTCGTCATCGTGAGCGGCATGAGAACAGCCATCGGCACCTTTGGCGGTAGCCTCAAAGACACCCCTGTGAGTGAATTGGCCACGACGGTGGTGAAGGCTGCTTTGGAGCGCGCCCAAGTCAACGCAGCAGAGGTCGATCAAGTGGTCATGGGGCATGTCGTCAACACCGAGCCCCGAGACCTCTACCTCTCCAGAGTGGCCGCTTTGAATGCAGGGTGTGACCAACGCGTGACCGCTTTTAACGTCAACCGTTTGTGTGGCTCAGGCCTACAAGCCTTGGTCTGCGCAGCACAATCGATCATGCTCGGAGACACCCATATTGCAGTTGCTGCTGGGGCGGAAAACATGTCCCGAGGACCGTTCTTGAACCCCACACAGCGCTTTGGTCAACGCATGGGAGACGCCACTTTGGTGGATATGATGGTGGGCGCTTTGCATGACCCTTTCGATAAAATTCACATGGGCGTCACGGCAGAAAACATTGCCGCAAAATGGGGCATCTCCCGAGAGCGCCAAGACGCATTGGCCCTTGAGAGCCACATGCGCGCAGAAAGAGCCATTCAAGCGGGCCACTTCAAAGACCAAATCACACCCGTGATGCTCAAGACCCGGCAAGGTCCTACGCCCTGGGTGAGCGATGAGCATTTCAGACCCAACGCCAAATTAGAGGACTTCTCTAAGCTCAAACCCGTCTTCATCAAAGACAACGGCAGCGTGACCGCTGGCAACGCCTCGGGCATCAACGACGCAGCGGCCGCCTTGGTGTTGATGGACGCCCAAAGCGCCAAAGACCGAGGCTTAAAGCCCATGGCACGTTTGGTGAGTTACGCCCACAGTGGTGTAGAGCCCAAGTACATGGGCATTGGCCCTGTGCCGGCCACTCAAGCGGCCTTGAAAAAAGCCGGGCTATCGGTTCAGGACTTGGATGTGATCGAGGCCAACGAGGCCTTTGCAGCTCAAGCCTGTGCGGTGATCCAAGACTTGGGGCTCGACCCCCAAAAGGTCAACCCGAACGGCTCGGGTATTTCTTTGGGACACCCCATTGGTGCCACGGGTGCACTCATCACTGTCAAAGCCCTGCACGAGCTCGAACGCATTCAAGGTCGTTACGCGCTCGTGACCATGTGCATTGGTGGGGGTCAGGGCATTGCAGCCATCTTTGAGAGGCTGTCTTGAGCGGCGCCCCTTTCGCAAAATTGACCCAGGCTTGAAGAGAAGAAAGCTTGTTGGTGTGCATGGGGACCGATGTCCATCGAACCCTTCGAGTGGATCTTCGCTGAGAACGCTCAGCTCAGCCCCAACTCCTGCGCCAGCAAAGCATAGGAGTCTTTTTGCACCTGCGGGTCATGGGCCCAGGTGATGACCACGATTTCATCCAAATCAAATCGCTCGGCCAAGGCCCTCAGACGATCTCCCACCTCCTTAGGATCCCCCACGATGGCCTTTTGGCTGAGTTGCTCAAGCGCGCCTCTCTCCTCTGGTTTGAAAGAGTTCATGGCCGCCTCAGGGCTCATCAAAGGGGCGATGGCGCCGTAATTGCGATCGATCTTGAAACGTGCACGGCTGCCAAATTGCATCAACGCCTCGCTTCGAGTGGGTGCCACCATGGCCCAGACACACATCGTGGCATGAGGCTTGGTCAACGTGGTGCTTGGCTTGAAGCCCTCATGGTAGAGACCCATGGCTTGGTCCATGCCTTGACCATCGGTGATGAAGTGCGCGAATGCGTAGGGCAATCCAAAATGAGCGGCCAACTGAGCGCCGTAGTCCGAGCTGCCCAAGATCCAGATCTCTGGGCAAGTGGCAGACTGGGGATAGGCATAGACCCCATGAGCAGGATGCCCAGAGGGAAAGGGGGTGCCTGTGAGCCAGGCCTTCAGCTCTAAGATTTGCTGAGGGAACTGATCCGAGGCGAATTGATTGGGGTTGAGCAATTGAGCTGTTTTTCTGTCGCTCCCAGGCGCTCGACCCAAGCCCAAGTCGATGCGCCCTGGCGCCAATGCATCGAGCACCCGAAATTGCTCGGCCACCTTAAGGGCCGAATAATGAGGCAACATCACACCCGCACTGCCGATGCGAATTTGGGTGGTCTTCATCGCAATGGCCGCCATCAAAATCTCTGGTGCCGTGCCGATGATGCCTGGGTGGCTGTGGTGCTCACTGACCCAAAACCTTTTGTAACCCAAGGCCTCACAATGGCCAGCGAGCTCTACCGTTTGGCGAATGATCGAATCTTGTGCTCGACCCACAACGCCCACGGATTGGTCAAGTGCAGAGAGTTGAAGCTTCATGGCTACGCATTGTGCTCAGTTCAAAGAAAATCGGCTTTGGGCGAGGTCGATGACCACACGAGCAAGCAGGGCTTGGAGGATTGCAAAAACAAACCCACATGATCCCCCAAAGCCATCATGCTCAATGCAGCAGCATCACTTCAAAGCCTTGAAGCGCACGCGCTTAGGCTTGGCGCCCTCTTCACCCAGGCGTTTTTTCTTATCGGCTTCATACTCTTGATAGTTGCCATCAAAGAATTGCCATTGAGAGTCGCCCTCCCATGCCAAGATATGGGTGGCAATGCGGTCCAAGAACCAGCGATCGTGGCTGATGACCATCACACAACCGGCAAACTCAAGCAGCGCATCCTCGAGGGCACGCAAGGTCTCCACATCCAAGTCGTTGGAAGGCTCATCCAAGAGCAACACATTGGCTCCAGCAATCAAAGTCTTTGCCAAATGCAAGCGGCCGCGTTCTCCTCCTGAGAGCGTGCCCACTTTCTTTTGTTGGTCACCGCCATTGAAGTTAAAGCGTCCGCAGTAGGCTCGACTGGCCATCTCAAACTTGCCAACGGTCAAAATATCAAGCCCTCCGGAGACGTCCTCCCAGACGGTCTTCTCGTTGCTCAAATCATCCCGGGTCTGGTCCACAAAGGCCATCTTCACGGTGCTGCCGATTTTGACCTCACCTTGATCGGGCTGGTGTTGGCCAGAGATCATTCTAAAGAGCGTTGACTTGCCCGCGCCGTTGGGGCCGATGATGCCCACAATCGCACCTGGGGGAACTTTGAAACTCAAATTGTCAATGAGCAAGCGGTCCCCAAAGGACTTGCTCACGTTCACAAATTCAATGGCCTCGTTGCCCAGACGTTCTGCCACGGGAATGAAAATCTCATGGGTCTCGTTGCGTTGTTGGTACTCAAAGCTGGAGAGCTCCTCAAAGCGTGCGATCCTCGCTTTGCTTTTGGCTTGACGACCCTTTGGGTTTTGTCTGACCCACTCCAACTCCTTTTTAAGGGCTTTGGCTCTCGCCTCCTCACCCTTTTGCTCTTTCTCCAAGCGGTCTTGTTTTTGACTGAGCCAAGTGCTGTAGTTGCCTTTCCATGGAATGCCGTGTCCGCGGTCGAGCTCTAAGATCCACTCAGCGGCATTGTCCAAGAAGTAGCGGTCATGGGTGATGGCCACCACGGTGCCACTGAAACGGGCCAAGAACTGCTCGAGCCAATCCACCGACTCCGCATCCAAGTGATTGGTGGGCTCATCGAGGAGGAGCATGTCGGGCTTGGACAAAAGGAGCCTGCAAAGCGCCACGCGTCTTTTTTCACCACCCGAGAGGTGCTCAATGGTTGCATCCCAAGCGGGCAGCCTGAGCGCATCTGCAGCAATCTCCAATTGGTGCTCACTGTCCGTGCCCGCTGAGGCGATGATCTCCTCCAACTTGCCCTGCTCTTGGGCGAGCAGATCAAAGTCGGCATCCGGTTCGGCATAAGCGGCGTAGATCTCTTCGAGCCTGCTTTTCGCAGCCAAAACCTCTCCCATGCCACCCTCGACCGCTTGTCTGACGGTCTCTTGAGGGTTCAATTCAGGCTCTTGGGGGAGGTAGCCAATTTTGATCCCTGGCATGGGTGTGGCTTCGCCTTCGATCTCTTTGTCGACGCCGGCCATGATTTTGAGCAAGGTGGATTTGCCCGATCCGTTCGTTCCGAGTACACCGATCTTGGCGCCAGGGAAGAAGCTTAATGAGATGTCCTTCAAGATTTGGCGTTTCGGGGGTACGATTTTTCCAACGCGATTCATCGTGAATACATATTGAGCCATGATGAGGACTTTCCTTTGTGATTGAAGACTAAATTAACCGAGTACTCTAACACTTTTGAACTGCTTCTTACAGCCTCTTGATGCATTATCCAAAGCTTCAGACGAGGAAAGCCCTCGATGCCAAGGGCACCATGTGTGGTCTAAAGTGAACTTATTTCACCCAGCCTGAAGCTTTTGTGAGACAATGAGGACAGTTTAGGCAACCAGTCGCCTGAACATCAGCGTTTCTGCTGGGGCACTTTTTTTAGACTTTCCAGTCCCAATAGCCCTATTTCCTGTTTCCTGGCCTCTTACTGGTTGCTTGTCACACGAGCAATGAAGGCCCATCCATGCGCCGGATATGGCGCTCCACTATGAACTTTGAAGAACTCAATTTGGCTCCGGCCATCTTAAAGGCCGTGCAAGAGCAAGGCTATGAAAACCCCACACCCGTACAAGCCCAAGCGATTCCCATCGTCTTGAACGGGTCTGATTTATTGGCAGGTGCACAAACCGGAACGGGTAAAACCGCGGCGTTCACTTTGCCCATGCTTCACAAACTCACCATGAGCCGCAGCACACCCAATAAGTTTGGTGTCTACGGCATTCGGGCCTTGGTGCTCACGCCAACCCGAGAGTTGGCAGCCCAGGTGGAGGAGTCGGTCAGAAATTACGGCAAATACCTCCAACTGTCTTCTTGTGTGATTTTTGGCGGTGTGGGCATGAAGCCCCAAATCGACAAACTCAAACGCGGGGTGGATATTTTGGTCGCCACACCAGGGCGACTCTTGGATCTCCAACAACAAGGATTTGTAGACCTCTCCACGGTTCAAATACTGATCCTTGATGAAGCCGATCGCATGTTGGACATGGGCTTCATTCAAGACGTCAAAAAAATCTTGGCCTTGGTGCCCAAAGACAAGCAAAGCTTGTTGTTCTCGGCCACGTTCAGCAACGAGATCAAAGAGTTGGCTGAGAATTTATTGAAAAGCCCCCAAAGCATTCAAGTCACCCCTCCCAACACCACCGTTCAACGCATCAGCCAATTGATTCATCCCGTTGGACGAGGCAAGAAAAAGGCTTTGCTCGCTCACATCATTCAGACGAACGATTGGAGCCAAGTGCTCGTGTTCACCAGAACCAAATTCGGTGCCAACTCGGTCGCAGAATTTTTAAACAAGCAAGGCATCTCCGCGATGGCGCTTCACGGCAACAAAAGCCAAACCGCACGTACCCAGGCCTTGGCTGGCTTTAAGAGCGGAGAGATCCGCGCCTTGGTCGCAACCGATATTGCCGCTAGGGGCATTGACATTGACGAGTTGCCTCATGTGGTCAACTATGAAATCCCCAATGTGAGCGAAGACTATGTTCACCGCATTGGACGCACTGGACGCGCTGGCTCCGATGGGCATGCCGTGAGTTTGGTGTCCTTGGATGAAGAAGGCTTCATGAAAGACATTGAGCACTTCACCCATCAACAAATTGAAGTGTCTGTCATTGAGGGCTTTGCCCCAGAGCCCGGCGAGAAGGCTGAACCCATCGCCATGGGTCGCCAAACGATTTGGGGTGGACTCGGACGTGCGCCCTCTAGGGACGTCATGGCCGCTGCAGCCAAAGCGGCAAGAAGCGAAATGATGGAGAGAATTCGCGAGAAAAAGGTCAGCAACCCAGGTCGTGCGAGACCGAATCAAAATGCCTCTGGACCCAGATCCTCAAGACCTGGTCGACCCAACGCAGACGTCAATTCGGAGCGCAGTTTCAACGAGTCCTCAGATGCCCCAGGCTCATCCAGGCCGCCAAGAAACCATGCCCCGCGTGATGACCGCCAAGCGTTCTCGAGAGGCCCAGGTTCTGGCCCATCAGGCAATGGCCAAAGAGGCAGAGGTCCGCGTCCTGAGGGCCGTGGAGACAAAGCCGACGCCAATGGCTTTAGACCCCGACCCCAAGGCGGACAGCGCCCCCCCAGAGCCCCCTCAGCGGATGGCTCAGCACAAGCGCCCCGTGCCCACTCGGTTCATGACGAGGATTACCAGCCCCGTGAAAACGCACATTTGGGCACGCACAATGGTGTGAACGCATTTGGGCACAAGAACACCAATAAAACCAGCCGCACACCAGACCCCACTCGCACCAGTGTGGACTTGATGAGTGAGCGCCGATCCAATGGGGGCGCCAATCGCTCTCGAGGACCCAAGCCTGCCGGCTCCTTTGCGGGCAAGCGAACGGGAGGTGGCGGTAACCGGGGTGGTGGTTTCTCCAGATAAAAGTCAGCACAGGGCGCAGGGTTTGGTGGCCTGCGCTCGGTACCCTGGGCTCAGTGCCCACAATCCAATGCATCTTGGTGCTTTTGAAATTCTTCCAAATGGGTCAAAGCCATGGCAGCCATGGCCTTTTGAGCCCCTTCTGTACTGGCACCCATGTGCGGGGTGAGCACTGCGTTTTGTAAGTTTCTCCACTCCGCACTCACTTTGGGCTCTTCGACAAATACATCAAGTGCAGCACCGGCCAATTTCTTTTGTTGCAAAGCTTGCAGCAAGGCCGCTTGATCCAACATATGCGGGTCTCCCACATTGATCACGTAGGCTTGGGCACCCAAGGCCTCGATGACCGATGCATTGACCATGGCGCCTTGCTCGGGATGGTTGCCCTTGGCCTGGTTTGATTTTTCAGCTGAGGCACACAACACCAAAACATCCACCTCCTTGGCCATGGCGTGCAAATCAGCCCACCATCTGATGGGGGTGCGAAGCGAGAACTCATGGTCCTCCTCGCGCTGGTGGTAGTTCAGCATCATCTTGAAGCCTTGAGCGCGCTTGGCAATTTCCATCATCAAGGCTTTGTCCCCCATGAGTCCCATGCGTATGCCCGTCACTTGACGCGTCAAGGCAAAGGGGCCATCCACCCAGTCGGCATTTCGAACAAAGCGATGGGCCTCAGGAATTTTTCGAACGACACTCAAGACCAAGCCCATGGCCAAATCAGCAACATCATCATCGGTCAGCCCAGGTGTGTAGGTCAGAGAGATGCTGCGCGCTTTGAGCGCCTCCATGTCCACTTGATCAAAACGCTCACCCACCACGCACACCCTCCTCACATGGGGGTAAGTGGCGAGGAGCTTGGCATCGACTTTCATCTCGCTGGTGCCCACCATCACACTCACACGCGTGAACGCAGCGGGATCGATCAAATGCCCATGGTCATGAACTTGATAGCGGGCTTGCAAAGCGGTCATCAAATGGGTGGGAAGTGGTGTGAGTTTTAAAACATCCAGGGTTGACATTTTTGCTCTCCTCTTTCAATTCAAAAGGCCCTACAAATCAAGACGTGACATGCATGGAGCCCATCAAATTATGCCTTTTTTACTTAAAATGCAAAGGTCTTTGTCCCTTGTGTGCATGCATGAGGATGAAAACCACCTCTGTTGATACAGATCAAGGGATGGGTTACACGAAGCACTTAAGCTCACTTTTTTTACAACAAGACGGATCAAACACCTCTATGATGTTTTTACACACCATGCTTCGCGTTGGAGACTTGAAGCGATCGATCCATTTTTATACAGAAGTGTTGGGCATGAAGTTGCTCAGAACCACCGATCGACCAGAGCAACAATACACCTTGGCTTTTTTAGGTTTTGCCAGCAACCCAGAGCAAGCGGAGATCGAGTTGACCTACAACTACGGGGTGAGCCACTACGATCTTGGCAACGCCTTTGGACACTTGGCGCTGGGCGTGCAAGATGTCTACGCCACTTGTGAACGGATTCGCCAATTGGGTGGGCGCATCACCCGAGAGCCTGGACCCGTTCAAGGCGGCTCAACACTCATTGCGTTTGTGGTGGACCCCGATGGCTACAAAATTGAATTGATTCAAAGAAACGACTCACCGACGACGCCACAGGTGAAGTGAGCCTTTGCATCTTTGGGCATTTGCCCTTTCCCTAACCCCTCGAGCCCACTGTGCTTTATGGCTCCTACCCTTGACCCAAAGGACTTCAATTGAACTTTCCTTCTTTGGCAGACATGCGAAAAAGTTACACCTTGGCCGAACTCGATGAAGAGCACTCCAAGGACAACCCCTTGGAGCAGTTTCAGCTCTGGTTTGACGAGGCCTTGAAATCCAACGTGCCTGAACCCACAGCCATGACGCTAGCGACAGTGGATCAACACATGAAACCGAGCACGCGAATCGTGCTGCTCAAAGGGCTTGGCGAAGAGGGACTGGTTTGGTACACCAATTACCAAAGCCGCAAAGGCTTGGAGTTGGCGGGCAACCCTTACGCGGCCCTTCAGTTCCATTGGGTGGAGTTGGAAAGAGTGGTGCGGGTGGAGGGCTTGGTGGAGAAGATCTCTGCCGAGGAGAGCGATGCCTATTTCAAAAGCCGCCCCATCGACTCGCAACTGGGCGCATGGGCCAGCCCACAAAGTCAAGTCTTGAGCGTTCGCCATGAATTGGAGGAGGCCTTCACCCAAGTGCAACATAAGTTTGGCCAAAATCCGCCCAGACCCGCCCATTGGGGCGGCTACCGACTCATTGCCCAAGAGTGGGAGTTTTGGCAAGGGCGCCCCAGCAGACTCCATGACCGTTTGAGGTACCAAAGACAGGGCAGCACCAAGACGTGGCGCAAAGACAGGCTCGCGCCTTGATGGTCGATGGCTCTTGGCTCTAGAAGCCAGATCTCTGCGTCTTCGACTCCGCCCATTGAGCTGAGGTTCAACCAGCACCAAAGCAGGTCTCAGGTCTCAGGTCTCAGGTCTCAGGTCTCAGGTCTCAGGTCTCAGGTCTCAGGTCTCAGGTCTCAGGTCTCA
>CAIZIT010000057.1 GCA_903933115.1 uncultured Burkholderiales bacterium
CACCCAACTCAGCCAGAACCTCAGGGGGGGGAGTGGGGGCTTGTGGTTTGGGACGATTCGATTCAAATCCGCCCAAATTGCCTTGGATCACGACCAGCCCTTTGGGTAGGAGGGTCGGAGGGATGGCTCGCAAGTCTAAAACTTGTCCCGCATAAAGGGTGCTGAAGCGGTCCACCAAATTGGAGAGCTCACGCACGTTGCCAGGCCAAGCGTATTGTCTCAAGCAGTCCAAAAACTCAGCACTGAAGCGAATGGGACCGTGTTGAATGTGAGCAAATTTAAGGGCAAAGTGTTTGAGCAAAGCTTCGACGTCTTCCACCCGCTCTCTCAAAGGAGGGGTGTTCACGGGAAGCACATTCAAGCGGTAATACAAGTCTTCACGGAACCTGCCCGCGCTGATTTCGGTCTCAAGGTCTCGGTGTGTGGCAGCAATGACACGAACATCGATTGGAATTTGCTTGGAGGAACCTATGGGGTCAATGGTGCGCTCTTGCAAAACACGCAGGAGTTTGACCTGCATGTCCAAGGGCATGTCCCCAATTTCGTCTAAAAAGAGGGTGCCACCATGGGCGAGCTCAAAGCGACCAATGCGGTCAGACACGGCGCCCGTGAAGGCCCCCTTGCGGTGGCCAAAGAGCTCGCTCTCCAAGAGCTCCTTGGGGATTGCTGCGCAGTTAATGGGAACAAAATTGGAGCCTGCTCGCATGCTTTGCTCGTGCAGGGTGCGAGCCAGAAGTTCTTTGCCCGTGCCGCTCTCGCCGGTGATCATGACCGTGGAGTTGGAGTTGGCGATCGTGCCCAAGAGGCTTCTGAGGGCCTGGGCTGAGGAGCTTTCACCGATGTATTGAGCGCTGGATTTCATTTGCATTTGAATAAGGTCTATTGTTCTTGATCTGACACTGTTATGCAAGGAAATTTAGTCAAAATCCCTCATTCACACCCCAAAGCTGACCCATGCTGATGGTTTTGGGAGAGAAGTCGGTGGGAAATAAGCGATTTCAGGCCTTCAATCTTTAAGCCGCCGCGTTTGGTGTCGATTCTAAGGTGCAAGTGAGTTCATTTCTGCTGGAGAGCTTCTTGTCGTTTGGAGTGTATTTTTCAGTAACAGAATGGGCGAATTTGGTAAACGCTGGGTCGTGCTTTCAGAGGGCCGCATGGGTTTGTGTTCACCGATTTAAGTTTACGGTGTTACGGTCGATACTAAAGCTGTAGGCGGCCTTTTGGGTTGTCCTCAAACGTTAGGCTTTTGTAGATTCTCAAAAGCAACCCGTGAGTGGGTGACCCCGCAGTCACTTGAGTTTTGTGATTTTTTTAGGAAACTGCCATGAAAAAACTATTCGTTATCAGTGCCGTGGGCGCCGCCGTGTTGTTGAGCGCATGCTCAAGCACCCAACTCTTCAAATCCCAGGCTCCAGCCCGTGAGCCCGAGCACGCAGCGAACGCCACGATGCTCGCTCCCATGGTTGAGAAGCGCGAAAACTTTGTGGCCACTGGCTACGCGGTGATCAGCGTTCAAAACCACAAGAACCCTGCTCAACAGCGTTTGCTGGCCATTCGCGCCTCCAAGCTCGACGCCTACCGCGCGTTGACCGAACAGGTGTACGGCCAACAATTGGACGCCAACACCACCGTCTCAGACATGACTGTTGTCAATGACACATTCAGAGCCAAGGTGGAAGGCATCATTTACGGCGCTCAATTGGTGAGCATCACGCCTGTGAGCGATGACACCTATGAGACCACCATGTCTTTGGACCGCGCTGTGGTACAAGATTTGCGTCGTTTGTATCTCACACAACTGGCCATGAGAGGTCGTTGAAAATAAGAGGCGTTTAGTTCTCTTTTTTCAAGAACTTTTGATCATGCCTGGCAAACTCCCTCCCCTTGATAGGCGGGGATTTGCCTTTGCTGCCTCGTGTGGTTTGATCATCCTTGATGTGTTCAAGGGTTTTCAATACCCAGCGAGCATGCATGCGTGTCGGTTGTGAGCCCAGGTGACTTCCATGAACACACGCATGAAAAAAGATTCGATCCAGCATGCCCTCAGCAAAGGGGCGCCAAACGATTGCCCGACCCATTGGGGGATGGAGAGCATGTTTGAGTTGTCTTGGCAGCTTCTCTTGAAGGGGATGCTCCTGGGTCTGGCGTGCGCCTGCCTCTTGCCCCTTTGGGCCCATGCTCAGAACTCGATCGGTTCAGTGGACACTGCAGAAGACACGCTGCAGGCCGTGAGAAATTCCCTTGTCAAACTGGCCATGGAAGGACCCACTCAGGTGAGGAGTACCTCTTGGATCGATGAAGACGGGGCGCTCAGAGACAGTGCTGAGTTCACCAACGAGATGGTGGTGAGGGGTGTGAGGATATTGGCTTACACCCATGATGCGGAAACCCAAGCCGAATTGTCTTTGGAATCCAAGCGAGAGAGCACACCGTCCTCTAAGAGTTGCAAGGCCTCAAGCGGCAAAGAAATCAGCAAGCTCCAAGGGGTTCAGCATTTGGTGGTTTTTGATGTGGCGATTGCGCCTCAGATCAAATTTCAAGATCTTTATCTCACACGCATGATTGCCAAGTCGCTCAAAGAGAGCTTGCTCGCGCAAAGCGATGAGTCTCGTGTTTTCAAGATGAGTTTGAACGCATTGCCTGCGGACTCGGTCACCTTGTCTGGAGTCAACGCCAACAAGGCCACTTTGCAAGCGGTGTTTCCTAGTTCTATCAATGCATACCAACAAGCGCTTTTGGGTCGTGGAGACCAAAGGGTCACCTGGCAGGCCAGCCTGTATTTGGAACCAGCCAATGATGAAATCACCCGTGCACCCGGCTTGAAGGTCACCACCGTGTTGCAAAACCGTTTGGACAAGCGCCAAACGATGAGCTTTGAAGAGCATGTGTGGTTTGAGTCCAATCCACAAAAATCTTACAGTTCAGTGCTCTCCCCTGTGATGGTTGCACAAGTCAATGCCGCTGCAAGGTCCATTGAGAGGTCCATGGAGTCAGAGTTAACGTGCATTCCGCCTCAGTTTGAGGTCACCAAGTGGCAAGGACAACAACTCGTGGTGGCAGCAGGCAGTGTGAATGGGCTTAAAAATGGGGATCAATTTGTGGTGGTGGACCCCACCATCCTTCCCGCTCATGCCTTGCAAGCGGGAGCGATGCAAAGAATGGTCTTGGCCGAGGTGAGGCATGTGAGTCCTTACACGGCCGAGTTGAAACAAGTGGCGGGTCCCTCAATGGGTGGAAACGCCAATTGGGTGGCCGTGGCACACGCCAAGCCCTAGAACTTATTTATTTGGGAGAGAAGATGATGAAACAACAATTGAATGCGTTGACCCTTGCCGTGCGTGCTGCCTTCTTGGCCTCTTTGGTTTGTGGTGCTGTGCATGCACAAGAGCCTGGTTCATTGGAGATGATCACCTTGAGCGATCAAGGATTGATGCCAGCGGACGCTAAGAAGGATGCCAAGGCTAATCCTGCAGCCAAGGCGCCTGCACCAGCGGCTCAAAAGCTCGAAGTGGTTCGCGCCAATTTTGCTGCTCAGGCGAGCAAGCCCCATGCCGCGTCCAGTGCGCCCAAAAGCGCCAATGGAGTGGTGGCCACTTATCAAGTCAAAGCGGGGGACACTTTGGACAAAGTGGTCCAAAAGGTTTGGCCCGATTCTTTGCTGAAGCCTGAAGTGCTCAAGCAAGCCATCATCGACATGAACCCCAATGCCATGACCCGTGGTACCCAAAAGATGCTCATGGCTGGTGTCACCATCAACTTGCCCAATGAGAAAGAAATCATCGAAGCTCGCATGAGCAAAAAAGATTACGCTCGCCCTGAAAAAGACCTCAAAGGCTACACCAGCTATCCTGACCAAGCGTTGAACACCGAGGGCGCTGAGAAGCGACGCCATTGGGTGTCCTACCCCTAAAGCACATGGGTCTTTGTGAGTCTTGAGCCATTGTCCAAGAGAGGCGGCACAAATGTTGCCCCTTTTGGGAGAATGATCTAGTGCTTGGATGAGCAAAGGGTCTTGATAGACTTGGTGCTTATGGGTTAGGCTCAAGGCATTCACTGGCACCCAAAAAGGTCAAATCAAAGCGTGTTGCAAGGACCCGAACAAGTCATGGGGGTACCCAAGATACCCCAGTCTCAAATGGAGTTGCGCCCCATTTGGGTGGACACGCGTGTGGCCCAAGAGTTGGGCCTCTCAGACCATCAAATCATCCAAGCCACTGTGGTGCTTCAAGACAAGAGTGTGAGGCTGTGGTTGAAGGATTTTTCCTTTGAAATCCCTTACACCTGGAATGTGAAACCTGGCGACATGCCGTTTGTGAGTGTGCGAGCGATGCCAGGGGCTTGGAGCATTCAACTCCAATCCAACCCTTTGGGCCCAACCGCTCCCAATGTGCCTCAAGCTCAAACCAACGCTTTGGGTCCAGCAGGCGCAGCATTGGTTCATGGGGCCAATGTCCCCACTTTGGGCTTGAACGGCGCGAGTGTGGCGGCCAGCGCTCAAGCGCTCATCAATTCTCCTCAGCTTTTGGGCTCCAGGCTTTTGATGTTGCAGCAGCAACCCTCGGGTTTTGAGATGGGCTCGCAGCTCATGAGGCCCGATTTGTTGTCACAAATGAGCGCCCAATTGGGCGTGGGAGCATGGTTTGAGAATTTCAGAAAATTAACGCTCTCCATGTCACAGGTGTCGGGCTTGGCGCTCAAAAAAGCAGTGCTCTCTCAAGCACAAAGCTCAGAGAACAGCCTCTTGAAGGGAATGGATGCCAGCGATTCACCCAAAGCCATGCTGCACAAATTGATGGACGCTTTGAACCAATTGGGGCACAACTCGCACACCGATCAAAAGTTGATGGTTCAAAGGAGCATTGACGAAATCGAGTCTGCGCAATTGAGAGCGGTACAAGATTTTGCAAGGGGCGAGTTGTCTTTGAGGGTGGTGATTCCCTTTAGCGACGCTGACCCCGTGGACTTGCATTTCAGAAAGCCTCCCAGAGAAGAGGGGCAGCCCGATACCCCATTGAGCGTGGACATCCACTCCAAGAGCCGACTCTTGGGAGAGGTGTGGTTGCAAACCATCATCACCCAAACGACCCAAGTGGATTTGAGGATGTGGGCTTTGAGACCCGAGGTGGCTCAATTGGCGCATGACAACGCTTCAGAGTTGACCTATGAGTTGGACGCGTCGGGCTTGAAATTGAAGACTTTTGAGATCTTCAACGCACAAAGGCCTTTGGAGGAAAGTGATTTGATCACTTCAGCGCATGGGCGTGTGGTGGACGCCAAAGTTTGATCGATCAAAGAAGAGCCATGTCCACCAAACCCCCATCAGAAGCTGTAGCGCTTGAGTACGGCAAGAACAAAACGCCCAGGGTCACGGCCAAGGGGCGAGACGAGATGGCGCGTCGCATCATTGCTGAGGCCAGACGCCAAGGGGTCTATGTGGCCGAGGACCCGCAACTGCTCTCCTTGCTCAGTCGCCTGGATTTGGGCCAAGAGATTCCTCAAGACATGTTCACCGCGGTGGCGGTGATTTTGTCATGGGTGTATTGGCTCAAAGGCATGAAGCCAGGAGATGAGAAAAAAGAAGTTTGATTCGCTGGGTCTCTCAAGTCTCAATCAAGCTTTAAACCAGTTCAAGCTGCGTCTAGCTCAAGGCGCGGGCGGTGAACTTAGAAAAAAAGAAAAAAGAGGGGATGAGCGAAGTCGCTACTGGCTTTAAAAGCTCAGGTAACTTCTGCTGCGCTTGACGCGGTTAAGTTTACCCAAGCGGTCATAGACCTCCACGCTGCTGGTGGGGTCGGTGAGGTGAAGGCTTTTGAGGGCGCCGCGAATGGCGTCCAATTTGCGATTGACCAGCATTTCGTTTCTGCGGTGCAAGTTTCTGCAGTAATCCATGCGTGAGCGAAATCCGTCCCAAGATCCGTCGAGCTTGCTCGCGTGTGAGGGGTCACTCACACCCGTCATGCGCGAGATGTCGGTGAGAATTTCATTTTTTGCATTCAAGAGTCGGTCCAAATGGGCCAAGTCTTGGTTTTTCAGGGCTTCAAACTCTTGCTCCAAAACCGATTCCAGCGTGTCCACCTGGGTCATGACCTTGGTCAACAACTCAGGACTCAACGCCTCTGAAGAGGTTTGTGGTTCAACAGTGGTGAGCTCTTGTTCCATCAACCGTGAATCATTTGTTCAATAGAGAGGAAATTGGCAGCAATGTTTTTGGCATTGATTGGATAGTTGCCCTCTTTGATGGCCTTTTTGATGGAATCCACCTTGGCGCGATCAAAACTTGGGGCTTGCATGACTTTTTGTGTCACGTTGCTCAGTGACACGGTGTTGGTCATTTGTGCAGACTTATCGGTCGCAACCGCCTGAGCGCTTGCGCTGTTGGTTTGTGCTTGCTGAGCTTGGCTTGAATTGGCGCCCGTTTTGGGTGCCAACGCAGGTTGCGCAAAGCGTGCAACGTTGTTGGAAATTGGATCAGTCATGATGGCTTCACTTTCTTTTATGAGAGGGCAGTGGCACTAAGGACCACAAACCTTCTAACGGCATCTATATTTTCGACACGTGCTTTACAAACTTGAGTGTTTTTTTGAAAATATTGAAAATAATTTAAAAACAAAACTTTAGCATTCATTTCTTCCTCCTAAAGTCCTTTGGCTTCACTGAAACCGGTGACCACCCCAGAGATGATTCGACCCGACTCGACATTTTTTAACTTCACTTGTTCACCCATGATGCCGTCTTGCAGCGCCTCTGTTTTGACAGAGATGGTGAACCCACGACCCTGGCCAAAGACCAATGTCACTTCTTGTCCTCTTTTGACCATCACTGACGGTTTCACGTCAAATGAATGGATGATTTTTTCCGATCCCATGTCGTGCAAGAGTTCGAAATTCTCAATTTCTGTCGACTGGGTCAAGATTTGACCATCGTTTTGAGGCACAGAGATCGAAATTTTCTTGAAATGCGTTGAATTCAGGATCGTCCCTTTCTTGAGAGGTTGACTCAATACAAGCACACTTCGTACCACCTCGCCAAAGGCATTGACGTTGGTGTTCGCTTGATAGGGATAGGCCACTGGAACCGTTTGAGCTGTTTTATTGTTGACAGCGCCATTGTTGTTGTTTTGGCTTGCTGTGTTGAGACCCAAGCTGGCCGCTTGAGGATTGGTTTTTTGATGGTCCAAGTTTTGAGACCAAGAAGCTTGCAGAAAGTATTGCCAACGGGGTTGATCGCAGCGTGCGCGAATCACGTGTCGGTTGGCAAAAGGTTGATCGAATTGCGTGGATGTCTCGCAGGGGGCGACTTTGAGTCGCTCGTCCATGGTGTTCATTTGGATTTCATCCAAGGCGATGCCTGTTCGCTGTGAAATCCAGTCCTTGGCCGTTTGGAGCAAATTCTTTTCTGCACTGCCTGGTGCTTGAGCGGTTTTCACATCCGTTGCTGGCGTTTGTACCGTGGGCACTGCCAAAGCTGCTTGACACAGACACAAGAATGCGGCCGTACAGGCGCTCAAGCGTGAGCGTTCACCCAACTTGTTGGCTTTGGAGAGTGTCGGTTTTACAAGGCGGCACAGCATTTGCGAATAGGTATCCATGGTGTTGAAGAAATGACGTTTTTCAAACTCATTTAAGTTGATTAAAGCAATTTCAATACCAGGTTTTAAAATCGCATTGGATGCAAAATGGCCATAAATTTAGACACAAAAGTACTCTTTAATTACACTTCAGTAGATGTTAATCATCCATTGTTGGGTGATGGCTCGCTCAATGCTGAGCAGGGCTTACAAGGTGTATTTGCAAAGGCCATGGAACAAGTGTCCAAAGCGCAAGATGTCGGAACTCCGTCAATCTTGAATCCCAATGTGCCAAGTTTGGTGGTGAAGTCTGGGGACAACCTCACGAGCTTGGTGAAAAACTACATGTTGAGCCAAGGTTTGAGTGTGGACGCTGGCGAGCTGAAAAAAAATGTTCAGCAAGTGGCACAAGAAAACGGCCTGACCAACGCGAATTTGATTTTCCCTGGACAACGCCTGCAATTGGCGTCTTTGAGTTCTCTTTTGAATGCAAGCCAAGCAGATGGCATGCAAGCGGGAGCGGGCACCAAAGCCAATGTGAGCGCCAACCTTCAAGCGTCCAGTTCAGAGTCCAGCCCTCAAGGTGCCTTGGACAAGAAAACCTTATCCTCTTCCAAGGACTCCAGCAGCATTGTTGGAGCTCCCTTTAATAAAAGTGCCGTGAGCAGCCAATCTGTTTTGGCTTCCAACGCTTCAAGCTTGAAGCCAATGAACCAGGGCGTGTCCGTGGACTCGAGTGCCACGGCTCAAAAGATGAGCAAAGCTTATTTGGACCCCAGAAGAACGGTGAACGCCAGTTTGGGTAAAAACGAGCAAGCTTCCTTGCAAACCAGCCCCAATTCAGCTGGCAATGCACAGCCTTCTAATAAAGTGAGTGGACAAGGGGTGCCTTTGGCGCAAGCTGCGACTGGAGACGCAAGTGCGAGCGCCAAGGATGTGATGGCCAAAGATGCGAATGCAGCACCCACCATGAACGCCTCGCAACTCATGAACCAAAAAATGGTGATGAATCACTTGGCCATGAGTTCCATGATGAATGCCATGTCGGGGGGGGCAATGGGCGCCAACGCCATGGGAAATCAGAACATGGGCGGATTGCAAACCCCCATGCAAGGCGCACTTCAAGGGGCCTTTGGAACCACGCTTGGCGGCGCTGGTGGACTCACACCACCACTGCCTTTCAACGCACAAACAGCGTCCAACCCCGATTTGAATCAAAACCCCTTGACCACGAGTGCAGCTGCCCAGATTCAGTTGTTGACCCGTTTGAATGGTTCGGCCTATCCGGTTTTGCAAAAGACCTTGGACCGGGCTGTGGACAAGGGCTATATCCCAGCACAGGACAAGCAAGCGGTGAACGACAAGATCTTGCGTTTGTCTCAGCAATACAAGTTCTCGCCCGATGATTTTGCAAAAGTGGCCTTGATGGAGAGCGATGGCTTGAACCCCAAGTCCAGCAACAACCGTTGTCACGGCATCATTCAATTCTGCGATGGATCGGACCGAGGAGCCGCGAGTGCTGGTTTTGGTTCCAATCCAAAAGCGATTTTGGGACAAAGCGTTTTGCAGCAGCTCGATTTGGTCTCCAAATACTTTGATCAAACGGGTCTCAAGAGCAGCGGCCCAGTGCACTTGGATGATTTGTATTTGACGGTGCTGACACCTGCAGCCAAGAGCGAGAAACGAATCGATGTGGGTCTGCCGATTTCAGGGCCACAAGCGAATTATTTACACGTGAACCGAGACACGACGGCGCCCATCACCCGGGAGTCGATCATGGACGGTTTGCATCAAAACGCCATCGATAAATTGGGATTGGACAACAAGTCCATCAATGCGATGAGAAACAATGGCACTCCACCCTCTGGCAACCAGGCCATGCGCAGCAACCCCTTGCTCGCAAGTGCCCAAGCGGCGACTTTGGATCCCAAAGCACGCGCGGCCGAGTTGGGCAGTGCCAACACGACAAGAAATGGCTTGCCTAGGGGCAACCCGTATGCGAGCACACAGAATGTTCCCGATTGGGGTCCGTTCAATTCACCCATCTCTCCTAGCAGCGCTGCGCGCTGATTGAGAGCCAGAGATGGGGTTTTGTTGAGCTGAAGTTTTTAAAAAACTTTGGCTGAGATGGTTTGAAAAGTGGCAATGCTTTGCCGCTTGTGTACACGCACGTGCCTACCTTTTGTCAAATTGAGTCCTAATGGATTCATTTGCTGTCAAAACTCCGAGTGGCACACCTTTTGCAATATCGTCCTGCGAACCTCTAACTTGAGGCTTGGGTGTCGAGAAAACCGACAAATTGTTAAAAGGTGAATTCCATGGCGATGAACATATTCAACGATGCATTTGGCATACACGAGCGGGCTCTGCAAGTGAGAAGCCAACGCTTGGACGTGCTTGCCAAGAACATTGCCAATGCCGACACCCCCAACTACAAAGCCCAAGACGTTGACTTCAAAGCCATGCTGCAGGAGTCTAAAAAAGAATACATGACGGCAACGAACGACAAGCATTTTGCGGGCATTGAAGAAGGACCTGACAACGGCATGCGTTACAGGATTCCGTTCAACAACTCGTTTGATGGCAACACAGTAGAGATCAGTGTGGAGCAAGCTCAATTTGGTAAGGCCGCAGGCGACTACCAAGCAACCTTGCAATTTTTGCAAGACAGAATCGGGGGCATTCGAAAAGCCCTCAAAGGAGAGTAATCGATGATGAACACCATTGACAGCGTGTTTGGCATTGCGGGCACCGCCCTCAATTCACAGCTCGTTCGCATGAACACCACCGCGTCCAACTTGGCCAATGCGGCCACTGTGGCCAGCTCCGAAAAAGATGCCTTCAGGGCCAAGCGTCCCGTGTTCAAAGCCCTTCTTGATGAGGCGAGCACCAATGCAGCTTTCCCAACCGAAGGGGGCGTGAAGGTGGATCACATTGCCGATGATCCCACTCCCATTCGAAGCCTCTACGACCCATCAAATCCCGCAGCAGACAAGGACGGCATGGTCTATTTGTCCAACGTGAATGAAATGCAAGAAATGGTGGAGATGATGTCCGCATCCCGCTCCTATCAAAACAATGTGGAGGTGGTCAACACCGCCAAGCAATTGATGTCCAGAACACTTGATTTAACCAAAGCTTGATCTTAAAGATTTCAACCCAGTTTAGGAAACCCAAATGACCACCACTTCCAGCACCGGTACAGCAGGATCCACATCCTCTTTGCCACCTTTGCCCAACGGCATCATGCGCTTGAGTGACTACCAAGCGCAGCAAAAGGCGGCAGCAGCCAAAACCACCACGCAAATGGGGGAGGGCTCCTTCATGACACTCTTCACCGCTCAATTGAAGAACCAAGATCCTACGGACCCCGTCAAGAACGAGGCCTTTGTGGCCGAGTTGGCGCAGTTCTCTCAGTTGGAAGCGACCACGTCCATGCAAACGAGTTTGCAAACGATGGTGAAAAATCAACAACAGTCCTCCATGACCACGGCCAGCAGTTTGATTGGCAAAGCGGTTGGCATTCCCAATGGGTCTGCGGTGCTGAGCGGGGGCAAGCCCGTGAATGCGCTTGTCAATTTGCCAGCCGGTGCCGATGGCGTTCAGATCCAAGTCGTCGACAGCACAGGCGCAACCGTCAAGACCATGACCTATGGTTCACAGTTGCCAGGCTCCATGGGTGTGAGCTGGGACGGGACAACCGATGCGGGTGACGCTGCGCCTGATGGCACCTACAACTTTGCGATCACGGGAACGAGCGGCGGCAAAAACATCACGCCTTCGTGGAACACGATGGCCACCATCACCAGTGCCACGACCTCAACGGATGGATCGAACTCTTGGTTGCTGGGATATGGAAACGGCAAAACTGTGCCGTTGACAAGCGTGCAGCAAATCACGAATTGATATTTTTTTGGATGGTTTGGTTTTAAACCACGGGTAACTTATTTTTAATCGGAGCTCAACATGGCCTTTTTTACATCCCTCACCGGTATCAATGCAGCGACGGCTGCCATGGGTGTGACCAGCAACAACATTGCCAACGCGGGCACCACGGGCTTTAAGAAGTCGTCTGCTGAATTTGGTGACATTTTTGCGACCTCTCCCTTGCAAAAAGCCAGTACCACCATCGGTCAGGGTGTGTCTTTGAAAGACGTGTCCTTGAACTTCGGTCAAGGTAACGTGAGCGTGTCCTCGAACACGTTGGACATGGCGATTTCAGGCAGTGGATTCTTTCCCTTGCTCTCCAATGACGGATTGCAAAAGGTGTACACCAGGGACGGAACCTTTGTGATGAACGACCAAAACAACGTGGTCAATGCTTCAGGTGAAAAATTGCTCGCAGCCTCCGTGGATAGTACGGGTAAGGCCGATACGTCCAACATGAATCCCTTGACCATTCCCCAGCAAACCACGGGTCAGGCCAAAGAGACAACTGCCGTGTCCTTGGGTTTGAACTTGCCAGCCAATGCGGACGTGATCACTGGAGCTTTCAACCGAAACGACCCCAAGACCTACAACTATTCAACTGCTGTGACCGTATACGATAAATCGGGTAACGGCTACTTGGCAACGGTTTACTACGCCAAAACACAAAATGCTTCACAAAGCGCGCCAACCAACAGGTGGCAGACCTATGTGTATGTGGGTGACACTTTGGTCAAGCCCGCTTTGCAGCAAGCTTTGGATCCCGCAACCGGTCAACCCGAGTACGTGAACAAGTACGGTCAATTGGCGCCTTTGTCTCAAGTGTCCGATCAGTTGGTCAACAAAAAGACAGAAATGTTTGCCTTGACCGATTTGACCGACACCCGTACTTCGGCACCCGCTTCAGTGACAGCTGGTTTGGCGCCGAACTTGTCGTCCTTGACGCCCGTTGACTTCAGCAAATACACACCCGCTCAGTTGCAAAACTTGTTTCAAATCAGCTTGGACGGCTCTCCAGCGCAAAGCATCGGTTTGGAGAATTTGGCAGGCTCGGCCAATAAATTGGACGGTAACCAAATCGCTGCAGAGTTGACCAACGTGATCAATGCCAAATTTGGAAATCAAAAGTTTTGGAACTTCACGGGTGCCAACACCTCGACGGTGAATTTGTCGGTAACGGACAACACCCAGAGTCCCCCAGTTACTACACCTACCACCATCAATTTATTGGGTGGAGGCACCAACGGCTCCAATGACATGACCAATGCGCAAACGATTGCCTTGATCCAGTCTCAACTCGATGCCGCTTACCCACCTCCTGCAGGTCAACAGCACGGTGTGACAGTGGCCTACGATGCTTCATCCCAACAGTTCACCTTCACCCCCCAAACGGGCTCAAGTGTGGAATTCACCTCTGCCAATCCTTTGCTGGGTTTGAATTCATCGAGCTTGACACAAGCCAGTAATTCATCAAA